>JAPULZ010000065.1 GCA_027294455.1 Gemmatimonadota bacterium
GCTGTCGCCCATCAGCATGTATGCGAATCCGACCTCGGTGTACGTGGGCTCGGTCTGACCGATGTACGCCCTCAGGAAATCCAACCAGGGTGCGTTTACGCACCATGGATCGTTGCCCTCGGTGCCAGCTCGGTCGGGGAGACAGGTCCACCCATTGGTCCCGGCCCGAACTTCGTTCAGGTCCCAGTCCATGACGGCGGCGTCGTTCGTGATGGACGCCGGACCTGCCGAGAGCGCACTACGAATCACTTCCTCCCGGTCCACATCTTGTGCACGTGCGGCAGCGGGGAGCGCGGCGACTGTCACTAGGAGGGTAAGCGTGAGGCGCGGCATTGGAGTCTCCTGGCAAGGGGAAGTCACACGTCAAGATACCGATCTTCCGCGCACCTGGTAAGGACAACGCGGCTGCCTCGTCCACCGGCCGGCGGGACCCGCGCACGTGTTCAAAAACCAAAGTGCCATTGAGAAAGAGTGTGTTCCCCTGCTCCGACCCATGAGCGCCCGAGCCCAGGGACGGAGAAGGATCTCCCGGTGAGCTCCGTAGCGCGCCACCCTGAAACCGTCCCTCTCCCCGACCGTAGAGCGATATGAGTTCGTCTGGCCGGCAGCCGGGTACAGCAGGCTGAATGGTCGATACTGCCTCAGCGATACTGGGAGCCGTCATGGATAGGCTGTTCAAGGACCTCCGCTTCGGCGTCCGGATGCTCGTCAAGCACCCGAGCATTTCGATTATCTCGGTGGTCACGTTCGGGTTGGGCATCGGGCTCACCGCCACGGTCTTCAGTATCATCAACGGTGCGCTGTTCCGGGGACTGCCATTCGAGGACTCCGACCGCATCATGTGGGTCGATCGCAGCAAGCCCTCAGAGAACATCCAATCCATGGGCGTGGCCGTTCCCGAGTTTCTGGACTGGCAGGGGCAGCAGACGGTCTTCGAAAGCATGGCGGTCTTCCGTGGGGCACCGGTGAATCTGTCCGAAACCGAAGGCCAGCCGGAGCGCTTCCTGGGTGGCCTCTTCTCGGCCCAGATGTTCGATGCCCTGAATGTGCAGCCGATTCTCGGCCGGGGATTCCGTGAGGGCGAGGACCGACCCGGCGCCGATCCGGTGATCATTATCGGCTACGACGTGTGGCAGGAGCGGTTTGATGGCGCGCGGGATGTCCTGGGCCAGACGGTCAGGGCCAACGGGGAGATGCGCACGATTGTGGGAGTGATGCCCGAGGGCTTCGCGTTTCCCGAGCGTCAACGGATCTGGCTGCCGCTGGAGGTGGATCCATCGATTACCGATCGAGCGCAGGGCCCGCGATACCCTGTCGTCGCTCGCCTGAGGCCCTCCGTCTCCGTGGATGAGGCAAAGGCGCAGATGGCCACGATCGCCTCCCGAATCGCGGACGAATTTCCGGAGAGCAACGAGGGGATCACAGTGACCGTGCGGCCGTTCACGGAGCGCTTCGTTGGGCCGGAAATTCACGCCCTGTTGTACACCATGTTAGGGGCAGCCATCGGCGTGTTGGTGATCGCCTGCGTGAATGTGGCCAACCTCTTGCTTGCCCGCGCATCGGTCCGCACTCGGGAGGTGGCGGTCCGCACGGCCCTAGGCGCAAGTCGCGGCCGCCTTATCCAACAGATGATGAGCGAGGTGTTGGTTCTCGCCCTGGCCGGAGGGGCCTTGGGCATCGGCCTGGCGTACGCCGGTACGGTGTGGTTCGAGACGGCGATCGCCGTGGACCCTCCGCCCTTCTGGATGACGTTCGGCCTCGATCTTCGGGGCCTGCTCTTTGTCGTCGCCGCCACGTCACTGGCAGCGGTGGCGTCAGGCCTCGTACCGGCGCTCCAGGCGTCCGGCACCAACATCAACGAGGCGTTGAAGGACGAGGGTCGAGGCTCGTCGAGTTTCCGCACGAGCAAGGTCTCGGGAGCGCTGGTGGTCGCCGAGGTTGCGGTATCGTGCGGATTGTTGATCGCCGCCGGCCTCATGATCAACAGCGTTGCTCGACTGAAGACGGTCGATCTACCGTTCACGACCGAGAACATCTTCACCGCCCGCATCAACCTACCGTTGCTCGAATACCCCGATACGACGAGCCGGCTGCAATTCTACGCGGCACTGCTACCCAGGCTGGAGGCCATTCCCGGGGTTGAGGCGGCAACCTTGTCGGACGGACTGCCGGCGTCGGGAAATGGGACACGCGTGTTCGAGGTGGCGGGGGGGACCTACGAGGTGGATGCGGATTTCCCCCTGGCCCGAGAGGGAATCGTCACCCCCGGCTATTTCCAGACCTTCCAGACGGAGGTCCTCCAGGGGCGCGCGTTCCGCGTCGCCGACCGACGCGGAGTCCTGCCCGTTGCAGTGGTCAACGCGACCTTCGCTCGGACCTTCTTCCCCGACGGAGACGCCATGGGGCGCCGCATCCGGATGGGAAGGCGGGATATGAACGCCGAATGGTTGACCGTGGTCGGCATGGTGCCCGACATGTACATGGAAGGATTTGCGAACAACGATGAGAGCCCGGCTGGGTTTTACATCCCCATCGCCCAGAGCGGCGTGGCCAACTTCGTGAGTATCGCCCTCCGTACCCAGGGCCCGCCGACGGCCAAGACCCCAGACGTGCGGGCAGCGGTGATGTCGATCGACCCCAACCTGCCGACCTTCGATGTGCTGGCAATGGATGATGTGATCGAGAGCCTGACATGGTTCTATCGCGTGTTCGGCATGTTGTTCATGGCGTTCGGGGCCGCCGCGCTCTTCCTGGCAGCGGTAGGGCTCTACGGTGTCATGTCGTTTGCGGTGGCGCGCCGCACCCACGAGATGGGTATCCGGATGGCTCTCGGGGCGGGCGCGTCGCAGCTAGTGGGCTTGGTAATGAGAAAGGGTGTGGTGCAGTTGTTGATCGGTTTGGGAGTCGGACTCGGCCTGGCAGTCGCTGCGGCCGGTCCGCTGCAGCTCGTACTCTTCGAGGTGAATGCACGTGACCCTGTAGTGTTCGGCACGGTGGTGGCGACCTTGGCGGTCATCGGGCTCCTGGCGAGCTTCGTGCCGGCCCGTCGCATCACCAGGGTCGAGCCGGTGGCGGCCCTGACACCGGAGTAAGGCCGACGAGCGCAATC
>JAPULZ010000066.1 GCA_027294455.1 Gemmatimonadota bacterium
TCCAGCAGGCCCGGTTCCTCCTCCGACACGAGCAGGTTCTCGGGGTCGGCGGGCTCGGCTCGCTCTCCGCACGCGCCGGCTATGGCCACGGCGATGGTCAGAACGATCAAATGACGATGTTTCATGATGGCCGCCTTGTCCCCTCGGTGAGAGTCACGTTCAACGTTGGTTGGCGCCGAGCGCCCACCTCATGGTTGACCCCCACTCGCCGCCAGCGCGTTGATATCACTGGAAGCGAGCACACGGTTCGACTGCCCATCCTCCGCGGCTCGAATCATGGCCCGGCCGATGCTCTCGGTGGTGGTCACGTACTTCGGGAAGAATCGCCGCAATATCGGATATAGCGGCGCGAAGACCGCATATGGCGCGCGGTAGTGCGGCGTCCTTGACCGGACCCCCTTCACGGGCTGAATGTACGCGGGTCGAAACATGAGCGCGGCCTTGAAGGGCATCCGCGTGAGCTCGTTCTCGATCTTGCCCTTGACGCGGGCCCACATAACACGGCCCTGTTCCGTGCTGTCCGCGCCTTCTCCCGACACATAACAGAACGTCATCTCGGGGTTCAGCTCGAGCAGCGCTTGCGCGGCGGCCAGCGTGAGGTCGTATGTCAAGCGGCGATACTCCTCTTCGCTTTTGCCCAGCGCCGACACGCCCAGACAGAAGAAACAGGCGTCGTAGCCTCGCAGCTCCTCCTTGATCGTGACGTATTCGAACAGGTCGCGGTGGATGATCTCGCGTAGTTTGTCGTGCGTCACACCACAGCTACTCCGCCCCACGGCAAGCACGGCGGTCACCCTATCGTCCTGCAAGCATTCCTTGAGGACGCCGGATCCGATCATGCCCGTGGCGCCGAATACGAGGACCTTCATTCGGAGTGCCCTACCCGCGTTGCTCTCGCCACAGCCACATGGCGAGGGCGCTGGGGCCAAGCACGGCGAACAAACTTGCCCACATCGGGATGGTGGTGCTGCCCGCGGTGACCTCGACCTGGAAGAGGAGTCGGGCCACGTGCAGCACGGCAACCATGCCCAGAAAAATCGTAGTGACCTTGGCGGCGGGCTTCATGGGTACCTCCTACGTTTGGCGTCTTGATTGCGCGGACTACGAACCGGGCTCCGCGAGCCCTGCGTTGGCGTGGAGATCCGCCAGTCATAATACGATACTCCCGTTTTGCCGGCCAGGATCCGCCGGTCCACCTGAATCTCCAGACCCCCTACGGGGTATTGCAAACCATTAGTCGGTGCTAGAGTCCCAGGCAAGTCGCGCAACCCATGAACCGCATAGATATGTCCCTCCATGCATAGAGCGCTCACACGCACCGCAATACTCCTCCTGGCCCACGTCGCGGCCTTCGGAGCCGTCACGTCCGGGCTGCAAGCACAGGTGGTTCGCGGTCAGGTGGTCGACAGCATCACGCGGAGTCCGGTGGGCACCGGATTCGTGGTGTTGATCGACGGCGACGGCAAGGAGCTCGCCCGGGCCCTCACCGCCTTCGACGGCCGCTTCAGCTTCACCATCACGCCGCGGCAACGGGGGCCCTTCCGCCTGCGGTCCGAGCGCATCGGCTTCGGCGTCGCGCAGTCCGACCCGTTCGATGCCGCGAGCGCGGCCGCCACGGAACTCACCCTCTGGGTGGGCGCCCTCCCGACACCTCTCACCGCCATCGAGGTGCGGGAAGCCACCGAATGCCGTGTGCGCCCCAGTGAAGACGAGCGTACCGCCGTGGTGTGGGAAGAAGCGCGCAAGGCCCTCGCGGCCGCCTCGTGGACGGCGTCGCGCGAGCTCTTTCATATCGTGAGCAACGTCTACCGGCGCACTTCCACGACCCGGCGCCGGCGCGTGCTCCGCGAGACACACTCGCCCTCCATCGGCAACACGAGCTCCCCGTTCGTGAGCCGCGATCCGGCCGCGCTGCTGCAAACGGGATATATCACCAGGGACGGCGAGGGCATCAGCTACTTCGCGCCCGACGCCCAGGTACTGCAGGACGAGGGATTCCTCGGGACACACTGCTTCCGGCTGCGAAACCACGACGACCGGGACGAGCTCATCGGGCTCGCGTTCGAGCCGGTGCCCAGCCGCCGCCTTCCCGACGTGCGGGGCGTCCTGTGGCTGGACCGTGAACGGTCCGAGCTGCGTTCCCTGGAATACGAGTACGCCAACCTGCCCCGGGACCTGCGCTCCACCACCACGGCGGGGGGCACCCTCGAGTTCATGCCGCTACCCTCCGGCGCATGGATCGTGCGCCAGTGGGTGATCAGCATTCCCACGGAGTTTCGCGAAGAACGGGTGAGCGCGTTCGATCGAGAGCCCCGGCGGGTCGCGGACCAGATCCGGGATGTGGGTGGTGAGGTACTCACGATCACGAACACCGACGGCAGCGTGGCCTACCAAGCGCCGCTGGCCGAGTTGACCGGTGTCGTGATGGATCACCTCCACGGAGACCCGGTACCCATCGCAGGCGCCGTCGTCGAGATCGCCGACACCTGGTTCGCCGACACCACCGACCAGGACGGCCGCTTCCGTATCGGCGCTCCGCTGGACGGCGAATACACCGTGACACTCACGCATCCGCGCACCGAGTCGTGGGGGGTCCTGCTGCCGGTCCGCGAAGTGGAGCTCGCCCGCAACAGCACCATCGATCTGACGCTGCAAATGCCTCCGATGGAAGACATCATGGAGGACTTGTGTCCCAACCATCCCACCGGCGCGTACAACCGCATCCTGGTTGGATGGGTCCGGCATTTCGGCGGCGACATCGCTCCCGGCGTCCAGGTCGCGGCATCATGGCAGCGCATCCAAAACGTCTCCCCACCCATCCAGTTCCGCAACATGCAGGACGTTGACAGAACCGATGCCCGCGGCCACTACACCCTGTGCGGCCTGCAAACGACCCGCCCCACCATGGTCCATGCCGTCACCGGCGACAGCCGCAGCGAGCTGGTGCGGGTGGCCTTCGAGCCGACCTGGATCGAGGTCGGTGACGAATCATTTCAGACCGGTGCGAAGATCTGGCGTCATGACCTGGTGTTACGCCCGAACCGGGAGCTGTCCACGCTCGTCACCGGCGCCATCACCGACGCGAGCACCGGAGAGCTGATTCCCGGTGGGGTGGTCACGATCGTGGGAACGACCGACTCCAGCGTTGCCGACCGGACCGGCGTCTTTCGGTTCGAAGGTCTCACACCGGGGACACATCTGATCGTGATCAGTCACCCGGGGTATGCCGCGCGCACCGAGGAGATCGAGGTCTACGCCGACCAGCCGACGATCATCTCCAGCGAGTTCTTGACCCTGCGACGCGAAAACTGAGCGTCATCAGCGAATCCCGACCTGACCGTTCACCGACTCGATCAACTTCGCCGAATCGAAACCGATCCCTCGGCGGAACACGGTCACGACATTGCGGATGTCGCCCGGCGTGGTCGTCGGGTCTCCGCGGATGACCACGAGATCCGCCTGTTTCCCCGGCTCGATCGATCCGATGCGATCGCCCGCGCCGAGGATTCTGGCCCCGTTCAGCGTCATGATCTGCACGGCGGTCTCGGGAAGGAACCCCGCTTCCAGCAACAGTTCGTAGTTGCGCTGATCGGCAAATCCCGCCATGGCACTGACACAGCACGGGTCCGATCCCGCGCCCAACAACCCACCGGCCCGGACGAAATCCCGCTCGAACTGCATCGCCTTCTGTAGCACGCGCACGGACATTTCGTCGTCCGAGGTTCGCCCCTGCTCGTAGTAGTTGCTCACCGACGCTCGCGCGGCCGGGAAAAGCGCATCGAGGACGCGTTGATCGACGGGAACGCGGCTGGGTGACGACAGCTCCATCACGGCCAACGTGGACGTCATGGAAACGTCGTTCGCCACCATTTCCCTGATCGTCTGCTGCACGGCGTCGCTCGCGACATCCAGCTCGCCATACATGGCGGTGGACGGAACGGCGGGACATGCATCCGGCTGCTTACCGGGCCAGTACTCGGAGTTGGTGAGCAACCCGTGCTCGAGGTTGTCGATTCCCAGAGCCACCGCCTCCCGGAACCCCACGGAACAGAGGTGGGCAGTGACCTTGACGCCGTGCTTGTGCGCTTCGTCGATGGCGGCTCCTAGCTCGGCACGGGAGATCTGGTTGTACGCCTTGAACCAGCCGACCCCCTCCTCGGCCCAATACCGCACCATGCGCCGTGCGTCTTCCGGCCCTGCAACGGGGTGCATCCGCAGCCCCGAGAGATCGCCGCCCTGGAGGTACGGGCCCGTCACGTAGATCTCCGGACCGATGGCCTCGCCCCGTTCGATGACGGCACGAAGATTCAGCTCGTCGTACGTGGCGACGCTGCCCGTCGTCCGGATCGTCGTCACGCCGTTACCCAGAAACAGACGCGGATAGCTGAACGGCATGAACTTCATCGAGCCACCCACCGACGAGTAGTACATATGGTCGTGGAGCCCGATGATCCCGGGAATGACCGTGTGCCCGCTGAGGTCGATCTCTTCGGCACCCGCTGGAATCCGCACATCGCCCGCGTTCCCCACGGCGATGATCCCCTCGCCGTCGATGACGATCGTTTGATCGCTCCGCGGGGCGGCGCCCGTTCCATCCACCAGACGCACGTGCGTGAGAGCGACGAGATCCGCCTCGACGCTGACAAACGGCCTGACGGCATCGGACACGGTGCGGGATTGTGCGTGGAGGGCGAGCGGGAGAAAAACGGCGAGCGAGGTGAGACGAATCGATGCGCGCATTGAACCCTCGGGCAGGTAAAGCACGAAGCGTAGAAGGCAGAGGCGCAAAAGATGCCGCCCCGAGGGCCTGGAAGGAAGGGGAGCAGCCTAGTAGTCGGTACGGTGGCCGCGCACTATAGAGGAATAGCGGTACCGTTCCCGTCCATTCCCGCACCAAACTTCCCTAAAGTCCCACGATATGTCCCACGACAATGGGACACAAACGAAACCGCCCCCAGCGCGACGAACGCCGGAGGCGGCACCAACTACAAGGAGAAACTGGACACCGTGAATCTAACAAATCGGGTGGAGAGTGTGAACCTCCCATGGAACCCGGATATTCTACCCCCAGAGATACGCCGGATGATGGACCGAGTCGTTGAGTGTGTGGACGCCAAGGCGCTGAGTTGGCCCGAGAAGGCCGTACTGCGCTTCATGCTGTGGCTTGACCGGACCGTGGACGGTGGGTGTTGGGCCTCGGCCCAGTACATAGCGGATCACCTCGGAACCAACGCGAGGTCGGTGCGACGCTGGCGAGCGTCCCTCGTGGAAAAGGGGCTGCTTCGTAGAGAGAACACCGGCGGCGTGACGCCGTCATGGTTCGTGGTTTGGCCGTTTGAGGAGTTCCCCCGCGGCGCGGAGGAACTGAAGAGCAAAGCGCCCGACGAGGTGCGCCGGTTCGCCGCCGCCCTCACCACCTTCATTGAAATCGACTTCGACCATGAGGATTTCGCGC
>JAPULZ010000067.1 GCA_027294455.1 Gemmatimonadota bacterium
TCCCGAATTCGGCGGCTCGGACGCCGCGCGAGTGGAAGCGGAGAAGTACGCCGAGGTGATCGGTCGCTTGCCAACCGCGCTTCGCAACGACGTGGAGACGGTTTGGATCCACAAGGGTACGGAGCCGTTCGGAGGCGGGAACAACAACTTGCTCATTCACGTTGGCCAGGCCGATCTCTACGTGGCGGACGGTATCCTCGAGGAAACACTCGTGCACGAGGCCGTACACACCTCGCTTGACTCGGCCCATGCCTCTGCTCCCGGATGGCTCGCGGCCCAGTTGGCCGATGGCACGTTCATTTCCAGCTATGCCCGGGATTTTCCAACTCGCGAGGATCTTGCTGAGACCTTTGTGCTCTACCTGGCCATCCGCTACCGGTCAGACCGGATTTCACAGTCGTTGGCAACCACCATATTGCAAGCAATTCCGAACCGGATCGCCTACCTCGACGGTCTAGCGTTGGACATGTATCCGATCCGATGACGTAGCTCCTCATCTCGTCCGTAACTTCTCGTAGAAGTGCCCTGCAGGCAGCGCGGGGGCCGTCTCACCCAGCGCTGCGCGGTTAGAAGCGCCGGATGCCCACCCTTGTGGATTCCGGGTCACGTCGGACAAATACAATCGATTGCTCCGGCCGTTCAAGCACCGTTACATGTACGCCCTGTTCGGGTCCCACCAAAATTGGATCGAGGGTGTAAGACCGGAACGTTCCAACCGGTGCGAGCCGGAGTTGCACCGTGCTGTGGTCGATCAGGTTCCGTGACAGCCAAAAAGTTTGGCTGTTCATGTGTGTGACCAGCCCGAGGCGCTGCCCGACGCCGTTTCGCACTGCGTAGACGCGCACATCGGCCCATCCGAGGTTGCGTACTTGGATGCGCAGCTTGGTAACGACCGGTATTGTCTGCATTGCGTCTTCAGAAACTCGCGGTGCGCATGTAGCAAGAACGCCTGCCGAACTGACGATTATCAAGAGTTGGAGAATCGAATTTCTCATGTCTCCCTTGGCCATCCGAATGTGGAGGAAGAAACTACAGGGTAACGGACGAATCGCTTCCCGAATCTTTGGCGTGTCGCGTCGCGTGCGATATAGCAGGACGTCTTCCCTCATTGTGAGAGAAGGGATAAACTTGTATGGAGGGTGCTACAAGAACGCACTTCGATGTGCAGTACTGACCGACGAGTAACTTGGTTACCTACAGGATACCGGAGCCAAAGCATGGCAGAGCCTACACCATTGAACGAATTGCACTGTGCGGTGGAATACACGTTTGACATCATCGGGGGCAAGTGGAAGGTACTGTTGCTTTCAAATCTCTTTGACGGCGGGACCATGCGATTCGCCGAGTTGAAGCGTGCGAACGAGGGTATCACCCAGAAGGTGTTGACACAGCAGCTACGGGAACTCGAGGCCGACGGCCTCATCGCTCGGAAAGTGTACGCTCAAGTCCCACCAAAGGTCGAGTATGCTTTGACGCCAATCGGAAAAACGATCGAGCCAATCCTCCACGCCCTGTGCAAATGGGGTACGCATTACTATGAGCTCCAACGCAATGCGAAGGCCGCGAGCTAGAGTCGTTCGCGGCGCACGTCAGATGAATCGAGTTTCACAGGGAGCTAATCCCGGTTTTCGAAGCGGCTGCGGTTGCCCGGGCCCGCGCCCCTCCCTACCGTCCCGCCAGACGCCCAGTTAGTTTTGCACTCCCCGTCCGCGGAGAGCACCATGCGATCCCTACTGTTGCACGCCGGTTTCCTCGCTGTAGCCGCCTCGGCGGGATGCAGCAGCGTGACCACCAGCGAGCCACCCCGGGAGATCGCCGTTGAGGTCACCGGTACGGTCACGGCGAGCGACACCGGCGATCCAATCGAGGCCGCGTTGGTCGAGGTGATCGCAACGGAGAGCTCGACGGTGTTCGGAGACGTGACCACCGACGCAGATGGAGTTTATGTGTTCTCGTTCATCTACCGGATCTTTCCGGGGGAGAACCTACCGTTTTGTCCGTTCTTCATTGCCGTGAACTCGATAGGGTATGAGGAGGGGACAGCCGATCTGATGTGCACCGGTGAACGGGAGACGTTCGATTTCCAGCTGACACCGGTGACACCTTGACGATAGTCCGTACAAAGGAAGACCGGATGCCGCAATCTATCTCCCGAACGCCACCGTCTCGGGCGCGTAGAATGTCTGGTCGCATGGTTGGAGCCGGGTTGGCCGCCCTACTTGCATTGGTGGGATGCAACACCGTAACCACGACCGAGCAACCCGTCGAGATGATGGTGCAGCTGGAAGGCACCGTGACCGACGGCGCAACCGGTCTGCCCATCGAGGGCGCTACCATCGAGATCCTCGTGACGTTCACGAACGAAGAGTTTGGGGCCGCTACGACCGACGCGGCGGGAAACTACGAGATCTCGTTCCTCTATCGATTCTTCTTGAGCGACCCCTCGTCGTCCTTCTGCCCGTTCCTCGGGTTCGTCGAGGCCTCAGGCTACAGCATCGAGACGATCAGCCCCCTGTGCACGGGAAACGTAGAGATCCACGATGTCGAGATGCTCGTGGGCTGATTACATTCGCCGTCGGCACCCGTCCCTCAATCGCGTGTTTCGGTGAGCAGAGACTCGACGTCCAGTCCACGTCCTGTCGCCGCTTCTTGATCGGAGGGACTCACAGAGCCGGCGGAAATGATCAGCTTCATCGCCTCTTCGATGGAAACTTCAGGGGTCTCGATGAGCCGGTCCTTTGGTACCACCAGCATGAACCCCGACGTGGGGTTGGGCGTGGTCGGCACGAAGACGTTCACGCAGGGCTCCCCCACGTACCGCGACATCTGGGGCGCTTCGTCGTTGGTCACGAACGCGACCGCCCACACGCCGTCGGTGGGGTAGGGGATGAGGACCGTGCGCAGGAAAACCTGACGCCGGCCGCCCACCACCGACTGCACGATCTGGCTGACCGCGTGGTAGATCCGTCCCGCCACGGGAAAGCGAGACAGCTGGCGATTCCACCAAAGCAACAACTGGCGGCCGGCCGCCAGATGCACCAGCCATCCCACCAGGATCAGGAACGCCACCAGGAGCAAGATCCCCAGGCCCGGAATCGCAAAGCCGATCCAGTTCTGCAGGGGCACCCCTAGGATTCCGTCGATGCGTTGGAAGAACCAGGTGAGAACGAAGCCGGTGAGCCCAACCGGTGCGATCACCACCAGACCGACGAGGAAATACCGCCGCAGTCGCCGCAGTCTCGAGCGGCGTGGATACGGAACTGATGCAGGTTGTTGTACGGTCACGCTTCAAATCTCGTGGCAAGGTGGGCGGCTCGGAGTGAGCTCCGACACACCAAGCGCAGACTCTCTGGTTCGTTCCATACCAGAGCATACCCGGCAGCGCGACGTATGATCTGGGGACCTCCGTTGTCTACATATTGTACAGCATTTCGTAATTGGAGTCCCCTAAATCCGTTCGAGACACTACATTAGGTCCCCTTCCGCCATTCTTCCGGGGGTGCTCGCGGTCACGGCGGATGGCGGGCCCTACGGCTATATGCAAGGGTATGCGCAAAGATCTGTGGTATCTGCCGGAGCGATTCTCGTAACCCATTATATTGCAGTAACTTAGAGAGTTCTGATCGGGCACGGGTCTTGCTTCTCGGACCGAAGGTCATCCCGACCGACGGTTCCTCAACCGAGCATCACGGAGGTGTTAGCGGGTGGGTATCGGATGGAAGCGGGTTCCCGAGCGACAGCTCCGCCAAGAGCGCGACGCACTCAAGTCGGAGGTCGAGCAGCTGCGGGCCGACGTGGCCCGGGTGGGGGCCACGCTTGCCGAGCACGACCGGGAGCGCGACGACATCCGCCTGTACAAGAGCGGTGAGAAGGAGCAGATCGAGTTTCTCACCAAGCAGGTCAGGAACCTGACGGCTCAACTCGCGGAGCGCGACAAGAAGCTCGAGGCGGGCGAGCTCCAGGCGGTCCAGGAACGCCTCGCCACGGCCACCAACGTCGCCAAGCACGCCAATCGCGTCAAAGAAGTCGAGTCATCCCTCGTGCAATACCAGCACCGGGTGGCCGAGCTCTCCGAGGAGCTCGCAGTTCAGGCATATCAGGCCGATCGCCGCGAGCGGGAAAAGGACCGATTCCGCCAGGTCCTGGATCAGGCCGGCGAGGCGATCTTCATCACGGATCCCGCCACGGGCAAGTTCATCGACGCCAACGAAACGGCGTGCCGCTGGCTCGGCTACAGCCGGGACAAGCTGCTGGCCATGAAAACCAGCGATCTCGACCTGGAATTTCCCGTCGACTCGCCGGGCGCTGACGAGATGGCCCACGTCGCCGATACGCGCCAACTGGCCCAGCGGCAATCCCTGCGCCAAGGCGTGTTGCGGAGGCGCAACGGTACATCGTTCCCCGTCGAGGTGGCCATCGCCCGGCGCAAGCTGGGAGACCGGGAATACACGCTGGTGATCGCCCGAGACGTCAACGCACGGCAGCAACTCGAGGACGCGATGCTCGAGGGCGAAGAGAAATACCGCAACCTGTTAGATTTTTCCCACGACGCCGTCTACGTTACCCAGCGCGACGGGACGATCTCGGACCTCAACGGCGCCGCCCTGGACTTCTTCGGATACACCCGAGAGGAGCTCCTGGGGCTCCAGGCCAAGGAGCTCTATCAACGCGTCGACGACATTCTGAGCTTCCAGCGCGGCGTGGATGAGAAGGAGTTCATCGTCGATCTGGAAATGGACTTCAAATCGAAAGACGGGCGACCACTCAGGGGCCTGCTCTCTGCCACGCTACGCCATGCCGGCAACGGGAGCGTGCTCGGATACCAGTGCGTCATCCGGCCCTTGTCGGCCGCCGCCTCCAACGGAGCGCCTGGTGGACGTCCGTCGAGTCAGGCCAGACGTCCCAGCGTTCGGGCCGACGGGGCCGTGGACTGGGTGGAGTAACCGGACGCGGCTCTCTGCCGATTACATCGAGCGGCATGCCGCGGCTATCTTCGTAGCATGAACCAACCCAAGAACACCCCGGCGGTTGATTTCATCCGGACGATGATTGCCGACGATGTCAGGAGCGGGAAGTACGGGGGGCGTGTGGTGACCCGTTTTCCGCCGGAGCCCAACGGGTACCTGCACATCGGGCACGCCAAGGCCATCTGTGTCGATTTCGGCGTCGCCGAGGAGCATGGCGGCGAGTGTCATCTGCGTTTCGACGACACCAACCCCACCGGTGAAGACATCAAGTACGCCGAATCCATCCAGGAAGACGTGCGCTGGCTGGGGTTCACCTGGAGCGGTGGTGACAACAACGGATTGTTCTTCGCGTCGGACTATTTCGAGAAGCTGTACGAGTACGCGGAAAAACTCATCGAAGACGGCAAGGCCTACGTCGACAGCTCGAGCGACGAGGAGATCAGGACGCATCGCGGTACGGTGACGGAAGCGGGCACCGACAGCCCGCATCGCACGCGCACCGTGGAGGAGAATCTCGACCTCTTCCGCCGCATGCGGGCCGGCGAGTTCGCCGCCGCCGCTCACGTGCTGCGGGCGAAGATCGACATGGCAGCGCCCAACATGCTCATGCGGGATCCGATCCTGTACCGGATTCTCCGGGCAACGCACTATCGCGCGGGAGACGCGTGGTGCATCTATCCGCTGTACGATTTCGCACACAGTCTCTCCGACGCCATCGAGAACGTCACCCATTCGCTGTGCTCGCTCGAGTTCAAGGACAATCGCGAGGTGTACGACTGGGTGCTGGACGCGGCGAAGATTCCACGGCCGCGCACCGAACAGACCGAATTTGCGCGTCTCGAGCTCGACTACACCGTGCTCAGCAAGCGCAAGCTCATCCGTCTCGTGGAAGGCGGGCACGTCACCGGATGGGACGATCCGCGTCTGCCCACCATCGCCGGGCTGCGGCGGCGCGGCGTGACGCCGGAATCCATTCGCGCCTTCTGCGGCCTCATCGGCGTCGCGCGGGTCTACAGCCGTGTGGACGTCGGCAAGCTCGAGTACGTCATTCGAGACGATTTGAACCAGCGGGTGCCGCGGGTGATGTGCGTGCTCCACCCCTTGAAGGTGGTGATCACGAACTACCCCGAAGGCCAAGTCGAGCAGTTGGACGCCCCGCTCTACCCACGGGACGTGCCGAAAGAAGGCAGCCGTCAGGTGCCGTTTTCCCGAGAGCTCTACATCGAGCGCGACGACTTCATGGAGGATCCACCCAAGAAGTTCTTCCGGCTGGTCCCGGGAGGGGAGGTCCGCCTTCGCTATGCGTATCTCATCAAATGCGAGCAAGTGATCAAGGACCCGAACACGGGAGCGGTGCTCGAGCTGCGCTGCACGTACGATCCCGAGACACGGAGCGGGACCGCGCCGGACGGCCGCAAGGTGAAAGGGACACTGCACTGGGTGTCGGCCGCCGAATCGCTTCGCGCCCAAGTGCGCCTCTACGACAGGCTCTTCACGACCGCCGACCCGGATGCCGTCGCCGAAGGAGAAGACTTCACGGTCAACCTGAATACGGATTCGTTGGTCACGTTGCGGGAATGTCGCATCGAGCCGAGCGTCGTGAACGACGCGCCGGGAACCCGGTACCAGTTCGAGCGGCAGGGGTACTTTTGCAGCGACATCGTGGACTCGTCTGCGTCGCAACTCGTGTTCAACCGCACCGTCGGTTTGCGCGACAGCTGGACGAAGACCGAGCAGCCGAAGTCGTCGCGTCCGGCGCCGGAACCCAGGGCCAGGGGCGACCAGACGGAGCGCCTGCTCTCGCCCGAGATCGCCGCCCGGGCCAAGGGATACGTGGACATGGGCCTGGTCAGGGAACAGGGCGCGGCACTGGCATCCGATCCGGTCCTCGCGAAGCTGTTCGACGACGCGATGGCCGTTCACGAGAACCCCAAGGCCATCGCCGGCTGGGTCGTGACCGAAATGCCCCGGGAGTTGAAGGAACGTTCTGCGAATGACCCGCCCGTGTCGGGAGCACAGCTGGGCTCCCTCGTCGCCTTGATCGACGACGGGACTATCAACCGCCCCGCCGCGAAACAAGTCCTTGCCGAGATGGTGAAAGACGGTGGCGACCCCGGGGAGATCGTCGCCGCGAGGGGGCTCGAGCAGATTTCGGACTCGAACGCCGTGGCGGCTCTGGTCGAGGACGTGATCGCGTCGAACGGCAACAAGGTGGCGGAATATCAGGCCGGCCGCACCGGTCTGTTGGGCTTCTTCGTCGGGCAAGTGATGAAGGAAAGCGGCGGCAAAGCCAATCCGGAGCTGGTCCAGACGCTGGTGCGCGAACGGCTGACGTAGACCGCTCTGCTCCTTGGACCTGAGGATCTGACACCACCCCTCGAACAAGACGAGTCCTTCCGCGGTGGCGCGAGTTGCCGGTTGCCTAGCTCAGCCGCCTGGTGTAAGTTGTAATATAATTACACCAATACAAGATTCGGTCAATGGCACAGGCGAAGAAGCATCCAACCACGATCTGGACCCAGATCCAGCGCCAGCTCGAGGAACAGGGAGTCGATCTGGACGCCCTGGCGGCCTCCTGCGGCTCTGGAGTGGAGGGGCCGGTCAAGGTCGTCTGCATCGGCGCGAGCCTGAGCGACAGTCTCCAGGAGTTGGGGAATGCAGCGCGGGACCAGGTGCTGATGGTGCGGGTCGACACCGAGACCATCGGCTCACTCGACTCCTGGGTTGAAACGGGCGCCGTGCGGAGCCGATCCGAGGCGGCCGCGCTGTTTCTGCGGGAAGGGCTTCGGCTTCGAACCGAAGAGCTGGCCGAGCTGGCCGACGCCCTGGAAGGAGTGGACGCGGCGAAGAAACGCCTTCGCGAGAAGGCCCGCCGGGTCCTAGGAACCGATCCGCCGGAGCACTGAGCCGTCTTCATCAGTTACCGGGAGGTACAAGTGGAAAAACACGATGGGCTGGGAGGGTTCCTCGAGCCCCAGGGATACCGCCGGATTGACCTCAAGAAGAGCGCGATCGGCCATTTCGAGGTCGAGGCCAAGCTGAACGGTCAGAAGGTGGTGATGATCGTAGATACCGGCGCGCCACAAACCGTTCTGGATATGACAGCCGCCCGAGACATGGGCCTCCCGGACGAGGGTCCGTGTGGGGACGGCAAGGCCATTGGCGCCGGCGGTGAGGTTTCGACCTCGCGGACCAGCATCGACGAGCTGATTCTGGAGCCCATCTCGACGGGCCTCCGATCGCTGCCTGTCGTCGACTTGAATCACTGCAACGTGGAGCTGGAAAAATTGGGCGCGCGGCGAATCAGCGGCGTCATCGGTGGCGACGTCCTGTTCGCGAAGTCGGCCGTCCTCGAGTTCGCGAGCGGCGCCTTGTATCTGAAAGAGTAGGGAACCCCTCCGAGGGGTTGGATGTTCATGCGTCGAGGGATGAGTGGTGTGTTGCCGGCCAGCCGCCAGGCGGGCTATCGCCGGAGGGGACGATTCGGGTCCACGCATTGCCCGAGGCAACGCACCGCCCCCCTTGACCTGCCGCAGGAAGTCCACCAACGGTTGAATCCGTTCGGTCCGGCCGGGGTATAGCTCACACGTCCGTCGCCCGAGGAGGAACCGAGCAGAGGTGGAGCGCACGTTTCCGAATGTCCCGTACTCTCGCCGTCGCCGCTGGAGCGCCGCGACCGAGGGGCGCGATGATAGATCGCAGTACTCGAGCGAAGAAATCGATCGTGTTCGGCGGGAGCTGCTGACCCGCGGAACAAACGTCGATTGTCCCCGCTGTCGCAGCCGGCTGCAAAGCGAACAATCGGTTCGGCGTTCTGAAACCGGGGCGTTGGTGTGGCACGCCCGGTGCGCCTCTTGCCGTCGCCACGTCACCCTTCGCATCGTCCCTCCAGGCGCCACGCCGCCGCCGGACTTCGACGAGCTCCTGTGGTCCAATCCCCGTGATCGCCGTTTCGTGGGCACGTCCGGCTGGACCCTGTCGGTGGTTGTGCACGCGCTGCTCATTGCACTTGCCGTCCTGGCCACGCGCCCGGCGGCGGACGCCGCGCCGGACGAGGCGACCGATACCACGCTGATCCTGCTGACCGCGCGGGGTTCCATGCGGCCGCCTCCGCCACTCGATCAGCCCCCGGCCGCCCTTCGAAGCGTGCGCAATCTGCCCGCACCCCCGAAGGGATTCCAGACGGTGGTGGCTCCGGTGGAGATGCCGGTGGCGATTCCTCCCATCGACTTGGCGGAGCGGTTCGATCCGCGAGATTTTTCTGGTGTGGGCGTCGAAGGTGGGGCGTTCGACGGCCTGACAGGGGGGATCGACCCCAGCGCCACCGGCGATGTCATCCCGGAATATCTCGCCGACGAGCCCCCGGAGCGCCTCTCGGGTCCCAGGCTCAAGTACCCGGAAATCCTGCGTCAGGCGGGGATCCAGGGGTTCGTGGTGGTCGGCTTCATCGTAGACACCGCCGGCCGGGCCGAGCCCGAATCCATCACGGTCCTTGGCACGACCGAAGCGGGATTCAACTTCTCGGCCATGGATCTGGTCCGCCGAAGCCGCTATCGCCCGGGCCGCGTTCGTGGGAAACCGGTGCGAACCCGTGCGACGCTACGGGTCGAGTTCAAATTCGTCGAACAGGGAGACTAGCAGCCAACGGCCACGCAGTGACTCCGGCCGGGTGTGCCGGCAACCGCTCTGGTTCCGACACCCGCCGGGAGGTATTCTTTGGGGACCCGTCGACATACCCCCTCGAGCCATGACCCGCACCCAACAGGCGAGATTTGGGCGATCAGCTGTCCGTGGAACCAACCCCGGCGACCGACGCGATTGCGTTTCCGGCGAATCGGCCGCTTCGGATCCAGAGACATCTGGGGGTCCTCGGGGTTGGGGTAGGGGCGTTCCTCCTGTTTCGGCTTTTCGCATTGTTGCCCGGTCTGGTCGAGACGCTCTACGCGACGACCGTCGGGCCGCTCATCGTGCAACCGTTGTCGTTGCTCGTGGGTCTCTTGCCTCTGGCACTGGTCGAGCTGGTCCTGATCTTCTATGTGACATGGCTGGTCGTCCTGACAGGCCGTACCGCAAGGGAAGTCGCGCGAAGGCAGCGCGATTGGCGAAACGCCCTCGCCGGTGGAGGACTGCGAATGGCTCGGGATGCCGGCGTCATGCTGGTGGGGTTCTACGCCTTGTGGGGCTTCAACTACGCGCGGCGGCCGCTGAGCGAGCGCCTCGGTTGGCCAGCGTGGAATGCGCCTGAGATCGAAGCGTTGATCAGCCTCGCCGAGCAATCGGTGGAATCCACCAACGCAGCCTATTGGGCGTTGCACGAAACCGAAGACGCCGGGCACCCCACGCAAGATCCGCCGGACCTGGGCGCTCTGGATCGCGCCCTCGAGACGGGGTGGCAACGTGCCGCCGAGCTGCTCGACTTGCCCGGATCGACCTCGCGGCGTTACGGAAGAGTCAAGCGGCTCGTGCTGACACCCATCGTCGCGCGGTTTGGGATCGTCGGTTTTTACTTCCCGTGGACCGCGGAGGCCACCGTGCTGTGGGACTCGCCGGCGGTGACGCGGCCCGCATCGATGGCCCACGAGAAGGCGCACCAGCGAGGCATCGGCCCCGAATCCGAGGCGAGTTTCCTCGGGTTCGTCGCGGCGTCGCTCTCCCCCAGCCCCCACGCCCGCTACTCGGCGACCGTGTTCGCGCAACAACAGCTCCTGGCGTCGTTGGCGCGGGCCGACCGGGAGGTGTACGGTGAGGTCGCCGCGCGGCGGTTCCCGGGCGTCCTCCGCGACCTGGCCGACCTGGCGGAGTACTGGCGACAGTTTCAGGGCGTGGGCACCGCCATCGGCCGGATGGTAAACGATCGATACCTGCGAGCGAACCGGGTGCAGGGCGGCGTGTTGAGTTACGGGCGAAGTGTGCGCTTGCTGATTACACATGCGAGTTTGAACGACGGAAGGCTGATTCGGTAGGGCGGAAAGCCAAGGGGAAGGGGCGGCATGGAATCGTTTGGGTGGTTTTCGATAATTCCTCCGATAGTGGCGATTGGGCTCGCGATCAAGACGCGCCAGGTCTACCTGTCGCTGGGACTGTTCGTCTGGCTCGGCTGGACGATCATGAACGATTGGAACCCGATCACCGGCATCATCGAATCCGTCGAAGTGTTCGTCGCGTCCGTCACGGATGCCGGCAACGCGCGGACGCTCATCTTCTCGGCGCTGATCGGCGCCATGATCACCTTCACGCAGGCGTCCGGTGGCATGGAAGGGTTCATCGCCTGGATCGACCGTCGGCAGCTGGCCGTGTCGAAGCGCTCCGCCGGCCTGCTCGCGGTGGTGGTGAGCATGGGCCTGTTCCTGGAGTCGAATTTCGGGCTTCTCGTCTCCGGATCGGTGGCCCGGCCGCTGTTCGACAAGTGCCGGATCTCACGGGAAAAGCTGAGCTACGTCATCGACGCCACCTGCGCGCCGAAGTGTATCTTGATTCCCCTAAATGCCTGGGGGGCCTACATCATCGGCCTGCTGGTGGCGCAAGGCGTGGACGATCCTGTGCGCCTGATCGTGTCGGCGCTGCCGCTCAACTTCTACGCCATTTTCGCCATCCTCCTGGCAGTGGTGGTCGTGGTGTTCGACTGGAATGTGGGGCCGATGGCCGAAGCGGAGCGCCGTGTCGCGGAAGAGGGTAAGGTTCTGCGCGACGGTGCGGAGCCGATGGTGTCCACCGAAGTGACCGAAACGAGACCCAAGGACGGTATTCCCAAGCGCGCCGTCAACATGGTGGCGCCCATCGTCACGATGGTCGTCGCGGTGCCCGCGGTGCTGTGGATGACCGGCGACGGGGATATCATGGCCGGCAGCGGATCCCATGCCGTGTTGTGGGGCGTGATCGTCGGGCTGTTCGTCGCCACCGTGTCATACAAGGCGCAGGGTATCCTGACCATCAAGGAGATGACCGATCACGGCATTCGTGGTATCCAGGGCCTCATCCCCTTGGTCATCGTCCTCGCCCTAGCGTTCACCATCGGGGCGACCCAGCGGGCCCTCGGCACGGGCGTGTTCCTCGCCCAAGCCGCCCAGGCGGCGCTCCATCCGGGATTAGTGCCGGCGATCATCTTCGTTCTGGCTTGCTTCATCGCGTTCTCGACGGGCACGTCGTGGGGCACGTTCGCCATCATGGTTCCCATCGTGATCCCGATCTTCCAACAACTCGAC
Source organism: Gemmatimonadota bacterium (assembly GCA_027294455.1). GTDB lineage: Bacteria > Gemmatimonadota > Gemmatimonadetes > Gemmatimonadales > GWC2-71-9 > B3T1B10. Next base: position 12,170 of record JAPULZ010000067.1, read on the forward strand.
TTGCATCCCGGCCTGACGCTGGCCGCGGCGCTGGGCGGCGGCATCTTCGGTGACCACTGCTCGCCCATTTCCGACAGTACGATCGTCGCCTCCATGGCCTCGGCCACCGACCACATCGATCACGTGCGAACGCAGCTCCCCTATGCCCTCATCGCGGCCGGAGGTGCGCTCGTGCTCTTCGTCGCCTTCGGGTTTCTGCTGTGACCTGACCGGTGAGCTTTTCCATTGACCATGTGGTCATCTTCGTCGAGGACTTGAAGAAGGCGACGAGCGATTTTTCCAAGCTCGGCTTTCAAGTCCTCGAGGGGGGCACGCACGCCGGCGGCCTCACCCACAATGCGTTGATCGCATTCGCCGACGGGAGCTACCTCGAACTGTTGGCCTTCACATTCCCGTCCGCGTTCGACGCACTCTCGCGCCTGGCCGCGAACGGTTTTCTTCCTTGGATCCTCAAAGGCCGCACGGCGCTGGACCGGCGGTTTCTCCCTCTCGGCGCGAGGGGTGAGGGACTGCATGATTTCGCCCTCTCGGCGGCGAACATCGAGAGCGTGATCGGCCTGGCCAACGATTCGGGCTTGCGCCTCTCGGGCCCGTATCCCGGCCAACGCAGGCGCACCGACGGCACGGCGCTTCAGTGGGCGCTGGCGATCCCCACCGATCCGCTGCTCCCGTTCTTGATCGAGGACGTGACGGATCGGGCGCTGCGCGTTCCCGCCGGCGACGCCGCCACGCATGCGAACGGGGTGACGGGAATCGCCAACGTGACCATCCCGGTGGACCGGTTGGAGTCCGCCGTGAACCGCTACGGGTTGCTGTTGCGGCAAGAGGCGCGGCGAGGAACAAACGCCGTAGAGTTCGATTTTCCTCAGGGCAAGATTACCCTCACCCTCAGAGCGGGTGCGGACGACCGGCCCTGGCTCGAGTTGCGCGGCGACGAGAAACGTCCACGCAAAACCCTGGCCAAGAGCCGCTGTCACGGGACGACGATCGTTCTCGTGTGAAGAGGGGTTCTGAATTGAGCCACAGAGGACACCCCCCTGTGGCCTCTGTGGCGCAACAATCGTGGAAAACGTAGCCGATCAGAAACGGCCGATGGCAAACCGCGAAATGTCGTGACCGGTCGTGCCTCGCTCGGCCAAGTCGGCGAGAATCTCACCCACCACGCTGGCGAACTTGTAGCCGTGCCCCGAGAATCCCGCCGCGATGGCGACCTGGGGATGTTCGGGATGCACGTCGATCACGAAGTGTTCGTCCTCGGTGTTGGTGAACATGCAGGTCTTCATGTCGGCGACCGGGCCGTTGGCCGCCGGAAAGTAGCGTGCGATGAAATCTCGTAAGACGCGCTCGTCCCGCTCGTTCGGCTCCCGATCCATGGTGTCCGGATCGACGACCTCCTCCAGGTGATGGTAGCGGCCGAGCTTGAACCCGGGCACGCCGAACACCGGCAACCCGTAGAAGTGGCCCTCGTCCACCGTGAAGTTGAACACGGGGAAGCGGTCGATGTGAAACAGCTCGGGCTCCAGCGGCTCGAACCATCCCAGCGCCTGCCGTTCCGGAACGGCATAGCCGACGAGTTCCTCGATGAGATCCGGGGCCCACGCGCCAGCGGTGAGGATCAGTCGCTCCGCCCGGTAGGCGCCGCGATCGGTGGCGACGGCCACGATGCCGTTCCCGTCCACCTCCCACGCAACAACCGCTTCGTTGCGGCGCACCTCGGCGCCGGCGGCCTGGGCCTGCGTGACGTGTGCCACGATGGCCCGTTCGGAAAGCACGAAACCACCGTCGGGCTGCCACACCGCCTTGAATCCCTCGGGCAACTTGTACGCGGGGAAGCGCGCCACGACCTCCTCGGTGGAGAGGAACTCGTGCGCGAGCCCGTGGGCCTTGCAGGACTGCAGCGAACCGTCGAGCACTTGCGACCCCGGCCGGCCCACGTCCAGCGAGCCCGTGATATAAAGCAGTTGCTCGTCGAATTCGGTTTCGACCTGGCGCCAGAGCTCGTACGCCCGCCGCAACAGCGGCACGTAGGTCGGATGCTCGAAGTAGGCCAGCCGGATGATCCGGTTCACGCCGTGGGATGAGCCCATCGTGTTGGGAATATCGAACCGGTCGATCCCCAGCACGCGCTTGCCGCGTCGCGCCAGCTGGTAGAGCGCGGCGCTTCCCATGCCGCCGACCCCGATGACGATCGCGTCGTAGGGCTCCCTCACCACACAGTGCGTTTCGGGGCCCCACCGGACGCACTGACCCCGAACACCGGAACGAGCCCACTCGGCACCGAGGCCGGCACGGTCAACAGCGTCGGATCGAGCGCGGTCCCGGGATCGGTTAGCGACTTCAGGAACTCGACCAGGGCCATCAGCTGGTCGTCGTCGAGGCCGAGCGGCTCGCGCACGGCCACCTCCAGCATATCGTCGGTCACACCCGCGTGGCGCGGCTGCGCCCCGTCGTTGTAGAACCGCACGACCCTCTGGAGCGTGTCGAACGGGCCCGTGTGCATGTACGGCGCAGTCAACTCCACGTTGCGAAGGCTCGGGACGCGGAATTGATACCGGTGTTCCGGCCGGCCGGTGTGCTCCTCGCGCCCGGTGTCGTCACCGGGAATGACGTCCTTGCCGGGTCCTTCCTGGGGCGTGCCGGTGGCGAGGAACTGGAACTTGCTGAACATCGCGCTCGAGTGGCCTGTCGCGTGGCGACTCGGCCCGGGGTGATTGTCACTGCCACGTTATCCAACCGTCACCCCAACGAGCGGGAAAGTAACCTGCGTCACAAAGACCCGCAACGGGGCCGGCCATCTCCTGAAACCCATGAGCCCAAAAAGCGTAAAGCTTGGTATACAATGACTTAGGAGTTTGACCGTGAGTGATCCATCCAGTCCGTCGGCGGACGTCTCGGCGAAGCTGGACGCACTGAACGCCGAGGTCACACGGGAGCTGGCCGCTCGCCGGAAGAGGCGGGAGGAAGCCGTCCCGGTCCCAACACCGGCGAGAAGATCGAGCACCGCGTGGCTCACCATGGGACTTACCATCGCCGCGTTCGTCGTCCTGCCGTTCGGGGTGCTGATCGGGGGGGCGGTATGGTTGTACCGGGTCCACGCCGTGCCAACCTGGGTCGCCCTGGGGCTCTCGGGCCTCTTGACCGCGGCGCTTCTGGCCCTGTATGGCGGGGCGATCTCGCAGAAGCTGACGGGCCAGGCGCGCCTGCGGTTCATCTTCACGAAGCTGGCGCTGCCCGTGATCGCGTTCTACTGCGCGTACACGTTGCTTTTTCTCTCCCGTGTCAACGCCAAGACCGAAGCCGTGCGCGAGTATTACACGACGGTCCACCCGCTCCTGCGCGTGGCGTTGAGCACCGCCGTACTGCTGGACCGGGACATCGTCGTCACCGACACGAGGCGCGAGGCAGCCGACTACGCCCGCATGGGACTTCCCACCCTCGACAACTCACTGCACTTCCCCCAGCGGAGCGGTTACGTGCACGCGGTCGACCTGCGGACGATCGGCCGAGCGGGCTGGCAGAACTTGGGACTCGTATGGTATTTCCGCTTGCTGGGGTTCAAGACCCTGCGCCACATGGGGACGGCGGATCATTTGCACGTGTCGTTGGCGCCACCAGGAGACAAGCGAAGGTGATTTTCTTCCTGGCACGGCCCGGCGTGACGGGCTAACCTTACGCATGCCAGACGACCGCGGTCCCATCACGCTGATCACTTCGATTTCCGACGAACGGAATCGTTGGAAGTCCCTCGCATATGCGTGGAAAGGTATCGCGCTCCAAGCAGCCAATTCCTGCACCCAGTGCGGGGCTCCGGCCCTGTGGCGCACTCCGGACCAGGCAACGGGCTGGTGCGAGGCTCACTGGAAGAGTGTGCCCAAGGATCAAGCAGACGCCGCCGAAAAAGTCCCGTGGTACGTCGGTCTCTTGAAGGCGATGGACCTCGAAGACGAGATGTAGGGCGCGTCCGCGCCATTGCAGATTCGAGAAGTGATTCTAGATTGCGCCTGACGATACCGAAAGCTGCAATCACTGATCTCGAATCTGGAATGGATCTCTCTCCATGCCCGGCACCCGTATCCAGTGGCAAGATGAAAAGTTCGTCGTGCCCGACGATCCCATCATACCGTTCATCGAGGGTGACGGCATCGGCCCCGACATCCGGCGCGCCTCCAAGCTGGTGTTCGACGAGGCGGTGAGCCGCACCTACGGCGGCAGCCGGCAGATCGTGTGGCGTGAAATTCTCGCGGGAGAAAAGGCGAAGGACCAAACCGGAGAGTGGCTCCCTCAGGAAACCCTCGATGCCCTCCGTGAGTTTCGCATCGCCATCAAGGGCCCGCTCACGACACCGGTGGGGGGCGGCATTCGCTCGCTCAACGTGTCGCTCCGGCAACTGCTGGATCTCTATGCGTGCGTCCGGCCGGTCCGGTGGCTGCGAGGAGTGCCGTCCCCGGTCACCGACCCCGCGGCCCTCGATGTCGTGATTTTTCGCGAGAACATCGAAGACGTTTACGCCGGCATCGAGTACGAGGCGGGGAGCGCAGAAGCCGATCGGTTGCGTGATTTCCTGGTGGACGACCTGGGCGCCTCGATCCGCGAACAGAGCGCCATCGGGGTCAAACCGATGAGTGCGTTCGGCTCCAAACGCCTCGTCCGGAAAGCCATCCGCTACGCTCTCGCCCGCGGCCGCGACTCGGTGACATTGGTGCACAAGGGCAACATCATGAAGTTCACCGAGGGCGCGTTTCGCGATTGGGGGTATGAGCTGGCCGCCGAGGAGTTCGCGGCCGACACGATCTCCGAAGCTGAGCACTGGAAGGCCAATCCCGACGGAGGCCCCGGCGACGGGCGGGTCATCATCAAGGACCGGATCGCCGATGCCATGTTCCAGCAGGTGCTCCTGCGTCCCGGCGAGTATGCGATTCTCGCGACGCCGAACTTGAACGGGGACTATCTCTCCGACGCGTGCGCCGCCCAGGTCGGCGGGCTCGGCCTCGCACCCGGTGCGAACCTGGGCGACGGCCTCGCGTTGTTCGAGGCGACCCACGGTACCGCACCCAAGTATGCCAACCAGGACAAGGTCAACCCGAGCAGCGTGATTCTCTCGGGGGTGATGATGTTCGAGGAGTTGGGGTGGGAGGAAGCGGCTGGAGCCATCGTGGCCGGGCTCAAGGGAGCCATCGGCGCGCGCAGGGTCACCTACGATCTCGCGAGGCAAATGCCCGGAGCCACCAAGGTCTCGACCTCCGCCTTCGCCGACGCGGTCGTCGACCACATCCCCACGAAGTGAACCCGCGATGAAGACATCGGTCGCAACCACCGCACCGGAGAAGGCCACCGCGGCGCTCCTCGCGGTCTCCGTCCCGGAACTCGACGGCAAATTGCCCGCACCACTGGCCGCCATCGACAAGGCGTTGCACGGCGCCATGGGCCGTGCCATGACCGCGGGAGACTTCACGGGCAAGGACGATGAGACCGCGTTGTTCTATCCGGCCGACGGACCCCAGCGCGTCTTGCTCGTGGGTCTCGGTACCCCGGACGCGGTGGACGCGGGCGCGATCCGCAAAGCGGCGGCCCAGGCGGGACGGCGCGCGACGTCCACCGGCGCCGAGTCCATCGCCGTGTACAGTCCGCCCGACGTGGTGCAAGCGGTCGGTGCGGAATCGGTCGGCCAGGCTGTCGTCGAGGGTGCAGGGCAGGGTGGATGGACGTTCGAGGAACTGCGCTCCGAACGCGAGTCCCGTTCGGATCTCGCAGAGGTGGTCGTGCTCGGTGACGACGCCGACCGGGAGGCGCTGGAACGGGGCCGCGTCGTCGGCGACGCCATTGCCCATGGTCAGATCCTGGCGCGGAATCTCCAGATGCGCCCGGGCAACCTCTGCACCCCGGCTCAGCTCGCCGCGGAGGCCGAGGAGCTGGGGACACGCCACGGGATTGCCGTGGGGGTCATGGATCTCGCCGCGATAGATAAGGAAGGGATGAACGCGCTCCTGGCCGTCGCACAGGGATCCGCCCAGGAGCCCCGGTTTATCACCTTGGAATACAAGGGCGACGGTGGGGCGCCGCCGGTGTGCCTCGTCGGCAAAGGAGTCACGTTCGACTCGGGCGGGATCTCCATCAAGCCGGCGCTCAACATGGAGGAGATGAAGTACGACATGTCGGGCGCCGCCGCCGTGCTGGGAGCGTTCGAGGCACTGGGACGGTTGAAGCCCAAGCTCAATGTCGTGGGGTTGATTCCGGCGACC
>JAPULZ010000068.1 GCA_027294455.1 Gemmatimonadota bacterium
ACACCCCCCCCCCACCCCCCACAAACCCCAAAACCTCTCCGTCAATCTTCGATTGCTCTCGTGGGCGCCCCCCCGCCCCCCCCGCAGTGCCCGCGGCGCCCCCCCCCCCCCCACGGCGGCTAAGTCCGATCCTCTACCTTCGTTCTTCGGGATCGCGGTTGGCGAGCGATTCGTCTCGCCCTTTGGACAACAGTCTCTCGGTGAAGTCGAGACGCTCCTGCAGCTCGGTCAGTTGATGATCGTGGTCCGCGCGCAGGTCATCGATCTCGAGCCGGAGGCTGTCGACCACCGCGTCGATTTGCGGGTTGGAAGACCGATCCGGATCTTTCCTGCCGATCAAAGTCTTCAACCTGATGATGAGCAAGCCCGCCCCGCTCGCGGCGCCGACCGCCAAGGCCCATGCGATTACCCAGTCGGGACTCATGTTGCGCGCTCCTCCGCTGGTTAGTGATGCTGTGCCACTATATACGTATTGTGCCGCGAGTAGAGCATCTCTAAGATGCAACCTGCGGGCTCACGAAGCCAGCGTGTTGAACAAGGCGCGGAGTGGTGAATGGAGCCGAAGTTCCAAATCCACCAGACTGAAATGTCCGGTCACCAAACACCGGGAGTAGCCCTCTGAAAAGCATAAGAGAGCCAAGCTAACTGCTTGACTCTCTTATAGTTGCCCCGCCTGGGCTCGAACCAGGACTCTTCTGATCCAGAGTCAGACGTGTTGCCAGTTACACCACGGGGCAGTGGAGCTGAGGGGGATCGAACCCCTGACCTCCGCATTGCGAACGCGGCGCTCTCCCATCTGAGCTACAGCCCCAAAAACTACTTCCCACCTCACCGAGGGAAGAAAAACGTAGAAACCACCCCATACCGAGTCAACCCTCGGACCCGGCGTCGGCAAACGGCACATCGATGGTCATGCCGTCCTTGGCCACCACCACCTCGGGAAACACCGCCCGGGCCTCCTCTAGAACCGGCCCGAAATCTCGGGAATACCTGGCCGAAAGATGGCACAGGGCGAGCTTCCGCACCCGGGCGGCCAGGGCCACTTGGGCCGCTTCCCGGGCGGTGGAGTGGCCGGTTTCCCTGGCACGATCCTCCTCCTCCTGCGCGAACGTCGCTTCGTGCACCAGCAAATCGGCTCCTTCGGCCGCGGCCGCCACCGATTCGCACGGCCTGGTGTCGCCGGTGAGGACCACCTTCCGCCCCGACCGGGCAGGGCCCACCAGCTCCTCGGGGCCGATCGTCCGCCCGTCCTCCAGCGTCACCGACTTGCCGGCGTGGATCATGCCCCACATGGGACCCTCCGGGATGCCCAGCGCGCGGGCCTTCTCCGGATCGAACCGGCCCAGGCGCTGGTGCTCGACGATCGCGTACCCCACCGAGTGGCGCGTGTGCTCGGTGGAGAACACTTCGATGTCGTAATCACCCCGGTCGAGACGCTCCCCGGCTCTGATCTCCTTCACCTCGATCTCGAACGGCACGCGCTCGATACCCAGCGTCAGCGCCTGGCCCAATACGTCCTTGGCACCGGGCGGGCCGTGAAGACACATGGGGTCCGTCCGGCCTTGCAAGCCCAGCGTACGAACCAATCCCGTCACCCCCAGAATGTGGTCCGCATGAAAATGGGTGAAGAAGATGTCACGCAGCGTGAAGGACACGCCGTAACGCATCATCTGGCGCTGCGTGCCTTCGCCGCAGTCGAACATGAGCGTCTCGCCCTCTCGCGCAACGGTGATCGATGAGACGTTGCGTTCGACGGTGGGGCGCGCCGCGGATGTGCCGAGGAAGGTGACGGCGAGCACCGAGCCCTAGAACACCTTCAGATGGAAATACCGACCGGGGCGTTCGCGCAGATCGTCGAGCAACATTCTGAGCGAGACGAGTACGTCGTTGAGATTGTTGTACATCGACGAGTCGCGAAGCGCCATCGCCACCGATCCGTCGCCGTTCTGCACTTCGTCGAGGATGCCGTTCAGCGATGTGGTGGCACGAGTCAGGCCCTCGGTCATCTCCTGCATGCCCGCGGTCATCTCGTCCAGCCGGCCCACCGATTGCTCGATCGCCGGATTGGCGAGCAGCGAATCGATGCGCACCATGACACTCGCGGCCGACTGCATCACGCTGGTGGCCTCGGACCGAAGCGGGCCCTCGGCAATTTCGGTGATCACGGTGAGCGCGCCGCGGGCGGCCTGGAGCGTCTCCATCAGCTCGGTGAGCACCTCGGGGGCCACGAACGTCTGCACACCTTCGAGCACCCCCGCCGCCTGATCGACCAAGTCGCCCGCCCCTTCCAGCGGATCGGACGACCGCCGCCCTCGAATGACCTGTTCTTCCGTGAGGAACTGCTGGGCCCGACCGGGGAAATAGTTGATGAACTTGGAGCCCAAGAAGTCGAACGACTCCACGGACGCCTCGGCGTCGATGCGCGGCTTCCAGGTATCCGTGTCCAGACGAAGCTCGACGCGCACTTCCCCCACCCCCTCCAACTCCACGGCGGAAACACGACCCACCTGCATTCCCGACACCAACACGGCATCGCCCGGGCTCAAGCCCCGCACGTCTGCGAACTGCACCGCGACGGTCACTTGGCGATTCCCCACAAGCGGAATACCCGCAAGCCACATCGCACCACCGATGAATATCACGGCGGCGGCCATCACGAGAAGTCCAACGGTGATTTCCTGCTTGTAATGAAGGTCCATGATTACCAGACAGCTAGGATTTGATTACGTCCTTGCGATCGCGCTCCAAGAACTCCCGCACGGCCTCGTCATCGCTCGCGGCCAGCTCCTCCGCCGTTCCCATCGCCCTGATCTTGCCGTCCTTCAAGAGCGCGATCCGATCGGCCACCCGAAACGCCCCGCGCACGTCGTGCGTCACCATCACGCTCGTCATGCCCAACTCGCTCTGCAGCTTCTCCACCAGCGAGTCGATGATATCGGCGTTGACGGGATCCAGCCCGGATGTCGGCTCGTCGTACAACAGATACGTCGGCGACCCGGCGATGGCCCGGGCAATGCCCACGCGTTTCTTCATTCCGCCCGATATCTCCGCCGGGTACTTCCTCGCCACCGACGCTTCCAGATTCACCAGCTCCAGACACTCGATGACGCGGATTCCGGAGTACCCGACGTCTTTGACTTGATCCTCATCGGTGATGCCGAGCATCACGTTGTCGAACACGGTTTCCGAATCGAACAGGGCCCCGTACTGAAACACATATCCGATCCTCCGCCGCAGCCGCGCCAGGTCCTCTCCCCGCAAATCGGTAACGCATTCGCCGTCCACCATCACTTCGCCGCTGTCCGGCTGGATGAGACCGTTCATGTGCTTGAGCAACACGCTCTTGCCGACCCCCGAGGCCCCCAGTAAGGCAACGGTCTCCCCCTCCTTCACCTCGAAGTCCACGCCGTCCAGCACGACATGCGTGTCGAACGCCTTGTACACGTTGCGCAGAGAAATCACGGGGCGCCGCTCTCCGCTCGCTGGTGTCGGAGTTCATGCGGCAGCGGACGCAGGTATCCCGGGTGCAGCAATATCACCGGGCATTCGTGACGCGCTACCCCTCGGTGAGCGCCCTCACCGGAGACCCTTCGCCGCCCTGATCGATGGGAAGAATGCTTGACGCTCATTGGGGGAGCAGCAGCTTCGCCAGCAACGCGTTCAAGAACAGGATCAACACCGAGCTAGTCACCACCGCCGCCGTCGTCGAACGCCCCACGCCTTCCGCGCCGTGACTCGTGGTGAACCCCACATAGCAGGGCACGATGGCGATGGCGAGTCCGAAGAAGAACGACTTGATGAGCGAGTACCACACGTAGAACGGCTTGAAGAAGTACCGGGCGCCATAGACGAAGTCGGCGTTGGTCATGTCCATGGGCCCCCGCGCCGCCAACCACCCTGCCAGGACCGCGATGAAGTCGGCGATGATACAGAGGACGGGCACCATCAACGTGGCGGCCAGGACCCGTGGCAGCAGCACGTGGGTGACGCTGGAGCGGCCGAGACTCTCCAACGCGTCGATCTGCTCGGTCACGCGCATGGTGCCGAGCTCCGCTGCGTAGCGGGCGCCCACGCGACCGGCCAGGATGAGGGCTGTGAGCACGGGCCCGAGCTCCAGAATGATCGTCGAGACCACGACGCCGGCGGCGAAATACACCGGGATCCCCGCCGTGAGCTGATATCCCGCCTGCAACGCCGTCACCGCACCGGCGAACGACGCGGTGATCAACACGATGAAGAGGGAGCCGTAGCCGATGTCCTGCGCCTGCCGCATGGCGGGGTGGAGCCACTGCTTCCACTCCTTGAGGCCACGCAGCAACTCGAAACTGAAAAGGGCCACGCGGCCGACCTGGGTTGCCCACCTGAGCACCAGGCGACCAACGACACGGCGGGGATCCATCGTCACCGCGTTCGCCATCAGGACTCCTCCACCCTGCCCGCGATGCTCATCGCACCGCCGTCGCGAAATAAATGGCCACTACGAACAGCACCGCTACGAGCTGCGTCACCACCGACAAACGGCGTTGTAGCCGGTCGAAGGCCGGCGAGGTTCCCCCCTCGTTCAGCGAGCCCGCCAGACGGGCCAGGCCCGTGGCCGAGGGGAGCTCGACGAACATGGCGAGCAACGCGGCCACCAAACCGGCCACCTGCATGACCCACACCCGGGGCTGCCCCATGGCGGCGCTTCCCACCCGCTGCGCCAGGGACATCGTGAGTGCGAGACCGGTCACCGCGGTGATCAACACGGCAGGCCCAATAACAATGGAATACACTTTTCCCAGCAACCCGTAGGAAGACCGCCGCTCCAGCCCCGTCTGCGCGCGGCCCTGGGTCGCGATCACCATGCCTGCGAACAACCCGCCGATCCAGACCGACATCGCCAGCACGTGGGCGAACCGCATCAGCAACATGGGTCAGGCGTCTCCCGCAACTGGCGCCTCCACCGGCTGCCGCCCGGTGAATCCCCCTTCCAGCTCGTGCCAATGCTCCACGGCCGACTCACCGTACTTCCAGCATAGAAACACGTCTCGGTCGTCGCGTTTGCTGTAGAAATCGACGAGTCCCTCATCGAAGCCCTTGAACAGACACCCGATCTGGGCCAGCTCGTCCATGTATCCGTTGATGCGATGTGCCACCTCGTCCACCTGCTCCCGCAACGCCACCTGGTCAGGCGACTCGCCGGACTCGGCCGTGGCCTGGCTCGACAACAGCTCGTACCGGCGTATGCGATCCCGCCAGATCTCGAAATCGTGAAGAATATCGGCCACGATGCGATTCACCAGCGGGAGCGCCTTGTTGGCTCCATCGAGCGTGAAATACTTTATCGCCATCCCCTCCACCTCGAGAGATCCTGCCGCCCTGTAAGGTAAAACACCTTCGGGTCAACCCCCACCGCCTTTGGGGCCCGATCACGGGCGTTCCCAGTCCGCCAAGGCGCGGTGGGCGGCCCGGTACCCCCGCTCCACGTACCCAACAATGCGATCGACGGCAAACGTCGTACGACCTTTGATCCGGGGCTGGACCAACACGAGCTTCTCAGGCTGCTCCCGCACCCACCGTCCGACGACCTCCTCGGTCTGCGCCGCCATCATGATGCGCATCGCGTTGCGGTGTCCGCGAATCAGTCCCGGCGGGGGACGTTCGTTGGTGGGCGCCGCAGCGGCCAGCATCGGCCCGGTGTTGACGGCGAACAGTATGTCGGGATCGAACTGGCCCGCCACGTCCAGCGGCAGCACCGCGCGCAACCCGCCATCGACGTACTCGCGGTCGCCGATCCTGGCGGGCGGGAAGTACAGCGGCAAGGCGCACGAGGCGCACAACGCGTCGACCAGCGCAACGTGGGAACGTCCACCCGCCCCGAACAACACCAGATCGCCGCTTGCCGCGTCCACGGCCGTGACCGTGAGCGGCGTCTCGAGATCGTCGAAACTGCGCGCGGGCACGAGCGCCTCGATGGTCTCGCGCCATACGCTCGGCTTGAACAGATGGCCCGCGAAGATTCCCAGGAAGGCCCGGGGCGACAGCGATGCCACGTCGCGCCGCGACAGCGTGGAGACGCGCCGGAGGATCTCGTCGTAACCCAATCCACTGGCGAAACACGCGGCCATCACCGAGCCGATGGACGTCCCCACGTAGTGCGCCACTTCCAGGTCCCACTCCGTCAGCGCCTTGATCGCCCCGACCTGCGCCGCCCCCTTCGCCGATCCCCCGCTCAGGGCACAGACGACCCGCTTCAGTGTCGCTCCTCCAAGCGCCGGACCCGGCGCGCTTCCGCGCGCTGGTACCTGGTCTTCTCCTCCTCCGTCTCCGGGAGCACCTTGGGCACCGGCACGGGGCGCCGGCGGGCGTCGATGGCCACGTAAGTCACGTGACAGCTGTTGGTGTGCCGCCGACTGCCGGTCAAAAGGTTCTCCGCTTCGACCTTGACCCCCACCTCCATGGACGTGCGGCCCACGAAGTTCACACTCGCCTGGGCGATCACGAGCTCACCGAGGTGGATTGGCTCCAGGAACACCACCCGATCCATGGACACGGTGACGCAGGGCTGGCGTGCGTGGCGGGTCGCCGCCACCGCGCCAACCCGGTCGACGAGAGACAGGATCACACCGCCGAACACGTTGCCATGGTTGTTGGCCATGTTCGGCATCATGAGTTCACTCATGACGGACTTCGAATCGCGGACCGGACGCGGACCGGTGTCTTTGGTCGCCATAACAATCGTTTCGTGGTTCGGCGGCGAGCTAGTAATCGACGGGGCGGAGGTAGTACTCGCCGATGGCCGTCTCGCTCACCATGGCCACCGTCGGCAGGCGGCGCTTCCAATGTGTGGAACCGAGGCGCTTTTGTACAACATGAATCGCCTCTGGCGCAAACCCACGCGCCTGTAGCTCCGCCACGGTGTAACCCCGAAGCAGATGAGAAAGGATGAGATCGGCGCGGGGGTACGACACGCCGAGATCCCCCTCGTCGGTTTGCCCGGCGATGAGATCCGCCGTGGCCGGCTTGGAGACGATCTCCTCCGGAACGCCGACGTGGCGAGCCAGAGCCCACACCTGCGTCTTGAACAAATCGCCGAGGGGGTTGATGGGCGGGGAGTCGTCGGCGTGCCACGTGAAGTACCCGAGCAAACGCTCGGTCTTGTTGCCCGTCCCCAAGGGAAGTGCACGGTACGCTGCCGCAAGATCGAAGAGGGTGATCATGCGCATCCGGGCCATTACGTTGCCCAGACGGGTGGGATCCGGTGGTGAGCTGGTCGCGCCGGCGTAGCCGTCCACCGCAGCCGTGATTGCCACCGTCTCCAGCTTGATGCCGAGCCGGTCGGCCACCATGGCGGCGTGCTCCAGACTCTCGGGGCTCGATGTGGCGTACGGCATGCGCACCCCGATGACGTTTTCGGCGCCAAGGGCGCGCGCGGCGAGAAACGCGGTGAGCGAAGAATCCACCCCGCCCGACAACCCCACCACACCCTTCTCGAATCCGCGCCGCACCACACACTCCTCCCGGAGAAATGCAACGAGCCAACGCTCCAGCAACGCCGGATCCACGTCCAGCGGGTCGGGTGAGTCCTCCTCGCCGACGACGGGATACGTGGCAGCTTCGGTGCTGGCCTCGGTGACGCGGACGGGGCCGTCGTCGTAGTCGATTTCCTCGTCGTCTTCTTCCAGCGGCGACTCTTCCATGAGCGTCGCCCACTCCGCGCGTAGATCCGAGAGCAACGGTTGCTCGGTGCGCGCGCGGAGCACCTCCCGCTCGTCCACATCCGCTACGAGGAGCGATTCCTCGAACAACGGCCCGCGCGTCATCACGTTGCCGTCGGGAGCGACGATCGTCGACGCACCGGGAAATCCCTTGCCGCCCTCGAACCCCACGAGTTGTGTCATGAACACGTACGTCCCGTGCTCCGCCGCGATGGTGCGGGCCAGCCGCTCCCAGTGCTCGAGGCTCGCGGGAATGGTTTCGTCTTCGCCGCTTTGCTCCACCACTTTGGCGGGAACCACACCCCGGGCCGGCGACGCGCTGGGAATGAAGATGTATTGCGCCCCGTCGAGCGCGGCGAGCGTCGGCAGAATAGAGTGCCATGCGTCTTCGCAGATCAGCATGGCCGCGCGGCCCCACTGCGTGTCGAACGCCCGCACGCCATGCGCCGGCTGCACGAACCGGCTTTCGTCGAACACGCCGTACGTGGGAAGAAATACCTTCCGGTGCACGTGGGTGATGCCCGGGGCGTCGCCGCCGAGTGTGGCATACAGCGCCGAGTTGTGGATCTGGGATCCGTACTTCTCGTAGAAGCCGATCACGACGTCGAGGGGCGGCGCGCCGGCCTCGCCGTGCTGCAGCTCCAAATCGCGTTGGAGTGTTCCCGCGGTGACGGCGAGCTCGGCCACGCCGCCTTCGAGGAAGTAGCCCGACGTGGCGGCCTCGGGAAACACCACGACTTGCGGCGGTTCATCGAGCTTGGCCACCTGGGAGAAGACGGCACCCATGCGACGCAGATTGTCGGCATAGCGCCCCTTATCCGGCCGAAACTGCACGACGACGACGCGGTGGTGGGCCATGTCAGAAAAGTAGCGTCAGATGGATGCTTGGCGAGGGGGCGTGTTCATTAGAGACGTCCGCTCGCGGGCGCGGCGTCGGGCACGAAGAGCCCGCGTCCGTCCGCCGCCCTGAACGCCCCGATAGCCGTCTGCGCCTCCCGTGACCGAAGATAGGCCGCAAGGGCGAGTCCGCCGTCACGGTTCACCCAGGGGAAACGCTCCGCATTGGGCAGCACGATGTGATACGGGTTGTACAGTGCCGGGTCGTCGTCGATGAGCACCGCGAGGTCGAGGGGGGTGTCGTGGGTCCAAAACGAGGCCACGTCGGTGATGGTGTACGCACCCAGTTCGTGAGCCACTTGCAGCGTGGCACTCATGCCCTGGCCGGTTTCCCGATACCACGCCAAGCCGGGTTCGATGCCGCCGCCGCGCCACAACTCGAGCTCCTTCACGTGCGTGCCGGAGCCGTCACCTCGGGAAACGAACAACG
Source organism: Gemmatimonadota bacterium (assembly GCA_027294455.1). Taxonomy (GTDB): domain Bacteria; phylum Gemmatimonadota; class Gemmatimonadetes; order Gemmatimonadales; family GWC2-71-9; genus B3T1B10. The sequence continues at coordinate 9,025 of JAPULZ010000068.1, forward strand.
CGCCCACCTGGGCGACGCGCGCGAGCACCTCGAGTACGCCGCCGGCCTCCCGCGCGCCGGCGGGATCGGCCCGTGGACCCACGAGGGCGAAGTAATTGTGCATGAGCGGGTAGCGCTCCACGCCGAAGCCTTCCGCCATGAACGCTTCCTCTCCGGCGGGATCGTGGAGAATCAGAACATCGGCTTCTCCGCGGCGGCCCAGCGCCATCGCCTGGCCACTCCCCACGGCGAGCACTCGCACCGTGATCCCGGTCATGCGCTCGAACGCCGGCAGCAGGTGTTCCAGCAAGCCGGCGTCGCGCACCGAGGTGGTCGTCGCCAACACGACGTCGCCGCGGGTTTGTGCCTCACCGGCAGTTGCGATGCCGGGCCCAAGAAACACCAACGCGCCGAACGCGCGGCGCCATGCGATGCGACTCACGGCGCTCAGAACAGTTCGGCCTGTGGACGCACCGCCGTGGGCGCCACCGTTTCCTGGCCCAACAGTTTCTGCATCTCTCTGACGCTGTGCGGGCTGTGTCCCTGAAACTGATTGTTGAAGTAACCGAACACCGTCTCGACTCGGGGCTCCAGCGCCTGCAGCACCTCCGCCCATTCGCTCAACTCCTCGTCCCGCTCGAGTTGGGGATGGGAGAAATCGGTCAAGCGCCTATCGAGACCCATCCACCTGACATACGTGAAGTTCGCCGTGGGCTGGGACGCCAACTCCAGCATCCGGGAGCGCTTCATCCAACGACCGTCCACCAGCGTGAGGGCCACGTTGCGATCGCGCAGCAACGCCAAGGTATCTTCGTCCACCCAGCCGGGATGCCTGAACTCGATGGTCCAACGCAACTTGGGCGCGAGCTTCGCGAGAAAACCCTGGACGAGGCCGCGGTTGTCTCGCGACGGTAGAAAGTCCGGCGGTAGCTGCAGCAGAATGGGACCGAGCGAATTACCCAAAAACTCAACCCGGTCGACGAACCGAGCCAGCACCTCCTCGCCACCCACCAGCCGTCGGGAGTGGGTGATCTCCTGGGGGAGCTTGAGCGAAAAGACGAAGTCATCCGGCACCTTCTCCTTCCACCCTTTCAGCACTGCCTCGGCGGGAACGCCGTAGAACGTGGAGTCGACCTCGAGGGTGGAAAACATCCGGCCGTACCATCGAAGCAAATCGGGATTCTTCGTGTTCGGGGGATAGAACGGTCCAATCCACGCACGATAGTTCCAGTTTTGCGTTCCCAGCAGGATGGCCAAACTAACTTTCCTCTGACTTGGTGGAACGGTGCCAGTACATGCGCATCTCGGAGATCTTTTCATCCGTCGTTTCGCAAAAGAGCGCGCCGCGGACATCGACCCACTCACCGGTCCGGCGGCGGCGAAACCGGCAGCGAAACTCCACCGAGAACCACGGACCCACCGTGAAGATCTCGCCGATGCGAAACGAGATCTCGGACTGCTCGCGGGGGATGTCCTTCCAGTACTCGAGGATGACCTCCCGGCCACGCAGCGGTGCGTCGAACGGATCGGCGAGGAACACGGCGTCATCCGTAAAAACGTCGGCAATTTTCTCGCCCTTGCCCATCTCCCAGCCCTTCCCGAACGCTTCGATGAGTGACGCGTATTGCTTCTTGGGCTCGGGCGTTTGAGCTTCCGACGATGACTTCGCGGTCAAAGCATCTCCTTCGAACTGGGGACTGCGTTGAAGGTTAGATCCACCCCCCGCCAGCCGCCAGGCTCGCCCCAGTCGCTCCCGAGCCCATGAGCATTCCCCGGCGCGTGGTCATCGACACCGATCCCGGCATCGACGACGTCGTGACGCTAGCCCTGGCTGCCCGCTCCCCGGAGATTCAGATCCTGGCGGTGACCACGACCTACGGCAACGCGCCGGTGGAGCTGACCACCAGGAACGCCCGCGCCATCTTGCGGTTGGCCGGCCGGCCCGACGTGCCCGTGGTGCCTGGCGCGGCGCGGCCCCTCTCGCGGCCACTCGTCACCGCTCCCGAAACCCACGGCGAGTCGGGCGTGGGCCACGCTCCCGTGGGATCGGGCATTCCCCCCGTTTCCCCCCGCCCCACGGCCCTGCTGGAGGTGTTGCGTGGCGTCAGGGGCCCGATCACCCTCCTCACCCTGGGCCCCCTCACCAACCTGGCCGTGGCTCTCGCCACCGACGAGGCCCTGGTGCGCCGGCGCGTGGCCCACCACATCGGCATGTTCGGCAGCATCCACGAGCGGGGAAACACCAACCGCTGGGCCGATTTCAACGCATGGTGCGACCCGGAGGCAGCCGATCTGGTAATCCGGAGCCGCATCCCCACCCACATGGTGGGGCTCGACGTGACCAGACTCATGACCCTCTCGGCCCGGGAGGTGCGATTTCTGGCCGATTCTCCGTCCAAAATGGTGCGTTGGCTCACCGCGGCATTGCAGTTCTACGTCGAGTTTCATCGCAGTCAAGAACGATTGGACGGGTGTGTGGTGAACGACGTGCTGACCGTAGGAGAGCTGCTGGCCCGGGGAACGCTCGGCTTCCAACCCTTGGGGCTAGCCGTGGATCTTGACGACAATGAGCACCGCGGCCATACAAGGGAAACCCGGGCGGAGCCGCCGCTGCCGGTGGCAATGACCGTGCACGTGGGTCGCATGCGCCATCTGATGAGTCGCATCTTCGGGAACGCGTGGCTTGGTGAACATGGACAGAAAGGTTCGAATGGATAACGGCACCGTGCGGGTAGCGATCGTGGGTGGAGGAGATATCGGGCGGGGGTGGGCGGCACTCATCGCCGCGGCGGGATGGCCGGTCTCCCTGTACGACAACAGCGCCGCCGCGCTTCGGGACGCCCCCGGAGAGATATTCGCCCGAGCTCGCCGGCTGGTGGAACTTCATCGCGCGCAGGCAGCCGCCACGGAGAACGGCATCAAGCAGTTCAATGTCGGCCGGAGTCTCTTGCAGGCGTGCAGCGACGCCGACTGGATTATCGAAGCCATTCCCGAAGACATCAAGGCGAAACAGAAGTTGGTCGAGACCCTCGAGGGCGTCGCCCCCAACGCACGCCTGATCTCGAGCTCCTCCAGCGCGCTCACCCCCACCGACCTCGTCGCTCGGGCGAGCCGCCCCGAGCGATGCATGATCGTGCACCCGTTGAACCCGCCCGAGCTCATTCCCCTGGTCGAGATCGTGCCCGGCCCCGCCACCGACAACGCCCTCGTCTCCGTGGTAAAAGGATGGCTACAGGCGCTGGGACGGTTTCCAGTGGTGGTGAAGAAGCCGGTCATGGGCAACGTGGTGGGACGGATCTCGGCGGCGTTGTGGCGGGAAGCGGTCGACCTGGTGCTCGAGGGCGTCATCGACATCGACGATCTCGACCGGGCCGTGTCGCTGGGTCCGGCCCTGGGGTGGGCCGCCGCCGGACCGCACCTGAGCTACCACCTGGGCGCCGGCAATGAAGGGGTGGGAGGATTCTTCCAGCACCTGCTCAAGACCCTCGAGTCCGTGTGGGGCGACCTGGCCACGTGGACCGAGCTCGAACCCGAGCGGCGCCGGGCGTTCATCAACAAGGTGGAACACGCCTACGGCGACAGACTGTCGTCGATTCGCATCGCGAGAGATCGCAGGTTGGCGGCGATCTTGCGGGGGTTGGAGGACGCGCGCGAAGCCGAATAGCCGCCGCGGCGCGATGCCATACAGGCGTCAGGATTCCTTGGCGATCTCACAGCGCAACGAGGTCGCCAACTCGTGTCCGATGATCTGTTCACGCTCGTCTTCGAACCGAACGGTGATCGGGCCGTTGAACGGCTGCCGCGCCGCAACCGTGAACTTGACTGCCGGACGCAGTCCCAGCGACGCGATGAATTTCAGTCGCTCGGAATCGTGATCGCCGACCATCCGCAGCACGGCCCGCTCGCCGGTTGCGATATCACTCATCCGCACAAACTCGGTCTCTTCGATGGCACCTGCCGCGTTGGGAATGGGCGCACCATGGGGGTCGTAGGCGGGGTTGCCAAGGGCGTCGGCCATCCGGGCGATGAGATCGTCGGAGACCGCGTGCTCCATGCGTTCCGCCTCGTCGTGCACGTTGTCCCAGTCATAACCCAGCTCGGCGATCAAGTACGACTCCAGCATGCGATGGCGGCGCAACATCTTGAGCGCCTGGCGCCGCCCCGTCTCGGTGAGCCGCACGCCCCGGTAGGGCACGTGCTCCGCCAGTCCGGCTTCGGCCAGGCGCTTCACCATGCCGCTCACCGACGGCGCTGCAATGGAGAGGGCTTCCGCGATGGCGCTCGTTTGGGCCGATTTGCTGGCGAGTTCCAGCTTGTAGATGACTTTCAGGTAGTCTTCGATGGAACGGGAGAGGCCTTGGCGGGACTCGGATTCTGGCATGGCTTCACCTGGAGGGCACGGCGTAACCTCAAATTTAACCCCGCCTAAATCCACAATGCAACTCCAGCCGAACCCGCCCGGTGTTCATGCCGTCAAATCCAAGAATGGCAACAAGATCCGGTGTGTCATCCCCCAGATTACATGACCTCCCACCACGAAGGCTTCCACGGTTCGGAAACTGCCTCGCACCTCCACCTCGGTCCGCCGCCCGGCAATCCTCAGCGTATCGAGCCCCAGCCAGACATGGGCCGCCACCTCCTCGTTGGGGGTCACCACCGGCCGCTCGGCCAACCCGAAGACGAAGGGCCGTACCACGACCGAGGGCAGCACCTTGATGTTGGGGAACAAGTCGTCGAGCTCGCCGAGCAAGGCCGTGTCCGGAAGCACGATGCCCGTCTCCTCGAACGTCTCTCGCAAGGCGGTCCCCAGCAGTGTGTCGTCGGCGTCGTCTTTTCGTCCACCGGGCAACGCCATCTGCCCCGACCACGGATCCCCCGCGCGCTCGGCCCGCTTGATGAAGAGCATCTCCGGCGCCCCCGCCGCACTCGGCACGACGATCACGGCCACCGCCGCCTGCCACGCGTCCGGCTCGCACACTCGGCTTGGGCTTCGCCGGTCGAGTCGCTCTTTCAGTGCCGCGATTGCATCCATGACGGTGGCCGGGGAACGATGATTGCCGTCGAGGTGTTACAAACGAAGGGACCGCAAGTGTTTATATTGTGTGCGTACGTCGTCTCGACCCCAACAAGGAGGAGACCATCTGGAACAAGTTAACTGTCGGAATGTTGGCTATTGCCACGGTCGCTGCAGCCCACGCCCTGCTCCGCCGAAAACGGCCTCCCCCCGCAGTGGAGGTCCAGGCGAGTGACACGACGGACGTGCAGGATCTGTACGCGGCCGGCCTCTAGCCGCAAGCGGGGCGGCTGTGATGCAGTCGCCCCGCTTGGTTTTTCAGAACAAGGTTCTCACGAACCACCCCACCGTTTCCCCCATCGCCAATTCCAGTTCCGGTGTCGCTCCGGCCCACGGGTGCCGGCCGCCCATGGTGTGAGAGCCCCCTTCGACGATTTGTAGCGTGGCCGTGTCATTGGTCGCCTTCGCCAGCGCCTCGGCGTCGCTCGACGGAACGGTCTCATCTGCGTCCCCGTGCATGATGAGCCACGGCGCCCGAATCCGGGCGGCGGCGACGACGACGTCGAGCTTACCTACGGCGTGCGCATCGATGTCGTCGAGAATGTCGGTGTAGAGAGGAAGGATCTGGCCCGTCCGCGCATTGGCCACGTCGATCTTGCCCTCCTTCCGCCATGTGGCCACGGTCGCGTCCGGCCAGCGTTGCACACTGCCAATCGCCGCCCACGTCACGAGCGCGGCGATGGCATCGTGGTCCGCCGCGTACAGCACGGAGGTCCCGCCGCCGCGGCTGTGTCCGAACAACCCCAGCTTCGTGGGCGCCATCACACCCTCGGCGATCGTGCCGTTCAGCACGCCGTCGCACACGAGTCGGACGTCCTTGAGATCTTTGGAGAACGTGGCGTGACCGAAACGCTCCTCTTCGGTGAAGTTCTCGCGGTCGGGGCCGATGCCGCTCCCGGTGAAGTTGAATGACACTGCCGTGATCCCGGCCCTCGCCAGACGGTCCGCCAGTTTCGGAAAGAACCCCCAATCCATGAAGCCCTTGAAACCGTGACAGATCACGACCGCCGGCCGGTCGGCTCCGCGCTCTGCCGTCTTCACCTCACCCCGCAGCGGTCCTCCGTCGGCCCCGGCGAGCTGGAAGGCGGTGGTCATAACGGTGGCCATGTGGTTTCTTTAACCTCCTTTTTGCGGGCCCTCCGCGAATCGGCGGGAGGCACCAATTTCGATGGAGGCAACCATGCGACCCTCCACTAGTGCGCTGGCAGCCGTAGGCCAAATGCTGACATCGAGCCGGGATCAAATCCATGCCGAGTGGACCGCGTGGATCGTCAAGCGGCTGCCCTCCAGCCAACCTCACCGGCGCGACACCATCGAACGACAGTTGGGCCTCTTGCTGGACCTCCTGAATCAGGTGGCCGGGCCGCTGCGTCGGGAAGCCACCGAATTGTGGCTCAACGCCTCAGAATGGTACGGCCGCACGGCCGCGCAACGCGGACTGGCCGCAGGCGAAGTGGTCGAGGAGTTTCAATACCTCCGGGGACTCTTGATTCGGCATCTCTTCGAAATTGTCACCACTCTCCCCGCCCGACAATCGTTGGCCAACGTGCTTCGCCTCAACCGGCTGCTGGACTCGGGCGTCGCGCACGCCGTGGTGGGCTACACCGACGTCCTGGTCGAATCCCTGCTCGACCGGCATGGGATTCCCGTCGGAGCACTGGAAACCGCCGAATCGGAAATGGAAACCCGCCTCGATCAATTTGAACGCGATCTGGCCGAGCTCAAAGGGTTGAGCGGCTAACCCCCCGGACCTCATCTATGAACAATCAAATCGCCATCGCCATCGGGCTCGCCGCAGGCCTGCTCTTCGGACTCCTGGCCGCCGCTACAGGCTCGTCCACGTTGACGAACATGGCCACCAGCGTGCAACCCATCGGCACGGCGTTCGTGAACCTCGTGCGCATGGTGGTCATCCCGCTCGTGGCCACCACCATTTTCACCGGCGTGGCGGGGCTCGGCGATCCCAAGAAGCTTGGCAAGCTCGGCGGCTCCACCTTGGCGTTCTTCTGGTCCACCACGTTCATCGCCATCATGATTGGCATGGCGGTGATGAAGCTGGCCCTGATCGTGGCACCCGTCACCGTGCAGTTGATCCCGGCTGGCGAGGCGGCGCAAGAGCTTCCGTCGACCATGGACTTCCTGCTCGGCTTGATTCCGTCCAATCCGTTCGAGAGCGCGGCCAACGGAGCGCTGTTGCCCCTCATCGTGTTCATGGTGCTCTTCGGCACCGCGGCCGGCACCCTCGAGGACCGATACCGTACGCCCCTCTTGAATCTGGCCGAGGCGGTGACGACCACCCTCATCAAGCTCGTGCGCTGGATTTTGTGGACCGCACCCGTGGGCGTGTTTGCACTGGCCGCGCCGATGACGGCCACGTCGGGCATCGCCATGTTGCAAAACCTCGCCGTGTTCGTGATCGCCGTGGCGGTCGGCCTCTTCATCTTCGTGGCAGTCGTGTACCTGCCATGCGTCGTGTTCCTGGGCGGGATGAACCTCAAGCGGTTCATCGAAGGCAGCTCGGAACCGGTGATCATCGCCACTGGTGCCACCAGCTCCGCGGCGGCACTCCCGGCAATGCTGGAGCAGGGACAGGCCAAGCTCGGCGTGTCACGCGCCGTGGCGGGCCTCGTCTACTCAATGGGCGCCGCCATCGGCCGCGGCGGGAGCGCGCTGTTTCAGGGCACCGCGGTCATCTTCCTCGCCGCCCTGTACGGCGTATCCCTCAACCCGGCCGTCATCGTCTCGGCCATCATCGCCGTGTTTCTCGTGTCGATGACGGTAGCGGGGGTGCCGAGTGCGAGCCTCGTGACATTGGCTCCCGCACTCGACGTGGCCGGCGTACCGTTCTCCGGCTTGGCCGTCCTCTTCGGCATCGACCGGATCCCCGACATGCTGCGCACCGCCGTCAACGTCACGGGACACATGACCACGTCCGTCGTGGTGGAGAAGCAGATCGCGCAAGTGCAGTGATATTTCGTCTCGGCGCCGATTTCGTCGTCCTCATCCATTTCTCGTTCGTCGTGTTCGTGGTGGTGGGCGGATTTGCTGCGTTGCGATGGCCAAAGCTGATCTATCTGCATGTTCCGGCGGCGCTGTGGGGCGCGTGGATCGAGTTGGCGGGATGGATTTGCCCCCTGACACCACTGGAGAATCACCTGCGCCAGCTGGCGGGGGACTCTGGATACGCCGGAGGATTCATCGAGCATCACATCACGGACGTGCTGTACCCCCGGGGCTTGACCACGCAAATTCAAGTCATGCTGGGAATCGCCGTCGTAGCCGTGAACGCCGTGGCCTATGGTCTGTACATCCGCCGCCGCCGTCACCAATCCACCGCTGAACCGAAAGCCGATGCCGCAGAATAACTCCACCATCACACCGCTCATTCCTCGAGAGATCCTGTTCGGCAATCCAACCAAGGCCAATCCTCAGATTGCACCCGACGGCACGCGCATGGCATATCTCGCGCCCGTGGACGACGTGCTGAACGTCTGGGTAGGCGAGATCGACGGTGACGAGTACCGGCCGGTGACGAGCGATCGGGAGCGCGGTGTCCGGGTGTACTTCTGGGCCTACGACGGGGAGACGATCTACTACCTCCAGGACGTGGGGGGCAACGAGGACTGGAGCCTCTACGCAACCGACATTCACACCGCCGACACCAGGCATCTCACGCCGGTCGACGAGGTGCAGGTGCAGATCCTGGCCTACCGCAAGCAGTTTCCCAACGAGATGATCCTGGCGATGAACCGAGACGATCCCTCCAGACACGACGCCTATCATCTCGATCTCACGACACACGAACTGCAGAAGATCGCCGAAAACCCGGGGAACGTCACCACCTGGGTCACCGACGCCGCCTTGCAGGTGCGGGGCGCCCATGCGGCGACGGCGGATGGGGGATTCGAGCTCCTGATTCGGGAGACCGTGGCCGACGACTGGACCACCCTCGTCACGTGGCACGCTGAAGACGGTCTCGGTAGCGGGCCCGTGGGCTTCACGGGAGACGGCAAGGCGATCTATCTGTCCGACTCCCGCCACGCCAACGCCGCGCGGCTCGTCAAGATGGAAATCGAGAGCGGCGCGGTGGAGGTGCTGGCGGAAGACCCCGACTACGACGCCGACGACGTCATCATCCATCCGGACACCCGGGAGGTGCAGGCCGTGGGGTTCACCCGGGCCCGGCGGGAGTGGCTCGTGCTGGACGAGACGATCGAGGACGATCTCGCGGCGATCCGCCGGCTGAACCCGGGCGACTTCTCCCTGGAAGATCGTACCGCGGCGGACGATCGCTGGTTGGTCGGCTTCAATCGCGACGTGGATTCGGTTTCGTTCTACACATTCGATCGAGCCACCAAGCAAGGGCAGTTCCTGTTCCATACCAGACCGCAACTCGCCGAGGCGGATCTGGCGCCGATGGAGCCGATTGCATTCGCCTCCCGGGACGGCCTCACCATTCACGGATACCTTACCCGTCCGCCAGGGTCCGCCGGTGAATGCCTCCCCATGGTGCTCAACGTGCACGGGGGCCCGTGGCACCGCGACGCGTGGGGGTACGACCCGGAGGCGCAGTGGCTCGCGAATCGGGGGTACGCGTGCCTACAAGTGAACTTCCGCGGCTCCACCGGATACGGCAAAGCGTTCCTCAACGCCGGCGATCACGAGTGGGGCGGCCGGATGCACGACGATCTCCTCGACGCCGTGGATTTCGCCGTCAAAGAGGGGTGGGCCGATCGGGACCGCATCGCCATCTTTGGCGGGTCCTATGGCGGCTACGCTGCCCTGGTGGGTGCGACGTTCACGCCGGACGTGTTCCGCTGCGCCGTGGACATCGTGGGGCCCAGTAACTTGCTCACCTTCATCAATACGGTGCCCGCTTACTGGGAAGCGCTACTCGAGATGCTCTACCGGCGCGTGGGACATCCGGAGAGGGACGAGGCCTTTCTACGCGAACGATCGCCCCTGTTCCACGTGGACAACATCAAGATCCCCATGTTGATCGCCCAGGGCGCCAACGATCCACGCGTGAAGCAGGCCGAATCGGAGCAGATCGTCCAGGCCATGCGGGACAAGCACATCGATCACGAGTACCTGCTGTTTCCGGACGAGGGCCACGGATTCGCGAAGCCGGAAAATCGCCTGCGGTTCTACGCCGTGGCGGAAAAATTTCTGGCCAGGCATCTGGGCGGCCGGTGCGAGGACTGATGCCCCGGCCCATTCATTATATCTACTCGCGCCCGGGGAAGAGCGTCGGCACGTACGACCACCAGTTGATCGTCGACCATCCCGACCTCAAGATCATGCTCATGGAAGGCTACGACGGCGAGCCGTTGCGTATCGAGGGCGAAGCCGCAGTCGAGCCGGGTGCCTCACTGCTCTGGTTCGTGTTCCCGGGGGCGTGGCACGACATCGGGCGATTTCACCTCGCCGATGGCACCTTCACCGGGTGGTACACCAACCTCTGCACTCCGGTGAAGATGGAAGGGGATACCTGGTCGAGTACCGACCTGTTTCTGGACCACTGGATGACGCCGGATGGCTTGCACGTGTGGCTCGACGAGGACGAGCTCCTCGGCGCCATCGATGCCGGCCATGTGAGCGAAGAAATGCAGCGGTTCATCGAAAAGGAACGGGCATTCATCCAGTCCAATCTGGATGTGGGCTCCTGGCCGCCGCCCATCGCCCTGGAATTCCGCCTGGAAGACGCGCGAGATCTGCTCGCTCCGTGATCGCCTACTCCTCCCGGTCGTCGCCCCGGGGTTTCGCCGCCGCCAAAATTCGCTCGTCGTAATAATCCAGCTTGTGGAGCGGCATGACGACGCCCGACAGGATGTTGAGCAGGTGTGCGCTGATCCGCTTGTAGAAGCGCGTGCCCATGACCACCGCCGTCGTCGTCGACGCGTCGTAGTCGCTGCTGGCGATGCGATTGATCAAACGGTCCAGCCGCGCATTCATGTCGCGGCCCTGGCGAATCAACTCCACGGCCTCCTCGACGTCCGAGTTGTCGAACACTTCCGACACGGAGGCAAAGGTGGTCTCCACGCCGGCACGTATTTCCTTGAGCTCCGCGACGATCTCGTCGTCTGGCAACGTGGCGCCGGAGACGTCCCTGATTTCGGCGAGATTCTTGGCGTAGTCACCAATCCGTTCAACGTCCTTCACGAGGCTCATCAGCAACAGGCTGTACGGCACGTCGGCCGAATGGCCACCCACTGATAGGTGGGCGATGACTTGCTTGCGGATCTTTCGCTCCAGCTTGTTGACCTTCACGTCCTGCTTGTAGATGGCGGTCCGCTCATCGGGAGTCGGCGGATCGTCGAAGAAGCACTTGCCGGCCGTCACCGTCAGGTCTCTCGTGAGCTTGAGCATCTTGTTGAAGTTGTCGCCCGGTCTGCGAAGCGGAATGTTTCCGCTCAAGATCTTGATCAGATCGCGTAGCATAGTACTTTCTGCCCTCAGACTAACCGAAAAGGATGTTCAGAAACGCCAACGCTCCCGGCAGTCCGTAAAAGAGTACAACGACGTAAACCAGCGCCCACTTGCGGGACTCGACTGCAATGTCGGCCAGCTTCCGGGCAGCCGCCAGCGGAATGTTGCGAATGGCCTCGACGGGATACACCAGCAAGGTGCCGCTCAGATTGAATAATAGGTGCACCAACGCAATCGTGAGCCCCGCCTCGGCGTTTTGATCCGTGGCGGCCAGCGCGGCCAGCAGTGCGGTAACCGTGGTCCCGATGTTGGCCCCCATGGTGATGGGAAACGCCTGTCGCAACGAGAGGATGCCGGCGCCTGCCAACGGCACCAACAACGACGTGGTGATGGAGCTCGACTGGACCATCACCGTGACCACGACGCCCACGATCATGGCCATCACGGCGTGCTGTTTGAACGTCCGGGAAACGACGGCTTCGACCCGCCCCACCATGGCCACCCGCATCACCTTCACAATGAGCAGCAACGCCACGAAGATGAGCACCCCACTGGCGAGGATGTAGACGAGGGCGCCGAAGCCGGTCGTGCCGAACACGGCGTCGATGGCCGCCTTCATCGGTGCGCTGCCGGCCTTGATGGCGCCCTTGATGGGACTGTCGTAGGTCGCACCGCCGAAGCTGCCGATGAGCTGCACCAACATCGTGGCCGTCTTTCGTAGATACCCGGTGAGGAGCTCCAGTGGGAGCAACACCGCCACGGCGAGGTAATTGAAGAAATCATGGCACGTCGCCACGGCGAATGCGCGGCGGAACTCTTCCTTACGTCCCATGTGAGCCAACGACGCGATGGTGTTGGTGACGGTCGTGCCGATGTTGGCCCCCATGATCATGGGAACCGCGTTGATCACGGGAAGGGGGTTGTCTGGTGCGGCCACCAAGCCCACGATGGTGGCCGTCGTGACGGAGGAGCTCTGTACCAGCGTGGTGGCCAGAATCCCCACGATGAGCCCCATGAAGGGGTTCTCCGTGGCGGCAAAGAACGAATCCAGCAACCCTTCGCCCAGGGATTGGAATCCCTTGCCGAGCCCGTTGACGCCGACCAGAAAGATGTAAAGAAGAAGCAATACCTCCGCCCCGCGAACCAGCGGATGCTTGAGCCACGAAGGCGGCGCCTGCGTGGATACCGGGGCAGAACTCATAGGGGCACTCTGGACGGAGCGATCGCGGTTGAAAACCAACGAGCCTCAGGGATGCGGCAGAAGTATCGTCCCATGACCTCGATGTAGCAAGCAGTCCATAGGCCCTTGTTTCCCAACGACTTCGAGGTTGCAAAACATTGCCGATCGCCCGGGCCAAAAGACGGTAAAGTCTTTTAAATCAAAGACATAAAGAAAACTTGCTTCGGCATATTTTCGGTGTATATTCGGGGAATCATGGCCGAAGAAACACCGAAACTCCGCCCTACCAGATACCTCCCTCGGCGGCCCTGTCACAACCGGCCCCGCACGTACGGCGCACCCTCCCGGGGGCCGGGTGTCTGCTGGTGTCCGGATTGTGGCGGGCCCGTTTTTCCGGCTGCGGCGTGCTTTTCGTGTCCGTTCTGCGGCTGGGGACGCTGCGGCTGAGCCGCACGAGCACACACGGTGATTCAAACCGAAATGTTCCGCCTCCCACCCGTAGTGTCGCCACGACCCGCGTTGCGCATCCTCGATACGCGCAAACGCGGAGCGACCTTCGTGGAGCACCGCATCAAGACCCTGGTGAACTCTCCCGAGAGCACCGGCATGGGTTTCTGGTCCATCAATCCCTACGTGGGATGTGAATTCGGCTGTACCTACTGCTACGCACGTTACGCCCACCGCTACGTCATCGAGCGTGCCCACGGCAGCGGCAAGATCACCGATGACGAGTTGACGGAGTTCCGCCAATCGGCAAAATGGGAGGCGTTCGAGCAACACATCTTCGTCAAACAGCGAGCGTCCGTTCTCGCCGCACTCGAGCGGGATCTGTCCCGCATCAAATCACGCCAGGGCGGGCGGTCCTACCCCATCGTCATCGGCACGGCGACCGATCCCTACCAACCCGCCGAGCGAGCGTTTCACATCACCCGTACCGTGCTCGAACGTCTGGCGCACGAGTCGAATCTTTCCGTCGGCATCATCACCAAGAGTCCGACGATCTGTCAGGATATCGACGTGCTCCAAAAACTTGGACGGCGCAATCGCGTCAGTGTCTACATCTCGCTCATCACCACCGACCCCAAAATCATCCGTCTCTTCGAAGCGCGATCGCCGCTGCCCCACGTGCGGCTCAAGGCATTGAAGCGGCTGACCGATGCGGGCATCAACGCCGGGCTCATCGTGGCTCCCGTGTTGCCCGGCATTACCGATACCGTGCCACAGATACGCGCGCTGGCCGGGGCATTGAAGAAGGCGGGAGGCCGGTTCGCCAATCCTTCACCACTCAGGCTCTATCCCGCTCTCCATAGCAATTTCCTGCCGATCATCAAGGAGCATTTTCCGGAGTTGTACCCGAAGTACCGGCGGGCCTATCGGGGAACGGGGGCGGCACCCAGGAGCTACACCGACGCGATCGTGAAGCGGTTTCGCCAGATCGCCCTGGAGTTCGATATCCCGGTGAAGGATCCGGTCATGGAGCGCGTGACGGGCCGGAGTAGCGGAGACCGGCGGCAGTTGAAGCTGTGGAATGGGTAAGGAGAATCGCTTTTCCAGCGAGCACGCGGTTTGCGTGTGGATTCCGCTTTTTGCGCTTCGCGCCGAAGAGCGGCGACGCCCCGAGCTTTGTGAGCAACCCACTGCCGTGTTGTCCGCCGAAGATACCAGGCGATTGTGGCGGGTCTCCCACCTGGCAAAACGCGCCGGCGTCACCCCGGGGATGACGGTGAGTCAATCCATCGGCCTCTGCGCGACACTCATCTTGTTGGAAGCCGATCCGGTGCATTACGACGAGTTGTTTTCCCGCATCGTCCTGGCGCTCAGCAACGTCAGCCCCGTGGTAGAGCCAGCCGAGCTCGGGCGGATCTATGTCGGTGTCGACGGACTGGAAAAATTGATCGGCGACCCGAAGAAGGTACTGGCGATCATCGACGAGACATTGGGAAAAGCGTGGGGCGGCGAGCAGAAACGCCGGCGGTGGGGGCATAAGGGCAAGCAGGAGAGCGAATCGAAGCGGGGCGATATCGTGTGGCGGTTGGGTTGGGCGAAGGGCAAGTTCGCCAGCTGGGTCGCGGCGACACGAGCGAAGCCGGGAACGCCGGTCATCGTCACCGACGATCGGCAAACCGCATTCCTGCAGCAACAGCGCATCGGGACGTTGCCTCTCGAGCCAGATACCCACCGCCGGCTCTGGCAGCTCGGCCTGCGAACGCTGAGCGATCTCACCACACTTCCCGAACAGGCGGTCGTGTCGCAATTCGGCCGCGAAGGCCGGCTGGCCTGGCGGCTCGCGGCGGGATTGATCGTCGAGCCGGTGACGGGGCAGCAGGCGCCGCGAGTCATCCTGGCATCGATGGACTTTCCAACGCCCATTGCCGATCGGGGCATTCTCGCGAACACCATCAAGAAGCTGATCGATCAAGCGCTCAATCATCCCCAGCGCATCGGGTGGCGGGTGCGTTCGGTGCGCGTCCTCGCCGCCCTCGAGCACGACTCCTCCTGGATGGTCGATGTGACACTCAAAGACCCATCCGCGGATCGGGACCATATCGCCGCGCCGCTCCTCACGAAGCTCGAACACGCCCCGCCTGGTGGCGGCATCGAACATCTTCTCGTGCAATTCACCGCGTTCGTTCGAGGCACGAAAGAACTCCAGCTATTCGCTCGCGACGCCGAAGCGGCGGCACGAACCGGCCGGCGGCACTCGCTGCGATGGGCGGCACATGAAATCAAGACGCGCCTGAGCCACCCCATGCTCCACAATGTCATCGAGGTGTATCCATGCTCGCGAATACCCGAGCGCCGCTACGCGCTAATCGACTTCGACCCCTGAACTTGCCGCGGGCGATCGAGACGACGCTGGTAGACAACCTGCCCGCGGCGATCACCCTCGACGGCAAATCGAAAAGAATCGAAGTCATCAGGGAAACGTGGCGCATCGACGACGAGTGGTGGAGAGATCAGATCGCCCGGAGCTACATGGAAGTGATACTCGAAGGCGGCGGTCGCGTCATGCTGTACGAAGATCTCCTGACGGGCGAGTGGTTTCTCCAACGATGACACGGAGCGAGATGGAGCCTGTGAACCGTCATGTACATCGAACTCCATTGTCATTCGGCGTATTCGTTTCTAGATGGGGCCTCCCAACCCGACGAGCTCGTCATGGAGGCGGCAACTCTGGGCTACCCCGCCCTGGCGCTCACCGACACCAACGGTCTGTATGGCTCGATGGCGTTTGCCCAGGCGGCAAAACACATCGGGATCCAGCCGATCACAGGTGCGGAGGTGGCCTTGTTGGATGGATCGCGTATCACCCTGCTGGCCGAGACTGTGCAGGGTTACTCCAACCTCTGCCGGCTGATTACCGAATCCCATCTGGGTCGAGAAGACCGATTCGACCCGCGGCTCCCATTCAGTGCTCTCGAGGAACGTCGTGACGGGCTGATCGTTCTCTCGGGTTCCCGCGACGGCCTCCTCCCCACCGTCCTGGCACAAAAAGGCTTTTCCGCAGCGAAGCGGCTGGCCACCCACTGCCGAGCCGTGTTCGGCGCCGACCGATTCTTTATCGAGCTGCAGCGCAATGCCGTGCGCGGCGACCGGGATCGCACCAAGGCCCTGGCCGACATAGCCGATACGGTCGGTCTTCGTGTGGTCGCAACCGGTGACGTGCACTATCACAAACAAGAACGCTACCGCTTGCACGACGTGCTCGTCACCATCAAGAACCGCAGCACGCTGGACGGCTCCCACGCGGTGAGACAACCCAACAACGAATTCTATCTCCGTCCGCCCCAGGAAGTCGCAAAGATCTTCCGCGACCGGCCCGACGCCGTTGCGAACACGCTAGTAATCGCAGAGCGCTGCGCGGCATTCGATCTCACGGAAGACCTGGGCTACACCTTTCCCGACTTTCACAGCCAAGAAAAACAAACGGCCCACAGTGCACTGGCGGAGCTCTGCTGGGCGAAAGTGGAAGAGTACTATCCCCAGGGGTCCCCCTATCGCGCGCAAGCCGAGTCGCGGTTGGAGGAAGAATTGCGGCTGGTGGCACACCTCAAACTCTGCGGGTTTTTCCTGGTCTATCGCGATTTGATGGAGCTCGCCCGAGAGGTAGCCATCGATGTACGGCGGGGATCCCGACGCGCACACGGCAACCTCCTGCCCGGCCGGGGCCGGGGATCGTCGGTCTCTTCCATCATCTGTTATTTTCTCGGCCTGTCCCACATCGACCCCGTCGAAAACAATCTCTTCCTGGGACGCTTCCTCAACGAGACCATCGCCTCGGTCCCGGACATCGATCTCGACTTCCCCCGGGAGATCCGCGAGGAGCTCATCCGCCGCGTGTACACCCGCTACGGCGCGGAGCACACGGGTCTGGTCTGCACGTTTCCCACGTACCGCATGCGGTCCGCCGTCAGGGAAATAGGCAAGGCCCTCGACCTGCCCATCGGAGAGCTGGAACAAGTCGCCAAGCTCGCCAACCACTATTCCTCGCCGGCCGAGTTGGCCGAAGAACTCGAAAAGTTGCCCGGCTTCACCGGACGGTCCAAGGCACCCCTGTGGCGTGACCTCTGTGAGCTGGCCGTCGAGATTGCCGGTCTTCCACGACACATCTCCCAGCACGTGGGCGGCATGATCATCTCCAGCAAACCCCTGGTGGAGATCGTTCCCTTGGAGCGATCGGCCATGCCCGATCGCGTGCTGTGCCAGTGGGACAAGGATTCGTGCGATGACGCGCGGTTCATCAAGATCGACTTCCTGGCCTTGGGGATGCTCTCCCTGGTCGAGGAATGCGTGGAGCTCATCAGCAGAAAGGAAGGCAAGCCGCCCGACTTGACCCGGATCGATTTCGAGGACGAGAAGGTCTACGATGCCATCTGCAAAGGCGACACCATCGGGGTTTTCCAAATCGAAAGTCGCGCGCAGATCCAAATGTTACGGCGTGCTCGGCCCCGCAACCTGAAAGATCTCGCCGTCGAGGTCGCCATCATCAGACCCGGACCCATCGTGGGTGGCGCGGTGAACCCATACGTGCGCCGCCGGGAAGAAGAACGCAAGGCGATCAGCGAGGGCCGCACGTACAAGCCGCCCCTGGAACATCCTCTTCTGGCCGACGCCCTCGAGGAGACGCTGGGCGTGGTGCTCTACCAGGATCAGGTGTTGCAAATTTGTGAAGCCCTCGCCGGATTCACCCCGGGACAGGGCGAAGAACTGCGCCGCGCCATGAGCCGGCGCCGCTCACGCGAGCTCATGGAGGATTTCTGGGAAGCGTTTCGTGCGGGGGCCGCCGCGCGGGGCGTCTCCGAGAACACGGCGAAAACCGTCTTCGGAAAAGTGGTGGCGTTCTCGGAGTTCGGGTTCCCCAAGTCCCACGCCGCCGCATTCGGTCTGCTGGCATATCAGTCCGCGTGGCTCCGGTTTTACTATCCCTTGGAGTTTTACGTCGCGCTCTTCAACAATCAGCCCATGGGATTTTATTCTCTCGATGCCCTGACGCGAGACGCACGCCGGCACGGTGTGGAGGCTCTCCTCCCCGACATCAACGTCAGCGACGTCTATTGCACCGCCGACCACGGCTCGCTGCGCGTCGGTCTCGGATTCACGCGGGACTGGGGACTGGAGGTCACCGAAGAGCTGGTGGTGGAACGAGAGCGCAACGGACCGTTTCAGAGCCTCAGCGATTTCGTGCGCCGCGCCCCACCCGGGTTATCCCGCAAAGCCATCGAGAACCTGGTATGGGTGGGAGCGTGTGATTCGCTGGGTCTCACGCGACGCGAGCTGCTCTGGCAAGTCGGTCTGTGGTTGCCGCCCAAGACCGAGGCGACGAAGCAGCGACGTGTGCGGCGTCAGCTCGAGCTCCCGCTGGATCATCCTCACGAAAACATCCGCTTCCGCGGCTTGGTGAACCAGGAACGCATGTTGGCCGAGTACCAGATGTTGGGGTTTGCTGCCAGCGGGCATCCGTTCACGGTGATGCACGATGCGTTGCCGCCCGGTTTGATACGATGCACCGAGCTCGCCAACCTCGACCACGGCACCGAGGTGGAAGTCGCCGGTCTCGTGGTCGCACGGCAACGTCCCTCCACCGCCAAGGGGACGGTGTTCGTGCTCCTGGAAGACGAAACCGGAATGATCAACGTCATCGTGCGTCCGAACATTTACGACCGGGACCGTGTGACCGTGCGTAGCGAGCCCTTCGTGTGCGTGACGGGAACATTATCCAAGGACGACGGCACGTTCAATGTCATTGCGGACGCGCTGCGTCCCCTCGTGGTAAAGATGCCCGTCTTGCCCAAATTCGATGAGCCACCCCGTTACTCCCCATACAAGTTCTTGAAAACACTTCGGCAACATCCTCCCGCCGCCAAGAGCTGGGGGTAATCCTTTACAACGCATGGGGGGCCTGTACCTTTGCACGACGGGATTCGGCCCTTCCTGCAGCTCCCACTCTGGAGTTTCCCATGACCCGACGGCTGTCCTGTCTCTCCCTCGTCATTCTCTTTGCCATGACCGCCAATACACAAGCACAGCAGACGCGCCCGCCGTCGCTCTCGGGTCGCTCCACAGTGTACGCACCCCGGGGTGCGATTGCCACGAGCCAGCCGCTGGCAACCGCCGCAGGGCTCGCAGTCCTCGGCGCCGGCGGAAACGCCATCGACGCCGCCGTGGCGGCCGCCGCCGTCCTGAACGTGGTGGAGCCCCACATGACCGGCATAGGCGGCGACCTGTTCGCTCTGTTCTGGTCCGCCCGGGAAAACAAGCTGATTGGCCTCGATGCCAGCGGCCGCGCGGGGGCCCTCATGACCCGCGAGGAGTTGATCCGCCGGGGGCGGGACGGCATGCCCGGCCGGGGTGCCGAAGCCATCACCGTACCCGGCGCTCTGTCCGGTTGGTCGGCGTTGTTGGCGGAGTACGGATCCGTCACCCTCGCCGAGGCTCTCGGCCCGGCGATTCGCATCGCCGAGGAGGGATTTCCGGTTACACCCATCATCGCAGGGCAGTGGGCCGCCGAGGTGGACAAGCTCTCTGCCAACGAAGGCGCCAGCCAGACGTATCTCGTCGGCGGCGTCCGAGCGCCGCAAGCGGGAGAGTGGTTCAGCAATCCCGATCTCGCCGCCACGTTTCGCCTCATCGCGGATCAAGGACCCGCGGTGTTCTACGGCGGCGCGCTTGGCCAACGCGTCGTCGATGGCGTGCAGTTGCTGGGCGGTTTCTTGACCCTGGAAGACCTGGCCACGCACCGTCCCGAGTGGGTGGAGCCTATCTCGGCCGACTACCGTGGCTACCGCGTGTGGGAGCTCCCACCCAGCGGACAGGGCGTCGCCGCGTTGGAGATGCTTCGCATTCTCCAACCCTTCGCCCTGAAGTCCATGGGTCACAATTCGCCGGAGTACCTACATCATCTGATCGAGGCCAAGAAGCTGGCGTACGCCGATCTCGCGCGTTACGTCGCCGACCGGGATCACATGACGATCTCCACCGACGAGCTCCTGTCCGACGAGTTCATAGACGCCAGGCGGAGCTTGCTCGATCCGTCCCGGGCCGCCGATCGCCCGAGCCCCGGGCCGGCGGTGACGTCCAGTGAAACGATTTACCTGAGCGTCGCCGACCGAGACGGCAACATGGTCTCGTTTATCAACAGCGTCTATTCGGCATTCGGCTCCGGCGTGGTCGTGCCGGGAACCGGGTTCGCCTTGCAAAATCGCGGGGGGGGATTCACCCTCGAAGCAGACCACCCCAACATGGTGGCACCCGGCAAGCGTCCCTTCCATACCATCATTCCGGCATTCGTCACGAAGGACAACGGCAATGGTCACGAACCGTGGTTGAGCTATGGCGTCATGGGCGGCTCCATGCAGCCGCAGGGACACGTCCAGGTGCTGCTGAACCTCGTGTTGTTCGACATGGATCTGCAGGACGCGGTGGATGCGGGACGGTTCCGCCACATGGGGGGCCGCCGCATCGCGCTGGAGACACCCATCACGGATGAGGTTCGGCAGGCTCTCGAGGCCATGGGACACGAGATCGTGGATGAAACCTCGGTCTCGTTCGGCGGGTCGCAGGCGGTGATGCGCCTGCCACGGGGATGGGCCGCGGCGTCAGACCCGCGGAAGGACGGAATGGCCGCGGGGCATTAACGACACCCGTCCTTACAGCGACCGCGCCAGCCCACCATCCACCCGAATGTTTTGTCCCGTGATGAAACTCGCATCCGGCGACAGCAGGAACGCCACTGTCTTGGCCAGTTCCCCGACTGTGCCGGTCCGCTGCATGGGAATCGCCGTGCGCGTCTCTTCGTCAACTTCGTAGCTGTCGATGAATCCGGGAAGAACGTTGTTCATCCGGATGCCTACCGTGGCGTAGCGGTCGACGTAGAGTTTGGTGTATGCGGAAAGCGCGGCACGCAAGGTTGAAGAAACCGGGAACCGCTCGTCGGGTTCTTCGGCGCCGAGGGTGGAGATATTCACCATGGCACCCCCGCCCTGTTCGGTCATCACCGGTGTGACGAGCCGTGCCATGCGGGCCACATTCAACACCAACAGATCGAGTCCCGCGTGCCAGGCGTCGTCACCAATCTCGAGAAGCGGCCCCTTGGGCGCCGCACCCGTATTGTTGACCACGGCGTTCACCCGGCCGTGGGTGTCGAGCGCGAGATCGACGAGTCGCTCGAGATCGGATACTTCCGTCACCGATCCCGACAGGCCCACACCACCCAGTTCCTTCGCCAGAGCCATGGCCGCATCGGACCGGGACATGAGAACGACGTGATAGCCGCGGTCCGCCAGCTCCCGGGCGCACGCGGCCCCGATGCCACGGCCCGCCGCGGTCACGATGGCAACCGGCTGCTCGCTCAACGGTCCGTCCCCGGGTTCAACCGATGCGGCACGTCGCCAGGCCGCGCTTTTCCAGATACTGCTGGTGGTAATCCTCGGCCACGTAAAACGTCGAGGCCGGCGTGATCTCGGTGACGATGGGCTTACTGCCCAGCACTCGCTGCCGCTCGGTCTTGGATTCCTTCGCGGCCGACTCCTGCTCCGGCGTGTGAAAGAAAATCGCCGATCGGTATTGTGACCCCACGTCCGGACCCTGTCGGTTGAGCTGCGTGGCATCGTGACAGCCCCAGAACGTCTCCAACAGCTTGCCGTACGACACGCGACTCGAAGCAAACTCGATCTGGACCACCTCCGCATGGCCGGTGTTGCCCGAACACACGTCTTTGTACGTGGGGTTCTCGAAACTGCCTCCGGAGTAACCCACGGTCGTCGCCACGATTTCCTTCACTTCCCGAAAGGCTGCCTCCACACCCCAAAAACACCCAGCTCCAAATGTTGCCAATTGCGTGTCCATCGAAGGCCTCCCACCTACGCCGCGAGGATAATCCCTCCGCACGCAATATAGCCAGGCTATCGACGGGGGACGACGACGTCAGGGCTTCTCGAAGAGGATCTGCATGCGAGCCCGAGACGGGTCTGGCACCAGCGTTTCGTCATAGCTGGCGCACGAGCGGAGCACCTCCAGGCCACAGGCTCTGCCTACGGCCTCGATCTCGTCACAGGTATACAGGTGCCAGTCGAACACGTCCGACACACCGCCGTCGCCGTAGCGCAGTTCCACACGCCAGCGTTTGTCGGCCAGCCGTGACGTCTGCGTCACCGTCTCCCCCGCCCGGCGGAATGTCCGGGATCCCTCGCGCGCCGCGAAGTGATCACGATTGTAGATATCGAGGAGAAAGCGACCGCCGGCGTCGAGTCTTCCGGCCACTTGTCTGATCACGTCGGCGTTGGTCTCCTCGTCGTAATACCCGAAGCTCTGCCAGAGACAGATCACCGCGTCGGCCGTGGGCATGTCCCGCAAGTCCCGCATGTCGGCGTGGATGTATTGCACCCGCTCGCCTGCCGCCTCCCTGGCGACGGCGATGGCTTTCGTGTTGGCATCGATGCCCACCACCCGATACCCACACTCCGCCAGGGGCAAGGCGTGGCGCCCCGAGCCGCAACACAGATCCACCAGGCGGGCAAACCGGGGGAGCGGCAGGAGGCGTGTCAGGAACGCGATTTCGTGCTCGGTCTGTCGCGGATGGATACTGTCGAGAAAGGTCGCGAACCAGGTATCGGAATACGACTCTGCTTCGCTCACCGGTGGCGGCGACGCCGGAGAGGATCGCTCACTGGCCATCCACGATGCTCGCGCGGATCAGACGATCCAGATTGGGAAACTCGGCGTCCAGGTGTGCGTTGCCTCCTGCCACGATCTTGCCCTGCCGGCCGCCACGCATTCCGCCTCCCGCCGATTCGTCGTACTCCGCATGGAGTTGGTCCACCACGTCCATTCCGCCGATCACTCGCCCCAGGGGTGCAAAGCCCTGCTCGTCCAGGCGCACGTTGTCCTCGTCGAGATTGATGTAGATCTGGGTGGTCCGTGTGTCGGGACCCGTCATGGCATAGGCGAACGCGCCGCGAGTGTTGCTTTCCACCACGGGATCGTCAGGCATGGCCGCGTCGTACCACACAGCGGCGACATCCGGGTCTCCGGGAAGGCCGAACTGCACGATGAACCCGGCACGCACCCGGTAGAATCTGGAATCGTCGTAAAAGCCGGTCCGTATCAAGTTGTACAAGCGGTCGACTCCGATGGGGGCCCACGCACGGTGAACCTCCATGACGACATCACCCTTGGTGGTCTCGATCTTGACTTGAAACACTTCAGGCGCGGGCTCACTCCAAATCGCGTGCGCCGGGTCCATCAACGCGTCGTGGAGATCTTGGGCACTCCACCCGGAGTCGCAGCCCGTAACGCCGGCCACGAGCGCCGCGAGACCAATTTGCGTCGCGCGCTTTCGCATCATGGAAACGCTCAGCTTGTTGTGTGAGAGTCCATGATCTCAGCAAGCCGCCCCGATGGCAAGCATGCGTTCAATAGGGCGGCAACAGTCGACGAAGGCCGTGCAGCAGGACCACCACGAGAAACAGGGCGTTTCGCAATACCAACCCTGGCCAGAAGTAGGGAATCGGTCTGGCGCGCTCCTCGGCGACAAGCGCGTCCGCCACCCGGCGAAACAGTCCCGCCGTCCGGGGCCAATCGCGCATCCCGGCTACCCAATCCTCGGGTATCCCTCCCTCACCAACCACGGCGCCGGCCAGCGCGCCGGCGATGGCACCGGTGGTATCGGCATCACCGCCGCAGTCGAGGACGGCGTCGATCGTCCTCTCGTAGTCGCCGAAGTGGCGGAACCAGGCATAGAGCGCGACACCCACGGTGTGATACACGTATCCCGAAACGCCCCGCTGTAGGCCGAGCCGGTCGGCAAATTGCTGCACGCTCTCCTCGGATCCGGCGCTTTCCGCGAGGACGCCGAGCAGATCCTCCCATTCGGGTTCACCGTCGCCGACACTCCGGAGAGTCTCCGTGAGCGCCTCGGGGGTGGGACGTCCTGCCAACTCCTCACGCACCGCCCACGCGGCCACCGCCGCCACCGCCCTTGCGCCCACGATGGCCCGAGGGTCGGTGTGCGTGATCCTGGTCGACGCGTCCACGAAATCGTTCCGCTTCAGCGCGGAGTCAGGAAAGAATCCTCCGAGGGGAGCGGCGCGCATGGCCGGCCCGTTTCCGGCGGAGCGAACTCCACTCCGCGACGGGTGCGCTCCCACCCACAGCCGCAGAATGGACCGGAGAGTACCAAAGCCGACTCCCGCCGGGAGCGATAGGAGCCACCATCGCAGGCACCAAGCCAGGCGCCGGGCAAAATCCGTGGAGGATGTGGGGTGGGCGAGAAGACTCTGGGCGACGAAGAGCGTGTGCTCGGTATCGTCGCTGATCATGCCGTTTGCAAACAGGAAGCGATGGCGCGGACGGCCGGGGAACATCCTGCGTGCCCGCCGCCGCGAAATCCCCTCGGCCGGCAATCCCAGGGCATCGCCCACGGCAGTCCCCAGCAGTATTCCTCTGAACCGTTGTTGCAGCGTCACGGTCTGTTTCACACCCGAGAGCCGCATCATCAGGGGAGTGTCTCGCAGAACACGGCGTCCTTTTCCCAGAGGTCGCAGTAGCAGTGTCTCTCGGGTTCAGACGTCGAAGCACTCATCGCCGAATGCCGCCTTGGCCCGCTCCCGGTTGCCCGCTCCGGCGGACGTCAGGGCGTGTTCCAAAAGTTTCTGCCGCAGGGCCGGCGGGATCTGCCTCAATTCGCGCTTTCGCTTTCTTCGAAACTCCCAGCCGGCAAAGAACCGCGCCGCTCCTTCGAGCCGCGCGGCAGTTGGGGGAGTCTTGGTCAGAGCGACCACGAGCTCAGCAGTGGCGTACCCGAGCAGGAGTTGCTCCGGCACGGACTCGTACGAGGGATATCCACTCCACGGGCCCTTGCCCGCTCCGAACCACTCGAAGACGGCGAGGATTCTGGTCGTCCGATCCGGATGGGCGGCTTCGAGGGCCTGGTGCATCGGGTCGAGATCGAGATCGAACTCATGCATGCGCGGCCAGAACGACGCCAGGCACTGGGGCATGGCCTGGCGCCATCGCCCCGCCGCCTCTTCGTATTCCCACGAGAGACGCCGCGCGGATTCGTGCTGGTCCTTGGGTCCGGTGACCCCGCGGTCGGCGAGCCAGCCGAGGAGTGCGAGTCCATCCTGCAATAACGCGTCGTGCTTCCACGCGTGCCACCGAATCGACCGGCCGTGGTGCATGCCAATGGTGGCCACCAGCTCGGACTCGTCGTACAACTCGATGGCGAGATCCCCGAGACACATGCAGTGCCCGAAGCTCCGCGGGTCATCCACGATCTCCAGACACCTGCGCAGCGCCCGGATCGACCGCTTGTCCGCGGTGTCCAGCAACACGGTCATGCCCATCGCGCTTCCGTCCAGCACGCCGTCCTCCAGCACACGCGCTCGGGTCACGCCGGTGAGCATGGATGTGAGCATGTCTTGAGAAGGCTCGACGGGAGTCGCTTCGGGCCGCTGTTCTTGATCGACATCGACGGCCTCACTCGAGGATCCGTCTTCGCCAAACAGCTTTGCCAACCGGTGTTTGATCGTCACGATCTCACTCGGGGGGGCAACGTCGACGCCACGGCTGATGCGCCTTGCACCTATCGCATCAGAAGGCGGGGACCGAAATCGTCACCGTTCCGGGGAAGGTCTCGATGCGCCCTCTGAAGTCGGTCACGTCGCGGAACGTTCCACGGGTGCCTCGCCGGGCATCGTAGAACCGGACGACGGAGTTCTGCAGGAGGGGGTAGTAGCCGATGTGCATGCCCACGGTGCCGGCGCGGATCCGGCAGTTGCATGCGACCTCGTTGCTCGTGCCCGGGTTGATGACCGCGATCACATCCCGCGTCGTCCGATTGCTGACCCTCGGTGCGAACAGCGGTTGCTCGCCCGACCGCGCGGAGACCGTTGAGTACCAATTTCCGTCTGCCTCCACACCCTGTCTCACCAGCGCCGACAAACTGGCACCCATCTCCCGATTGTTGGCGCTGGGACGCAACAACCGCCAGGTGATCTCGACCGATTCGTCCAGCAGCATGGAATCGCGAAAGCCCGGTTGAAGCGTGCTCACCACCTCACCATCCACCAGAATCTCCACCGGGAATACCAAGGAGTTGGAGACGAACCGGAACAAGGGGGCGTTGGAGTCCCTCGCCTGGGCTCCTCCCCCCGGAAGCACGGACGTGAGACCACCCTTGGTGATCCACAACCCGGCCGCGCCCAACAGCGCGATCACGGGCAGCACCGCGAGGGCTCGCCCCCGGCGCTTGGACCGAGGCCTGGGAGCTTCCGACGGGGACCTTCGCCGGGGCGGCAACCGCTCCGGGGTGGCTTCTTCATCGGCCCGGGGCTCTGCACCCACGGGCGTTTGCGGACCAGAGCTCGACACGGCCGGCTGAGCAGGCCGGGGATCCGGAGTCGGCCTTCCCTCCTGCGCCGGGGGAGGTGATGCCTGGTCCGGCGGCGCGGGCGGGGTGGCGATCGGCTCCGCCCTGGTGATTTCAGGGGCGTGCTCGATGCCCAGCGAGCCCGCCCCCACATCGGGCGCGTCCGGAGAGTCCGGCGAGTCGTCGGCCGGCGCGTCTTGTTCCTGCGTCGGCAACCAGGCTTGGTCGAACGGATCCTGCTCCACCACCGGGGTGCTCACGTCGTAAACCTTGGTCTCGGGACCCTGCGGGCGGGCCTCGTCCGCCCACACGGCCAGGTCGATGTCCCAGGCACTGCCACGAACGACCACCCCCTCGTCATCCGGGTCGAGCTTGAGGGCACTTCCGCCCAGCGGAGTCGACGGAGACTCCAGGGCGGCCAGGACCTCCGCGGCCGTCTGGAAGCGGTCGTCGGGGTGCTTCTCGAGACATTTGACGATGGCGTCGGACAACCACAGCGGAATGTGCTCGTCGAGGTGGATGGGCTCTCGAACCTTGTCACCCAGATGCTGGCCGATGATCTCCTGAGTGGTGTCGCCGTCGAAGGGTTTCTCGCCCGTCACCGCCTCGAACAGCATGGCCCCGAAAGAATACAGGTCCGACCGGCCATCCAGCTCTCCGCCAAGTGCCTGTTCGGGACTCATGAAGTGGGGAGTGCCCACCGCGAAGCCGGTCTGCGTGACATTGGAGGCCTTCGTCGGATCCACAGCCTTGGCAATCCCGAAGTCCACGAGGAGGGCACGGTTGGTCTTGGTCTCCAACATGACGTTGTCGGGCTTGATGTCCCGATGGACGAGCCCGGCGTCATGGGCGTGCTGGAGTGCGGCGAGAACGGGCAAGGCGATGCTTACCACCTCGGTGGGGTTGAGCTTTTTCCGCTCGTTGATCATCTCCCGCAGCGAGACGCCCTCCACGAAGGGCATCACGTAGTAGGCCAGATCCTGGGCCGTACCGACGAAGTGAATGGGGAGAATCGCCGGATGGGTCAGGCGCGCCACCGTCCGGGCCTCGTGGGTGAACCGCTCACGAGTTCCGGGGGACGAGGCGATCTCAGGGCTCAGTACTTTGGCCGCCAGCCGCCGCTCCAGGTTTCGGTCCCAGATCTCGAACACCTCGGCGAAGCCCCCACGCCCCACGCTGCCCCTAACCTGGTAGTCCGGCCCCAGAGCCGCGGCCAGCCGCTCCTCGATCGTCCCCTCGGCCGACAGCCCCAGCATGGCGGCGCTGGGCGAGAAAGGCTGGGTCTTGCCGGCCGCCGCCGGCTGCGGGATCGGGGGCGGCGCCGGCTCGGAGGCCTGGATCGGAGACTCTACCGAAGCTGAAGCCGGCTGTTCCTGAGTGAGGGCGAGATCTGGGACCGTAGACTGGACGGGTTGGTCGATGGGCGTGGGCGCTGACCCATCCACCGGGGTCGGGGCATCCGCCCCGCACGCCGGACAGTGGACCAGTTCGGCCGGTATCAGTGCACTGCATTTGGAACACGCAGCTGTCATATCGCGATATCACGCCCCGAAAACCATGCATTTTCACAGGCATTTCTGAGATGCCCTCGACCAAGACAGGCTAATACCGGGAGTGGTGTAGTTCCGTGACAGGCCGCACACTGACCGGAGGCAGGGATGGCTGGCGGATCGGGGCTACTCCGTCCGCGCGTTCAGGTATTGCCCTCTGAAGTCTCATACGCCCCGTGCGGCGGGACGGGCCTCGCCTCGGCCCGGCCTCTCCCATCGCGCAATGCCGCGATCCCCCAGAACACGGACCAACCGAAGATCAGCACGCCGGCGAAGTGAATGGCCCGGGCGATCTCCTGATCGTGGAGCAGCAGGTCGGTGCGTGCGAGCAAGTAGCGCCAATCGTGCTGTCCCCCACCCACGAGGGGAAGCAGCTGGCTCCGGGCGTCCTGCACGTAGACGGAGACATTCCAAAGGTTCTGCGCAAACCACCACAGGGGAATCGAGGCAGCGTGCCGATCGCCCTGGTACACGAAATGGAAGACGAACGCAGCGGGCATGATCAGCTGAAACAGGGTGCCGCCCAGAAAGCCCATGAATTCACCGAACGGCCCAAATACCAGGTGGCCCGTTTCATGAATGGCCAGGTCCACGTGGTCCAGCAGCCGGTAGCTCTCCGGATGGCTGAGAATCACGACCCCGTAGACGGCCAGCCCGATCGTCAGCGCCAGTCGGGCGACGCGATGGGTGGGACGGCGCGGCGGCTTCATGCGAGGTGCTCCATGGCCGCAGCTTAGCCCATCCAGAGCCCCTTGCGATGTGACACGCCTAACACCTTGGCACAGCTCGGACAGAAATAGACGTAGCGTTTCCCCAAGAAACCTCTGATCACCTGACACCACATGGTGTCGATGCCGCGTTCACAATGCGGACAGACGACCGTCACGTCGTTTCGTTCCTGAATGAACATGGCGCATCTCCAAGAAAAGCGGGCGCGAGACTCCGGAGGATTACACGCGGGGCGCCGGGATATTCGCCGCCAGTGAAACGGTAGGAGGAAATGCGGGAGGTGGGCTGCCGGTGGGCGTGGAGCCGAGGAGCAACGAGTAGCGTTCGCGTCAAGCAATCGGCAGAGGCTCAGTTGTCACTTTCGCCCGGCTCGTCGAAGGCAAACTCCACGCCTCGCGTCCTCATGGCCAGCTCCATGGCCTCGCCAATCTTGTTATTGGGCGTGGAGGCTCCCGCCGTGATCCCGATGACGAGCTCGTCTCCGGCGAGCCACTCGCCGACTTGCACTTCGTCGTGTGCGCCCACGGGCTTGTGGCGAATCGTTCCGTTGACCGGATCGATACATGATGCATCGGCGATATGATAGGTCGTCGTGCGCTCAGAACACATCCTGGCGAGGTTGTTCGTGTTGCTCGAGTTGTATCCGCCGATCACGATCATCAAATCGAGGGGCTGCGCAATGAGATCCAGGACGGCGTCTTGGCGTTCCTGCGTGGCCGAGCAAATCGTGTCGAAGCTGCGAAAGTGATCGACAAAGGCCTCGTCGCCGTAGCGCGTGATCATGGACTCTCGCACGCGCGCCGCGATGGCCAGCGATTCGTTGGCCAGCATCGTAGTCTGATTCGCCACGCCGATGCGCTGCAAGTCGCGATCAGCCGAGAAGCCCTCTGACGTGGCGTGGCGGAATCGTTGCTCGAATCCGCCGGCGTCTCCGCCGTCTTCGACGAACCGGCACACGATCAAGGCTTCGTCCATATCCCGTATGATGATGTACCTGCCGCCATCGTAGCGGGTTACCTGACTGGCCGTGGCCTTGGACTCTTCGTGGAAATATTTGCCGTGGATGAGCGCCGTGAAACCTTCCTTGGCATACTGTTCGACCCGCTTCCACACGTTCAAAACCGAACCACAGGTGGTGTCCACCAACACGCATTCGATTTCGTGGAGACGCTTCAGGTCCTTCACGGTGACACCGAACGCCGGGATGATCACCACGTCCTCCTGCTGGATACCCGAGAAGTCGAAGGTGCCTTGCGCGTCGGGACCGAGGATGGTGATGCCCATGCCCACGAGCTTCTCGTTCACATGCGGATTGTGAATGATCTCGCCCACGAGAAAGACTTTCTTGTCGGGAAACTTGGTTTCGGCCTGGTAGGCGTACTCGACGGCCCGGTCGACGCCGTAGCAAAATCCGAATTCCCGCGCCAGCCTGAATGTCAGTCCCCCGGCGGATACCTGGTAGTCCTCATGGCGCAAGTGGTCGACCAGTCGGCTGTGATAATCCGAGCTGAGCGCCCCGGCCACGGCCTGCTTGAGGCCGAAGCCTTTGCGGAAGTAAGTCTGGTCCATGGCCGATCTAATCTAACGGGTCCCCCATGACGCGGCAGGAGGCATCGCTGCCATTGCGCACCGCAACGTCGAAGGCCCCCGAGAGAAAGATAGTGTCGGAGTATCGCGGCTCCTCGGCGATCACGGCCAGATGGCCCACCAAGGTGGCGTTCAGGCTCTCGATCTCGAGGGTACCGCGGATCCCGACGAACGCGGCCCGCCGCGCGCCCTCCGGATAGACCTGCACGCCGACCCGGGCGGTGGAGGAATCCGGCAGATTGGCGGTTCCCTCCAGGATATCGTACACGCCGGCGGCACCTCCGCCCTCGGGGGGGGCGAAGAGAATGATGGCGCCGAAGGCCGGGTCCTGGGCAATCAGCTGCACGAGGGGAGGACGCCGACACAACGCGGCCTCGGCGTGCCACGAGCCAGAGGCGTCGATGTCCCGGCGCGTCGCCACCGCCGCGGTGACGAGGCGCTCGGGTCGCTGGTGGGGACGGTCGGGGACGGTCAGGCTCGTGGTGTCGCCAGCTACGGCAGTGCCGGAAGAATCCTCTCCATCAGGGCCGGGGGCCCGTGAACAGGCGAGGACGAAGACCGCGACGCCGGCAAGCAGAGTCCTCACGCGCCCGCCTCCGCCGATGCTAGGAGATGTTTCCGCCCAGCTTCCGCAGACATGTGAAACGGGGCCAGGATCGAACGGAGTCCTTCCGGCAGCGGGCGCGGCTTCAGCGTGCTGCGTTCGGTGGCCACCAGCACTTCATGGCCCGCCGCCGCGAGTTGCATCGACCCGAGATGAAGCACGTCGAAGTTGAGCGTGATGGAGGTGTTGCCGAACCTGGCGACATACGCGGCGACCCGCAGGCGATCGTCCAATCGCGCTGGATACATGAAGTCACACTCGAAGTGAACCCGAGGCAGCCAGATGTCGAATCGGTCGAATACCTCGCTGTAGGGCACGCCCAGGCTCCGGAAGAGTTCCGTCTCGGCGATCTCAAAAAACCGCACATATGCGCCATAGAAAATGATGCCGGCGTAATCCACATCGGACCACCGCACGTATTCATCTATAATGAAAGGAATGTCGCTCATGTCGAAGAAACGTATGTGAGGGCGGCGATCCACGAAAGGCGATTCAGCGAGGCGCCCGGAACAGCAGATCGAAGCGAAGGTCCGCGTCCGGCACGAGGCTTTGGAGACGTTGAAGCGGATCCATCCTTGGATGAGAGACACCCCGCCGCCCACGGCAACCAACGGATCGAACGTCGAAAACGTCGCGTCCCCGATGTCGGCGAATACCACGGGCGAGACGGCGGCGTCTTTCAGCAGGCTCACGTCGATCTGCGCCGACCAGAACGCGCTTCCCATCCGCGCTCCGTAGTCGAAGCCCCGTACCGTCTGGGGGCCGCCCACCCGGTAGCGCATCTGCAATACCTCGTCTCCGGCGAGCCCTCCCGCACGGACATTCAACTCCCCGCTTCGCTGCACCACCCTGAACGGGAGCCGGCCGGCACCCCAGAGACGGCCGGAGAACATGCCTTCCCCCACCAGTGCCTCGACACCTTGCTGCAGCTCGATGGGGCCCACAAACGAACGGCGCGTGGCATACGCTCGCACGAAGTCGCCCTCGAGTACCGGCGTATTCGCGGGAAACACGCCACTCCCACCGAAGAAGTCGTTGATCCCCGACGACGCCGCCGTCACCATGGATCGCTGTTGCTCGAAGAGGATCGCGAACGTGGCGTTCCGAAGCAGCCCTCTTCCATAACTCTGAAAAGAGATGCCGGCGCCAAGGGCCAAGTAGTAGTCGGCGTCGTCGTTCCCGGCAAAGATGGCGTTGAGCGAATTCCCGAAGCCGGAACCTCTGGTCCAAGACTCGACCTCGCGAACGTATCGAAAGCCGGAGATGTCGAGGCGGCCGCCGGGGGCATCACGCCGCCAGGTCAACGACCCCGTGGGGCGCTTGTCCGAAAACCCGTAGCGCGCAATCCCGTGCAGCGTGGTGAACGCCGGTCCCGGCCGAATTAGATACCCTGCGCCCACTGACGATCCCTGTACCCTGTTGAACCGGAAGATGTCCGAGAAACTCTCGAACGCGACATGGCGTGGCATCCGGCCCACCCACTGGTCGGGGAGCCCTTCCTCCAGTTCCCCCAACGACGCGATCGCGTCCTTGATGCGCTCTTCGTCTTCGGGCCGGAGATCGAGTTGCAAGGGCTCCGCCCAGCCCGCGTAGGCCTCGAGGGAATCCTTGGAGGAGTAGTGCACCTCCCACCGGCCGCCGTTACTCGCCGGCCCGGCGCGAGAGTAACCCAGGTCTTCGTCGCATCCCATGTAGACACCGGCGGCGTCCCGGTCCAAACAGACTCGTCGGTTCTGTATCCGCCGGCCCTCCCGCCGCCGCCAGCGGCGTTCCCCCGCGTCGTCTTCTTCCAGAACGCTGTCGATATCCACTTCGAAGTGGGGCAGGACCGAAGCGTTGACGTCGTAATCGCTGAACGTCGTCAGAAAGCGGATGGGGATCTTTGCATTGATGAACCACGGTATGTCCACCGTCAACTGCAACAATTGGCGGTAGGGCATCCAATACAGCCGGTCGTAGAGCGCGTACTCGAGATCAGCTTCGAGTTTGACGATGCGTTGCGCCCACGTATTGCCCCGCCGAGCGGCGGCGCTGTCTTCGGGCGTGGGCTCGTCGGGCGCCACCCACGTGTGGTGGCCAAGAAAGATGAACGTCAACCGCACCACCTCGAGGGTTTGACCGTCGAACCACATGTCGCCGGCGATGAGTGACGGCCCCAGCTCCTTGGGCTCGACGCGCACCTTGATGGCCCGGACCGTCCGCCCCGGGATCACCAGTGTCAGCGAATCAACGATGGCATAGCGATAGAACTCCTCTGCACCGTAGGCCAGCGGGTGCAACGCCGCGGTGGTGGGAATTTCGTCGTCCACCATGCGAATGCTGTCACCGAGACCCCGGGGAACGAACCATGGCCGGTCGAACTCCGCCTCGATGTCTTCACCCGGAAAGATCGACACGGCGCGCTGGCCGACCACGTCGACCTTGAGATCGTTGGGGAGCGCCCAGCTGATTCTCGCCGCGGTCTCGTGCGCCACGATGGGCGGCACTCGGGCGAAACGACTCCGGCCGAAACCCACGTCGATGCGGGTTTGCACCAAGGCCGAATAGTCGCGGATCAGCGAGTCCTGATAGGCGTGTCGGCCCCGAGCCTGCACGATGAGGGTATCGGTGTCGGCGTCGACGTAGGTGGAGGTGTCCGGCACCTGGAGGAGTGAGGCGGCGGCGAGCAACAACAACGCGTGGGTCATCTGGGGAAGCAGACGGTCGGCAGACCGTGGATCACGTATTCTCGTCCCACCGCCCGCGAGAATCGCGATCCAACCCGTACGCCTTCAGGCGACGCCAGAGCGTCGTTCGAGAGATCCCCAAGAGGCGCGCCGACTCGGCCAGGCGCCAGCTCGTCTTGTCCAGCGTGTCGACGATGGCCTGGCGTTCCCGGTCGGCCAGTGAGCGGGGGTTCTTCGCCGCAGGCAGGAAGACGGCCTCACCGACGGTCAGCGATCCTACCCGGAGCGATGCGATGCGTCCGCCGAGTCGCGCCAGCAAGGGCATGAGGTTTTCGGCGTCGTCGGCTGCCGCATCGACCAGATTATCGAGGACCGCACGCCCATGGCTGTTGGCATAGGTGAGCCGACCTTCGTGATCGAAGACCACGACGCCCTCGTTGAACGAATCGAGGACCGCCTTGGCAAGCGGTGAAAAGACCGATGTCCGGTTGGGGTGTATGTCGATGCCGCCCATAATCCTTGTGTGGCGTTAGTTCGTACTTGGGGATACGCCGGACCCCCCCTCAAGGTTTCAGAATGCGTCGTATTTTGCAACACCCTGGCGCGCCGGGCTTGGCAATCGGCACGGGAGGCAATATAATTGACTGGGCGAACAGTCAACTAATATGCCACGCTCGAAACAGAAATCTCGAGAATCCATCCTCAACGCCGTGGAGTCGGTCTTGAGGAAACGGGGTGCCCACAACACGACAATGGACACCGTGGCCACTGCGGCGGGATGCGCCAAGGGACTCGTCCATTACCACTTCGAGACCAAGCAAAAGCTCCTCGTCGAAGCCGCTACCCGGATCGCCCGGGCCCGCGAGACGGCGTGGAGGGAAGCATTCGACACGCCGGACCCCCAGGAGGTGGTGGATCGGACGTGGGCCCTCATACGAAAAGAGGCGGACTCCGGCACCCTCCGGGCCTGGTCGTCCCTCGTGGCCCTGGCCGATCCAAAAGTTGACCAAGCGGCCAGTATGGCGGCGGGTAGGCTTCGCGACCTCATGGGCGAGGGCACCGCACGGCTCCTCGAGACCACGGGCGTCGAGGCAAGCGTCCCCACCCGGGAGATGGGATGGCTCCTCGCGGCGGTGGTCCACGGCATGTCGTTTCAGGCGGCGGCGGGCGCCGACCTGGACGTTCTGGAGAACGCCTACGCCGCCGCGTGGCTAGGTTTGCTCTCCCTTACTACGCAGCGAGACTAGCGGCGTCGGCGGTGGCCGCCGCGGTGGTGCTTTCGGCCAAAGGGGTGTCGCTCCTTTTTCCGGGGCATAGCCGCGAGGAGGGCGGCGAGCCCCTCGAGATTCTGCGCGTGGATCGCCGCGCGCTTGCCCCGCACCACGGTGTAACGCAGCGGCCGGTCGACCTCGGGAAGATCGCACGCTCGCAGCCGGCGCGCTTGTCCCTCTCGCAAACGCAACCGCACCACCCCTTCGCCGTTCTCGATCTCGTAATCCAGCGGCACCCGGTCCCCGAAGACCGCGGCGGATTTCGGTAGGGCGTCCAGCTGCCCCCTCACGTCGGACGGTACGATGTCCCCCACGTCCAATCGGATGGGCGTCTCGAAAAAATCATGCAGGTCAGCGACAGCGGCCAGCTGCCCCTCCAACAGATCGTGCACGAATTTGGGATCGGCCTCGGGGAGCGTACCGCCGGAACGTCGCCAGTACTCGCCCAGCCGATCCAGCGCGCGGCGCGCGCTGCTCTGGTGGGGGTGGTCGGTGATGCCCGCCGCGACACCTTTGGCAAGCGCGGCCCGCGCCGCATCGGCCAGCGCCGGAGGAAACGTGCCGACCAAGGGCTTCCGCGTCTGATCGAGTTCGAAGCCAAAGTAGTCGGTACGCTGCACCGTGAACAGGCCGTTGAATTTGCGCTCTCGGCGGTATTCCACGGACAGATCCGAGTGCCGGGCGAAGCGTTTGATGAGGCTCAACGGCAGATTGGTTCCCTCGATGGCCGCACGGGCTCTGCCGAAGCGACCGGCGAAGAAACGAATCGTGCCGGTTACCGCGCCCCACGGGTTGCACACGGACCCCCGGGAGACCTTTGCGGGTTCTCCGCTCGCCGTCTGCTCGTCGATGACAAGATCGAACGGCATGATCCCGGCCACGAATTCCTGAAACATCCGCAGTGTCTTGCCCGATGCAGGCGCGAAAGTCGCCGGCAGCGGAAGCTCCAGTGTGCGGTATACCGACGCCGCCCCCAGGGCCATGTCTTCCACGGCCTTGATGAGCACGCCACGCTCCTCGGCCCACTCTTCCAGCGATTCGTCAAACAGGTGTCGGGACAGTCCGAAAACCTTGCCCAGGTATCCGTGCTCGTTCACGGCCTCCGCGAAGATGTTGTAGGCTGTGAGATGATCACTGCCCTGGATGACGAGACCGCGCAGATCCGTCTTGTCTCGGGTCATGCGATGGAGCGAGTCCACGTTCGACATGACTGCCAGGAACGGAATGAGCGCGGCGTCAGCCTGGACCAGAAGTTCGCCCCACGCGCGATCCACGGGCATGGCCTCGACGTCGGCGCCATACCGCGTGAGCCTGTTGCCTTCGATGATGCCCCGCTCCGTCATGCAGTGCACGGCAGCGGTGTACGCGGCGGCGTCCAACGGGACGGGCAGCTCGAGATCGGTGAGGTCCACACCGATGGCTGCGGCGGTGATGGCCACCCGCTCGGAATCTCCCCCGAGTTGGAACTCGGGAGCAGACGGCCGCAGCGCGTCGAAATGCACCTCCCGATCCGTCAAGATATGCACCTCGCCATTCGCCACGCGGCCGTGCACCCGCCCGGCCATCTGGAGCAGCTCGTTGGCGCCGAGGTAGCAGCGGGTCAACACGTTCCGGCCACGCTCGATCACGTTGGTGAACCGCGCGTCGTAGATCACGACCGTATCGAGTCCCTGAATGTTGAGGGCAGATTGGCCTGCCGCGGTCATCGCCAACAAGAACGGCTTTTCGGCCGCGCCATCCAAGAACGGTCGAATGACCCGGATGGGCTGTCCTCCGTGATAAAACGCGGTGTGCAATTCGCTCCGGCGGTCTCCCACTTGCGATGCGACCTCCTCCACTTCGGCGCGTGTGGGCAGGAACACCGCAACGCCCCGCCGCTCACGAATCACCCCCTTCAGGAATCGTCCGTCGAGAAAATCCAGCGGTCGACGAGCGTGCGTCGTGATGCGCGCCGCCAGCTTGGGATCGAAGGCGGTCGTCTCCAGGACGTCGCTCGAACTCAGATACCGGGCATAGAACTCGGCGTCCACCGTCGCCGAGAGCCAGAGGAATCTGCAGCCGATGCGCTTGCCGAGAGCCAAGCACAGTTCGAGCTCGGCGGACGTCTGGTGAATCTCGTCCACCACCAACGTGTCGGCCGCCTGTATCAACTCGCCCTGGAACCACCGTCGTGCGATTCCGGTGGTAACGATCACGACGTTCCACGTGGGCGTCTCCGGAGTCGCTTCGCGTTCCCGGTTGACCACGCCCACCCT
The DNA here is from genome assembly GCA_027294455.1 of Gemmatimonadota bacterium. GTDB lineage: Bacteria > Gemmatimonadota > Gemmatimonadetes > Gemmatimonadales > GWC2-71-9 > B3T1B10. The sequence goes on from JAPULZ010000068.1 coordinate 46,216, forward strand.
GAGCGGCGCTCGAAGGATTTGTTCCGCGATGGGTCGAATGGCGAGTGTCTTGCCTGTGCCGGTGCCGGCGATGATGCCGAACCCGAGCCCGCGACGCGCCAGGTCACGAATCTCCTCTCCGTGCTCCCGCTCCAGCAACGTGTCGATCTTCACCTTCAGCGCCCGCTCGATGGTCTCGCACGCCGCCCGGGTGGGTGCGATGACGATGACACGCCCCGTAGGCGATTCCGCCCGGCGAAATGCGTTGGCATCCGGCGGGAGAAAATGATCGCGGACGGGCGAGTGTGAGCTCACCCGGGGGACGTCGTCAAATCCATCAATCTCCCAACGAAACCCCGAGCTCCCGCGCCGTACAGATCGTATCCCCGTCGAGCGGCACGAGCTTCGCCTGTCCCAGCACCACCTCGAGAGACAAGGTTTCCACCTTGGGGGGTTTGTACGCCACCATGTCCCCGAAGCGTCCCGCCGCCACGGCCCGAGTCGCCTCCGCGCCGAAGCGCAGTGCCAAGAGCCGGTCGAACGTGGTCGGCGTGCCCCCGCGCTGCAGATGCCCCAGGGCCACCGCACGTGTCTCCTTCCCCGTCATCTCCGAGATCCACTGCGCGACCTTGTTCCCCATGCCGCCCAGGCGTGCGGAAAAACCCGGGCCAGCCGCCGCGTTGAGGGAGACCTCCCCGGATTTCGGCGCGGCGCCCTCGGCCACGACCACGATGCTATGGTGGAGTCCCCGCTCCTCCCGCTCGAGGATCTTGGCGCAGACTTTCTCCATCTCGAAAGGGATCTCCGGAATGAGAACGACGTCGGCGTCGCCGGCCAATCCGGAATTGAGCGCAATCCATCCCGCATTCCGGCCCATCAATTCCACCACCAGCACGCGACGGTGACTCGCGGCCGTCGAGCGTACCTTGTCGATGGCATCCGTCGCCGTCGACACCGCCGTGTCGAACCCGAACGTCACGAGCGTTCCGCCGACGTCGTTGTCGATCGTCTTCGGAATACCCACGACAGGCAGTCCTTTCTTCCACAGCTCGAACGCGATGTGGAGGGTGCCGTCTCCACCCACGACGATGAGCGCATCGAGCCGGTGCTCGCGGAACGCTGCCAGCACCTCGTTGGATCGGTCGACCTCCGACCACGAGCCGTCGGCCTCCCGTCGGGGCCACTTGAATGGGTTGCCCCGATTGGTGGTTCCGAGAATCGTTCCCCCCACATGCGTGATGCCGTACACCTCACGCCGACCCAGGGACACGACATCCGCCTCGCCGAGCAGACCCCCGAAACCTTGCTCGACGCCGTGCATCTCCCACCCGCGATTAGTTCCCGTCAGCACCACGCTCCGGATGACGGCGTTCAGGCCGGGTGCGTCACCACCCCCGGTACAAATGGCGACGCGCATCAAACTCAGCTCGCCCGATGTTGACGGATGACCTCGAGCACCTCTCCCGGCTCGGCGTGGCGCCCGAGGGATCGCTTCGAGAAAACGAGATCTCCGTCGACCACGACCTCGAACAGACCCCCGGACGCCTCCACGAGCTTCACCTCGGTATCCGGGTATTCCTTTTCGACCTCCGCCGCCAAACTGGTGGCTCTGGGGCCGTAGTCTCAGACGACGCAATATTGGATGCTGACTCGCATGATCTCTCCGGTGGGAAGAATACGCTATTGACTGTCTGTACAGTCAGTATCCGTAACCCCAACTGGGACTTGCACATTTGGGGTCGGTGGGCCACATTCTCGCCGCTGTCCCACAGGTAAGAATCTCCGTGACGAAAACCTCCAACGTCAATGTGGCCCCGTTGATACGGCTGGGAGTCCAGGCGGTGGCGCTGGTTTTTCTCATCGCGGCCGTGGGTGGCCTCGCTGGCAGCATCGACACCCAACAAGGTAGCTTTGCCGCCGAACTCGTGCTGCTGGTCATGGCGGCTGCGCTGACTCGGCGGTTCGGCTTTGCCCTACCGGGCCAGGGGTTCACTTCCTTGATCATGGGAGTGGTGTGGGTCGCGCTGTTCAGCCGGGGCTGGCCATTCGCCGTCCTCGTCGCCGGCATTGGAACAGCCACAGGAGATCTCCTGTTCCGGAGACTGGGCGGCCGGGAGGTTCTCCTGAACATGGGACACCTGGCCACAGCCACGGGACTGGTCGGGGTCCTGTACGGCTGGATCGGCGGCGAGCTCGGGGCCGGGGCGGTGACGCTCCTCAACCTGGGTCCCCTTTCGGCGGCCATCGTTCTCCTTTCGCTGCTCACGAATACCACCTTCTACCTGGAGCTGGCATCGTCCCGCGGGTTCGCATGGGTGGATGCCTGGCTGACCCTGAGGTGGGAGGCGGTGATGACGTTGGTCGCGGCCGGCCTGGGCCTGGGATGGCTGGCGGTCGCCACGTCTGACGCCTCCGTGATCGAGGGCCTCGTTGCGGGAGGCGCCATGATCGCCGCGACCATGGTCATGCAATACCTCCTGGACAAGGCGATACACGCCGACCACTTGTTCCTCATACAGAAGCTGGCGGGCACGGTAGCGGCGGACGTGAGCATCGCCCGGAGCTTCGAGCGCCTCCAAGAGGTGACCGCGCGACTCGTTCCCTGGGAGCACATGGGCTTCGCTCGATATGACGAGGGACGCCATGAGATGGAGCTGATCGCCGATACCGGCACCACCGAACCACTTCGGTTCGACACGAGGTCGGGCCCCACCGGTCGGGCGGTGGAGACCGGCGCTCCCGTCGTCTCCGGCAAACACGCCGTCGGCGACATGATCCTTCCGGCTGGGGAAACCCCCGGGGCCGAGATTCTCATCCCCCTGCTTCACGGCGGGCGCCTCGTGGGGCTGTGGAGCGTGCGACACTCGAACAGTGCGATGTACAGCGAGGCGGACGGAGAGCTGTTGAACAAGCTGGCCCCCCATCTCGGCCTGGTGATCGCGCTGTCGGCCGTGTTGACTCCCATGGCCAACTCGTCGGAGCTCGCCGCCAAGCACGTTCGGGATCTGGAGTCGGGGTGTCACGCCCTCGGCGCGTCGGCCGAAGGCGCGTCCGACAGCGCCCGCCGGGCAGAGGAGGAGGCTGAGGAGGCTGGGACCAGGCTGGCCTCGATCGGTCAGACGATCAACCGGCTCCTCGAGGGAATCGCTGAAGCGTCTACAACGGGCCAGGATGTCGGCAACGCCACCCAGGAAGTGGCCTCCGCCGCCTCCGGGCTCCACGAGTCCAGCTCTCACGCCGTGGACCGATTGGCCCATCTGTCCGAGACGATCCAGGCGAGCGCCGCCGAGGTGGTGCAACTCCGGGAGGCCGCCAACGAGGTGGAGGGGTTCTCCGAGACCATTGCCACGATCGCCAACCAGACCAATCTGCTAGCCCTCAATGCCACCATCGAAGCGGCACGGGCAGGCGTCCACGGCCGCGGGTTTGCCGTGGTGGCCGACGAGGTACGGGGACTGGCCGAGGAGAGCGCTCGCGCCGCCCGCAGCATCGGGCGCAGCGCTCAGAGAACTCGTCGGGTCGTCGATAGCTCCGCGAAACTCATGGAGGAAATCGCGGACCGGCTGGGAGAGCTGTCCCGCAACTCGGTGATGTGGGGCGCAGAACTGGACAAAATCGTGGATTCAGCCCGGTCGACTAGCCACCTGGCGGACCGAATGCGTGACCTGCCCCGGGCCAACATGAAGATCGCGACACAGACTCGCGAGATGCTGGAGCAGGCCCAGCAACTTGCGAGACACGCGGCGGAGGACGCCCGCGCTGTCAAGGAAACGTTGCACGAGCAGCGGCACTCCGTCCGGCAACTCTCCGACTCGGCTGCCCGGCTCGCCCAGGTGGCGACACAGCTCGAGGAGGGAGCGAGCTTCATTCGCGGGAACGGCTCCGGCGGCACCGGGCCCGCCCGCCCGGATCCCCGGCCAAAGAATGGGTGATAAGCGTCACTGTGCCCTCTCGAGCATCGTAGCATCGTGGTGCGGAAACGTTTGCCATGAATGGGCTTAAGGACGGCTCGGAAGTTTCAGGAGGTCCCCATTGACGACTCCGACAACAAAGAGAGCGGCCACCGTCGCGAATCTCGTGCTCGCGCTGACGGCCATCGCGGCTCCCGCGGTCGCACAGGCCGGCAAGGTGAAACAAGTGGAGCTCGGTCTATACGGGGTCTTCACGAAGTTCGATAACTCCAACCTCGGCCTCGACGACAAGTTCGGCGCCGGTGGACGGCTCAGCTACTTCCTTACCCGGACGCTCTCCATCGAAGCATCGGGCGATTTCACCGAAACACAAACGCTGGCGAACAGCGAGACCGTTCGCGCCACGCGGATGGCGGGAACCATCTTCGCCCACGCGCCCATCTTCGGATCCACCGCCTTTTACGTCGGTGCGGGATACGAGCAGACTTTCTACCGGTCGTCGCAGGAGTTCAACGACGGCGGAATTCATTTGATCGTCGGGCCGCGCTTGCCCGTCGGCGGACGTGCGGCGTTTCGCCTCGAGGGCCGAGCCACCTACGTCCCCAGTTCCAACGCGCCGGGCGCTTCCGGAGGTTCGTTCAATATCGGTGCGTCCATCGGCTTGTCGGTGTACGCGTTCGGCGGACCACCGCGGGATGCCGACGGCGACGGTGTGGGTAACGTAGACGACAACTGTCCCGATACCCCCCGGGGCGCCGATGTCGATACCGTGGGTTGCCCGAACGACTCGGACAACGACTCGGTCCTCGACGGCATCGACGAGTGTCCCGCGACGCCGGTCGGTGCCGACGTGAACGACGCCGGGTGTCCGTCCGACGACGACCTGGACACCGTGTACAACGGCATCGACATCTGTCCGGATACGCCCGCCGGCGCCCTGGCCGACGAGAACGGCTGCCCGCCCGATTCCGATAGCGACTCGGTCTTCGACGGCATCGACCAGTGCCCCGACACCCCCATGGGTGCCGACGTGAACGCACTGGGCTGTCCGTCTGACGAAGACTCGGATCTCGTGTACGACGGCATCGACCAGTGCGCCGGCACGCCCCCGGGCATGGCCGTGGACGCCATGGGTTGCGCCGCACCGGTGGACTCCGACATGGACGGGGTGTTCGACACCCTCGACGAGTGCCCCAACACCCCGCCGGGCAGTATCGTGGACGCCCGGGGCTGCCTGCCCGACAGCGACACCGATTTGGATGGGGTGGCGGACCGTCTGGACCGGTGCCCGAGCACCCCGCCGGGGACCACCGTGGACAACGTCGGTTGTCCGGTGTTATTCGTTGTAGACGAGGTAACGCAGGAAACGCAGCCGCTGATCCTTCAAGGGGTGAACTTCGCCATCGGGCGGTCCATCCTCACCGAAGCGTCCTACGCGGTGCTCAACGTGGTGGCGATGTCGCTGCTCGCGAATCCCGATGTGAGCATCCAGATCGGAGGCCACACCGACGCGACAGGGTCTCTCTCCACGAACATGAGCCTTTCCCTTGGCCGGGCCGAGGCCGTGCGCGCTTATCTGGCACGCCAAGGTGTCCCGCTTGGCCAGATGGAAACACGAGGATACGGCCCCGACCGGCCCATCGCCACGAACGCAACTGTGGATGGTCGGTCTCTGAACCGGAGAGTCGAGCTCACGAGAATCAACTAGGAGTCTTCGAGTTATTCGTAGCCAGCTGATCACCCGGTTGCCGGGTGTTGCGCTGCTGACGGCCCGTCCGTCAGCAGCGTATTTTATCCTCTTTTGCCTTGGTGGCATTCTCTGCTCCGCCCCGCTGGCGGCGCAGGATTCGACGCGCGCGCACCGGTGGCGTGGGGTTCTGCGCGACACACACCGTCCCAACTACGGCAGGGAGGTGCTGCCTGCGGCCCTCCAGCCGATTCGCCTCCCCGCACCTCCCCCCGGCGAAGCGCCCCCGGTCGTGCGCGGCCTGTACATCAACGCCTGGATCTTCGGCAGCCAGCGCTTCTACAACATCGTGAGACTCGCCGACACCACCGAGGTCAACGCCCTCGTCATCGACGTCAAGGACGACACCGGTTACCTCACGTACCGGTCGAGTGTCCCAACCGCCATCGAGATCGGTGCCAACGGCTTGGTGAGGGCACCCGATGTGCGCGAACGCCTGGCGTTCTTGAGAAACCGCGGGATCCATCCCATCGCCCGCATCGTCGTCGCCAAAGATGCGCTCCTCGCCAAAGCCAAACCCGAATGGGCCGTGCACGACACCGCGGGAGGATTGTGGGAAGATCGCATGGGTGATCACTGGGTCGACGCCTATCGGGATTCGGTGTGGCTCTACGCCGCCGATATCGCGGAGGAAGCGGTGCTCATGGGCTTTGCGGAAGTACAGTTCGACTACGTCCGCTTCCCCGATGAGCCCGCCGAACTTCTGGATCGCGCCATCTTCCCGGCACGAAGAGAGGGACAAAGCCGGCGCGACGGTGTGCGCACGAACCTGCGCATGATCCGGGATCGGATCGCCCCCATGGGCGTGCCGTTCACCGTCGATATCTTCGGCCTCACGACGAGCGCAAAGAGTGACATGGGCATCGGCCAGTACTGGGAAGACATCGCCGGTATCGCCGACGTCGTGCTGCCGATGGTGTACCCCAGCCATTACTCCCGCGGGGCGTACGGCTACGCACGCCCCAACCACGAGCCGTACAACATCGTGCGTCGAGCGCTGGAAGACGGGTTGAAACGGTCTGCCAACATTGCCCACGCCGCGCGGATTCGCCCCTTTCTGCAGTCGTTCTCCATCCGACGGGTTCGCTATACCGCCGTGGAGATCCGCGCCCAGATGGAAGCGGTATACGATCTCGGACTGACAGATTGGGTGTTGTGGAACGCCAGCGGCCGATACCCGCCGGATGCGTTCCTGCCGAACGACGCGTCGGCGGCCGTAGATCCGGCCTCGAGGTCGCAGCTTCGCTGGCGACCCGTTCCAGATCAGTGATTCCTAGAGCCCCGCGGCCTCCAATGCCCGGTCGGGTTGCCACTCGGTGATGTACCCCGCGATGGCACTCGCCGCGGTCGTGTATGGACTCGCGAGATAGAGTTGGCCCGGTCCGGAGCGGCCGGGGAAATTGCGGTTGATGGCGCTGATGGTCACCGTCTCTGTATCATAGGAGACACCGGGGCCGGCGTTGATGCACGCGCCGCAGGAAGGCTCGACGAACGTGGCGCCGACTCTTTCGAACAGATCGAGATACCCCTTTTCCTCGCAGTACCGCTTCACTTCCTGCGAGCCACACTGGATGTAGCACTCCACGTCGCCGTGCACCCGCAGGCCGGCATCCATCGCTTGCTGAAAAACCCGGGCGTACATGTCCATGTCCGCCTTCTTGCCCGCGGTGCACGAGCCGGCATACGCGAGATCGACCTTGACCGGGTCACCCAACTCTTCGATGAACAAACCGTTGCCGGGATCGCCGGGAAGTGCCACCATGGGTTTGAGATCCCCGGCATCGATCTCGATGATCTCCTCGTACTCCGCGCCTTCGTCGGCGAACAACCCTTCCAACAACGGGCGCATGTCATCCGGATCGACTCCACGCTCGCGTGCGAAGAATTCCAGCGCTCTTTCGTCGGGGGCCACGAGCCCGGTGAACGCGCCGACCTCCGCAGCCATGTTGGTCATCGTGGCCCGCTCGTCGATGGAGAGCGCTCGCACGGCCTCGCCCGCGTACTCCACGATCTTGCCGATGGCGTGACCGTTGCGCACGTAGTGTTGGCGCAGGATATGCAGCATGAAATCCTTGGCGGTGACCTGGTCCGGTTTGACCCCACTCACCCGAATCAACACGGACCGCGGCACGGTGATCCGCACATCCTTGGTGAGCCACGAGTTGAAGATGGCCGTGGTCCCCACCCCGAACGCGACGCAGCCTATGGCGCCCGCATGAGGCGTGTGGGAATCGCTGCCGATGATCAGGTGTCCGGGAAGCGCGTGTTGCTCCAGAATCTTCGAGTGGCAGATCGCTTCCGATCCCTGCACCACCGCGTTCGGTCCCAGACGCGGCAGCTCACCATAGAGTTTGACCCCCTGCTGCTCGGCAAAGGCCTCCTGCTGGCTCTTGAGTTCGAGTGCGACGTCCAACAGGCCCTCCGCCTTCCGCTCGTCGGTCATCGCCAACTCGAGGAAAGTGAGGTGGTCTCTAAAAAGGAATACCGAATCCGGGTCGACGATCTTCTCGTCGGCGCCGACGTGTTGTTGCCAGAAGATGGCGGCCATCGGTGTCACGTACTCGTGACTGAACCGGATGTCGGTCCGGACGAATCCCTCGTCGCCCGGCCGCACGCTGGGAACGCCGACCCGATCGTTGGACAAATCGGTCACCCAATGCCGCGCGATGATCTTTTCGCCAAGTGTCATGGGACGGCGGTCCGCCGAAACCGGCGGAACCTGCACCTCGCCCTGCAGCCTGGCGACGTTGTACTGGAACAGCCCGCCGTACTCGATGATGCCACGGGTGATAGGGCCCTCGCCGTCGGTGAAGACGTTCAAGGGAATCGCATCGCCGCTTCGTACCCGGCCGATGAGCGAGAAATCCGTACTCGTCAAGATGCCGAGGTTCTGACAGTTTTCCTCATAGATGCGCTCGATGCTTTCGGCGATCACGAGCTGGATACCGGCGCGGAGCTCGGCGTAGGGTGACTGCTCTCGCGACGATCCCTTCCCCCGGCGCTTGCCGCTCACGGAGCACACGAACCCTCCGGCCTTCACGCTCCCCCGCGTGACGGGCAGCTCATCGCCACACTTGAGCCCCAGATAGGGAAACTCTCCCAGGGTCTCGTCATAGTAGTAGCAGATGTACGCCGGTGTGATTTCGTCCGTCGAGATGTTGTCCCGCAGTGCGAAATCACCCGGCCAGGCGAGATCCTCTCCGGCCAGCTGTCGCTTCACCAAATCGGGATCGGAGGCGAGGAAAAAAACCCGCCCGGAGAGCCGGACACTGTCGGGGCGCTTCTCCAGGAGTATGTCCTTCAGGACTGGCATGGCTGCAAGATCATCGAGCGGTCACTCCATGGCAAGCTCGGGAGGTGTATTGTTCATTCATGACCCTTCGTCCTAACCGCTTGTACCTTTTGTGGTTGGAGATGCTGTGGACGGTAATCGCCGGCTGCTCGGAGCCGGCACGACAGGTCGTCTCCCGGCAACTGTCGGCGCGACCCCCCGGCCCTACTTTCCGCGTCCGCGCGGGGTACGTCCCCCGTGAGTTGCGAGAGAGTTCCGGCGTGGCGGTGAGCCGTCAGCACAACGGCATCCTTTGGTCGCACAACGATTCCCGAAACGAGAACCTTCTCTTCGCCACGAGCTTGGGCGGCGAGCTTCGCGGCACCTTCCGAGTCGCCGGCGCCACCAACCGCGACTGGGAAGACATCGCGTTGGCGCCCTGTCCTGGCGAGCCGGGTGACTGCCTGTACATCGGCGACACCGGCGACAACGGACGCAATAGAAAAGATGTGGCCATCTATGTGGTTCCTGAGCCGTCGCCACGGCAGGGCGACGCATCAGAGATTCGCGAAACCGCACCTGCCGTGAGGTGGACCGTCCGGTACGACGACGGACCCGAGGATGTGGAGGCTCTCGCCGTCACGCTCGATGGAACGGTGTTGCTGGTGACGAAGGGGCGGCACGGCCCTATCCGACTCTACGCGGTGAAGCCCGAGGAGGTCCACGACGGACAGCCCACAACGGCCCGCCTCGTTCGCGAAATGGATATCGCGCCGATCAGACTCCTTGGCCGGTGGGTGACGGGTGCCGCAATCTCTCCCAACGGCCGCCGCATGGTAATTCGCACCTATACGGAGCTATTTTTCTACCAGTTCGATGCAGCCGGTCGGTTGACTCTCACGGGAGACTGTTTCCTGGGTGCCCAGGAACCCCAGGGGGAAGGAGTCGATTTCCTGGACGACGAGACTCTGGTATTGACGAGCGAGGCAGTCCTCGGCCGCCGCGGGCCCATCACGGTGGTTCGGTGCTCGCCATGAGTCGGTCCGCTACCGGAGCGGCGTTTCTTCTGCTGGCGGCGTCCGCCCATTCTGCCGCGACGCCCTCAATCAGCTTGCAGGATGATGCGCGACTCGCCGACGCCCTCGCCGTCCCCGACGAGCGGTTGGTGAGGGCGCATGTCCAGTTTCTCGCCGACGACGTCCTGGAGGGACGCGCCCCCGGCACCCGCGGGGGTGCCACCGCCGCCCGGTACATCCGAGCACAGTTCCAACAGGCCGGCCTCCAGCCAGGTGCTTCCAACGGCACATTCTTCGAGCCAGTGCGAATGACGGGGGTCTATCCTTCTCCTTCGATCGTCATCGGCATCGCCCGTCGGACCATGGCGTTGCGCTACCTCGAAGATTTTGTCGCGTGGCCCACGGGACCGGACGCGGCTCTCGTCGCCGACGCCGACATCGTCTTCGCAGGTTACGGGATCGTCGCCCCGGAATGGAAATGGGACGACTACAAGGCATCGCCGGTGACGGGGAAGATCGCCATGATCCTTCCGGGCGGCCCGGAGTTCTCCGACTCCACCAGGGTCGACGGACGCACGTGGACGCGCTACCGGCGGTGGGATTACAAGCTCGAACAGGCTGCCCGCATGGGTGCCATCGGCGCAATTCTCGTCCACACCGACGAAGGCGTTTCCAACCCCTGGTCCGCCGTTCGCAACACATGGTCCGGAGAACGCTTGCAACTCGAGGCCGGCGCCAACCGGTCGCTCAAGTTCGGCATCTGGATGAGCGAAGCCGCCACGAGGCGGATCATTGCCGCCACCGGCATCGACTACGACCTCCTGTTGCGGCGGACCGCCCGCCAGGATTTTCGCCCCATCACCATCGGCGCGCATGCGGTCGTGGACATCGCTAGCCGCGTGCGCCCCGTGGAATCGGTGAACGTGATCGCCAAGCTGCCGGCTCAGAATCCTGCCGGCGGCGAGGCCGTGGTGCTGATGGCTCACTACGATCACTTGGGCGTAGCATCCGCTGCCGGCACGGATTCCATCTTCAACGGAGCCATCGACAACGCGTCCGGTGTGGCGACCATGTTGATGGCGGCTGCCGGACTGGCGGCCGCAGGGTCACCTGATCGACGCACCATCTATTTCGTGGCGACCACAGCCAAGGAATCCGGATCGCTGGGAGCGGCATCCTACCTCAACTCGCCACCCGTGCCCCTGTCCCAAACGGCGGCGGTCATCAACATCGATGGGGGAAACCTGTGGGGCGCCACCAGAGACCTGGCGGCCCTCGACGCCGAGCAGTCGACCCTGGACGCATCGGTGCGGAGCGTGGTGGGGATCGAGGGAATGTTGTTGAGTGAGGCGCCCGCCCCGACGGCGGGACTTTTCTTTGGTTCTGACCATTACATGTTCGCACGCCGGGGGGTGCCAGCTCTGTCGATTGCGGGGGGCCTGGATTTCCTGGATCGTCCTGCCGGGTGGGGTCTGGAACAGGTCGAGGATTACGTGGCGAATCATTATCACGGTCCCTCCGACGAGGTGGAGGCCGACTTCCGCTATGACGGTGCCGTCCAACACGCCAGGATCCTCATCCGGCTCGCATGGCACCTGGCGGGTCCCGTCCCCTTCCCCGTCTGGCATGAAACCTCCGAGTTTCGATCCGCCGGCCGAGCCCTCCAGAGGGGCAGGTAGCCCTTACCCTGACACCGCAAAAACGGTAATTTGCCGCGCCTTTTGTACCAGTCTGGCCGCAATCGAAGGAGTACAACTGCAAGTACCAACAGAGCACAGGGTGCCCGTTAGCTGGTTGCGGGCCCACGCGTCACCACCCATCCTCCTGCGCACCCTGACCGAAATCCTCCCTCCCGACGCGACGACCCACGAGGAAGTCGAGTCCGCGAGGGAGGACTTGCTTCAGTACAAGGGTGTGACGCAAATCACAAAAAAACAGCGCACCACCGGTATCTGGGCCGGGAACATCCTCGGGACGGGTCCTTCTAAAACATTGGGAATAAAAGATATAGGATCAATCGCCCAATATCGGCGACTGATCGAGCTGGGTCTTCCTGCCGATTCCCGCACGTTTCAGCGTGCGAACCGCATGTTCTTCCGGCTCCTCTCCCGAGACAAGGATCCCAAACTCCTGTTCGAGTACGAAAAACTCGCGTCCGAGGCCCCGGGCGTGGCCGAATGGGCCCGCCAGACCATGCGGGAAGCCGTGACTGCGGCACTGGCCCAGGCTGGGGTGCAGGACGACCCCCGGGTCCGGGGATCGGCCCATCGGATCACGAACGAGCTCTCCGAATTCCTCCGGAGCAACCTCGCCGAGAAACCCATCGCGAGAAAGGGCACCAAGCACGTCCTCGACCCGGACGCCCACCCTCCGACTCTCCACTCCATTGCCATGATCGCCTATCTTCCCGCCCTTCAGCGGGAGCGGGCCAGTTTTGTGGACCGGCTGCAGGGCTACCTCAGCGAAGCCGGGCCCAACAAGGCCTTCGTCCTGGCCTTCGGCAAGAAGACGCTCAAGCCCACCAATTACATTCTCGGTGACCCGCTCCACAACGACAGCGCCGGGCGGCCCAAGGACCTCCCGTTCGCGCTGCATTGGATGGAGCTCCTGGCCAGGATGAACATCTTGCAGGCCTTCCCCACGGCCCAGCGGGCCCTGGGGCGGTTGCTCAAGGACTGCAACAAGGATGGTGTCTGGGAGGCCAAGAACCTCAGGGCGTTTCCGAAGAGCCCCTCCGGGTTGGCTGATTTTGCGTTCCCGCTGGAACTCGACGACCGATCGGCTGAGTCCAAGCGGGCGGATGTCACGTTCCGGTTGGCCTACCTGGCCAAGCTGACGGGTCTCGACCTCGAGTACACCTAGCCCATATCAGCAAAAATATCTTACCATTTGCAGCGTTCCCGGCTTGCGTGCTGTTCCCTCAAGCGGTCAGGGCCGCGATGGCCGCTCTGACGGCCCCGATCATAGTCAGATCACTTGTCCAATAGCCCACCCAGCTGCTGTGGTCGATCCTGGTGAATATCGCCACGTCGCCCGCAACCAGAAAAAAGACCGGTGAGTCAAAGAATTCAGCGATCCGATCGGCATGGATGGTCCCGGCTGGCTCCGTAGGCAGATCCCCCGGATCGTCTCCAAGCAGCCAAAGCGAGCTGGCCCGCTGGTCCACTGACCGCCGACGCCACCCGGGGGTCAGCTCCGCGATCAAATCCGGGGGTCCCACGCACACCACCGGACCCGGTTCCCGGGCCACGGTCTTCAGCGCCAGCCCGATCAAACCCCGGCGCCCCTCGAGCGGGATCGTGGCGGCTCCACCCCGTGGACCGATGGCCCTCACCTGATCCTCCAGGACCTCGAGTTTTCTCGCCTCCGTGTTCACGACGCGAGCCAGCACGGCGTCCGGCCGCTCCGCTCGGTACCGCTGCGGCTGGTCGCCAGCCGCCACGGCCGCTCCCTTCGAGACAAGACCGTTCAACGCCTGATATGCGTTGGCCCGGGCGATGCTCAGGTCCTTGGCCAGCCCATACCCGCTCGACGGTCCCAACTCCAGAAGAGCCCCGTAGACCCTGTTTTCGGTGGGCGTGAAGCCGAACGGAGTGAGGTCGATATCGGGCATGAGAAGTAGTGTATGCAACTACTAAGGTGCACCGCCTATTAACGCAACAGCGGATCATGACATGACTATTTGCAAGAGTCTGGCCCTCCAAGTGTCCCGACCCCCCACTTCAACCTCGCCAAAGACCTAGTTGAGGGCCGTCAGGAGGCCGGACCCAACCGGGGGCATCGAAGATCGAGGGGACGGGCGAAGCGCTACTTCCAGAACTTCCCCGAGGTGGGAAGCGCTGTGGACGGTGATGCGATCACGCTCCTCGGCGCTCAGATCCTCCAGATCCGGGAGGTTTTCCTCCGGCAGGACGATGTGCTGGATTCCCGCCCGGCACGCGCCGAGGATCTTCTCCTTGACGCCGCCGATGGGAAGCACCCGACCAGAGAGGGTCACTTCGCCTGTCATGGCGATGTCGTGACGCACCGGGACGCCCGACAAGGCGCTCACGAGGGCGGTCGCCATGGTGACGCCCGCGGACGGTCCCTCCTTGGGGATCGCCCCGGCGGGGACGTGGATGTGGATATCCCGATCCGTGAGTTCTCCGGCGCCGATGCCCAATTCCTCTGCATGGGATTTGGCAAACGTGAGGGCTGCCCTGGCCGACTCCTTCATGACGTCGCCCAAGTGGCCCGTCAGCACGAGCTCGCCCTTGCCCTTCATCACGGACACTTCGACGAACATGATGTCGCCACCGGCGGGTGTGTAGTACATGCCGGTGGCGATGCCCACCTGATCTTCCCGGGCGGCCTGCTCCGGGTGCACCGTGGGTCGGCCGATGAGATCGGTGATGGCGTCCTTCTCGAGCACGAACCCCTCGACTTCACCCGCAGCGATCTTGCGGGCAACTTTGCGAGTCACTTTGCCGAGCTCCCGTTCGAGCTGTCGCACGCCCGCCTCTCGCGTGTATCCGGAAATGAGACTCGACAGCGCGGCGTCGCCAAGTACCAGCTGCTCCGTATCGAGACCCGCCTCTTTGAGCCGCCGGGGCAACAGATACTGCCGAGCGATGGACAATTTTTCCCGCTCGGTGTAACCAGAAAACTCCACAACCTCCATGCGATCCAACAACGCGGCCGGAATGTTCTCGGTGAAGTTCGCAGTGGCGACGAACAGAACTTCGGAAAGGTCGAACGGCACCCCGAGATAGTGATCGGTGAACGAATCGTTTTGTGCCGGGTCGAGCACCTCCAACAGCGCTGCGGCGGGATTGCCCTGGTACGACACGCCGAGTTTGTCGACCTCGTCCAGCAAGAACACGGGGTTCTTGGTGCCCGCGGTCTTTATGCCGTGCATGATCCGGCCGAGCATGGCACCAACGTATGTACGACGATGCCCTCGGATGTCCGCTTCGTCCCGCGCACCGCCCAGTGAGATCCGTACGTACTTTCTCCCGAGGGCACGTGCGATGGACTTGGCAATGGAAGTCTTTCCAACACCCGGTGGACCCGTGAACAGGAGAATGGGTGCTCTCGCCTGGGCCTCGGCCTCAACCGACTCGGCCTCGTCCTTCTCGCCCTTCTTCTTGGCGCCGTTCCCCCGCGCGTTGCGGAGTTGCCGCACGGCGAGGGTTTCCAGCACACGGTCTTTCACCTTCTGCAGACCGAAGTGATCCTCATCGAGA
The DNA here is from genome assembly GCA_027294455.1 of Gemmatimonadota bacterium. GTDB lineage: Bacteria > Gemmatimonadota > Gemmatimonadetes > Gemmatimonadales > GWC2-71-9 > B3T1B10. The sequence continues at coordinate 61,365 of JAPULZ010000068.1, forward strand.
ATGGTCGCCGCGGCCTTCAAGTTCAGATGCTCTTCGTCCCGCTCGTTCCACGGCAGCTCGGCAATGGTCTCCAGGTACGTGCGGATCACCTGAGCTTCCATCGCATCGGGCGAAGCCCGTTCGAGACGTAAGAACTCCCGGTCGACTTCCTTCTTGGCTTCCGCCGGGAGGTCGAGCTCGTCCAGACGCTCACGAAGCTCGTCCCGTTCGGTTTGGGTTCCTTCTTCGCCTAGTTCCTTACGAATGGCTTTGAGTTGCTCGCGCAGAAAGATCTCGCGTTGCCGCTCACCGAGTTCTTCCTCCACCATGGACTTGATGTCCGACTGCGCGTCGATCAACCCGATCTGGCGCTCCACGTGCAGCAATACGCGACGGAGGCGCTCCTCGACACCGAGTGTCTCGAGCAGCGTTTGCCGTTCGTTCGTTGGGATGTCCAGGTAGCCCGCAACCAGATCGGCAAGGGGTCCCGCCTCGCCGACGCTTTGCATCACTTGTTCCACGATGTCCGACGCGATGCCCGTCTTCTCACCCAACTCGGCCGCCCGCTCCCGCAACTCCTTGTGCAACGCCGCAAAGGCCGGATCGTCGGGCTCGGCGGGAGGTAGATCGGCCGCACGGTGCACGAGTGCCTCGATGAAATTTCCGTTCTTCTTGTATTGCAGAACCGTGGCGCGAAACTCGCCATGCAACAGCAGCTGGATACCGCCAAGCCCTCGCTGCACCTGGCCGATCCGGGCGATGGTGCCCATGGTGTGCAACGTCTCCGGGTCGACGGCCTCGCCTCCATCGATCTGGGACACGGCGAAGATCAGCCGCTCCTCCGTCTGGAGGGCCGCTTCGATGGCCCGAAGCGTTCCCGGCCGCGCCGCGCCGATGGGCACGGTGACGCCCGGAAACAGTACGAGATTCCGCAACGGGAGAACCGGAATCTGCTGGCGGTGTTGTGTCTTATCGCTCATGGTCTTTTCACGCTCTCAGATTGATGATGCCCTTCGGACATTACCGCCCCGGATTCGCACCTATCGTGCCGCTGGTCAACACCCCGAAAATGCAAAAACACCGCCAAAATAGGCGGTGTCTCATTGCCCTGGTGACAAGAATCTGTCAATTGCTGCCACAATGGCAGCGATTGTCGCTCCGGACCTAGTGTCTCCGCACTATCCGGGCGGCTCCCAGGGAGGATCTCAGATCTTCCACGCTCGAGGTGGAGATTATGCCGGCCTTCATCGTTGTCTCCCGGTCGGGCTCATCGGGATCGGACTTGCAGGTAAACCGCACGATATCGGCAGGTTCGGGGAAGGACTTCTCACCGCCGCCGCTTGAGACGATGCCTGATGTTCTGCCGATCCGGTCGGCGGCCCATTGTTTGCCCTGCTCATCCTCAAAAGTTCTCATAGAATGTCTGCGGATGCCCTAGCTGAAAGGTTGCCAGAGAGTTAGAGCCCGAGTAATCTACGGACACTTCGGGCACGACGCCATATCAAACGCTCTTGCCCTTGCGGTAGACGGGTTGACGGCATCGTCCAATTCGGTTCCAAACGACGCTGGCGCTCTCCGCAACCCACCCCACTGCGCGGAGTTCAATGGAGGAAACCAACACTCCGGCCCTCGCCGCCAAGTTGGCCGACGCGATCAAGGATGAATATACCGTCGAAGGAGAGATCGGACGTGGCGGTATGGGCGTGGTCTACCTGGCCCGCGACCTGAGGCTCAAGCGCCGCGTCGCCATCAAGGTACTTCCCCCGGAACTCGCCTTCCGGAGCGAGATCCGGACGCGGTTCAGGCGGGAAGCACAGACGGCGGCCCGCTTGTCCCATCCTCATATCGTACCCATCCACGCGGTCGGCGAGGCGGACGGTCTCGTCTACTTCGTCATGGGATTCGTGGACGGCGAATCGCTGGGCGCGCGGCTCAAGCGCCGGGGCAAACTCCCCATCGAGGAGGTTCGCCGGATCACCAAGGAAACGTCAGACGCCCTCGGTTTGGCGCACACGATGGGAATCATCCATCGAGACATCAAGCCGGACAACATCCTCCTCGACGGCACCAGACGTCGAGTGATGATGACGGATTTCGGGATTGCCAAGGCGCTGACTGACGTCGGGGGGGGCACGCTCACCGGAACCGGCGTCGCCATCGGCACGCCCGCCTACATGAGCCCCGAGCAAGCCGCCGGCGACGGCGACATCGATGCCCGCAGCGATCTCTACGCCCTGGGCGTGGTCGCCTACGAGATGCTGCTCGGGACCGTGCCGTTCAAGGCACCGACCATCCCAGGGATCCTCATGAAGCAGATCACCGAGCCCGCCCCGGACATCCTGGCCGGCAGGCCCGAATGCCCGGAGGAATTGGCCGCCACGGTCATGCGGTGCCTCGAGAAGGACCCGGAAAACCGCTGGCCCACGGCAGATGCCCTGCGCCGTGCCCTGGAAAGCCGCACGTCGGTCCCCTACCGGCGGTCCCGGTCGTCTTCGTCGGCGCGCCGACGCCCCAAGGACGTCAGCCAGCGGGACAGGAGCCGGCCGTGGACAGCGTGGGACGAAGAGCACGGTTCGGCTCCCGGTTCCCGGCGCTCCAGCCATCGCGGCGCCCGCAAGCTGCCGGCGAAGCGGGAACGGTCCCGGACCCAACCGGCCAAGGGAACCGAGTCGGGCGAGCCGAAGATCGTACGCGACTTCCGCGGCGGGTTCGCCTCGTACGTATCCATCAACGGCAGCTTGTTGATGTTGAACTTGCTGACCGGCCTCGATTCTCCGTGGTTCCTCTTTTGTGCCATCCCCTGGGGCATCGGCATGGCGTCGAATTACGGCAAGTTGTGGACGGCCGGCTACAGCTGGCGCGACGTCATCAATCGCCCTCCGGCCGCTGACGCCATCGAGGCCCCGAAGGCGAAACAGAAGCAAAAGGGCAAGCAGCAATCGCCGGCTGCCGAACTGGCCGCCGAGCCCACCACGGGGGACTTCGGCAAGTTCGCCGGACAAATCCGCCAGATCCAAAACGACCGCCAGGCTGTGATGCTGATGGTTGAGAAGTTGCCGCCGTCCGAGAAGGAATTGCTACCGGACATCATCCCCACGGTCGATTCACTGATGAGCCGTGCGGTAGAACTGGGGCGCACGCTCGACCAGATGGAAGGTGAAGTCGACGAAGATGCCTTGGACAGTCTGGACCGGCGGTTCGACGAATTGGAACAGCAGGGTCCCGGCCCCGAGCGGGAGCGCCGGCTCGATCTCATGCGACGTCAGCGGGAAACCCTGGCCGACCTGGTCCAGCGGCGGGCAAAAGTGGAGGGGCAATTCGAATCGTGCGCTCTGGCGATTCAAAACATGCGGTTTGACTTGTTGCGTTTGCGTTCGGCCGGGGTCAGCGCCGTGCTTGACAACCTCACCATGGTCACTCAGCAGGCGAAGGCGCTCTCGGTGGACGTCAACGCCGCCATCGAAGCGGCTGACGAAATCAAGGAAGTCATCGGAAGGTCCACGCCGGTCAAGTAGCGGTATCTTCTCCCCTCGTTCCCCTCAGAACTGATGTGTGTCCCTGATGGCGTTCTCGAGATCGGGAATCTGGGGGAGTGTCACGTACTCGAGCTCGGGTGAATACGCGACGAACGTATCTTTCGATGCGACCCGCCGAACCGGCGCGTCGAGCCACGAGAAAAACTCGTCGGCGATCTTGGCCGAGATCTCCGCGCCGTACCCCCAGGACAAGCAGTCTTCGTAGGCTACGATGACCTTGTTGGTCTTCGTGACCGACGTACCGATCGTTTCCCAATCAACCGGGTTCAACGACCGAAGATCGATGATCTCGGTCTCGATGGCCTCTTCTTCGGCGAGCTTATTCGCGGCAACCAGAGCCCGTTGGACCACGGCGCCATACGTGACGATGGTGAGGTCCGTGCCCTCCCGCACGATCTTGGCCTTGCCGAACGGAATCATGAAGTTGGGTCCGGGATTCTGCGCTTTGTTGTACGTCTGCCGGTAGAGGTGCTTGTGTTCGAAAAACATGACCGGATCGTCACAGCGGATCGCCGTGCGCAACAGCCCGTTGGCATCCAGCGCCGTCGACGGGCAGACGACGCGCAAACCCGGAATCCCGGCGTACACCGCCGCACCGGTCTGGGAATGGTATATCCCTCCACCCTTCAGGTAGCCGCCGTACGTGACGCGCACCACCACGGGACAGCTGAAATCCCCGTCGGAACGCCACCGCAGCGTCGCCAGCTCGTTGCGAATTTGGTGGTACGCCGGCCAGATGTAGTCGAAGAACTGGATCTCCACCACGGGCTTCAAGCCCCGGCTCGCAAGACCCACGGCGCGACCGACGATGTTGGCCTCGGCCAACGGCGAGTTGTAGACCCGATCACCCCCGAATGTGCGCTGCAATCCCCACGTCACCCTGAAGACGCCGCCCTTGCCTTTGACCTCCTCCAGCACTTCTTCCCGGGACGCATCGGCCACGTCCTGGCCGAAGATGATCATGCGGGGATCCCTGGTCATCTCGTCACGCATGCAGCTGTTCAACAAGTCCACCATGGTCGTGGGCTTGCCGGTGAACCGGGGATCGTCCTCGGTATCGAAGTGTTCGCTCGTCGGATCCACGTCTTCGGCATAGATGTGTCGATACAGCCTGTCGACGGCGGGTTGAGGCGACGTGAGGGCGAGGTCGGTGGCGAGCTGCACTTCTTCGGCGCCCTCGCCCTTGATGCGCTCGATCTCCTCCTCGGTGGCCAGGCCGTCGGCCAGGAGTCGTCGCTCGAACAACACCAACGGATCGCGCGCAGCCTCCGCTTCTCGCGTGGCGGGGGCCTTGTACGCGCGCTCGTCGTCCGACAGCGAATGGGAGTACGGCCGGATCACGTGAGCGTGCACCAAGGCTGGGCCCTTGCGCGCCCGGCAGTGCGATGCGGCTCGGGACACCGCATCGTATGACGCGATGAGATCGCAGCCGTCCACTTCCTCGATGTGAAGGTCGGGAAACTGTGAGACGAGACGGGACACCGACCCGCCCGCCGTCTGCACTTCCCGAGGCACCGAAATGGCGAATCCGTTGTCTTCGATGAGGAACAACACGGGCAGTTTCAGATTGGAGGCCGTATTCATCGCCTCCCAAAACTCACCCTCGCTGGTCGCACCCTCTCCAGAACTCACGACGACGATCTCATCGGCGTGGGCCTTGTGTCGGCGGTCGGGAATGGCCGTGATCAGATCATATCTGAGCCACGCTTCCGCGCACCCCACGGCGTTCAAGAACTGCGTTCCGGTGGGGCTCGAGGAGCTGACGATGTTGAGCGCCTTGTGCCCCCAATGCGACGGCATCTGTTTGCCGTGGGAATTGGGATCGTCCGCGGCGGCCACTGCGGCAAGCAACATCTCCGTGGGCGTCATGCCCAGAGCGAGACAGAGTCCCCGGTCGCGATAGTACGGGTAGAACCAGTCGTACCCGGGCTTGAGCACCTTGCCGGCCGCTACGGTGATGGCTTCATGTCCGGCGCCCGAGATCTGGAAAAAAATCTTGTTCTGTCCTTTGAGCTGAATCTCCTTGTCGTCCAGGAAACGCGAGATCAGCATGAGACGGTATGAATCGAGGAGATCCGCCTTGGTGAGCTTGTGAGACGCGGCCCGGGAAGATCTGGCCGTGGAAGTCGGAGGGGTCGTCATTGCTATCGCAGATTGGTCAATTTCTTGAGCGCCTGCAGTCTGTCGAGAGCGGACTCTTCGGTGGATGCCTCACCCACGGTGTACACCGCGTCGCGAATGTCCATGAGGACTTCGAGCAAGAGCTGCTCGCGTTGATACGACGCGTCCAGGTCCATCATGCGACCGGCATCCTCGATGCCTTTGGCCCGCTCGTACGCCTCCCGATATATCGCATCCAGATTCTCGAGGATTTTTTTGCGGGGACGGGGGCTCATGGGCTCCTCTCGTGGACGCGTGTCATGACTACCATCCCAGGATCACCAGACCGCTCGGCGCCTTGGGAGCAAAATACGTCGATTTCTGTGGCATGAAGGCCCCCGCATCGGCCACCGCCAGAACCTGCTCCAGCCCCGTCGGGTTCATGAGGACGCCGGCGGCCGCTCCTCCTGAAATCACGGCCTCTATGACCATTCCATCAGAGGCCTCATACCCCAGACTCCGCCCACCTCCGGACTCTGTGACGAGCTGATCGACAATCAACCTGTCTATCTTGGCCACGTCGAGTGCCAGGACCGACGGCTGGTCGTGAAACGGGAGATCCGAGAGATCGGCGTCGCGCTTGAGGCGTACCCCAAAGAACTCAGGTCCCGGTAGCGAGACCACACACACCGTGGAGCCGGGATCGGCCCCCGTCAACTCCGCTTGCACGTCGCCGGGAGAGTCGAGTCGGGATACCTCGAACCGCTCCCCCACACTCCGCCGCAAAGCCGCTTCGTCTATGGGGGCTCCACGAACGAGACGATGCGTGGGCAACACCACCAGGCCAGGATCCTCCAGTGGGACGATCAGGGCCAGGGTCCGATCCGCCGCGGGAGTCTCGTCCCTGTAGATCCCCGCCGTCTCATACCGGTGATGCCCGTCGGCAATGTAGAGCGCATCCTGCCGGCTCGCCGCGTCCGCGATGTCGGTGGCCCCGGCCTCACCAACCCGCCACATCGTGATGTCCACTCCATCCAGGGTGGCTCGAACATGTGGATCGATTCGCGTGACCGCGGCCAGTCGATCTTGCAGCTCCCGGCCCTCGTCTCTCGCCATCATGAGCAAGGCCTCGAACATGGCCCGGGTGGATCGGGTCAACGCCAGGCGATCTTCTATGGGACCCTTATGGGTCTTCTCGTGGGGTTTGACTCTTCCCATCGAGTAGGGTTCCACAGCCACCGCGGCGATGACACCGGTGCGCACATGCGCGTCGCCGTCCGGTGTGTGGAACGCCTGGCGCACCACATAGACCGAGGGTGCGTCATCACGTCGCAACACGCCGGCTGCGCGCCACGAGTCGAGGGTGGCCGCCGCGCGCTCGTATCGATCGCCGTTTCCCTCGGGGAGAATGAGCCGCACGATATTGTGCTCGTGGTGCTTCATGTAGCCTTCGCGTTGCCGGGGCGAGATGACGTCGTAGGGCGGGGCGATCAGGTCGCGCATCCGCGCGGTATCACCATATCGTTCACCAACAAACGGCGCCACGAGCGATGGGAGTGATTCGTCAGTCATGCCGACCTTTCAGGCATTTGAACTCGATATCAGGGTGGGAACCGTACTTGCCGCGCGGCGTCATCCAACGGCGCGCAAACCGTCCATCCAACTGAACATCGATTTCGGTGACGCGGGCGTCAAGCAATCCCGGCTGACCGGTTTTGCTACTCCCAGGCCCTGGAAGACTCGACGGCCTCGCCCAGGATCTTGCGATACGAATCCAATCGTGTCTCGCTGATCTTTCCCGCGGCGGCGGCCGCCTTCACTGCACACCCGGGTTCCTGCAGATGACGGCAATCGTCGAACCGGCAATCATTTAGGAAGGCGGCGAACTCCGGAAAGGCCGCCGCCACCTCCGGCGGATCGACCGCCCAGAGTCCCACGTCCCGGAGACCGGGGGTGTCCACCACGAAGCCACCGCCATCCAGCGGGTACATCTCCACAGACACGGTGGTATGACGCCCCACCCGGCCCCGGCGGCTGACCTCGGCGGTTCTGAGCCCGAGCCCTGGCTGGATAGCGTTTAGTAAACTCGATTTACCAACTCCAGTTGATCCGGTCAGGAGTGAGGTCTTGCCCAGGAGGGCGCCCTTCACTTCGTCGATCCCGGAACCGGTCGTCGCGCTGGAGACCATCACGTTGTATCCCGCCATTCGGTAGGGCTGGCCAAGGGGATCGGGATTGTCGACCAAGTCAGCCTTGTTGACGATCACGATCACCGGCAAGTGATTCGCCTCCGCCACGACCACGAACCGATCCATCATGTGGGGATCCCACATCGGATCCCTGGCCGATCCCACGACGATCACCTGATCAACGTTGGCGGCCACCGCCCGCAAACCTCGGGACTTGCCCGGCGTGCGCCGCTGGAGCACCGAGCGACGCTCCGCGACATCCTCGATGGTGACGCCGTGATCGCCGTGGGTTGCGAGCTCCACGACGTCGCCGACCAGAACCCGTCGCTTCGATGCATGCTTGAATCGACCGCGGAGCGAAGCCTCCAGCATTTTCTCGCCGACGAGCACGCGGTATTTGCCGCCGACGATGGAGAGCACGATACCCTCGCGGCGCGTTACCAATCCCGCAACCCCTTGCTCTTTTCGATGAGGCGCTCGAGATGATCCTTTACTTCATGGAGTGTCAGGGCGTGCAACGCGGCCTTCACGTCGGCACGCCGCACCGCCGTCACCAGGTAGTCGGTTTCCAGATGACTCACCGGTTGCGCCCCGTCGGGAGACCAACGCACGAAGAGCAGGGCGCCCACGAATCCATGCTCCGGCTCCTCCTCTTCGTTGATGTAGAGATCCACCGAGTACGATGCGCCGTCGGATCCCTCGAACGCGGGCGGCCGGGAGTGCTTCTCGAAATACCCGCCGAGCGTGCTGTCCGGCGTCACGTCGAAGTCAGTGCCTCTTTCAGCACACTCATCCCGATGAACGCGACGTTGGATGGTCGCTCCGCCAACCGCCGCATGAGGTAGGGATACCACTGGGTGCCGAACGGCACGTACACCCGCATGTTGAATCCGAGCTTACGAAGCTTGGCCTGTAGGTCTCGGCGAACGCCATACAACATCTGGAATTCGAAGCGATCCGCCGGAATGGAGTGCTTCTTCACATATTCGATCGTGTGGTCGATCAGTTCCTGATCGTGGGTGGCAACACCGGGATAGTTTCCCCGGTCGAGCAAGCTTTCGAGGAGAGACTTGTAGGAGTCCGACACGTCCCGTCGCTTTTGAAACGCGATCTCCTCGGCTTCTGCATACGCACCCTTGCACAACCTCACTCGTGCCTTCATCGCGATCAATCGATCCACGTCGGCGCTCGATCTGCGCATGTAGCTCTGTATCACGACACCGGCGAGGTTGCCGTATTCGGCGTGGAGTCGATCCCAGAACAGGGCTAGGGTGCGCTCGGTGTGCGCGGATCCCTCCATGTCCAGGCGAACGAAGATGTCCTTCTCGCGGGCCTTGTCCAGCACCTGGCGCATGTTGCTCACGCAGATTTCTTCGCTCAGGTCCGAACCCATTTGTGTGAGCTTGATCGATACGTTGGCGGCGACGCCCGTTTCATCGATGCGCTCGAGAATCTCTATCACCTCATCGCGCGAGCGCGCAGCCTCGCTCTCGTCGGTGACGCTTTCGCCGAGCAGATCCAAGCTCACGGCGATATCCCTCTCGTTCAGAGCGCGGGCCGCGGCAATGGCGCTGTCGAGCGTCTCGCCCGCAACGAATCGCGAGGCGAGCCTTCGTGCCAGGCCGTTGCGCTTGACGAACTCGAAGACGTTCTGTCGGTCGCTCAACCAGAGCAGTCCACTTCGCAACAAGTGTGCTCTCCTACTCTTGCTGATTGGGGTAGCAACGTAGATTGGATTCCGCCATGCGGCGGAGGGCCTCGGCTGGCGCGAAGCGATCGCCATAGGCCTTGGCGAGCCGGTCGAGGGTGTCCACCACATGCGCGGCACCAAGGCCGTCGAGCTGCCGCAGCGGCCCCCCCCGGAACGGGGGATAGCCGATGCCGAAGATCGCACCGATGTCCCCGTCCCGCGGTGAACGAACGACGCCTTCGTCCAACGCCCTCACCGCTTCGTTCAAGAGGGCAAAGACCAATCGTTTCTCGATGTCGGCGTTGGGCACCGGCCGCGGTTGGACGTTCAGGATCTCGTACACGGCCGGATCGACGGTTTTCTTCTTGCCCTTCTCATATCGGTAGAAGCCTCGGCCACTTTTTCGCCCCAGGCGCCCGGCGTCGATCATCCTGACCAGGCCGTCCGTCGGCGTCATGCGCTCGCCGAATTCCCGATGCATCACCCCAGAGCCCTTGTGCGCCACATCCAGCCCGACCTCGTCGAGGAGCGTGATCGGGCCCACCGGAAACCCGAACCGCTTCATGGCACGGTCGACGTCCTCGATGCTCACCCCTTCGTTCACCATCCTGCCCGCTTCGTTCAGGTAGGGCGCGAGGATGCGGTTGACCCAGAATCCGGGCCGGTCCCGGACCACGATCACGGTCTTACCCATCTTCCGTCCGAAGTTGACCGCCGCGACCGTGACCCCGGGATCCGTGGCGTCCGTGACGATGACTTCCAGGAGGGGCATCTTTTCCACGGGAGAAAAGAAGTGCATGCCGAGCACCCGCTCTGGATGCTGCGTGGCTTCGGCGATGTGGGCGATGGGGATGGTACTGGTGTTCGATGCGAGGATGCAGCCATCACCTACCTGCGTCTCGAGCTCGGAGAATACCTGGCGTTTGACATCCAGGTCTTCGAAGACGGCCTCGATGACGAGATCCGCTCGACCAAACCCGGCCCAATCCGCGCCACCGGAGATGAGCGGCTCCAACCGGCGGTATTCGAACTTAGTGAGACGACGCCGCTGGAGACGCGCCTGCAGGATTTTTCGCGCGGCATCCAATCCTTTTTTTACCTGCCCAAGCTGGGTATCGCGAAATCGTACATCCACCCCCGCATTGAGCACTGCGGTTCCACCGATGGCGGCCCCCATGAATCCCGACCCGATGAGGCCCAAGTTCTTGACCTCAAAAGCTTCGGTGGCCGGCGCCTCCACGCCGGAGTCCTTCTTGAGAGCCGTCGTGGCAAAGAAGATCTCCACCAGCCGGCGAGACACCTCGTCCACCGCGAGCTCCGCGAAGTGCTTTGCCTCTCGATCCATGCCCGCGGCGATGCCGTGCTTGAGACCGTGCTCCACCGCATCGAGAGCGGCCAGGGGCGCGGGGTAGTTTCCCCCGGTGCGCTTCTGCACCTGCTTGGCTGCCGCCGAGAACACCACTTTCCTGCCGAGGGGATTGCGGTCGAGCAGCAGCGCGGTAACGCCGCGCGTCGAGGGGCCGGGCCTCCATCCGGCGGCCAGCTTGCGGGCCGCCGCGAGGGCAACCTGCTCGAGAATAGCCGGATGAACCAGCTCGTTGACCATGCCCAACCGGTGCGCCCGCCTGGCGGGAACGACCTTCCCGGCCAGGATGATATCCAGGGCCGCCCGCGCTCCGATCAATCGCGGGAGCCTTTGACACCCTCCCGCGGCGGGAATGATACCGAGCTGGATTTCCGGCAATCCCAGTTGGGTCTTTGGGTGGTCTGTGGCCACACGGTACGAGCACGCCAACGCCGCTTCGAAGCCGCCGCCGAGGCAGGCGCCGTGAATCGCGGCCACGAAAGGTTTTCCCACGGTGGCGAACCGATTCACGAGTGCTTGCCCCGTTCTCACCAATTCGATGGCCGCATCGCCGGACTTGAGTTGAACGAATTCGTCGATGTCTGCCCCGGCAATGAAGCTGTCCGGCTTCGCCGATATGAGCACTGCGGCGCGCACCGAGGAATCAGCCTGAATCGCATCGAACATGCGACCCAACTCGTCTCTCAGCCCGGCGGTGATCTTGTTGACGGGCTCGCCCGGTATGTCGATCCGGACGTGGGCGATCCCGTCCCGTATGTCAGTGGTGAGGCTTGGCATCACCGACGCTCCAGAACCATGGCGAATCCCATGCCGCCTTGCGCGCAAACCGAGATCAACCCGAACTGCACGCCCCGTCGCCGCATCTCGTTGGCGAGAGTCAACGTGATGCGCCCGCCGGTCGCGCCGAAGGGATGGCCCAGGGCGATGGACCCCCCCATCACGTTGAGCCTGTCTCGATTCACTTCGCCGATGGGTTCCGACCGGCCGAGTCGCTCCTTGGCCCACCGCCGGGATTCGAATGCCTGAATGTTCGAAAGCACCTGGGCGGCAAACGCTTCGTGCATCTCGACCAACCCAAGCTCTCTCCACGTGATGCCTGCCCGATCGAGGGCCCGGGGAACAGCATACGCCGGCCCCATGAGCAGCTGATCCCCGGGGTCGAGGGCCGCTACCGCATAAGACCGGATGTAGGCGAGGGGATCATAACCGAGAGAACGTGCCGCGTCTTCACTCATGAGCAGCAAAGCCGACGCCCCGTCGGTCAAAGGCGACGAGCTGGCGGCCGTCACGGTTCCGTAGCGGTGGTCGAACGCAGGCCGAAGTTGCGCCAGACGCTCCAGGGTGCTGTCCGTGCGAATCCCGTTGTCCTGCACGATGGGCTCGCCGCTCTCGGGGAACCACGGGGCAATCTCCGCGGTGATGCGCCCATCTTCGGTGCCGGCCGCCGCAAGGCGATGACTCCTGAGGGCGAAGGTGTCTTGATGTTCCCGGCTGATGCCGTTTTCCTTCGCCATCTTCTCGGCGGATTGCCCCATCGTCTCGCCTGTGGACGGCTCGGCGATGGCCGGCGCCACCGGGATCAGATCGCGGGGCCGGATTCCCGCGATCAGCTTGACGCGCCCGGCGAGGCTGTTGGCTTTGCCCAGTCCCACCAAGGTCTCGCTGAAGCGACGCGAGTGCAGGATGGGGACGTTCGACAGGCTTTCGGCTCCACCGGCTATCACAACGTTGGCGTACCCCTGGCGTATTTGATCCGCGCCCTGAGCGATGGCCGAGTTGGCGGACGCACAGGCGCGGTTGACCGACGCCGCAGGGATGGATGTGGGGAACTGGGGCAAGAGGCTGACTTCCCGAGCCAGGTTGGGAGCCAGCGGGCTCGCAACCACTTGTCCGAAATACATTTCGTCCACCAGGTCGCCATCCAGATTGAGCCGATGAACGAGCTCCACCGTGGCGCGTCTGGCCAAGTCGACGCCGGTGACCTCCTTGAGAAGTGTGCCAGCCCGGCAAAAAGGAGTGCGGCAGCCTCCGATGATTGCGACGCGATTCCCGGACAGCGGTGAAGTCATGTCCGGATGGCTAGGACCCTTGTGGGGAGGGTGCAGAGAGGACCATCATTTCCGACGCTGCGCGATCACGCTGGCAAACGCCGCGGTCCGCGAATCGACCGGCTCGATCACCTCGCGGGCGAAAATGACCTCGAATGGCTCGACCAGGGTGACGAGTTCACCGTACTTTAGAAGATGTTTATCGGAACTCGGACCCCACCCGAACTCACGCTGCGTTTCGAGAAAGGTTTCGACAATAAGGTGACCACCCGGTCGTACCGCCCGCTTGAAATCCCCCATTCGTTTGCGGTCGAGGTAGTTGAACACCATGACCACATCGAAGGCCTCTTCGGGGAATTCGAGCGTCGTCAGATCCTCGGACTTCCACGTGACGGAAACTCCTCGCAGGGAAGCCGTCGCACGGGCAACACGAATGCAATCGGGCTCCTGGTCTACAGCCACGACATCGCACCCGCGCTCCGCCGCGGCAATGGCGTGGCGCCCTGCTCCACACGCGACGTCGAGCACGAGGGCACCTGGCTTGATCATGTTCTGATGCCAAGTAAACCATGTGCTCGGGCGCCGCTCGCTACCCTGACCTAACTTGCTCGTGGACTCCCCCTTTTCTCAAGCGACCCGCACCGAGAATCTGGCTGCCATGTCAGCCGATCCCGTAGACCTCTTGGTGATGGGCGCCGGCATCAACGGCACCGGAATCGCCCGGGACGCCGCCATGCGCGGTATCCGAACCGCGCTGGTTGACAAAGGTGACTTCGGCAGCGGTACCAGCGGTCAATCCTCTCGTCTCATTCACGGCGGCCTCCGCTATCTCGAGATGCGGCACTTCCACCTCGTCTTCGAAGCCAGCCGCGAGCGGCGGACACTTCTGAGGATCGCCCCCCACCTGGTTTGGCCCCGATCCTTCATTTTTCCCATTCACGACGGCGGACGCATTCCGCTGTGGAAGCTCTGGGCGGGCCTGACGTTGTACGACCTGCTCGCCCTCTTCCGCAATGTGCGAAGGCATAGAATGCTCAGCAAGCAACGAGTCCTCAAGGCCGAGCCGCATCTCCGCAGCCGAGGTCTCAAGGGCGGCGGCCGCTACTTCGACGCCCAGTGCGACGACGCCCGCCTGACCCTGGCGAATGCGAAGAGCGCCCACCAGCATGGCGCTCTCGTGGCCAACTACGTTGTGGTGGACGCCTTCGAGCCAGCCGACGGCCGGATTCGCCGGGTACGAGTCACCGACCGTGTCACAGGCGCAAGTTACACGATTCGCGCGAAGGTTGTCGTGAACGCCACCGGGCCCTGGTCGGACATCCTCCGCGCCAAAGACGGCAACGCCGAACCGGTTCTGCGGCTGACCAAGGGTGTCCACGTGGCAGTGCCCATGACCCGCCTGGGAAACAATGAAGCCCTGGCTCTGACGTCGCCCATCGATGGCCGTGTCATGTTCATCATCCCCTGGGGGGAACTCTCCTACATCGGCACCACCGACACCGACGACGATGTGGATCCCAACCTGGCCCGGGCCACCGCCGACGACGTGATCTACCTCCTCCGCTCGGCCAACGCCTTCTTTCCCGAGGCCCGATTGAGTCCGGACGACGTGGTATCGACCTGGGCCGGGATCAGGCCGATGGTGGCCCAAGCGGATGGCATCGATCCCAGTGCCGTGTCCCGAGAGCACCGGATCCTGGAGAGCCAGTCGGGCGTCATCTCGCTGGTGGGCGGGAAGCTCACCACCTACCGCGCCATGGCGGAAGAGGTAGTCGATTTGGTGGCCGCGAAACTCCACAAGATCGACGGCCGGGCGCATCACGGGCGTGCGCCTACAGACACCGAGCCGTTACCCGGCGGAGACACCCATGATCTCGGCGTAATCCTGCAAGAGGTTATCCGAGAAGGGTTTAGCAGGTCTACCGGTACGCATCTGGTCAGGGCATATGGCACGGAGACGGCGGCGGTCCTCAACCTCGCCGCCTCGAATCCCACCCTGGCGGAACCCATTGTGGCGGGCCACCCTGCCATCAAGGCAGAGCTGGTTCATGCCATCCGGCGCGAGATGGCGATCACGCTGACCGACCTGCTGATGCGACGTCTTCATATTTTCTACGAGGTCATCGGGCACGCCGTGCCCGAGCTGGGATTTGTAGTCGATCTGGCCGGCGAGGAACTGGGATGGGATGCCGGTCGTAAGGCCAGCGAATTGGCGGCATACCTCCAGGTGATTCAAGATGCCATGGCATTCCGGGACGATTTGCGCGCGGGGTGACCCATTAGATTACCGAGGATCGACGCGCCCCCAGAGGCCGTAGGCACTTACCACCGTCCAGGCACCCTCCAGGATGATGAATCCGGCCCGGCGATCCTCAATCGCTACGATGGTGAGCAGGAACGCGCCGAAAAGATTCACCCAGAGGTACCGCCGCCCATGACTCGTCCACCGTCCTCGCTGAAGGAAATAGAAAGCCACCAGGACCAGGCCGGCGCCGAGCACGGAAACGGCTTGAAAGAAGAGGTTCATGAGGGGCACCCCAATCGAAAAGGTGATTTGCTAAAGTTGATAATCCCGCTAACGATGCGTGCGGTGATCAATCCCCGATTGGCCATTGATTTGCTTCGTCTGGTGTGGGCCTTTCGATCTCGAGACTGGTATCGACGCCCACCGTTTCTGCCGGCCCCGCCCGCGGACTACCTGCGCTGGCGCATGTACACCGCGTACGGGGACGCGACGGCCGTTCCCCCGCTGGGCGATGTGATCCGATTCGCCAGGTGGCGCCGGGAAGTCATGCGGCTGTGAATCCCGAGCGGCGTGCGGCTCTTCTCAAAGCTCGGGCGCGCGAGCTTGGATTTGCGAGTTGCGGTATCACCGACCTCTCACCACCGCCCCACGCCGAGAAACTCGGGGCATGGCTCGACCAGGGAATGGCCGGGACTATGGCGTACATGCCGCGGCAAGCGGCCCGCCGGCTGAACCCCGAACGGATCGTCCCGGGAGCGACCCGGGCGGTGGTGGTGTCCAGAAACTACTACGACGAAACTGCTCCCGAGTCGAGCGGATCCGAAACCGGCCGCGTGGCTAGATATGCCCGGGGCGGCGATTACCACGACGCGCTCAGCGGGGTGTTGGCGCAGCTGGCCGAGGCCACCGTGGAGTTGGGCGGGCCCGAAGCGAGCGCCAAGGCGTTCATCGACGCCGGGCCCGTGCCGGAGCGGGAGCTGGCCCAACGCGCCGGCTTGGGATGGATCGGGAAAAACACGATGCTCATCGATCCGCGGGCGGGCTCGTTCTTCTTTTTGGGAGTCGTTCTCACCGACGTCGAGCTGGCAGTGGATCCCCCTTTCGAAACCGACCGCTGCGGAAGCTGCAGGCTGTGTCTCGACGCGTGCCCGACCCAAGCGTTTCCCGCCGAGAGGGTGTTGGACGCGAGGTTGTGTATTTCGTATTTGACCATCGAGCACCGCGGGGACATCGACGCCGGGCTGGCCGCGCAAATGGGCGACTGGATCTTTGGATGCGACGTGTGTCAGGATGTCTGCCCGTGGAACCAGAAATTCGCCGAGGGCGCAGATGACGCTCACCTACAGCAGGATTCCGAGCTGGGAGCCTTGAACCTGGCCGCCTTGGCGGAGATGTCTTCGGAGGAATTCCAACGCCGTTTCGGATGGACGGCGCTTTCCCGACCGGGCGCCGCCGGAATGCGGCGCAATGCCGGGATAGCCCAGCGCAATGCAGAAGAGCACGCCCGATGCCGGACCTAGTCCTAGATCCCCTGATGCGGGCTCGCCTCGACGAGATTCAGCACCGCCTGCAGGAAGGCCTGGCCAAGGCCGACCCCCATCACCGGATTCGGGGCCGACCTGTCACGTATCGGGTGATTGCCGGTCAGACTTTCGAAGTGGTCTACCGGGAAGTGCCGCGGATCGACGAGGCCGAGGTGCTGGCCATCAAGAAGCTCATTGGCGAGCAGTGTTTTTGCAGCGTCACACCCGCCACGGCTGAAACGTTGACGGTGAGATTCGTGGTGCCGCTGACCGGTTGAGGGGATCGCCGGGCCGGGGCGAGGATATCCGGGTCAGAGACCCGTCGGGTGGTCAAAGAATTCCCACGGGACTCCAAATTGCTGGCGAATGTGCTCGGCCAGCGCTTTCACCCCAAATGTTTCCGTTGCGTAGTGGCCGCCAAAGATGAGGTTCAAGCCCCACTCCTCGGCGTCGAAGTGTGTGTGGTGCGTCCCCTCGCCGGTCAAGAACGTGTCGATGCCGGCAGACCTGGCTTGCTCGAGCATCGATCCGCCGCTGCCGGTGACGATTCCCACCTTGCTGACATGGGCGGGTCCGCCCGGCACGACGTGGGGTGGTCCGCCCAGCACTTGAGCAACCCGCCTGACGAACGAATCTCTCGACTCGTGCACCACGCCCTGGACTCCGATGGGGATCCCCTTGTATTCGGCGAAGGGTTCGATCGAGTCGAGACCCAACTCTCTGGCCAGGACCGCGCTGTTACCCAGCTCTGAATGGCAGTCGAGGGGCAAGTGAGCGCTATAGAGGGCGACGTCCGCCTCGAGAAGTGCCCGGACCCTACTGTAGTGCCGGCCGGTCAGGGGTTGGGGGTCTCCCCAGAAAAGACCATGGTGCACCAACAAGAGGTTGGCCCCGGCGGCGATGGTCCCGTCGATGGTGGCCTGGCAGGCGTCCACCGCCGCCACAATCCCGGTGACCGATCCTGAGTTCTCGACCTGGAGACCGTTCAGCGAGCCAGGGCCGTCGGGAATGTCGAGCACCGCGAGGAATGCGTCCAGGTGGGCTGCCAGGGCGGCGAGATCGACCTGCGTCACTGACTTATAGTCTTTATTTTCAATAATTTACGACTTACTATATGAAGCAGCCTATAAGGTCCGAGAAGCCGCTAATGTTGCGGCGCTCCCGCGGGTTGCTTCCAGGACTCCCGGGCGCCGCGTGGGGCTGAGTCGCCTTGCGGGAGGCTCGATCCGGCCTTCCGCTCGAGAGCCTTGGGGTCCTCCATCTTCAAATGGCCGTTGACCTCGCCACCCTCCAGAAGGAGGATGCGCTTGGTCGTGATATCCCCGTCGATCCGGGCGGTCGACTGAATTTCGACTCGCTCATCGGAGAAGATGCCGCCGGTCACGTTGCCGCCAATCACGGCCTCCCGGGTGAAGATGTCGCCCTCGACGACGCCGCCCTTGGCCACCAGCACCTGGCGCTCGGCGCGCACGCTCCCGGCCACGGTTCCTTCGATCTTCACCACACCGCTGGTGTCCAGTTGGCCGGTAATTCGCGTCCCGGGAGCTACCACTGAAAGTCCCGGCTCGCGCCCGGCCGCTCTATCGGGACCCCTGCTGTTCTCGTCCTTCCTCGCCATCCGATGCTTCCTCCTGTATGCGCGCCCGTGGATCGACCGGCACGTCGCCCCGTCGCTTCTCAAAGTGCAAGTGCGGGGCGGTGGAGCGCCCCGTCGTGCCGGAAAGCGCGATCACGGCGCCGGCATCCACCTCGCTTCCCGACGTGACCAAGAGCCGCGAAGCGTGCCCGTACATAGTACGGTACCCGCCGGGATGGTCAATCAGGACGAAGAGCCCGTACTCGGCGTCGAACCCTGCCTCGGCCACAGTCCCACCGCCCGCGGCCCGGATCAAGGTGCCCCGAGGCACGGCGATGTCTGTGCCGGGGTGGGCCTCGAGTCCGGGTCCGCCAGGGGAGAACCCCCGGGTGACAACGCCGTGGAGCAGAGAGTCGATGGGCCAATATACCGGCAGGGCGGGCCCGGCCAGGCCGTATTGGGGTTCGGCACCCGGAGCCCGCGCCACGATGGGCCTCGCCACCGGCAACCGCTCACGGCCCTGGTCGTCTACGGCCGCCCCCACCTCTGCGATGATCTCCGCCCCCAGAGCGGTGCGGACTTGTTCGTATCTGGCCTCGAGCTCCTCGAGGGTTGCGGCCAGCTGCAACACCTGTTCGTTCTCGCTGGTGAGCCGGGCGATCTCCCGGTTGAGACCGGGCACCCGGGCGGCGAAGCGCGCGATGGGGGTGTACAAGATGGCCGCGATGATGACCAGCGCGACGAACACCACGCTGCCCACCGTGAGTGTCTTAAATTGCCACGCCGGCAAACGAAACAGTTGTGACTCGGGATTGCCTTCACGATGAATCGTGATGGTGACCGCGAGGCTACGTCTGCTCATCCGTCGAATGGTTCGCCGAGGACCAACCCGAGAATCCGTGCCAGATCGTCGTTGGAATAGAAATTGATGGTGACCCTGCCGCTTCCCTTCCCACGCATCGCCACGAACACATCCGTGCCGAGTCTGGTGCGCAACGTGTCTTCCACGCGGCGAATATGGGCGTATTGGGGAGAATCGTTGCGGCTGTACCGGGGGCGTCTCTTGCTGGTCTTTTTGCCGCGGGCCATGGCCTCGGTTTCCCGCACCGACAATCGATCGGTGACGATGCGCTCCGCGAGGTTCGGCACCGTCTTCTGATCGCTCACTTGCAGCAGGGCGCGTGCATGGCCGGTGCTCAGCTTCCCGACGTGGACCAGGTCGCGCACCTTGTCGGGCAACCGGAGGAGACGTAACGCGTTGGCCACCGTCGAGCGACCCCGGCCCACCAGGTCGGCCACCTCGGACTGCGACGCACCGAATTCTTCGATCATCCGCTGGTAGCCAGAGGCCTCGTCGATTGGTGACAGCGCATCGCGCTGCAGGTTCTCCACCAGTGCGAAGGTCAACAGCGTGCGGTCGTCGACCTCCTTGACAAGGGCACTGATCTCGGTCCACCCCAGGAGCTGGGCCGCACGGCATCGCCGCTCACCCGCGATGAGCTCGAACGCGCCATTCTCCGCGGGGCGAACGATGATGGGCTGCAACAGGCCGGACTGTTGCAGCGAGGTCTTGAGCTCGTCCAAGGCCTCTTCGTCGAAGGCATGTCTGGGCTGGTACGGATTGGGGCGGATGATGCTGAGCGAAACATTGGTCAACGAACCGTCGGCGCGGGCCTCGGCAACGGTCGCGGGGCCAAGGAGCGCTTCGAGGCCGCGACCGAGGCGGCGGCGCGTTTTTTCCACTAGGCAGAGATCTCGGAGGCCGTGCCCAGGCCGACGTCGGAGGTCGGAGTCCTGTCACACCGGCGAATGAACTCTTGTGCGAGGGCCAAGTAACTCTTGGACCCCACAGATTGAACGTCGTACAACAGAATGGGCTTGCCGAAACTCGGCGCTTCGGCAATTCGCACGTTCCGGGGCACGATGGTTTCAAACACCTGGCTGCCAAAGTATTCCTTGGCCTCTGCCGCGACTTGTCGCGAGAGGTTGAGCCGGGCATCGTACATGGTGAGCAACACGCCCTTGATCGTGAGGTCGGCGTTGAAGTTCTGTTGCACGAGCCTGATGGTGTTCAGCAATTGCGACAGGCCCTCGAGTGCGTAGTACTCGCATTGAATGGGAATCAAAACCGAATCCGCCGCGGTGAGCATGTTGAGCGTCAGCAAACCGAGGGACGGGGGACAATCGATCAATACAAAATCGTAATCGTCACGGCACGATCGCAACACTTCCCGCATCGCGGTTTCACGACCCGGTTTGTTGACTAGTTCGATTTCCGCACCCACCAGGTCTTGCGTGGCGGGCACCACATCCATCGTAGTGACGTTCACGTTTCGACGCATGACATCGGCCAGCGGCAGATCGCCCATCAACGCGTCGTACAAGGAGCGCTCGAGGCCGCGTCGGTCGAGCCCGATCCCACTCGTGGCGTTGCCTTGGGGATCGGCGTCTATGAGAAGCGTCCGCCGCTCCGCAGCGGCAAGCGACGTAGCGAGATTCACCGCCGTGGTGGTCTTGCCCACGCCTCCCTTCTGGTTCGCGATCGCAACTACTACGCTCATCTCATCTATCTCTATTAAAGACAATGAATTATGCAAACATAGAAAACGCCGAAATCCATCGGTTTCTATGCTGCGCCGAATATACGACCATTCATATGCTGGGTAAAGCTCTTTGAAATCAACCGGCTTCAGAATCATGAGCCCTCAAGCCGGTGTGCAAGGAAGAATCGGGGGAGTGTTTCACGTGAAACAGGCCGGTGGGGACCGTGTTTCACGTGAAACAGTAATGGGAGTTGATCAGGCTGCTTGGTGCTTACGCCTCATCACCACGAGAACGAGGTTATGCAGATCGCTGGGAGACACCCCGGGTATGCGGCCCGCCTGGGCCAAGGATCGAGGTCTCACGCGGTCGAGCTTTTGCCGGGCTTCCGTGCTCAGGGTTTTCATGCCCTGGTATGGCAGATCAGCCGGCAGCTGGAAGCCGGCCATTTCGGCCAGTTTTTCGGCCGCCTGTTTTTCCCGTACGAGATATCCGGCATACTTGAGCTCCACTTCCACCGACGTCCAAAGATCGTCCCCTGCCTCTGGAAGACTCCGGTCCGATCGACGAAATAGCTCCCTCAATTCCAGTCCCGGCCGCTTTACGAGATCCTTGATCTTCTGCCTCTCGCTGACCGGTGCTTGACCGGCGCTCGCCAGATACGGATTGATGTCGGCCGGGGTGACGGTGGCCGCATCCGAGGCGGCCACGATCTCTTCCTCCCGTCGCATCCTGTCTTCCAGGATCTTTTTTTCGTCAGAGGAGAGAACACCCAACTCCGCCGCCAGTGGTCCGAGGCGTTTGAGAGCATTATCCTGGCGGAGTAGCAACCTATACTCCGAACGAGATGTGAAGAGACGATATGGTTCGTCGACCCCGCGGGTCACGAGATCGTCGATGAGTACGCCGATGTATCCCGCGTCGCGTCCCAGTATCACCGGTTCCTCCCCACGCTGGCGGCGCACGGCATTGATTCCGGCCGCGATACCCTGTCCCGCCGCCTCCTCGTAACCAGTCGTCCCATTGATCTGGCCGGCGAAGAACAACCCCTCCAATGCCTTGACCTCTAGCCACGGCGTGAGTTGCTGAGGAGGATAGTAGTCGTACTCGATGGCATATCCGGCTCTGGTTAGCCGTGCGTTCTCGAGTCCCGGCACCGCGTGGAGGAAGTCGATCTGCACGTCCACGGGCAAAGAGGTGGAGAGCCCGTTGACGTAGAGCTCCGAGGTCTCGAGGCCCTCGGGCTCCAAGAAGATCTGGTGTCTCTCCGCGTTGGGGAATTTGACGATCTTGTCCTCGATGGAGGGACAATACCGGGGCCCGCGGCCGGCAATCGCCCCGCCGTACAGGGCCGATTTGTGAATTTGCTCCTGGATGATCTCCTTCACCTCGGGTCCGGCCCACGTGATCCAGCAGGGCAGCTGGGGAGGGCGCTCGACTCGAACGAACTGGCTGAAACGGTAATCGGGAGACTCGCCATCCTGCCGCTCCAGCACCGAATAGTCGACGGACCGGCCATCGATCCGCGGTGGTGTGCCCGTCTTGAATCGATCGACCGCGAGCCCCAGTGCTTCCATCTGCAACGCTATCTCGACCACCGCCGGATCCCCCGCCCGGCCCGCCGGGATCTGGGTGTCCGTGCCCATATGGATGCGCCCGCGGAGGAAAGTCCCCGCCGTGAGGATGACACTGCCAGCCGAGAAGCTGCGCCCATCGTGGGTCTCGATCCCGACGACCCGATTTCCCCGAATCATCAACCGGGACACGGTTCCCTGGATCATGTGGAGGGATGGCTGTTCCTCCAGGAGGCTGCGCACCGCTCGCCGGTAGAGTCCCCGATCGCACTGGGCCCGCGGAGACCACACAGCCGGGCCCTTGGAGCGGTTCAGCATTCTGAACTGAATCGTGGCTCGGTCGGCCGCCCGGCCCATGACCCCACCGAGGGCGTCCACCTCCCGCACCACCGTACCCTTGGCCACGCCACCAATCGCCGGATTGCATGACATTTGGCCGATGGTCTCCAAGGCCGACGTCACGAGAAGCACACGAGCCCCCATCCGGGCAGCCGATGACGCCGCCTCGGCCCCCGCGTGCCCACCTCCGATCACGATTATCTCAAAATCCAACGGCCATCGCCTCGTTCAAGCCCATGACGAGTTGCATAACGTGCCAAACCTAGCTGGTTTCGCCGCTTTGTGGCGCCTCGGGAGGGCCAAGAGGTCATCCAGACACAGCGACGCCCCATCGAAACCGCAAAGTTTCGTAGCAGTAATCGTCAGAACTACTAACGCAATTCCGCCATGGCGGGCCCCGACGCCCTGTCCGGCCCGAAACCCGCCTCGGATTGGAACTTTTCCGAGAGCATCCCGGTTCGTCTATTACAGCTCACGGCACCGGCACTTTCGACGCATGGCGTCATTCCCTCACGGGCACCAATTTGGGTCCCGTGGCAGGCAGAGAATCATGAAGTCTTTTGGTCCTGGCGACGAAACATATTCCGAGTCTGCGTTTGACCAACGCATCGTCGCCCGCCTGAGAAATCTCGCGGAGGCCCAGCATGCCCCGGATTACCTCCGGGGGCGAATCTTCGCCGACCTGGCTGCAGAACAGGCGCCCAAGCGGCGCGCGTGGCACGTGCGTTGGGATCTCATCGGAGCGGCCAGCGGCGGTGCACTCGTGACGGCTACAGCGGCCGCCGTTCTGTGGTTCGCCACTCCCGACCCGCAGGTGCTGCAGACCGACGAGTCCGTGCGGTGGGTCGACGTGGCCATGCGCCAGATCACCAGCCCGCCGGCTATCAAAACGAATCGGCCCGCTGCGCTGCAATCCTGGTTCGTGTCAGAGGCCGGGTACTCGGTGGACATTCCCGACATTCCCGGCGCGATACTCTTGGGAGGCCGGTTGGCCCCGGTGGATGGTGTCGTTGCCGCGGCGGTGGACTATCAAATCGACGGCGTGGACCTCACCTACCTGATGGTGCCCAACCGCGACATGATCAGTTCGATCCTCGAACGGCAGAACAACATGGCAATGTCTGCGGCGCCGGGTTATCAGATCATCATGTGGAATCAGGGGGGCGGAACGCGAGCGCTCGTGGCACGGATTCCCCAGGATCAACTCTTCGAGATCGCCGAGCATTGCCGCAGAACGATGATCTAGATCATTCGCCCTGCGGGATTCCGACCCAGATCCATCCACTCTCCAGCTTCACCGGATACGTAGCCACCGGTTCATCCGCGGGCGGTGACTTGACGCTTCCGTCCCGGACGTCGAAGACCGCACCATGCAGGGCGCACTCGAGCTGGTAGTCCGAACCGAGACTTCCGTCGGAGAGTGGGTACTCCGCGTGGGAACATTGATCACGCACGGCAAAGACCTCACCCCCTACCCGGGCCAGACACAGTCTCTCGCCGCCGTCGACCGTCACCGACATGAGTCGTCCTTCGCCAAGGCTGCTTTCCTCGGCTACTTTGTGAAACTCCATGGGCTGGCTTCGTCGTGGGGTTATTCAGTGGACACGGTCGCCGCGGTGGCTTCGAGCGCGGCGTGCAACGTGTGCCAGGACAGGCTAGCGCATTTCACGCGCGCCGGGAATTCTCGAACGCCGGCAAACGCCACCAGCTTGCCAAGGCCAGCCTCTTTCGTCTCAGGCGCCTTGCCGGTCACCATGTCACGAAAGGTGCCGAACAGCCGCTCGGCCTCCTGCACCGTTCTCCCCTTCACCGCCGAGGTCATGAGCGACGCAGACGCCTTGGAGATTGCGCAACCCGACCCCTGGAATCCGATGTCATCGATGACGCCCTCGTCACTCACCTGCACGTAGACGCGGAGCTTGTCACCGCAGAGGGGGTTGTCCCCTTCCGCGACTCGGTTCGCGTCCTCCAGCTTCTTGAAGTTCCGCGGGGCCCGGTTGTGATCCAAAATGATTTGCTGGTACAGATCCCTCAGCTCCGACATCACCCGAACACTTCCCGGACGGCGCCGAGCGCCACCGCCAACTTGTCCACCTCGTCTCTCGTGTTATACATCGCAAACGAAGCGCGGGCGGTGGAATCCACGCCATAGAAGCTCATGATGGGCTGCGCACAGTGATGGCCGGTCCGAATGGCTACACCTTGTTGGTCCACGATCGTTCCCACATCATGAGCGTGGACTCCCTCGAACAGGAACGATACCACACCGACCTTGTGGTCCGCGGTTCCGATGAGTCTCACCCCCTCGACACTCTCGAGCGTGGTCGCCGCATACTCCAGCAGCTCTCTCTCGTAGTCGAGCATCGCGTCCCAGCCTATGCCTTGCAGATAATCGATGGCCGCACCAAGACCGATGACCCCCGCCACGTTCGGTGTACCCGCTTCGAACTTGTTGGGGATGGGAGCAAACGTGGTGCCCTCGAAGCTCACCTGACGGATCATGTCCCCGCCGCTTTGATACGGCGACATGGCCTCTAACAACTCGGCACGACCGTACAACAACCCAATCCCCATCGGCCCGAACATCTTGTGGCCGGACAGACAATAGAAATCGCAATCGAGATCTTGCACGTCGATGGGCATGTGCGGCGCGCCCTGGGCTCCGTCCACTAAGACCGGCACACCATGGGCCCTGGCCGCTGCCGTGATCCGCCGAATCGGGTTCACGGTTCCCAGCGCGTTCGAGACGTGACCGACCGCCACCAGCTTCGTCGCGTCGGAGATGATGCCATCCAGATCGTCCAGGATCAGCTCCCCGGACTCGGCCATGGGAATGACGCGTACCCGGGCCCCCCGTTCCTCGCACACGAGTTGCCACGGCACGATGTTCGAATGGTGCTCAAGGGCGGAAACCAACACCTCGTCGCCTGGCTGCAACCGGGGGCGGAGATACCCATGCGCGACCAGGTTGATGGCGTCCGTCGTGCCGCGGACGAACACCACTTCTCTGGTCTCGCCGGCCCCGAGGAACGCCCGCGCCTTACCGCGCACCGCCTCGTAGGCGGCGGTGGCGTGCTCGCTCAGATAGTGTACACCCCGATGAACGTTGGCGTTCTCATGGCTGTAAAAATTCGCCACCGCATCGATCACCGCCCGTGGCTTCTGGCTGGTCGCCGCGTTGTCCAAATAGACCAGTGGCTTGCCGTTCACCGTGCGCGAGAGGATGGGGAAATCGCTGCGCACGCGGTCCACGTCGAAGGCGCTGCCGGCCGGTGCTCTGCGGTCGTCGGTGGTCAACAAGCTCATCCCGCCACTCGCATTCGGCTAAAGTCGTGCAGCCGCTCCTTCACGAGCGTGTCCAACCGCTCCCGCAACTCTGGCAGCGCGACCCGATTGAGAATTTCAACCCCGAAACCGTACGTCAGCAACGCGTTCGCCCTCTCCCTATCCAACCCGCGGGTCCGCAGGTAGAACAACGCATCTTCGTCCAGGGGCCCGAGCGTGGCACCATGGGTGCACCGGACGTCGTCGGCGTAGATCTCCAACTGAGGCTGACTGTCGGCCCGCGCATCATCGGACAGAAGGAGATTGTTGTTGGTCTGCTTGGAGTCGGTTTTTTGCGCGCCCGGGCGAACCACTATCTTACCGCTGAACACGGCGTGCGACCGACCCGCCAGCACCCCGTTGAAGTATTCGTGACTGTCGCAGTGGGGTACCGCGTGGTCGATGACGGTATTGTGGTCCACGTGCTGGTCGCCGCTCATCAGATACAGGCCGTTCAAGGTCCCTTCCCCACCCTCCCCGTTCATGCCCATCAGGATGTAGTGGCGCGACAGGGAGGCTCCCAGCACGATGGGCGTCAGCGAGTAGCGGCTGTCACGCCCCTGCGTGGAGGTGGTGGTGGCTATGTGGAACGCCTGCTCTCCCTCACGCTGGATACGGTAACAATCCACCCGGGCGTTGTCCCCGACCACCACCTCGGTGACGGCGTTGGTCAGGTACGGCCGGCGCGCGGTGCCGCCGTAGGTCTCGATGAACGCGAGCCGGCCTCCGTTTTCCACCACCACGAGATTGCGCGGATGGGACATCACCGGCTCTTCACCGGATGTGGAGAAGAACACACACTCCACCGGCTGTTCCACGAGCGTATTGGCCGGGACGTATACGAACGCCCCGTCACCGACGAAGGCCGTGTTGAGCGCCGTGAACGGGTTCCGATCCATGTCGGCGTGCTTGCCCAGATGCTTTTCGATGAGGGGCGCGTCTTCTGCGAGGGCTGCGGCCAGATTGCGCACCTGCACGCCTGCGGGGAGGCTAGCCGTGTGGGACAACCCGGGCACGAAGATCCCGTTTACGAAGACGAGCCGCACCGGCTCCTCACTCGGGAGCAAGAACGGCGTCAACTGATCCGGGGTCATCGTGTCGGCCGCATGAGGAAGCGCAAACGGATGCTCCGCTATTCTTTTCACGCTCGTCAAGCGCCACTCCTCCTGCCGCGTCGTCGGGAAGCCCTGCTCGGCAAATCGCTCGATGGCTACCTCTCGAAGGTGCTTCAGCCATTCCGGAGTACCTCCGGCCCCGTTGGCGGAGAACTCCTTGTGTCGATCGACGAAGTGCGCCGTGCCGTCGCTCGTCCGTGTCGCCGTCATGCTCTATGCAGCCTCTTCCCGGAGCCAGTCGTAGCCACGCTCCTCCAGCTCCAACGCGAGCTCCTTGTTGCCCGACTTGACGATACGCCCATTGGCCAACACGTGGACCCGGTCCGGCACGACGTACTCGAGCAATCGCTGATAGTGCGTCACGATCACCGTGGCGTTGTCCGGCCTCCGCAATTTGTTCACCGCAGCGGCCACGATCTTCAGCGCATCGATGTCGAGGCCCGAATCGGTCTCGTCGAGGACCGCCAACTTGGGCTCCATGATAGCCATTTGCAGAATCTCGTTCCGCTTCTTTTCGCCACCTGAGAATCCTTCGTTCACCGGACGATCCATGAGACTGTCGTCCCACCCGATGACTTCGAGCTTCTCATGCAACACCTCGATGAAGTCGATGATGTCCAATTCCTCCTCGCCCCGCTGCTTCCGCACCGCGTTCACGGCGGACCGGAGGAAATAGGCATTCGTGATACCCCGGATCGCGATAGGATACTGAAAGGCCAGAAACATGCCCGCCCACGCCCTTTCCTCGGGCTTCATGGCCAGCAAGTCCTGGCCGTCAAACGTCACCGATCCCTGCGTCACCTCGTAGGCGGGGTGTCCCGCCAGCACCTGCGCCAAGGTGCTCTTGCCGGAACCGTTCGGTCCCATGATGGCGTGGATCTCCCCCGTCTTCACGCTCAGGTCGATCCCGTGCAGAATCTCTTGGCCATCGGCCGTCGCGTGCAAGTTCTTTATCTCGAGCATGGTCTTTCCTGATTCTCCGTTGCGTCGGTGTGTAGCCGGCGATGTCGGCGCCTACCCGACACTCCCCTCCAGGGTTACTCCCAGGAGGTTCTGCGCTTCCACAGCAAACTCCATGGGCAGCTCGCGAAACACTTCCCTGCAAAACCCGTTGACGATCATCGACACCGCATCCTCCGGATCGAGGCCGCGCTGTTGGCAGTAGAAGATCTGATCTTCTCCAACCTTCGACGTGGTCGCTTCATGCTCCATGATCGCTGTGCTGTTGCGAATATCGATGTAGGGAAATGTGTGCGCGCCGCACTTGTCCCCGATGAGCATCGAGTCGCACTGGGAATAATTGCGGGCGTTTTTGGCCCCCTTCATGATCTTGACCTGGCCGCGGTAGGTGTTCTGGCTCCGCCCGGCGGAGATGCCCTTGGACACGATCGTGCTGCGGGTGTTGTTTCCGATGTGGATCATCTTCGTTCCGGTGTCGGCTTGCTGGTAGTTGTTGGTCACGGCCACCGAATAGAATTCGCCCACGCTGTTGTCGCCCTGCAGAATACAGCTCGGATATTTCCACGTGATCGCCGAGCCCGTCTCCACCTGGGTCCAGGAAATCTTGGAGTTGTTGCCGGCGCACTTGCCGCGCTTCGTGACGAAATTGTAGATGCCGCCCTTGCCGTTCTTGTCACCGGGGTACCAGTTCTGGACCGTCGAGTATTTGATCTGGGCGTCTTTCATGGCCACCAGCTCGACCACCGCGGCGTGGAGCTGGTTCTCATCGCGCATGGGTGCTGAGCATCCCTCGAGATAGCTCACGTACGATGCTTCCTCGGCGATGATGAGGGTGCGCTCGAACTGGCCCGAGCCGGCCGCATTCATCCGGAAATACGTGGACAGCTCCAGGGGACACCGCACACCCTTGGGCACAAAACAGAAGGACCCGTCCGTGAACACCGCGGAGTTGAGCGCCGCGAAGTAGTTGTCGTTGTAGGGCACCACCGAGCCCAGGTATTGCTCGATCAGCTCCGAATGATCGCGCACCGCCTCCGAGAAGGGGCAGAAGATGATGCCTTGCTCGGCCAGCGTGTCCTGGAACGTCGTCGCCACCGAGACGCTGTCGAAGACCGCGTCGACGGCCACCCCCGACAGCCGCTTCTGCTCTGTCAGGGGAATGCCCAGCTTCTCGAAGGTCTTCAACACTTCCGGATCGACCTCGTCCAAACTGTCGAGCTGCTTCTTCGGCTTGGGCGCGGAGTAGTACGTGATCGCCTGGAAGTCGATGGGCGGATACTTGACGTTGGCCCAGTTCGGCTCCGTCATCTTCAGCCAGTGCCGGTAGGCCTTGAGCCGCCATTTCAGCATGAACTCGGGTTCCTGCTTCTTCTCCGAGATCGCGCGGATGATGTCTTCGTTCAGCCCGGGCGGCACGGTATCGACCTCGATATCCGTCACCCATCCGTATTTGTACGGTTCGTTTACTCGTGTCTCGATCGAAGTCATGATCGTTCGTGTAAAAGCCTTTCCGGTTTCGCGCCGGACCAGGTCGGGCCGGCGAACTCCACGGCGTACTCGCACGCGTTACATCCATTCATGATGTGCGTCTTGCGCTCCACCTGGGCGTGCAGCGCGTCCTCGAGGAACTTGAGTTCCGTGTCACACACCTCCGGGAGACAGCTCGCCACGGCGTGCAACGCGCAGTTCTGCACCCGCAAGGTGACCTCGCCGTTTTCTTCTGACGACTCGGCCATGAAACCCGCCTCTTCCATCACGCCCGCCAACATCTTCAGGCGATCGATGGGGGAGACACCGGGGACAATTCCTCCCAACTGCCGCCGAAGATCGGCGTACTGTTCCTCCACCACCGCGATCGCCGCCTCCCGTCCCTCTCGGTCGACCACGTGGCCGATCAGGCGCGTGAGGGCCTGCTCGTACTGATTGGGAAAGAGGGCCTCGCCGTCCCGGCTCAGCCGGTAGGAATAGGTAGGTGCTCCGACCCCCCGCTGCTCGCGGCCGTAGTGGACGAGGTGCTCGGCTTCGAGCTCCTTCAGATGGCGCCGGACGGCATTTGCCGATACGCCGAAAGCCTCCGCAAGCTCTTTCGCCGTAAGGGGTTGTGATTTCTTCATCTGCAGGAGGATTTCTCCTCGGAGTCCTTTTTGGCCAGCCAGGCCGGGTGTGATTGCTTCCATAGCGCCGCGAATTCTAAATGAAGAGGACAAGTATTGCAAATAATTTAACACTTTTGTTGGTGAATTCGAGGGTAGTTGGGGCTCAGACTTCATACGCCAATAGAAGTGGCAGTTCTAATTGATTGTCAATAAACAGGTTACGGATCTATGATCTGCTTCAGCCCACTTTCTGGTCCAGGCCTGGCGCCCCCGGGGCCGTTGGCGCGGTCCAATTGACCGCTCGAGAACGTTCGAGTTGTCCCGCTTCCACGGACCCGGTTACTTGCGACACCATCTCTACCGAAAACCCTCATGGGGAGGACGAGCGTGAAAACCCAAATGACCGGCATGGCCGTCATGGCCGCTGCCTGCCTCGTTGCTTGTTCCGGCGACTCACCCAATTGGACGGGAACGGTGCGAGACAGCGCCGGCGTCATTATCGTGGAGAATTCATCGGAGGGCCTGTGGAACACCGGGACGGCCTGGACGATAGCCGAGGAACTGCGAATAGGCACGGCGGCCGGCGATCCGGATTACCAGTTCGGGGCCATCACGGGGATCGTCGTCTCATCGGACGAGACCATCTACGTCCTCGACCAGCAGGCGTCACTCATCCGGGCCTTCGACCAATCCGGTACCCTGCAGGCATCGTTCGGTACCTCGGGTAGCGGCCCAGGCCAGTTGGGCGCCCAGGTGGGGCCACTGCTCATCGCCCCCGGAGACACTCTCTACGTGCCCGACATGGGCAACCAACGCGTCAGCCGGTTCGCGCCGGGCGGGGAGTACCTGGACAGCTACCGCATTCGGTTCGAAGAGGGCATTCCCTTCAAATGGGAGAACGCCCGGTCGGGGGCCATCGTCAATCAGGTGCGCCGCCTCGCCTTCGGACCCGATCAAACGGCCGATACCATGGACCTCGTGGCGGCTCGCGATCACGAGGGCATGGTCACGGACACGCTTCTGAGGTTCCGCTCCGGCGGGACTTTCTCCCTGGGAAGCGACAGACCCCAGCTCAAGTTCTTCGCCCCCGAGCCGATGTGGACGTTGGCCTTCGGCGGGGGCATCTGGCACGGAATCAACGACGACTATCGCATCGGCTATTACGACCACGGAACGCTGGTTCGCATCGTTACCAAGCCGTTCGAGATCACCCCCGTCGGTGAGGCCGACCAGCGGGCGCTCCTGACCGCCATGAAGAACCTCATGGAGGCGTCGGGCGCCCCACCCCAGGCATGGGCCCGGTTCGAGCAGATCATCTCGTTTGCCGACGACTTTCCGGCCTACGCGCAGTTTCTGAACGGGCCGGGGGGCAGCCTATGGGTCCAGCACCTGGTGATCCCGAGCACCCTGAGTGACGAAGAGCTCGAGGATTTCAACCCACAGCTTGGGTTGGGAGCCTCTCAGTGGGACATTTTCGATTCCGAAGGTCGGTTTCTGGGCTCGCTGGAGTTGCCCGCGCGCTTCCAGCCTCTCCGATTCTATGGAAACCGGATGTACGGCATCAGTCGCGACGAGCTGGACGTCCAATACGTCATGAGATTCCGGATCGACGGCCTGCCGGGCCGGGATACGGGGGCCGTGCCCATCAGTGGGGATCCGGACTAGCACGGGCTATGACCTGATGACGTCTTCCTTCTTCATCAGGTCTTGATACTCCACCGGGGTGTTCAGGTCCTCGAGGACCGCCGAATCGTCGACGGGGACCTCGAGCACCCGCCCTGGGTCGGCGTGCACGACCGCCCTCGCCCCCTCGGAATCCGGTGCCTCCAGCAATTCCCCGAAGACCTCGCGGCCGAAGATGACCGGATGGCCGTGTTTCTTCTGATAGGCCGGGATGACGATGGGGCGACCGGAAGCTCGAAATCCCGCCAACAAGGCCTCCACGGTGGCAATTGCCACATGGGGCATGTCCACCGGCCACACCAAGATCCCTTCCACCGGATGGGGTTCCACCGCGCGGATGGCAGCCCGAATGGAGCCGATGGGCCCTGCCTCGAACCCCTCGGTCGCCAGCACCACGACATCGCGTAAGTCATGCTTTGCCAGGATCTTATCCGCCCCGTGTCCCAGGATCACGATGCGGGGATGCATCCCCACCGCGCCCGCGGCATCCAAGATGCTCTGCAGAAATGTGACACCGTGGTATTCCAGCAGGGCCTTTGGGAATCCCATCCTGGAGGAGGCGCCGGCTGAAAGAACTGTGGCCGCGATCATGCTTCGTCCCTAGATTGGCAATCCACCCAAAAAAGCCTTGGGGATTTGGACATGACAATACATCGAATACGCCTCCTGGGTGACCCTCTCCTGCGGATGCGTTGCGAGCCGGTCACCGACCCGAGGTCGCCTGCAGCCCGACTCGTGGCGACCGACTTGAAGGAAACCCTGCGAGACCTTCAGGCCCGCCACGGCATGGGACGGGGCTTGGCGGCCCCGCAAATCGGGGCCCCCATGCGGATGGTCCATGTCGAGATCGATGAACCTTGGTTGTTGCTCAACCCGGAGATCGTCGACGTGGGAAGCGAAGACTTCCTGGCGTGGGAAAGTTGTTTTTCGTTCCCCGACCTGATGGTCCAAGTCCAGCGCGCCTATCGGATCAAGGTCAATTATTTGGACTCCCGGGGCCAGGAGCAGACGATTGAGGCCGAGGGGGCGGTCTCCGAACTGCTGCAGCACGAGATCGATCACCTGGACGGTGTCTTGGCCATCGACCGGGCTGGGGCCCTCGATCCGTTTTGCCTGCGGGAGGAGTGGAACAAGCATTGGGCCGCGGACGGGCTCTACGGTCCTCCCACGATGCGCCACGAACCGGTGGAAGCGAGTACCTTGTAGCATCGCCGTCGGGCCCGGCGGCAGAACCGCAGTGCGCGCTACCCATGCCATCCACCAGCGGACCACAGATTCTGAGCAGCGGCACCGGCACCACCACCCAAGTGGTGCAGGTTCGCTCCTGGCTGATTCCCCTGATAGCGGCTGCCATTCTCGCGGTTGTCGGCATCACCATGAACTGGGCCTTGCTCCGCTCCATGCGCGAGAATCTCGCGGAGGAGCTCACGACACTCCTCGACGCCGACCTGGCCGCTCTCAACCTCTGGCTCGACACCCAGCGCAAGGTGGCGGGACACTTCGCGAGCGATCCCATCGTCGCGACCACGGTAGCG
Source organism: Gemmatimonadota bacterium (assembly GCA_027294455.1). Taxonomy (GTDB): domain Bacteria; phylum Gemmatimonadota; class Gemmatimonadetes; order Gemmatimonadales; family GWC2-71-9; genus B3T1B10. Next base: position 94,784 of record JAPULZ010000068.1, read on the forward strand.
GCGTTGGTGAGTCGTGCCGGGCGATTGGGAAGTCGCCCTGACGATCTCAGGGCGTCCGACGAAGCCAGTCAACTCGAGAGCATCTTGGGCCGCGTCGTTCGCTCACACGGATACGTGGGCTACTACGTGGTTGACGCCACGTCGCGCCCCTTGGCCGCTCAGTTCGATGAAGGCGTCGGGGCGCCTGCGAGCGTGGAGCTCCAGGGCTACGTGCAGCAGGTCTTCGCAGGCGACACCGTGGTAACGCGCCCGGTCAGGACCCCCCAGCCGGCCGTCTCCAGCGAGCAAATCAACCGCTCGCGGCCGACCATGTTCGTGGGGGCTCCCGTGTTCGACCCCGACGAGGAGGTCATCGCCATCCTCGCCTTCGGCCTCCCGCCCGAAGAGGACTTCTCCGACATCCTCTCGGTGGCGCAGTTCGGTGAGACGGGGGAGACCTACGTGTTCGACGAAAACGGCGTGCTCCTCTCCCAGAGCCGATTCGAGGATGATCTGCGCGAGATCGGGCTGCTGGAAGAAGGTGAGGGATCCGTCCTCAACGTGGACATTCGGGATCCCGGTGGAAACATGCTGGAGGGTTTCCGCCCCCAAGCCAATCGGCGGGGTCTTCCTCTCACCCTCATGGCCGCATCGGCGGTCACCGGCCAATCCGGTGTGAATGTCTTCGGATACAGAGACTACCGCGGCGTTCCCGTCATCGGCGCCTGGGCTTGGCTGGAGCAGTACGGATTCGGCGTCACCACGGAGGTGGATGTCGCGGAGGCCTTCAGGCTGTTCTACACCCTGCGCCGCGGACTCTTGATGCTGCTGACACTGTTGGTGGCGGGGTCGGCGGCCATTCTCATCTCGTCGCACGTCATCGGCCGACTGCGGGAGGACATGACCGAAGCCCGGGAGCTCGGGCCGTACCGTCTCGAAAAACTGATCGGTGAAGGCGGCATGGGCAAAGTATATCGGGCGAGCCACGCCCTGTTGCGGCGTCCCACCGCAGTCAAGCTGTTGCGTCCCGATCGAGCCAGCCCGAACAGCATCGCGCGGTTCGAGCGAGAAGTGCAGATGACCGCCAAGCTGACCCATCCCAACACGGTGGCGATCTACGACTACGGCCGGACTCCTGAGGGTCACTTCTACTATGCCATGGAGTACCTGAACGGAATGACCCTCGAGAAGTTGATCGGCCGGTTCGGACCGCAAGCGCAGGCCCGGGTGGTGCACATCCTCAAGCAGGTGTGCGGCTCCCTGGCGGAAGCCCACGGAGAGGGCCTCATCCACCGAGACATCAAGCCGTCCAACTTGATGTTGTGCCGGCGCGGTGGCATCTGGGACGTCGTCAAGGTCCTCGACTTCGGACTCGTGCGCGAGGTGGACCGATCGCCGGCGGAGCCGGCCATCACCATTACGACGGCACTCACGGGTACACCGCTCTACATATCCCCCGAGGCGATTGGCGACACGACGGCGGCGAGTCCCAAGAGCGACCTCTATGCCCTCGGCGCCGTCGGGTACTATCTGCTGGTCGGGGATCACGTTTTCTCCGGAAACAGTGTTATCGAAGTGTGCGGCCATCACCTGCGAACCAAACCCGATCCGCCATCCATGCGCACGGACAACCCGATAACGCCAGAGTTGGAAAAGCTGATCCTCCTGTGCCTCGAGAAGGATCCGCAGAATCGCCCGTCCGATGCCCTTACCCTGATGGCACGGCTGGAGGAACTCTCGAACATCGGCGAGTGGAGCGGCGGCGACGCCGCTACGTGGTGGCAGGAAAACGCCGAGCGCCCTTCCTCCGACGGCTGGCACGTGGACTTCGCCGCGGTGGGCGCAGACATGGATGCATCCACCGGGCATCCCGCCAGCATGGTCATCGACGTCGAGAAACGCGGCGACTAGCCGGGGTCCGGGCCATGCCGGAGCTTCCAGACATCACGGCATACATCGGCGCGTTGCGGCGGTTGCTCGCCGGCCAACCCATCCAAAAAGTGCGCCTCGCCAGTCCGTTCGTTCTGCGATCCGTCGACCCGCCAATTCGTGAGATCGAAGGAAAGTGCATTCGAGGCTTTCGGCGACTGGGAAAACGCATCGTATTTGAGCTCGACGACGACTTGTATCTCGTCGTGCACCTCATGATCGCGGGGCGTCTTCGATGGGGGGACACCGCACAGCCCATTCCGAAAAAAAACGGACTGGCCGCGTTCGACTTCCCAGATGGCACACTCCTGCTGACCGAAGCAGGATCGAAAAAAAGGGCTTCCCTCCACGTGGTGCGCGGCGAGGCAGCGCTGCGGGAACACGACCCCGGCGGACTCGAGGTGCTCGGTTCCACGCTGGCCAAATTTCGCGCGGCGCTCAAGCGAGAAAACCGAACCCTCAAGCGGGCGCTGACCAATCCCCGGACGTTCAGCGGCATCGGCAACGCCTATTCAGATGAGATCCTGCACGCCGCGCGGCTGTCCCCGCTCAAGCGTACCGCCCAACTCACCGACGAGGAGATCGAGCGGCTCCACCGCGCGACCATCGAGCAACTGACCGCGTGGATCGACCGGCTCCAGGCGGAAGTGGGAACAGGTTTCCCGAAAAAGGTGACGGCCTTTCGGGACGACATGGCCGTGCATGGAAAGTTTGGCCAGCCTTGCCCCGTGTGTCGGTCGCCGGTGCAACGGATCGTCTTCGCCGAAACGCAAGTGAACTACTGTGCCACGTGTCAAACCGGCGGCAAGCTGCTGGCCGACCGCGCTCTATCGCGACTACTCAAGGGAGACTGGCCCAAGACGTTGGACGAGTGGGAACATCCCACGGCGGGTTAGGCGAACCGTGTGGACCAGCGCTGTGTCGTGTCGGCCAGTTCGTCGAACACCGCTGACTCGGTTCGCCCCGAGCGCTTGAGCACCTTGAACGAATGATCGCCCCCCTCAACGATGTGCATCGTGGCAGCCGGGCCCAGGCCGTCCACCACCGGGGTTAGCAGGGCCAGGTCGGCCAGCGAATCTCGAGTGCCCTGCAGGAACAACATCGGAATGTGAACGTCCGTCAGGTGATCCGCCCGCTCCCTCCCCGGCGCGTTGGGTGGGTGCAGGGGGAATCCGAGAAACACGAGGCCGACGACCCCGGGCAGCGCCTCCTCGGCCTGAGCACGAGAGGCCATCCGCCCCCCCATCGATTTGCCGCCGGCAAGGAGCGGCAGGCCGCCGGCCGCCTGGTGCGCCGCCGCCACGGCGGCCCGGACGGTGCCATGCAGCACTCGATGGGTATCCGGACGCTTCCGCCCCTGCTCCATGTAGGGGAACTGATACCGGAACGTCCCGATCCCCCTCCCTGCCAGCAAGCCACTCACCCGCTGCATGAAGGAATGGTGCATGCCGGCCCCGGCACCGTGGCCAAACACGTATACCAGCCGGGCAGCGTCGGGCAGCCACACGAGCGCCGACACGGCCGTCTTGGCCTCGGGCACCTCGAAACGCACCTCGCGCGTAGTCACCGGCCGAGCCCCTCCAACTCCCGGTGGCGGAAGCACGACACGACATGATCGTTCACCAACCCAGCCGCCTGCATGAAGGCGTAGCAGATGGTGGATCCCACGAACCGGAACCCGCGCTGCTTCAGCTCTTTGCTCATGCGGTCCGCATCCGGCGTGCTCGCCGGGATTTGCTTCAAGGTCTTCCACGCGTTGTGCTTTGGCTTTCCGTCCACGAACTGCCAGATGAGGGCGTCGAACGTACCCAGTTCATCCTGCACGTCCAGAAAGACGCGGGCGTTGGAGACCGTGGCATGCACCTTGAGTTTGTTCCGAACGATGCCGGGATTGTTCAAGAGCTGGGCGATTTTTCTCTTCTTGTAGCAAACGATGCGCTCTGCGTCGAAGTCGTCGAACGCCTCCCGAAAGTTTTCCCGCTTGTTGAGAATCGTCTGCCAGCTCAAGCCCGCTTGAAACCCGTCGAGTACCAAAAACTCGAATAGCTTTCGATCGTCATGGACCGGCACGCCCCACTCCTCGTCGTGGTACGTGATCATCAGCGAGTTGTCACCGGGCCACTGGCATCGTTTCCGATTTGAGGTCACCGCCGTGCTCCAATCACCGCAGCGAGATCCCGATCGAGTTCGAGTAGCACGTCGAGGATCGCGCCTGCGGCCTGCACGTAGAAGTCAGTGTTGATGTTCTCGAAGACGTCCGTCGGCCGGTGGTAGTCGGGATGGTCCTCCACGCCGAAATAGAGAAAGGGTATCTGGCGGCGGTGAAACGGGGCGTGATCCGATGAGCCGGTCCAATCGTCGTTGCCCAGCTCCGGACGGTCGTGGCCGATGAGCAAGTCGATCTCCGTACGAGCCTTCACCACCTCCACATAATCTCGCAGGAAACGGTAGTGGTGCGTTCCGGCGACGTAGAGCTCGCGCTCGTTGTGGCTGATCATGTCGAGGTTTACGTTGAGCGCGACATGTGCCAGGTCGAGGGGCGAATGCTCGACCAGCGCGCGCGACCCTTGAAGGCCGCCCTCCTCGGCATCCACGGCCGCGAACACCAGTGTGTGCCGCGGGGAATGTTCGGTGAAGTACTCCGCCATGGCCAGCAACGCCGCCGTGCCGGACGCGTTGTCGTCGGCGCCATTGTAGATCTCGCGGCCCCGCACTCCGAGGTGGTCGAAGTGGGCGGTGATCACGATCGACCACGAGGCTGTGGTGGAGCCCTCGATGTAACCCACCACATTCGCTCCTTCCAGATCGGCCCCGCCTCGGTCCACGACGAACGACTGCGCGAACGAATCACCGAACGCCCGGAGGCCGAGCCGTGAAAACCGCTCCACGATGTACTCTCTGGCGACGCGGTTGCCGCGGGAACCCGAGAGGCGGCCCTCCAATGAGTCGGCCGCCAGGAACGCCACGTCCGCCAGCATCTGATCGGCATTGACTCTCGGCGGCTCCTGCCGGGCCGCGTCGGCAGTGCCGGGAGCACAGCCGATGGAAACGAACGTGGACAGTAGGAACATGCTGACCCCGGCGCCGGCTGTTTTCATCGCCCGGCCTGCCGCCGATCAGTCCGCAACGGTGGGATACCTGGCATCACGCCATCCATGAATGCCGCCGTCCATGGACCACACGTCGGTATAGCCCATCTTCCGGAGGTTGTCCGCGGCCAGGGCGGAACGGTATCCGCCACCGCAGTACAGGACGATCACGGCATCGAGCTCGGGAATGGCCCGCTCGATGTCGCGCTCGAGAATGCCCTTTCCCAGATGTAGCGCCCCGGGCAGATGGTCCGCCTTCCACTCGCTTTCTTCCCGTACGTCCACGAGACGGAATTGCCGTCCCTCATCGAGCATGGCCTTGACCGCGACGACGTCGTTTTGGCGCACTCGGGTCTTCGCGTCGTTCACCAACCTCAAGAATCTCGCGCCGTGTGTGTGATCGTCCACTGCAACCCCCTGTTACCGGAATTCTCCGGGACCAAGATACTCTCGGCAGAATTGATCATGCACCCGTGCCTGGGCCGGAGTCCCCAGTGCGTGGGTGGTCCCGGCGGTCATCCACGCCACGTCGTCTGCCAGGTCGAACAGAGTGGGCACTTCGTGACCGCTGATACCTATGGCGCACCCCTCTGCCGCGAGTCGCCGGAACACGTCGGATAATACTTCTGCGTCCTTCGGCATGATGCTCAGAAACGGCTCGTCGGCGAGCAGGCAGTCGGGCCGGCGGGCGACGGCCATGGCGAGCTCCGCCCGCCGACGCTCGCCGCCAGAGAGGGTGTGAGGATACCGATCGAGCAAGTGCCCGATGTCGAGCCACTCCACGGCGGTGGCCGTTCCCCGATCTCCCGCGTGAAACGCGACGGCCTGCAAATGGGCCTGCAACGTGAACCCATGGGACAGGAGGGAGCGCTCGGGCAGGAAGAACAAACCTCGCCGCGCCATCCGCGGAAGCCGTGCGCTGGTAAATCGCTCTTCGCGAAACCGCACGATGCCGTAGTCCGGGCGGAGCAGGCCGCACGCGATCTTGAACAAGGTGGATTTACCCTGGCCATTGCGTCCAACCAGCACGGTGATGGTGCGGGGCTGGAGCCAGAGAGAGGCAGATTTGAGTATCTGTCGGGAGCCGAAGGATTTCCCAATGGTTTCCGCTGCGAGGATCGGCGTGAAGCTCACGTTGCCGCCACGGCCACCGCAATGATCAGTTCCACCAACCCGGCAACCGAAACGGCCAGGCCCCCGATCACGGCGCGACCGACTCCGAGGTTGGCCAGAAACAACAGCTCATTGCGGCGACCGGCGTCCAACAGCACCAGCCCCGCAACCAATACCACCACGCCGACCGCGGCCACCGCCGTGAGCTCCAGCAGTGGCTCCGGCGGGACCGCGGGGTCTTGCAGCGCGCGATTGCCACCGGTGACGACGGCCCTCACGCCGAGCCAGATGCCCAATGATCGAACGAGAATGGCTCTGGTGAAGTGCCACGCCGGCAACATGGGAATGTCTCCGTCAGCCGCCTCTGCCTCGAGGCATCCAGTCCAGCTCTTCGTCTGCGTTTCGCGGCCCGATCGTTCCCACGACGGACTGGAGGATTTCCGCCGGATCGTAGACCGTTCCCCCTTTCATTACTAATATGGTGTTGCGCGTGTTCCGGATATCTTCCAGCGGATTCCCCGTCACCACCACGAGGTCAGCCAATTTGCCGACTTCGATGGAACCCAACTGGCTCCCTACGCCCAGAGCTAGCGCCGCATTCATCGTGGCGAACTTGAGAGCGTCCGCCGCCGGAATTCCCGCCAGCACGAACGAATGCAATTCCCGTTGAACGGAGAAACCGGAAAAAAACTCGCCCCAACTGGGATGGTCGGTGCCGAGGGTGATCAAATGGCCACCGCCGGCATCATAGAATGCCTTCAGGGTGCGCCGCTTCACCCAATAGATCGTTTCGAACTGTTCGCTCACCTGTCTGGGCGGCCGGCTCTCGATGATCCCCCGCACGTACGGCGTGAGATACTGCATCTCGTCGGTAAAGTACGCGTACACCTTGGGATCCCGCTCGCCGTAGTACCCGTACGCCGACAACGTCGCGTCGAAGAAGACGCCGTGGCGAATGTACATGGCCACAATGGAATCGAACGCGGCGGTGTTCGGATCCATCTCGACCAGGGACGCGTACGCCGATCGGTCGGACGGCATCGCGTCGCCACCGAGGAAATGCTCGACGCGATCGATGCCCATCGCAATGGCATCGCGCGGATTCACCGAATTGCGGAACCCCGAATCCAGATGCCCCGTCACCGTGCGGCCGTACATGTGCGCTCGCTCGATGAGTGCACGCAACTGATAGGGCCGGATGCCCTTGGCTTTGAACCCCCGGGTTCCCTGCGCGACCCAGTAGTCGACGTCTTCGTGAATCTCCTCGGCCGTCATCTCGCGATTCCACCCCGGACGTGCCGTGCCGAAGTACGGCCCGGAGTTGAAGATTCGTGGACCGATGGCGGCACCGCGGTCGATGCGCATGCGGAGGTCCCGCATCTCGACCGGGTTCATTTCGCCGGCCGGAAACGTCGATGTGACCCCGTTGGCAAGAAACAGCACCGGGTAGGCCTTTCGTTCGTCGACGCGCCCGCGGCCGAAAAGATCAACAGCGTAATGCGCGTGGAGGTCGAAGAATCCCGGTAGGATATAGTCGTCGTCGGACAGCTCGATGACCTGGGCGTCTCCAAGATCACTACCGTCCACGTCGGCCCCCACCTCGAAGAATCTTCCCGCCCGAACCACCAGGCCACTGTTGGGAACCGTGTGACCTAGAACACCATCGAAGAGCTGGCCTCCGCGAATCACTACCGTGGAAGTCGTTTGGGCGGACAGGGAGGAGCAAAAGCCAAGTGTTGCAGCGATGACACACAGTCGAACGTTCATGGCGTTCTCACCGGGGCTGGAGACCTGTGGGCCAAAGGTTTCCGCAGAATCGGCCCCCCGCAAGTGGCTCCCAATTGCGGACCGGCCGATCGGCCGAGTGCCCGCGAGACATCCCCGAGGCAGTGTGATCCGGCGCACCGTGCCCGATCTGGCCGAAGTCTATATTGGGCAGTACTCAACCGACACGCGCCCGAACGCGTCGTCGCCCTCTATGAAGACAAGGAGTCCAAGATGAATCGCGCACGCAACTGGCTCCTCGCACTGGGGGCATGCGTCCTGATCACGCCTGCCGCACAAGCCCAGTATCGCGAGCAGGTAGCAACCGAAATTGAAGAATGGGAGCAGGTGTTGGCGGGTGACGGGTATCACATGATTGACGATTCGCACACCGGGACACTGCGGGCAGGCGGAACGGAAACCTTGTCGCTTTCGCTCTCTCGTGGCCGCAGCTACGTCGTGGTTGGTGGTTGTGACGCCGATTGTGGCGACCTCGACCTTCACCTGTTCGACAACAGCGGCAACGAAGTGGATGTCGACATTGAACTCGATGATTACCCCATGGTCGTTACCCAGAGCGGTGGTCAGTATCGAATTCGCGTCACGATGGTGACTTGCTCCACTGAGCCCTGCTACTGGGGAATCGGCGTGTTCGCCGAAGGCGACCGAGACGTCAGCCCCACCATAAGCGACAACGTGAACGGCCAGACCATCTTTGGCCAGCTGTCCTACAACGACGCCACGCTCCGTGAAGGCGAGTACTACGACACCCACACCGTGCGCCTCCAGTCCGGCGAGCGACTCGTCGCGGATCTCCGCTCATCCGACTTCGATCCCTATCTGATCGTTCAGCCTCCGACGGGCGATCAGTCGGACAACGACGATTGGCAGGATTCGGTTGAACATTCTCGCGTCGAGCTCACGGCACAGGAAAGCGGTGTGTACAGAATTCTGGTCACGTCCTACACATCCGGACAGACTGGCTCATATCAGTTGGTCATCTCGACAGGCGGTGGTAGATCAAACAGGGTGGGCAAGAGAGGATTCTGAACATGGCCTGGAAACACGCTTGGAGTTTTGCAGTAGGGGCAGTCGTTGCGACTGCCCCTACTGCTAGTGCCCAGTACCTCGAGCAGGTGGCTGAGGAAATCGATGAGTGGGAAGAGGTGCTGGCCGAGGACGGCTACCGCCTCATCGACGATTCCAAGATAGGTACACTGAACGAAGGCGCGTCGGAGACGGTTCGTCTCGATCTCGCCGCCGGCATGGCGTACACCATCGTCGGGGGGTGTGACGTCGACTGCACCGACCTCGATCTGCATCTGACCGACAGCCGGGGCAACGAGATCGACATCGACATCGATGACGACGACTTCCCCATGGTGGTCACCGAGCGCGGCGGATCGTACGGGCTGCGGGTCTCGATGGTGCGCTGCTCGGCCGAACCGTGCCATTGGGGCCTCGGTGTCTTCGCGAGCGGAGGAGGAACTCAGAACGCGTCCAGCACCGACAAGCGCGTCGGAGGCGGCAGCTTCAACGGCGTGTTGGAGGCCGGTGACGCGACGATGGGCAGCGGGTACATGGACCGGCACTCGTTCCGCGTGACGGCGGGCCAGCGTGTGGTGGCCGATCTCCGCGCTTCCGGTTTTGACACATATCTGATTCTCCGGCAGCCGAATGGCGAGCAGTGGGAGAACGACGACTTCGACGGCTCGCTGGACCACTCCCGCGTCGACCTGATCGCCAACGAGACGGGAACGTGGACGGCCCTCGTCACATCGTACGAGGCCGGTGGGACCGGATCCTATGAGCTGACCGTGTCCACCGAGGAATCAAACGGCGGTGGCGCGGTGGCCGGCCTCGCCGGGGCCCGGTACGAGACAGGACGACTCGCCCGGGGCGATGATACCCTCCGCACCGGCGAGTACTACGACGAATACTCTTTCGAGGGACAAGCCGGCGATCAGGTGATCGTCGATCTTCGCTCGCACGACTTCGATCCCTATTTGTTCATGGAGGTCCCGGGCGGCGAGCAGTTCGACAACGACGATCACGAAGGCGATGCCACGCGCTCGATGCTCTCCCTCACTCTCGAGCGAGGCGGCACCGTCACGGTGAACGTGACGAGCTATAAACCCGGGGAGACCGGGGCGTACGACCTCAAGATCGACGCCGGGACGGTGTCCGAGGCGGTAGCGTCTGGGTCGCGGATCGAACGAGGCGAGCTGGCCCCGGGAGACAACACCCTGCGGACCCTCGAATTCGCCGACCGCTACGAGTTCGACGCCCTCCCCGGTCAACGCGTGACGATCGACCTCCAATCGTCAGACTTCGACACGTACGTCATCTTGATCGACCCGCGGGGCGAGCAAGAGGAGAACGACGATACCGACCGACCCGGGCACAGCGTGATCGAGGCGGACATCACCGAGGCCGGAACTTATGCCGTACTGGTGACCTCCTATAGTCCGGAAGAGACCGGCAGCTACGAACTCCGCCTGGACTTCGGGGGCGAGTCGTCCACGCCGGCCCAGGGCCGGGACGTGACGAGGATCGCGGCCGGCGAACGGATGACCGGCCGGCTGGAGGAGGGCGACGGGGAGCTCCGCTACGGCGCCTATCGGGATCTCTTCGTCTTCGAGGGGCGCCAGGGACAGCAGGTGCAGATCGACATGCACTCGGCGGAGTTCGATACGTATCTGCGCTTGATCACCCCGGCCGGCGATACCATCCGGAACGACGACTACGAGGGAAGCTCCGCTCACTCGCGGATCAATCTGCCGGTGCAGCAGACCGGCCGCTACCGGATCATGGCAACCTCGTACCAAGCAGGACGCACCGGTCAGTACGCGCTGTCCCTCGGCGTGTCCGGAGCGGCGGAAGCCGGAACCAGCCGGTTGGCCCTCGGCCAAAATACCACCGGCGGCGGCGGCCGCGTGTACGGGGTCTTCGCGGGCATCAGCGAGTATGGCGGCCGGTTGAACAACCTAGCGTACACAGCGGAGGACGCGGTTCGGATGCGCGACGCGATGTTGACCGGCGCCGGGATGCGGGAGCAAGACGGCATCCTCCTCACCAACGCCCACGCCACCGTGGGAGAAATCCGGAGGGCGATTCGCCAGGTGGCCTCACAGGCCGGGCCCGACGACACGTTCGTGTTTTTCTATTCCGGACACGGCGGACGGATCCCGCGTCCCGGCGGCTATCAGTCCACCGATCCCGACGGACTGGACGAGACCCTGGAGTTCTACGACGCCGGCATGACGGACGATGAGTTCCAAGAGGTGCTGAGCGAAGTGAACGCCGGCAAGATCATTCTCCTGCTCGACGCTTGCTTCAGCGGCGGATTCGCCAAAGATGTCATCTCCGTCCCTGGCAGGATGGGCCTCTTTTCTTCCGAGGAGGACGTCACGTCATCCGTTGCGGTGAAGTTCCGCGCCGGCGGGTTCCTCGCCGTGTTCGTGGCGGACGCCATCGCCGAGGGACTGGCCGATCGGGACGGCGACGGCGGTATCAGCGCCATCGAACTCAGCCAATACGTGCACGAACGCTACAGCAGCGACGTCAAGAGCGGCGGCCCCGGCGATTTTGTTCGTACGGGGGGGCCTCAGCTGGGCTACCAACACCTGGTGGTGGACCGCGGGAGCATCGGTCCCTACGAGATCCTGTTTCGCCAAGACCAATAACCCCTACCGCATCACATCAAGCCCCCTTCGGCCCTGCGCCGAAGGGGGCTTTTTGCACGAGCCACTTGGCATCAGGCCAGACCCCGTTCTAGATTTGGATGAGACAGGGGTGCCCGACTTCCCGGGCTGAGAGCATACCCTTTGAACCTGATCCGGTTCATGCCGGCGGAGGAAGTTTTCATGACCGATCGCGTCTGCCCTACCCAGATGTACCTCGCCCGACAGGGCGAAATCACCGAGTCCATGCAATTCGTCGCCGAGCGTGAGCACCGGCCACCCGAGTTGATCCGTGACGAGATCGCCCGGGGTCGACTCACCATGCCGGCCAACGTTCTCCATTTGGCAGCGCGGCTCGAACCCATGGTCATCGGCAAGGTCGCCCGCGTCAAGATCAACGCGAACATCGGCAATTCCGCCGTTTCCTCCAGCATCGCCGAGGAAATCGAGAAGCTGCACACGGCCATTCACTTCGGCGCCGACACCGTGATGGATCTCTCCACGGGTGACGAGCTGGATGCCACGCGAGAGGCGATCATCGCCGAGTCCCCCATCCCCATTGGCACGGTGCCCATATATCAGGCCGTGTTGAACGTCGATCAGGTGGCGGATCTCACGGCCCAGGGTTTGTTGGAGGTGATCGAGCTCCATGCGCGCCAGGGGGTCGACTACATGACCGTCCACGCCGGCATCCTCCTGGAGCATCTGCCCCTGGTGCACGGTCGCGTCACGGGGATCGTGAGCCGGGGCGGTTCGTTGCTCGCAGTGTGGATGATGACCTACCGCAAGCAAAATCCGCTCTACGAGCACTACGACGACATCCTCGACATCCTGAGAACGTACGATGTCACCATCTCGCTGGGCGACAGCTTGCGTCCGGGGAGTGTGGCGGACGCGAGCGACAAGGCGCAGTTCGCCGAATTGGAGACCCTCGGCGAGCTCACCAAACGCGCGTGGGAACGTGACGTGCAGGTCATGGTCGAGGGACCGGGCCATATCCCGCTGCACCAAATCGAGATGAACGTGAGGAAGCAAAAGGAGATTTGCCACGAGGCGCCGTTCTACACCCTGGGCCCGCTGGTCACCGACGTCGCGCCGGGATACGATCACATCACGAGCGCCATCGGGGCGGCGATGATCGGGTGGCACGGCGCCGACATGCTGTGCTACGTGACTCCCAAGGAACATCTCGGACTGCCCAACGCCAATGACGTCCGCGAAGGGGTGATCGCGTACAAGATTGCGGCACACGCGGCCGACATTGCCCGCGGGCACCCTCACGCCCAGGATCGCGACGACGCGCTATCGAAGGCTCGATACGAGTTCGATTGGAACGAGCAGTTCCGGCTCGCCCTCGACCCGGAGCGCGCGCGGGAGTATCACGACGAGGCGCTTCCGGCGGAGTACTTCAAGAGCGCGGAATTTTGCGCGATGTGTGGACCCAAGTTCTGCTCGATGCACCACAGCCGGTCGATCGAAGACATGCTCGCGGAATTCGCCGCGGAGCACGACGCGTCAACCCCCCAGCAGCCGAGCGCCGTTTCAGGATAGCGCTTCCAGAAATTCGCGCACCACGCGACTGAGCGCGATGGGTTGTTCCAGCGGTGTCAGGTGACCAGCTTCGGGAATCTGCGTGAACTGCGCGCCCGGGATTTGGTCGGCGAGGGTGCGGGCGGTTCGCAGCGGAATCAAGCGATCGTTCATCCCCGCGACCACCAGCGTCGGTACCTGGATCCCTCCGAGGATGTCCGCCGCGTCACGTCGGTCCCGCATCGCCCGGAGGGCTCCCACCGCGCCGGCCGTGGGCGTGCGGCATATCATCGTGCCCAGGTGGTCCACCACCTGAGGCATCGCCGCCAGGGAGCTCTCGCCCAGCAGCCGCCCGATCATCAGGTCCGAGAGTCCTTCGGTCCCCTCCCGCTCGATGAGGGAGATCATTTCTTCGCGACCTTCTCTGGTCGGGTCGTCGTCGGCACCGGAGCGCGTATTGATCAGGATGAGCGCCCCCACCCGGTCCGGATATCGCCGGATCAAGTCCAAGGCCACGTAGCCGCCCATCGATAACCCGCACACCACCGTCTGCTCGAGATGAAGGGTGTCGAGCAGGGCGATCATGTCATCGGCGTACTCAGAGATCGCGTACCCGTCTTCGGGAACCTCGCTCAACCCCATCCCCCTCAGGTCCGGTGCGATGCGCTTCCACCCGTTGAGGGTCGCGATGAGGTGCTTCCACACCGTGCGGTCGAGGGGGAATCCATGAACGAAGAGGATGGGCGACCCGTCGCCGTGGATATCCACGGCCACGGCGTTTCCCCGCACCGCGAGGGTTTGCGTTTCCCCGGGACGCATCGACGGCCGGGCGCCGAAGAGGCGCGTGATCGTCTCCGGCACATCGACGGCGTCGCCGTTCTGGTCGATGCACGCGACCAAAAAATCGCCCTCGGCGATCATGGCCTCGTTCTTGGTGTGGCGAACTCGCTGCTGGAGCGTGAAGGTGGATTCGGCGATGTGGGTCAACGCGGTCTCCACCGTGACCACATCCCCGGCATTGGCGCTCTCGTAGCGATCCAGCGTCGCCTTGCGAATCGTGAGGGACACCCGCGAATCGCCGACCCGTAGACCGGAGCCTCTCGCCACGGCCTCCCAGAGCGCCCTCTCGAACAGCTGCAACAGGGACGGGCTGCTGAGGTGCCCGTGGGAGTCACAATCATCCGGGTACACCAGCAGGTCGATGGAGTGGGTCGTGGTCACGAGGCAATAATACCTTCGCCGTGTCCGGAAACAAGAAAAGAGAGCTTGCACCGACGACCGCGCGGTTCGCAGGGCGGCGGCGGCGTCCAAAGTATGATAAGTGATTAGATAGTGTCGCTATTATATCGCAATAGTGTCTAAAGATATCCATATTCAAGTGCTTGAAAACAAACGATATAGATTGATTTCAACAGTGTGTAGAAAGAATGTGGAGAAGCTCGATGCAACCGATCCCTACCACTCCCGCGCCGCTCCCAGGTGTGCCATGTTTGAGGTGTGAAGTCGAAATCCAAGCCCCGTCAAGATCCCGCCCTCGTGTCCAGCGACGAGGCCCTGAAGGCGTTCATCGAGCCCCTGCAGGAGGCCAAGCGCATCGCGTTCGACACGGAGGCGGCGTCGTTTCACCGATACGTCGATCGGATCTATCTGATTCAGATCAGCTCCGACACCGAGACGGCAATCATCGACCCGCTGGCGATTTCCAACCTCAAGGCGGTGGGCCGACTGCTGGCCAATCCGGCCATCGAAGCTGTTTTTCATGACGCAGACTACGATCTCCGCGTGCTCGATCGAGACTACGGATTTCACGCGAGGAACCTGTTCGACACCCGCATCGCCGCCCAGTTACTGGGCGAGCCCGGAATCGGTCTCGGTCCTCTCCTGCAGAAATACTTCCGTCTCTCGGTGGACAAGAAACTGCAAAGGGCCGACTGGTCGCGTCGGCCCCTCACGCCGGAGATGATATCCTACGCGGCGGGCGATACGCGCCACCTGCTCTCGTTGCGGGACGAGCTCCACGGGCAACTCGAGTCCCGCGGACGTTTGGAGTGGGCCCAAGAGGAGTTCAAGCGGCTGGAAGCGATTCGGTGGAATCCGGACGCCGGGAACCCGGATGCTTTCCTTCGAATAAAGGGCGCGAAAGCCCTGTCCCCCAGGTCTCTGTCCATCTTGAAGACCGTCCACGAGTGGAGAGAGGCCACAGCCGCGAGCCTCGACCGCGCGCCATTTCGCGTGCTGGGCAACGATGCATTGACCGCCCTCGCGCGCACGGCTCCCACCACGCGCCGCCGGCTCAGATCAATGAACGGCGTGCCGTCCAGCGCCATCCGGCGCTACGGCGACGACCTCCTGAAGGCGGTCCAGCGGGGGCTCGAAACACCACCCGAGAAGTACCCCAAGGTCGAACGCAACCGGAGGCCTAAGATCAGCCCCGCGGCACAACAGCGTTTGGAGCGGTTGAAGGCACTGCGCAGGGTGGCAGCGAAGGATCTGGGAATCGAGATCGGTGTCTTGTGTCCCAATGGAACTCTGCAGGCGATTGCCGTCGCCGCGCCGACGACGACGCGGGACCTGCGGAAAGTGCTAGACCTCAAGCGATGGCAATGCGCTGCGGTGGGTAGCGCGGAGTTGCTACAGGCGGTAGGTGACGGCGCCTAGAGATCAGTGATTCGACATTGCTGATTCTAGAATCGTCAGTGTCCTAAAAACGACCGGACCTTCGGATCGATCCGTTCAGGAGTCCAGAAGGGTTCCCACACCAACTCCACTTCGCAACCCGTGACACCGTCGAGCATGCGGACCACCTCGTCGGCCTCGCGCATGATTTGCCCGCCCGCCGGACATCCCGGTGAAGTGAGCGTCATCTTCACGTGGACCTCTCCCTCGTCGATTTCCACATCGTAGATCAGGCCCAAGTCGATGATGTTCAGGCCAACCTCCGGATCCTTGACATGTCGCAGGGCTTTGCGGACCGCGTCGGCGTCCAACATCTAGATCACTCCTGTTTGCGTTCTTCGCAATCTAGTCCCGCCCCGCCGGCGGCGCGACCGTGATCTGGCAGTGCCCGCCCCCGCAGCCGATGTTCCGCCGGCGGGCCGCCACCCACCGGTACACCCGATTCGCCACGAACATCCCCCCCGGCAATCGGAAGACCATCCTGGGGAACCTCCCCCACGGCACGTACACCAACACCTCCCGGACCGCCGCGGCGCCAGCAAAGACGTCCCCCGCCGGGGTCACGAGATGCATGGCCTCCAGCAACTGGTCGCGGGTTCGCCTCGCGAGCCGCGGAGCCTCTTCCTCGGCAAGCGGAAGGAACCGAACGGCCCCGTCGGGCGTCCACCGGCGGAACCGGTCGACCCATCGGAGGCAGAACGCGCACTCGCCGTCGTAGATCAGCGTCGGCCCGCCGGAGTCGGGATTCATCGAGACGCCCTGGTGGCAGGCTCAGCAGTGGGAGGCGGAGACATCGCCCTCTAGCGACGCGAGCAAGCGACACGAGCGATCCTTCAGCCGCACCGACGCGTCGGCCAGGCGGCCTCGCACCTGTTTCAGCCCGGTGATGGAGCGTCGCGTTCGAGGCGCATAGACGCGATTCGTCAACAAGATCACGAACACATCCCGTGCGGGATCGATCCAAATGGACGTTCCGGTGAAACCCCCGTGACCAAACGCCTGAGGCGACAGCAACGCACCCGTGTTCTCTGTGCTTGTCGTGTCTCGGATTTCCCAGCCGAGGGCCCGGTTGCCAGTGTCCGCAGCCGTGAACAGCTCGACGGTTTCGGGTCGCAGCAAGCTCCTTCCGTCATCCAGGAAGCCACGTCGTAGGTACCACTGGGCGTAGCGGGCGAGATCGAGGCCGGTGCTGTACAGTCCCGCGTGGCCGGACACGCCATCGAGACGCACGGCGTTCTGGTCGTGAATCACCCCTTGAATGGGATGTCCCCGCCACACGTTGATGGGCGCCGCACGACTCCGCAGCGCTCGTGGCAGATTGAACCGGGTGTCCCCCATGTCGAGGGGGCCGAACAACTCGGCGTCGACGAACGCATCCAACGGCATGCCCGCAGCGGCCTCGATGGTCCAGCCAAGCAGCATGGCGTTGAGATCGCTGTACTCTACACGGGAGCCCGGACGCCACCGCAGCGGCTCCGCCATGACCCTGGCACGGGCCTCCTCAGCGTTCTCGGTCAGCGTGTCGAGCGGCAGGAAGGCCCGCAGACCGGAGGTATGGCTGAGCAAGTGCCGGACGGTGACCGCGCTCTTGTTCTCACCGACGAAGTCCGGAAGATAGTGCTCGACGGGTGCGTCGAGATCCACCATCCCCCGATCGGCGAGCAACATCATGGCCGGGGTCGTGGCGACCACCTTGGTCAGGGATGCCAAGTCGTACAGTGTGCTGTCGGGCGACGGAACAGCTGCATCCGGGCCCCAAGTCAACCGTCCGTATCCCTTCGCCAACAACACCGAGTCGGCGTTTCCCACCACAACCACGGCTCCGGGATAGATCCCCGCGTCGATGCCGTCGCGAATGACGGTGTCGATCTCCGCCACTGGGTGTGCCTGCCCCATCAATGCGAATGCGACTAAGAACTTCATCTCCATATTCCTGGAATACGCGCTTCACAGGCATCCCACCGGCCGTCAGGGTCCATCCGCCGGTGCACCACGCGATAACCCATGCGCTCCACCACCGTACTGCCGCAATACGACGCGCTGCAACTTGTCGGCCGCATCATTGAATCGCGGCACGATCAATGTCACGACCTCGACCCAGAACCCTCGTTCATACACCAGGCGAATGGCGTCCAGTCTCGGGGCAGACCACCTTCCTCGGGGAAACATGGGCTTCTAGGAAATCTTCCAGCGACCCGCCACATCGTTCCAAATGTACTCTGCATCTTAGCGGAGATGTTTCCAGCCGGTAGAGTGGAGGACGTCGTGGCCCGCGCCGGAGACTAGCGGCTCGCCGCCTTGAGCGAGCCGGGTGGCAGCGCGTAGAGCAGCATTGCCGTTCTGCGGTCTCGCGCCGTGAGATCGTGAACCGAGGTCGTGGGGTACATCACGTCGCGAGGCTCATCCGAATGGCCCAGACCCAACAGGTGGCCGATCTCGTGGAGGGCCACGGTGAACACGGCTTCCACGGGGAGTTGATGCCCCGACTCGGAATGGGTCGCCAGTGTCAGAGTCGCCTCCTGCAACCGCCCATCGCCCCGCCACACGAGGTCCGCTTGTCCCGCCCGGCGCACCGAGAACGCCCGAATCCACTTTACCGTCACTTCGGCGTCGTCGGGAGTCCGCACGATGGTGAACTGAACGGGAATGCCGCCAACCCGAGTCCAGCGGGCGAAGGCGTCTTGGGCCGCCCGGCCGTATTCCGGAAGGTAGCCCACCGGGGTGCCGGGCTCGAAATACACGCGCAGCGGGCGACCATCCCGATCCCCCCAGCGCCGCAGGGTGGAATCGGTCGCCTCCAACGTACCGGCCAGATAGGTCGAGGGGTCGGCGATCTGGCGCAGCCTTGACAGGCGGACCTGCTCCGAGAGCCGAGAGGACTCGACTCGTCCCCTCATGTCGCCGCCCTCCGACGACACAGCCGCGCCTCCCTCACCCTCATCGATGGGGACCCGGCGGCCCAGGCTGAACGCCATGGCCGTTCCGCCCAGGAAGACCGCCCAGACCAGAATTCGCCGCATCGCTCGACTACTCCGTTCCATTCGGGGGCTCGCCCCACGGCAAAGGTGGCATCGCAGCGAGATCCCTTCTATGATACACGCCCTTACCCAATGGCATCTCTAGCCCATTTCGTCGTTCGTTTCCGATTCTTCGTCGTCGCAGCATGGCTCATCGTCGCGGCGGTCGTGGTGCCCCGTGCCGCCCGCGTCGACGAGGCACTTCAGGCCAGCGGGCAGTCCCTCCGCGAGACCGAATCGGAGGTCGTGAAGCAGCTGATGCTGGAGAATTTCCAGCGGCCCACCGTCAGCTTCATGGTCGTGGTGATCGTCGGCCCCACCACAATAGACAGTCTAGCTTACCATCGTCTGCTCACCACGCTGGCGGACGTGGCCGTGGCCCAGCCCTACGTGGATCAGGTCGTCTCCTTCCTCACCACGTCGGACCCGGCCATGTTGAGCCCCGACCGGACCACGACGTTTTTCCTGGCCACCCTGGGCAACGGCTCCTCGGCGAACCCCGGCCACGTTACTCCGGATTTTCGTCGGGCGATCCACGAAGCGGCTGCCCGAACGCCCGATGCGGCCGGCTTCCAG
Organism: Gemmatimonadota bacterium; assembly: GCA_027294455.1. GTDB lineage: Bacteria > Gemmatimonadota > Gemmatimonadetes > Gemmatimonadales > GWC2-71-9 > B3T1B10. The sequence continues at coordinate 114,140 of JAPULZ010000068.1, forward strand.
ATCTTCGTCACCGGCAACCCGGCCCTCGACTACGACAGCCGGGAAGTGACCGCCGAGGAGGCCAAGCGCGCCGAAATCAACTCCTTGCTCCCCGCCGCAGGCGTGCTGGTTCTCGCTTTTGGTGCCCTGCTCGCTGCCGTTCTGCCGATCGTCGTCGGAGTCTTCGCCATCTCCTGCGCGCTGGCCGCGGTGCAAGTTGCCGCGGCGTTTCATCCGATGTCTGTGTTCGTGCTCACCATCGTGACCATGATCGGGCTGGCGGTGGGCATCGACTATTCGCTCCTGATCGTGACTCGGTTCCGGGAGGAGATGAACCGAGGGCAAAGCTCCAAGGAAGCCGCGGTTCGTACCATGCGCACCGCCGGGAAGGCCGTCGTGACCAGCGGTCTCACCGTCATGGTCGGCTTCGCTACCCTCTTGCTGACCCCTATCATCGAGACGCGGTCGGTGGGCATCGGCGGCCTCTTGGTGGTAACGGCGGCCGTCATGCTCGCCATCACCCTGCTTCCCGCCGGACTCGCCATCCTGGGTCGGGCCATCGACTGGCCCCGCTGGCTGGCCCGACGCCTCGCGTGGTATCACAAGCCCGCGGCCTGGGAGCACTGGGCACGCTGGCTCTCGAATCATCCCGCCCGCGCGTTGGCTATCGGTCTTTTCATCGCCGCGGTCATCAGCGCACCGCTGGTCCGGATCCAGATCGGGCTGCCCATTCGCGGATGGTTTCCAGAGGGCACCGAATCCAACGACGGCGCCGAGGCAATGGAGCGTATCGGTTCGGTGGGCGCGTTGCTTCCCATTCGCATCCTGTTGCAGTCCCCGCACGGTACGAAAGTCGTCAGCTCACGTTCGATCAGTGGGCTGCTGCGCCTGACCGATTCGTTGATGGCCGATCCCCGCATCGCGGCTGTGCGCGGACCTGTCAACCTCGGCACCCGAATGTCGCGATTGGCGTACATCGGATTGTACGGCGATTTGGACCGGGCCAGGGAGCGCTATCCCGACTTCTTCGAGACGTATGTGTCCCGCGACGGGCGCACGACACTGGTGGACGCGACGCTCGCCGATACGACCTCGTACATCGGCGGCATGGATGTCGTGCGACGAGTTCGTGGCCTTGCCGCGGGTGGAATCCCCGGACTGGACTCGGTGGACATTCGCGTCGGCGGTTTTTTTGCGGCGAGCCTCGACCTGCAGGACGATTTGCTCGGCCGGTTTCCCATGGTCATCGCCCTCGTGCTGGGCGTCACCGCCGTGATGCTGTTGATCGCGTTTCGCTCGCTGCTAGTGCCGATCAAAGCCGTCGTGATGAACTTGCTGTCCGTCACTGGCGCGTTCGGATTACTGGTGCTGGTTTTCCAGGACGGCTTCGGTGTAAAGCTGTTCGGCATCGACGGCGCCACGGAAGCCGTGTACGTCGTGATTCCGGTGCTGGTGTTCGCGCTGGTGTTTGGGTTGAGCATGGACTACGAAGTGTTCTTGCTGTCCCGGATGAAGGAAGCGTTCGACCGCACGCACAAGAACGACCTAGCAACGATGGAGGGCTTGAGTGTGACGGCGTCGGTCATCACGAGCGCCGCTGCCATCATGATCATCGTGTTCGGGGCGTTTGCATTTTCCCGCGTGTTGGCCGCCAAGATGCTGGGATTCGGATTGGCCGTCGCCGTGTTCTTGGATGCGACCCTGATACGGATGGTGCTCGTCCCGGCCTTCATGCACATCGCCGGACGATGGAACTGGTGGCCGGGCGTCCCGCTGCCTCCTGACCCCCAAGAGAACCCCGACCCCTAACGCATCACCTCGCCGTTGCCTGCCACACCCGTCTCCGCGAGCCGCTCGCCGGCTTCCAGGGCCCAACCGCGCAGGTCCCAGTGCCACGCGTCGAGCTGCCCTCCGGTGCGAGGGTCCTTCAGCGGCTTGTATTGCAACCACTCCGGCTTCATGCCAATCCGCAGTCCTGCGCGCAACAAGAGACGTCTGTTTGACGACACGACGTGTGCCATGGGCTTGCCCTTGAAGACGTGGCGATGATACCACATCCCACCGTCCAGCGCGTGGATCATGCCGTCACGGCGCTTGAGAAACACGAGCCAACGCTCGTCTTCCGCGGTCACTGCTTCGCGTCCAACCAGTTGGGACCGATGCCGACGTCTACGACCAACGGCACATTGAGGTCTCCGGCATTGATCATCTCCGTGCGGACGATCGCAGCCACTTGCTCGGCTTCCGGATTCGGCGCTTCCAGAATCAGCTCGTCGTGAACCTGTAACAGGATGGACGCATTCGTGCCCGACGATTCCAGGGCGCGGTGGAGGTTAATCATGGCGATCTTGATGAGATCGGCGGCCGAGCCCTGAATCGGTGAGTTCATCGCCGTCCGCTCGCCGAAGGCACGCACGTTGAAGTTCTTGTCCTTGAGTTCGGGAATGTAGCGTCGCCTGCCGAACAGCGTCTCGACATAGCCGACTTCTTTGGCCCGCTGAATGGTCCTATCGAGGAAGGTCCGTACGCCGGCGAACCGCTCGAAGTACGTCGCGATGAACTCCTTCGCCTCGTCTTGGGTAATCTCGAGCTGGCGGGCCAACGCAAACGGTCCTTGCCCATAGATCGTAGCAAAGTTGATGGTCTTCGCCCGAGCGCGCATCTCGGAGGTCACCTCGTCCACCAGGATGTCGAAGATGATCGCCGCCGTCTCGCGATGGATGTCGCCTCCGCGCTGAAACGCTTCGATGAACGCGGCGTCCTCGGACAGATGTGCCAAGATTCGCAGCTCGACCTGCGAGTAGTCGGCCGCCACGAAACTGCAGCCCGGCGCGGGCACGAAACAGCGACGGATCTCGGCACCCCGCTCCGTACGAACAGGAATATTCTGCAGATTGGGATCGGACGATGACAAGCGGCCGGTGGCTGCCCCGGTTTGATGAAACGTGGTGTGGACGCGATTAGTCGCGGGATTCACGCTGCGCGGCAGGGCGTCGATGTACGTCGATCGGAGCTTGGCGAGCTCTCGGTATTCCAGCAGCAACTTGGGCACCTCAAAACCCGTCGACGCGAGTTGCGCCAGCACGTCGGCGTCGGTGGACGGGCCCGTCTTCGTCTTCTTTATTATCGGAAGCTGCAGCTTTCCGAAGAGTATGTGGCGAAGCTGGAGCGTACTGTTGATGTTGAACTCGGTGCCGGCCTCTTCGTAGATCGATCGTTCCAGTGATTGCATCTCCTCTCGAAACCGCGCCGAGGAGGCTCCTAGCCGATCCGTGTCCAGGGTGATGCCCGTCCACTCCATCTCCACGAGCACCTCGATGAGCGGCATCTCGATGTCGTCGAGTAATCGGAGCAACCGCGTGGATTCGAGCTGTGGATGGAAATGACGCTTCACCGCATGGACCGCCGCGCTGTACTGGCAGGAGTAACGGCCGGCCTCCGCCACCGACACCTCCGCAAACGGCCGCCCTTTCTTTCCCTTGCCGATCACGTCCGTATATCCCGGCAGCGGAACGCCGAGATGGTCGAGACACAGTGCGCTCAGTGCATGTGACCGCCTGCCGGGATCGAGTAGAAAACTTGCCACCATCGAATCGTAGCAGGCGCCGCGCAATTCGACTCCTGCCGTGCGCAGGCGCAGCCAATCGCGCTTGACGTTGTGCCCTGCCTTGGGCACGCCAGCGTCCTCCAGCAGGGCGGCCAATGGGCGCATCACCTCGGCCGCAAGTGGCGGGAGGTTGGGCGGTGCGTCGTTGTTGAGCAGATCGCCGTCGGGCGCCCGGTGGCCGAGCGGGAAATACCACGCCGTGGCGTCGTCCACGGCCACCGATAGTCCGTCGAGGCCTCTGGCATGACTGTCGCCGAAAGGGCCGTGGGTCGCCACGGTCACGAGCTCGGCCGCCCGGGCCCGTGCGACGATGCCGGCCACCTCGGATGGCGACGCCACGACGGCAAACGCGGTCCCCTTCGCCTCCGGTGCTTCGGCGCTCACCTTGTCGACGAGGGAGTAGAATTCCAGCTCCGTGAACAGCGCCCGGAGCGCCTGAGCGTCTGGTTCCTGTGTCCGCACCGACTCGAAGTCCAGCTCCACCGGAACGTTCCGCATGATCGTCACCAAATCGCGGCTCAGCCGCGCCTCATCGGCCTGGGACTCGAGCGCCTCCCGTGCCCGTTTGGCGGTGACCTCCCCAGCCCGCTGGAGAATCGCGTCCAGATCCCCGAACTCATCGATGAGCTTGCGGGCCGTCTTGTCACCGATCCCTCTCACCCCAGGGACGTTGTCGGAGGAGTCCCCCACTAGGGCCAAGTAGTCGATCACGCGTTCCGGCGGCACGCCCAGCCGGTCCCGGGCGTTGGCCTCGGTGACGAACTCCTCCTGGACCGATGCCGGACCACCGCGCCCAGGATTCAATAGCGAGACCTCCCGCCCGATGAGCTGGTAGAAATCCTTGTCGCCCGACACGATCACCGTGTGCACGCCTTCCTGCGACGCGCGACTCGCCAGCGTCCCGATGACGTCATCGGCCTCATAGCCATCCACCGCCACCAACGGCACATGGAACGCGTCGAGCAATTGGACGATGCGTTCCACGGATCGGTCGAACGTGTCCTGAAGTTCCTCGTCCAGCTTCTCTCGAGTGGCTTTGTATTCCGGGTAGGTCTCCTTGCGAAACGACGACCCGGCGTCGTGGACCCATACGAGATAGTCCGGCTTATATCGCTCCCGGATTCGCAGCAGAAAACTCGCAACACCCCATGCCGCCGATGTGTTCTCGCCCTTGCCCGTGGTGAGGGGCCGACCGATCATCGCAAAGAACGCCCGGTAGATGACCGCATACCCGTCGATGAGAAAGAGCTGCGGTCGTGGAAGGGTCGTCATGGTCATGCAAGTATGGCGGGAAAAAACCCCGCCGGTATTGCACCGGCGGGGTCGGGGGATGGCTGGACGTGTCTTAGGAGGCCGGCCTCATGACGTTGGCTGCGTGAAGGCCCTTTTGACCGGTCTCGACCTCGAATTCGACCTCCTGACCCTCCGCCAAGGTCTTGAAGCCGTCCATCTGAATCGCCGAAAAGTGGACGAACACATCTTCGCCGCCCGTTTCTTGCTCGATGAATCCGTAGCCCTTCGCGTCGTTGAACCACTTCACCTTCCCCTTAGCAGACATCTGGTACTCCTCCTGCGAAAGTCTGGATCTTCCTTGGAAATGCCGCGCATCGATTCACAGAGAACATTTTGTATTGCGAGTGAGTCACCTGTCAAGCACCCCCCCGGCGCGCACTCACCAGCCGCTCATATGCCCCCCGCGAGTGCGGCGCAAGGGGGAAGCGGCCGGTCTCCTCCTCTCCAACGAAGTCCAGGACCACCCCGTCCCCGGATTCCGACCGGTAGCGCCAGCGGATCATCCTGACGGGGGCCGCAAAGCCCGTCCGCTGCTCGATCCGCTCCGGTCGGCCCAGGGTGATGAAGACCATGCCCCGGTCGGTCAGCCAGCCGGGTTGTCCGGCTTCCGTGAACCGCGCGTTGGCCAGCCGCAGCAGCTCAAAATACTCCACCAGGGCCTCGTTCACCGGCGTGTCCGGGTTGGGATCGGAGCCGGTCCAAAACTGGCGCCAAGCGCGGGCGCCTTCGATTTCATCCTCGTTCCTCAGGGATTGCCGCTCGGGAATGGGGAAGTACCGCAGAAGTGAGAGCACCTCATCCAGGTGTGATACCGCCGGAAGTCCCGGAAGGACCACCACGATGGGCACCCGCACCGCTCGCGAGATGCCCTCTGCGGTGGCCTCCATCTCGTATCCGCCCGGCGGAAGAAACTCGGGACCGATCTCGACCAGCGCCGCTGTTATCTCGCCCGAGCCTCGCAGGATCACCGAGTCTGCCCACATCTCGGTGCCGCGAGCGTCCCGGATCCGCATCCGGACCGCGGCACCGGGCTCGAGCCCCACTGCCTCGAGAAAAAACGCGAGACTGTCGGCGCCGAATGCCCCCGTCGAGCGCGGGTTGGCGAGGATGCGCGGCAGCTCGTGTCGATCACGGCGCGGCGCAGCCACGAAGATCGGGACCACCGACAACGTTGGCGGCCCGCCGAAGACGGGAACATGGACCACGGTTCCGATCGACGTGGACCGGTGGGTGATCTCATCGGTGACCACCACGGTGATCTCGACCACGCCGGGGGAAAGCGTCTCCACCCGCTGAAAGATGACGCTCTCGTCCTCACGCTGGGTTTCCTCATAACCGAAAACTCGGACCAGCTCGGTCGCCGAAAACTGATTCGACAACCTGCCTTCCCGCCGGACCAACAGATCTACCCGGTATCGCGCCTCGAACGCCCCAAGCTGCCGCTGAAACGACAATGCTTCGTTTGCCATGGACATCCCGAACAACGCCACCGTGGAGTCCGGCGACGGCCCCGCCAGGAACCGAAGCGAGGCAACGAACGCGACACCACTGTCGGCCACCATGAAACCGAGCTGGCGATACACGATGAGCGGATCGTCCAGACGAGGCACCACTGTGGATGCGACCAGGAGAGCCGGCGTGGCCGGCTCGGACATGGGCGTCCCGCACCCGGAGGCGGCCAGGCCCACGATCAGGATTGGGGCCCCGGCGATCCCGCGACGAAGGATCACGTCACCAGCCAGACCGCCGCCGCGACCCCCGGCGGCATCAGCAGGTTGTCATTCAGCCTCCCCGGCCACCGCTCCAGCGCGGCGTTCACCATCGATCCGGTGAGGACGGCCATCCACGGAAGGCCGAGCAGTACCAACACCACGGCGGAGACCACGCCCGCGGCCCCAGTCCCGATCCAGCTCTTGGCGGCGCCCCGGCCCCAGCGCGTACCCACCGCCGACGCAGCGGGATCCGAGAGCGCCGCCGAGAGAATGCCGGCGGCCGGACCGGGAACCGGAAACCACGAGGCCCCTGCGTACCCGGCCAGCAGCCAGAGGGCCCCGCTGGGGCGATGCGACTCCTCCGGACGGAAGACGGGCACGCTCCCGGCCAGGGCAGCGCGAAAGGGTTCGTGATGCAGCCGGATCATCTCCACGACCACCGCCACGCCGAAGAGGCCCGTCGAGAACAGCCGCAACAATTGCCAGTCGCCCCATAGCGCGACCAGGAGAATAGACGCGGTACTCGCGTGGATCGCGCGCCGAAGGGCGCCCGCGTTCATGGGACCGGCGGTTCGCTGTAGAGTGCGGAGTACACTGCCCGGTTTCGGAGGAGGGTCTGCACATAGCCTCGCGTCTCCGGAAAGGGAATCCGCTCGATGAAGAGCACCCAATCCCGAGCCTCGGGATAGCGCAGCCACCTACGCACCCGAGAGGCGCCCGCGTTGTACGCTGCAAGGGCCGGAACCAATTCCCCGTCGTACTGCCGGAGCATCGCGGCCAGATGGGCAGCCCCCAAATGCAGGTTCGCGTCCGCCACTCCGAGGAACGTGTTATCCCAATCAAGCCGCAGTTGCCGAGCGAGTCCCCTGGCCGTGGCCGGCATCAGCTGCATCATGCCTCGTGCTCCGGCCCGAGACGTGGCGTCCGGATCGAATACCGATTCCTGTCGAATCATGGCGGCCATGAGATAGGGATCCAGATCGAACTCGTGGGCTTCGCGCTCGACCAATGCACGGTTGGGCCACGGGAAGATGACGCGAAGCACCCGGGGATCGTTGAGCTGGTGGAGTCCCGCGACGACCCATCCAATGCCCACCGCCTCCCGGGCACGCCCCCGAGCGATCAAGCCCTCGGCGACATCCAGCAGGTCGGTGACTTCCCATCGATCCCGATCGCTCAGGTGCGCCACAAGGGCTGTCGCCTCGGCCTCCAGGCTGGACGCTTCCAGGAGATCGAGGACCTCCAGCTGATGGATCACCTCGGGTGAAGATGTGTGGGGGGGCGGGACGGCAAATACGGCCGGCGGCATTCCCGCGGCTTCCCGGGCGATGGTACCGTAGTACCCGATGGAATCCCGCTCGGCGAGATCGATCCACTGCTCCCGGGCCGCGGCCGTGTCGCCGGATTCCAGAGTGAGTCTCGCGAGCTGGAATTGGGCGAACCGGGAGCGGGAGCCGTCGTTCTCCATCTCCAGCCGAAAGAGCTCGAGGGCCCGCTCCGTGTCCTGGCGGGCCAGCGCCCTCCCGGCGAGCCGCGAACGCGCCGTCGAGGCGAACTCGCTGGCCGGCCACCTGCCGTTCAGGAGTCGGAAGAGGCTGTCCGATTCCCGCACCCGGCCCTGATCCTGCCGCAGGTCCGCCATGAGAAAGAGCGCCGCTGCGGCGCGGTCGTGATCGGGACGTTCGGTGAGGAATTCGCCCAGCGCCGCAAACGCGGCCTCACGGTGACGCAAACGGAGCAGCGTGCGCGCCCAGCGGTATGACGCTTCACCCACCTGATCTCCCACGCCCGCGGCGGCCACGGCGTAGACCTCCAGCGCATCGGGCCGGTTGCCGCTGGTCTCCATGGTCTGCCCGTAAAAGAGCAGCGTCTCCACCGAAGAATCGCCGGCGACCACCGCGGCGGCCACGTGGGGCAAGGCGTCTGCCGCGCGGCCGTAGCGCGAAACCGCCCGCGCTATCGCCAAGTGCTCCTCAATATTGGTCGCCGGGAAGTGCTCCACGGCGGCCGCGACACCCTGAAGTGCTTGGTCTTCGTCCCGCATCTCGATGGCCCGATAGACGAGGCGGCGAGCCGCAATCCGGTCGCCGGCGGCAAAGGCAAGAATCCCCGCATCACCGGGTCGGCCCAGGGCAACCATCGCCTCTACGGCCCCGGCGGTGTCACCCGCTGCCGCTAGCATGAATACGCGGACCTCGCCGGCCAGGGCCGTACCGGCCTCGGGAACGACCCTCAGCAGCTCGAAGGCCTGGGCGATGTCGTCGGTCAGTCGCGCTCGCCGGATGGCCAACCAACCGCGGGCGGCGGGAACGGCCGAGGCAGCAATCCGATATCGCTCGGCCGCTAGCTCGCGCAGACCGGCCTGCTCGGAGGCTTCCGCCGCGCGGGTGAGCAAGATCCCCTGCCGCAACCCGGTGGCGAAGACCGCGGCACCGTCGAACAACTCCCCGGCCTCCTCGTACTCTCCCAGCAGGTAGAGGGCCGCGGCACGAAGCGCCAGGGGAGCGCCGTCGAAAAGCGAATCGGGCAAGGCATATGCCGAGAGAATCGCGATCGCCTGCATAGGCCGCCCGAGGGCGATTTCCGATTCGGCCGCTTCCAGCACATCGGCCGGGCCGGTGGAATCACCGAGCCGGTCCGCCAACCCGACCGCGGCGTGCCAGGGCCCGGCCCAACTCGAACCCGGATTGACCAGCCTGTCGGTTTGAGCCGTCGCGGGCACAACGGGTGACCAAAAAGTGAACGCCAGACCGAACATGAGGTGTCGGCGGCGCAAGGCGCAACTTCTCACTCTTACCCCACTCTCAATCGGATCTCTCCAAACCTAACGCGAACTCTGCTCTCAACTTGCCGAAATCCACGACTGAACATTACTTTCCGGCCTTACATGGCCCAGGAAAATCTCGCTGGACGCACTATTGCCGACTACCGCCTCCTCAAGCGCGTCGGCGAGGGCGGAACCGCCACCGTTTACCGCGCCGAGCACATCGACCGTGGCAATTGCGCGGTCAAAATTCTCAAGCCGCGGCTTCGCACCGACGAGAACGCTCGGAAGCGATTCCTTCGGGAGTCGGAGTACGGCGGCCGTGTACAACACGACAGCGTCGTCCGGACGTTCGACTACGGCGAGGCCGACGGGCTCATCTACCTGGCGCTGGAGTGGGCCGACGGCGAGCCTTTATCCGATTTCGTCGAGCGGACAGGCCGCCTAGCACCACCGCTCGTCGCAACCATCATCACCCAGCTCGCGGGCGCCCTCGGGGCCGCCCACGCTTCCGACATCATTCATCGGGACTTGAAGCCCGAGAATATCGTCTACAATCCCGAGACCCAAGCCGTCAAGCTGCTGGATTTCGGGATCGCCCGCGACGCCCAGGCCGACCCGGCCCAACGCCTGACCCGGACCGGGTTCTTCGTCGGGACGCTCCAGTACGTAGCCCCTGAGGCCCTTTCCGGGGAACTCGTGGGGCCGTCCGCCGATATCTACAGCCTGGCAACCATCGCCTACTATCTCCTCACCGGCCTCCATCCTTACGAAGGCAAATCCCCGCGAGAATTGTTCCAACAGCTTCTGACGGCCGACCCCAAGCCGCTCAACCGGGCGGTCAAGGGAGTCAAGTTCTCCGCCGCCCTGGAGCGGGCCATCATGCGGGGGCTGCAGAGAGACCCGAACGACCGCCCGGCCACCGTCGAGGAGTTCGCCGACGGGACCGCCAAGGCCGCCGAGCCTGGGGCCGAAGTCGAAGACAGCGACAAGGGCGGGCTATTTGGAGCCTTCAAGTCGATGCTGAAAAAAAAGTAGTAGTTCAAGCTACTACTATTCGGCCATGGCGAATAGCAAGCCTTCCAGGCGTGACACCTTAGTCTCCCTGCTGCAACAGCACTCCCACCGTATCGGGGAATTCACCCTCTCTTCTGGCAAGACATCGCATTACTACTTTAGCGGCAGTTAATCTTACGATGTCATGAGCGACCCCGAGCCCCCCCGCAGACGTCCTTCCGTCCAGACCCGGCTCCGCGCGTGGACCGGCGACTACAGCGCCGACGGGCTGAACGAACAACTCCAAAAGGACGCCCAAACCATCTCGGTGAGCGTGACTCGCCGGTGGGCCATCATCGCCGCAGGTCTGGCCTTGGTGCTCGGGCTCAAGTGGGTGGGCCACACCGACGTCTCCGGCGCAGTCGTGGGCACCGTCACCCTCGGTGCCGTCGTCCTCAATCTCACAGTGCTCGCCATCGTGCGGTCGGAGTTGTATCGCTGGTGGTTCGTTTATTGCGTGGCTGGCCTGGACATTCTGGTGGTCAGCACGGTGGTCATGCTGCTGGGGCCAGGCGGTCTCCTGGCGGTGTTCTTCATTGCCATCCTTCCCTACGCGTTCAGCGAGAGTCGTACAGTGGGCTCGGTGTTGGCCCTGTTCGCGTCCTTCGCCTACATCGGGGCCGCCGTCCTGCATGGCGTTACCTTCGCCGACCCTGCCTACGACTTGTCGACGTTGCCCAACACTATCTACATAGACGCCATCGTCTTCTTCATCGTGGCGACGACCCTCTTGAGCATTCCCTCAACGCTCGTCGCCAGAATCCGCAAGAGCCGGACGATCATGCGGTTGGCCGAAGGTGGTGCACTCGGCGTCCGGGCGGCGGCGGCTAAATCCGACGAGCTCGGTTTTCTCGAGCGGTCCTTCAACCGCATGCTGGATGAGATCTCCAGCACGATCTCGCTGGTACAGCGCGAAACCGACGAGGTCGTCATTCTGGCAGAAGTGCTCTCGCAAGGGGCGACAGGCGTGTTGCAGTCGAGCAAGACGGTCGCCGGCACGTCGGCGGACCTGGCGAAGGAAATGGCGGTGCAGCGGGAACTGGCCGACGACAGTCGCAGCGACAGCACCGAGGCGGCCGAAGAAGCCAGTGGGCTGCAGGAGCGAGCCGAGCGGGTCGCCCTCGACGCGCGCCACTTGGAGGATGCCGCCGAGCGCGGGCGCGCCAGCGTCGAGCGGGCGGGCGACGCCTTGCTCGCCATCGGCGAGGAGGTGCGCACCACGGCGGAGTCGGTCGCTGAGCTCAGTGCCATGTCCCAACGCATCGGTTCGTTCGCGGAGACGATCTCCCGCATCGCGCGCCAGACGCACGTACTGGCCCTCAACGCCGCCATCGAGGCGGCACACTCCGCCGGCTCGGGTGAAGGCTTTGCCGCCGTCGCGCATGAGGTGCGCGCCCTCGCCGGCGAGGCCGCCAATTCCGCCCGCGACGTGGCCGACCTGATACGCGACCTCCAGATGCGGGTGGACGCGGTATCCCGGGCCATGGCCTCAGGCCAGGAGCGGGTCAAGGACGTGCGTGACGTAGCGCGGGACGCACAGGTGGCCCTCGCACACCTGCACCGCGGTGTTTCCCAGATCACCGAGACGGTAGAGGACACCGCCGCCGTTTCCCGGTCGCAGGCCAACCGCATGGCCGGGCTCGCCCAGAAAATGACCGAGGTCGCGGCCATCAGCGCACGATCAGCCCGCGAGGCCGACGGTGCTGCCATGGCGATGGCTGCGCAGCAGAGCACCATCGGCGATCTCAACGCCGTGAGTGGGCAGCTCGCGGATCTTGCCGAGCGGGTGCGCGCCAGCATCGCCCGGTTCGCCGTGGTCCATCCGGACGACTCCGGCACCGACTACTAAGGACTTGCCGCCGCGGCGAGAATGATCCTGCCCTCCCACGATTCATTCGTCCCCATGCTTGTCCAGGCCCCACCCACTGTCAAAAAGGATGGAAGGTTCGGAACGTCGCGCGAAAGGGCAGGATCAGCCGCTCAGTAAAATCCCGTAGCGCCGATCGGAACGTCACGCGTTCGCGAAATTCCGTACCGGTCATGCCCGTCGCCGTGCGAATATGTCGGGAGAAGCTCTGCGGCGACGAGAAGTCGAGTCGGTACGCCACGTCACCCAGCGAAAGTCCCTCGACTCTCATCAGCGAGGCGGCATACGTCAAACGGACCGCCGCGAGATAGCGTTTCGGCGACGGAAGTCCGGCGCGAAAGAATCGGGAGATCAGCGTGCTGGCGGGCACGTCGAATTGCGCGATCAATGTCCGGGCCGCCGGCATCCGGGGCGCCCGGCCGACCAATGTTTCAAAGAAGTGCCTGGTGCCCGACGTTGGGGCTTGCAACGCGTCAAATGTCGCGGCGAGAATCTGATTCGACAAGTTGGTCGCCTCGCGAACCACCATCGTGCGAAGTCTCTTCCAACCGTCCCGCTTGCTGAGGTCGACCATGGTGTGTACGCCCGAATTGCCCAGCTGCAGCAAGCGCTCGCTGTAATCGCCTCTGTGGTGCGACAGCACGGCCACCAACGGCACGCCCGGAAACTCCTGAGCGAGGCGGGCGACGTTGGCGACATCGGCTCGGGAAACACATCTCGGTGATACGAGCACGGCCTTGACGTCCCGCTCGCGCACCGTCCGAATGGCTTCGTGGACATTCCGGGCATGGATCGCGGCGACGTACCCTCCCGTCGCCGCGTCGATCGTGGACCGTTCGACCTCGTCCAGGATCGTCGCGATGGCTCCGAAGGTCTTGGTCCGGCGGGGAGGCGAACGACGCATGACGCATCATCGAGCAGCTCAATGAACGCCCGGGCAACCCCGAGCGAGCCTTCTTCAACCGCGGCTCAACCGTGGGGTCCGATCCGCTCTAGAGCGAGAAGTCCGAAGCGGCTATCTTTGCATCGGACGAGAGTTTGGTGGAGCGTGATGGTCGCGGCCCATCGCAGGATGGGTCGAGGAAAGTCCGAGCTCCGCAGGGCAGATTGCCAGGTAACGCCTGGGCGTCGAAAGGCGACGGACAGGGCCACAGAAAACAAACCGCCCGAAAGGGTAAGGGTGAAATGGTGGGGTAAGAGCCCACCGCGCGGCTGGCAACAGACGTGGCAGGGTAACCCCCAATTGGAGCAAGGCCAAATAGGCGGTGACGGTTCGGCCCGGACCACTTGAACCGCGGGTAGGCCGCTCGAGGCGGCAGGCGACTGTCGTCCCAGATAGATGACCATCCGCCCGCTCACGCGTGCGAACAGAACTCGGCTTACGGCTCCGCCAGCTCTCGTCCCACTCCACATCGCAGGTTTGTTGACGGTGTGCAGACGCACCAAGCACCGAGGATGCAAAGCCAAGACATGAGAGTTCGTGTTATTGCTTTTACAACCCTGGTGAGTGCGTTGGCGGCGTGTGGGGGGTCCAGCGCGAATGCACCCCCGGCGGGTGCCGTGGCACCCGCCCCGAACCATTTCCGGTTCGGTCCATCGGTTACGTCGTACGAAGGCGTGTCCCATCGCGTCGTCGAGCGCAGCGTCGACGGCCGGATGCAGCGGGACGGTTTCGTGTTGCTCTACCACCTCACCGCCGAGATCCGCGACGCGGATTCGACCCTCATGGCCTCGTTCATCATCGACACGGTCCTCGACGCCACCGCGCAGAACATCCTACCCAAGGAGATCGGCAGCGCTACCGGGATAAGGTTCAACGCGTCCCTCTCTTCGACAGGCGTGTTGGGTCCGTTGGCAGGCGGTGACGCCACGTCGATCCTCTCGGGTCAGCTTGCAAGACAGATCGAGGGTTTCCTTCCCCGGCTGTCGCAGGACGGTCTGCGGCCCAACTCGACGTGGATGGACACGACGGAAACGACCCGCGATGACGCCGGCGCCGAGATCGCGGTTCGTGCCGTGACACAGTATCGGTCGGAAGACTGGCGGCCGGACGAGGCCGGCAGGCAGGTGTTGACGGTGTACTGGGACCGCACGTATGAACTCCACGGATCCGGGGATCAGTTCGGTCAGCCGTTCACCATCGAGGGTACCGGCACGGTGAGGGGCGTCTCACTGCTGTCCGGCGACGGAGTCTTATTGGGGTCCATGCGAGAGGACGAGTTCACCGGACAGATGCTGTTGGTCGAGTTCGACGAGATCCGTCAGATCAGGCAGACCCAGGCCGACACGATTCGGGTGCGCCAGTGAAGCGCCGCCTCGTGCTGGCGGCCACGGTGCTGCTAGCGGCAGGCGTGGCGGGCGGCGCCACCGCCCAGGTGGCGGTGCGCTCCAGCGACTATTTGTTCGTCACGAATGCCAACGACGTCCGCGCCTTGTGGGTCAATCCAGCCGGCCTGGGGATGCTCCCGGAAGCTTCCATCATAGGGGAATTGACCCTGGAGCGAGTAATGGGCAACGAATTCCGGGTCGAGCAATACGTGATCGGGTTCAATACCAGGGGTATCTCCGTGGGGTACCACCGAACCCGATTCGACGATGAGCCGGCCGTGGGCCACCTCCGCGTCGGCCTGGCGCTACCCATGAGGCACGGTGCCCTCGGCGTCACCGTCAGCCGGTACCAGCAGGATACGACGAGCAGTCGAGGATTCGACGCCGGGTTGCTCTTCATGCCTAACCCGGCCATCCAGTTCGGGCTGACCGCACGCAACATCGGCCGACCCGAGGTGCGCGGCGAGAACATGCTCATCACCGCCATCGGAGGTGCGCAGTACATGACAAGCCGGTTTCAACTTTCCGCGGAGGCGCATGCCACTGAGCGACGGGGCGTCAATGAATCAGGTTTCGATTTCACGTACCGCGCCGGCGCCCAGGCCTACTTGCCCGTGGCGTTTCCCCTCGTGCTCATCGGGGCCCTGAATCTCGGACCGAACTTCCGCATCGACCAGCTCCACCTGGGCTTCTCAATCGGGGGCACGCGCCAGGTCACCCTCATGGCCTCGGGGGTCCCGAGAGACGACACGCCCGTCTTCGAACGGTTCAGCGCCGGCCTTGTGGCGAGAAACCTGTTGCTGGGACAGCGGTGACCGGGCTGCTGGGCGAGGCTAGTCCACCAACCTGAGCGGCATCACCAAGCAGAGGTATGAAGCGGGATCGTCCCAGCCCACGGGCTCCAGCGTGGCCGCACGTTCCGGCGCCTTCAGCGTGAAGCGGACCTCATCGGTGGGCAGGTATTTCAGCAACTCGAGCAGGTAGGTGGCGTTGAAGCCGATCTCCAGCGGCTCGCCGTCGTACGTCACCGAAATCTCATCGTGGGCCTCACCCAGATCAGGCGTGTTGACCGAGAACTTGAGCGTCCCGCCGCTGAACGAGAGGCGCACACGATGGGTCTGATCGCTGGCGACCACGCCCACCCGCCGTATTGCCGCGGTGAGGGACTGCCGGTTGATGGTGGCGATTTTGTCGTTGTCAGTGGGAATCACCTGGTCGTAGTTCGGATAGGGACCCTCGATGAGCCGCGTGTAGACAAGAGTTTTCCGCGACCGAAAGCCCAGGTGATTATCGCTCCGGGCGACATCCACTTCATCGGCCGGCCCGAATAGCCGACGAATCTGCTCCAGCGCCTTCGGCGGCACGATCAAGTCCGTTGCCGTCGAACCACCCGAAACGGGAATTTCCATTTTCGCCAATCGGTGCCCGTTCGTAGCCACCATCCGCATCATGTCCTTCCGCATCTCCCAAAGCACGCCGTTGAGGATGGGCCGGCTTTCCTCGGTCGAGGCGGCAAAGGCGACATGGTTGATCAAGTTCTGGATGTCGCCACAAGTCATTTTCCAGGCATCGTCGAACGATACCGCGGGGAAGCTCGGGAACTCATCCCGAGAAATGCCCAGCAATTTGAACCGGGAGGGACCACACTCCAGGGTTATCCGCTGTTCTCCCGCACTCGAAACCTTGATCGCCGCAGTCGGCAATTCGCGGACGATCTCCACCAGCTTCTTCGCCGGGAGGGTGACCGCTCCGTGCTCCTCCACATCCGCCGGCACGACGATGCTCACAGCGATGTCTAGGTCGGTGCCTGCCAGGTGAATGCCTTCGTCAGTGGCTTCTACCAGGATGTTCGAAAGTACGGGCAGTGTCGTTCGGGTCGGCACGCTGGAAGCCACCGCCAGAAGGCCTTGCTGAAACTGATCTCGCGTTATGGTGAACTTCATGCCGCTCCCTGGATCGTGGATATTAAGAACTACTACTGTATGGTATAACTTAATAGTAGTAGTAGTAGGGTCCCTGGAAACCTTGAGAAGTTGTGTAACTTCGTGCCGCGTAGGAAGATTGGCTTCCGGACATCATGTTGGCTCTCTGTCGGCTCTGTGGATTGTCTGGGGACAACTCGGCAGCCAGGTCGGCATCCCACGACTACCCCACAGAATTGTGCACTAGGGTGCGGATAACTCACGCCGCGCTAGCTCGATGCGCTCCCGGAACTGGCGATCGCGTCGCATCTCGTTCTCGACCTTCCCGACACTGTGAATCACGGTGGAGTGATCGCGGCCGCCGAAGGCCTGGCCGATTTCCACGAGCTGAAGGCCGAGGAGATCTCTGGCCAGGAACATGGCAACCTGCCGGGGAACGGTCAGCGTCTTCGTCCGGGACTTCGAACGCAACCCTTCCGGCGAGACACCCCATCGCCGGGCAACCACTTCCTGCACCCGATCCACCGTCGGCGTGGCAGCGGGCATCTCGGACGCGGCTATGTCTGCCTGGCGGATCTTATCCGAGAGGGCATCCCGCGCCAAATCGATGGTTACTTCGCGGTGCTTCAACGACGCGAAGAGCAGCAACTTGATGATGCACCCTTCCAGCTCCCGGACGGAACTCCGCACGTGCTCGGCGATGAACCGGAGCACGTCGTCGGGGATCGTCAGTTCGAGGTGTTCCTGTTCGGCCTTCTTTCGAAGGATGGCGATGCGGTGCTCCAAGTCGGGCTGGCTGATGTCGGCGACCATGCCCCACTCGAAGCGGCTCACCAGGCGCGCCTCGAGACCCGGAATCTCGTTCGGGGCTCGGTCCGACGTCACCACGATCTGCTTGCCGGCCTCGTGGAGGGCGTTGAAGGTATGGAAGAACTCCTCCTGGGTCATTTCCTTGCCTTCGAGGAAATGGACGTCGTCGACCAGGAAGATGTCGGAGTCATTACGGTATCGACGGCGGAACTCCGGCATCGACCGGCTGTGAATGCTCTCGATGACCTCGTTGATGAACTGCTCGGCGCCGAGGTAGACCACGCGGCTGGATGGATTCCGCTCGATCAGGGCGTGGGCGATGGCCTGCATGAGATGCGTCTTGCCGAGCCCGGTCGCCCCATAGATGAAAAGGGGGTTGTAGGTCTTCCCCGGGGCCTCCGACGCGGCGTGAGCAGCTGCGGCTGCCAGCTCGTTGGATTTGCCGATGACGAATGTCGAGAAGGTGTATCGGTGGTTGAGCGGGGTAGCCATCTGGACCGCGGACGCGGTCCCACTGCTCGGGGGCGGGGCCACGAAGAAGTCCATCTGGGGTCGCTGGGTGCGCTCCGCCTGCACTTGGAACACCACCTCCAGGGGGTGGCCGAACGCCTGGGACGCCAGCCGTGAGAGGAGGTGGGAGTGCTTGGATTCGTTCCACTCGACGGCGAACTGGTCTGGCGCGCTGACGATCAACCGTCCCTCGTTAAGGGCGACCGCCTCCACCGGCTCCAGCCAGGTCCGCATCGTATTGTCGGGAAGCTCGTGACGTGCCTCCTCGAGCAGCCGCGACCAGGTTTCTTGGGCTGTCAGCTCCATTTATCAACGAGCAAAAGTGACTGGAGTGAAACGAGAGAGCGCAAGATCTTATTTCTGTGGTGTGGAAAAGTCAACCTTGACCCAAAGCCCAGATGGGGACTAGCTTTCGCGCCTTGCTTGAGGGATAGAGATGAAACCGACCTACCGGCCGCGCAATCGGCGGCGGATCAACAAGCACGGCTTCCGGGCCCGTATGAGCACGCGTTGGGGCCGTGACATACTCAAGCGACGGCGCAAGAAGGGCCGTAAGCAGCTCGCCGTTTCGCTACCGTCCAAGCATGGAGGAAGCTGACGTCCGAGGGGCTCCCTCGGAGTTGGCGGATTTCGCGCGAATCAGATCTCAGAGCGGCGCAGCAGGGCGGTCGGCACCGTCGCACACCCCGGTTGGACATCTCCTGGCGCCCAAACGACGAGGGGCATCCGCGCATGGGCATTATCGTGCCCCGATATGGAGCGAGCGTGGTTGCTCGTAACCGCGTGCGACGCAGGCTGCGGGAGGCGGGCCGACGGTACATACTCCCGAAGCTCATGCCCGTCGATCTCGTGATTCGCGCCCTGCCCGGTGCCTACGGGGCCCGCGCGGAAGATCTGACGGGAGACCTAGCGGCATGGCTGCAGTCGATTTCCGGATGACGCGGGTTCCCTGCCTGTTCATGATCGGGTTGGTACGCCTGTACCAGATGGTGGCATCCCCGTTCCCCTCGCCGTGCCGGCACACGCCTTCCTGCTCCATGTACACACTCGAGGCGCTCAGGCGCCAC
The DNA here is from genome assembly GCA_027294455.1 of Gemmatimonadota bacterium. GTDB lineage: Bacteria > Gemmatimonadota > Gemmatimonadetes > Gemmatimonadales > GWC2-71-9 > B3T1B10. The sequence continues at coordinate 133,055 of JAPULZ010000068.1, forward strand.
GGGGCCCTGAAGGGTTCTTGGCTCGGTATTCGGCGAATCGGCCGGTGCCACCCATTCTCGTCTGGAGGGTACGACCCGGTCCCATGAACGAGCTCCGCTGATGGATCGTCGCACGCTCTTGGCCATCACGCTTATCCTGATGGTGTTGGTTCTGCCGTCGGTGATCATGGGTCCGCCCCCGCCGCGTCCGATAGCCGAGGGGCCGGCCGTGCCGCCCGAGGCCGCCTCCCCCGCGGACACGCCCGACACGGTGGTTCGCTCCGCTCAACCGGTGTTGCCGAGGCCCGGGCTGGCGCCCGTCGACACGGCATCGGTGCCCCCGCCGAGCCCCGAGCCGGTGGTGGTCTCGTCTCCCCTGTATCGATACGAGTTTTCGCCCCGGGGAGCGCGTCTGGTCGGGGCCGTCCTCAATGAGTACGAGTCGTTCGCCGCGGGGCCGCCCGAGGCCCAACTGATTCCGGATTTCTCCGGCTTCTTGACCTATCGGCTGGTCTTCGGCCAGGACACGGTGTCGTTGGTCGACTGGGAGTTCGAACCGTCGAGCCGGGCCATCGACGTGGGGGCGGGAGGCGCGGAATTGATTTGGGTGGCCCGCCGTGGCGCCGCCACTGTGCGCCTCGTGTATTCGTTCGATCCCGAGCGCTACCTGATTCGCATTCGGGGCGAATTGGAGGGCATTCAGGCCACTGCAGGTCTGCTGGTGGTGGGCCTGGGGCCCCGATTGCGTTCCATCGATTTCGATTCGATCGTGGATTTTCGCTCGTACGGCGTCGTCACGAAAGCTCGCTCCACCGACAACCTGAAATTCAGCAAGTTGGATTCCGGAGAGCGCCGCACCCTGGACGGACCGTTCGAGTGGGTCGCCATCAAATCCAAGTATTTTCTGGCGGCCATCCTCGCCGTCGAGGACGGTCAGGCTCGTTTCGGCGGCGCCGTCGCCACCGGAGGGCCCCGCACGCAAGCTCAGACCAAAGGGTTTCTCGGCGTCATAGGCAGACGCCAGGTCGTGCAGGCTACGCAGGCGAACGTGCTGGCCTCGCTGCCCATGCCGGCCGGAGCCTTCTCCTTTGCGCTCTACATCGGGCCGCAGGAGTATCGACGGCTCGCGCGCATCGGCCACGAGCTCCAAGACGTGAACCCCTACGGCTGGATTCTCCGGCCCGTCATCGGTCCATTGTCGATCCTCGTGGTGCGGATGCTGTTGTGGATGCATGAAACGCTGAACCTGGCGTATGGCTGGGTGCTCATTCTCTTCGGGATCGCCATCCGACTTGCCCTGTGGCCGCTCAATCAAAAGGCCATGCGCTCGACCATGGCGATGCAGGCGTTGCAACCGGAGATGAAGGACATCCAGGAGCGTTACAAGCACGACAAGCAGCAGCAACAAAAGGAAATGATGGGATTGTACCGCAAGCACGGAGCGAATCCCCTTGGCGGTTGTTTGCCGATGGTGCTGCAGATGCCGATCCTCTTCACGTTGTTCTTTGTGTTCCTCAACACCATCGTGCTTCGCGGCGTCCCTTTCCTGTGGCTCCCGGATCTTTCCCTCGCCGATCCCCTCTACATCATTCCGGTGATCATGGGGCTCTCCATGTTCGCCGTCATGAAGATCGGCCAGATCGGCGTTCCGCCGAACCCGCAGACCAAGATGATGGTCTACTTCATGCCGATCATGCTGACGTTCTTGTTCCTCGGGTTTTCCGCGGGATTGAATTTGTACTACGCCACGAGCAACATCGCCAGCATTCCGCAGCAATGGGGCGTCGCGCAGGAGCGCATGCGTAGGAAGAAGGCGCAGAAATAAGAGTAGTCAGTACTCAGTGGCTCGATGCTGTCGGCGTCGGGTTTGCAAACACTGAGTACTGAGCGCCCCGGCTACGTTACGACATATGCTTACAGACGTCATCACCGCCGTGGCCACACCGCCTGGGCGCTCCGCCATCGCGCTCGTGCGGCTCTCGGGTGCCGAGGCGTTCGATGTCGCCGCCCGAGTGCTCGAGCCCTTCGATCGCACTGCGGAGCGCCGCGCCAAGCGGGCACACGTCGTCCACCCTCCCACGAACGAAATTCTCGACGACGTGCTGTACGTCGTCTACCACGCTCCCGCATCATATACCGGTGAAGACGTCGTGGAGATTTCCACGCACGGGGGCTTGCTGGCGCCGGCGGAGACGCTGGGCGCCTTGGTGGCCGCAGGGGCACGAGTGGCTGCACCCGGAGAATTCACACGACGTGCGGTGCTGAATGGCAAGATGGACCTGCTTCAGGCCGAGGCGGTGGGGGATCTCATTGACGCGACGGCACCAGCGCAGAGGCGCGCGGCGCTGGACCAGTTGGATCGAGGCTTGTCCCGACGGATCGAGCACTTCCGCAGCGACGTGCTGGAGCTGGAGGCCCTCGTCAGTTACGAGATCGATTTCCCCGAGGAGGACGGCGGACCGGTTGCACCGGAGCGAATCGAGGCCGCCATCGACGCCCTCACCACCGCACTCGCTGCTCTGTCACAAACCGCGGCCGAGGGAGAGCGGTTGCGGGAGGGTGCCGTGGCGGTCATTGCCGGGCGTCCCAACGTGGGGAAGTCGTCGCTGTTCAACGCGCTCATTGGCAGCGAGCGCGCGATCGTCACAGACATCGCCGGAACTACCAGAGATGCTATCGAGGTGCCAATCACCTGTGACGGGTTCCCGCTCCGGCTGATCGACACGGCGGGCTTGCACTCCACGACCGATCGGGTGGACCGGCTCGGCGTCGAAGTGAGTCGCCGTTATCTGGAGGGCGCCGATGTGGTGCTGTGTTGCGCCGAGTCCGGGCGAGATCTGGATCCGACGGAGCGGGAGTTTCTCGCCGAGCTTCAAGCCCCGGTGGTGTTGGTGCGCACCAAGGCCGACCTGGTGTCGACATGCGACGACGAGGAGGGGATTCGTGTCTCATCGATGTCGGGAGAAGGTCTGAAGCTCCTCCGCTCCGACCTCGCCCGGTTGGCGTTTTCGAGCCTGCTCCCCCGAGCGGACCTCGAGCCCTTGGTGACACGAGAACGGCATCGGGCCGCGCTGCGAAGCGCGTTGGAGGAGGTCGAAGCCTTCAGGTCGGTCCGGGCGTCTGGGATGGAGAGCGCCGTGGCCGCGGTTCACCTGCGGGCAGCGGTCCGTGCCCTCGAAGACATCATCGGGGTCGTGACAACCGAGGACGTCTTGGACCGACTGTTCGCGACGTTTTGCGTCGGGAAGTAGGCGTCGTTACTCGTTGCCCGAGCCTTCCTCCAGGACGCGGTGCCAGATTTCGTCGGATAGCCACGCCATGCGCTCTCTGGCGTATTCCAATTCGTCGGGCGTCATGTCCCGACGATCCTTTGCCACTTGCCTGACATGCTCCACCAGATCATCGAGCATTTCGCGCAGCGTGGAGTCGCGACGCCGTTCGGGATGCGGCTTGACGCTCTGCCGCTCAGTCATGCCGACCGGGCCCTCACCGGCTGGAGGTCTGCATCGACGCACTCCTCCGCCGAAGCGCGCAGGGCGTTGGCGATCCCGTGCTGAGCGACATAGCCTTCGACCATGCGATACCCAAGGTAGTAACCGGACCGCTCCGGGAGCACGCGATCGCCCAGGCGGCGTGACGACGGACTCATGCCCGCTGCGAGATACCGCATGCGGAACCCGAGACCGGTTTGGTCCAGTTCTTCGACCACGTTGATCCGCATGAAGGCTTCCAGTTCCCGAAGCCTCTGGTACTGCCGGCTCCCGAAACCGAAATACTGGCGCGTCTCGAAGCCCGGGGCGGCCTCCCGGGACGCCGCCACGGCGAGCCCCTCATTGATCAGCAACTCCCGCAGGGTGACACAACTGCCGGTCTCCCAGTAGTCGTAGCGGCCGCCTGCCTCGTGAACGATACGGGCGAGTTCGCTGCGACTGCCGGGAGATGTATACCGCACGAGATGTGCGATCTCGTGGGCGATCCACACCGGCAATAAATCCGGGGAAAGTCCCATGCCGGAGGTTTCGGGATTGGGACGCCCGGTGAAGTGTTCGAGGCAGATGAAAGCGATCCCGCGGCCGGCGACGATCAGCTCGCCGGCGTTTGCGCCTCCCACTCCAATCATCAGATAGAGATCGATGGACCGGTCCACCTGGAACAGGTCCTCGCACCGAGCCAGGCTTTCCTCGGCGATCTTCTTCACATCGACTCGTTGGAGTAGCGCATGGAGGTCGCCGCGCTGGGCGTGCACCGCGCGCTCGATGACCTCATCGGCCTGGGGCCCGTGCGGATCGAGAATGTAGTTCTGCCAGTACGAATCCAACACGAGCCGATGTTCGTCGAAATAGCGTCGGTATCCCTTCACGGGATCCGCCGATGAGATGGCGTCGAAGAAATTCGGAACAAGGTCGATGAGCATGGGAAGGGAGGTGAATGTGTCCTGCGGTTCCGCTCATGTAAAGAGTCGGTGGCGGTACGACATGAATCTCGTTCTTGGGGAAGGTCTAGCTTCGCCGAAGGCGCTGGCTCATGTCGTCCAGCAGTCGGCGCTCGTCGACCGTGAGGCTTTCGATGCCGGTGGCGGAGATCTTGTCCAGCACTTTGTCGACATCGTCGTACGACGGCCGATTGCGTTGGGGCGCCTGGTGGGGCTCCTTGGCTTCTTGGTCGTGTACCGTCGCGGGGTGGGCGAGTACCCGCACAGGTTCTTGATATGTGGTGGGTGCGGAGCGTTGCGTGCCCCCGATTCCCCATCGTAGATACCCGAGCCCGAAGACGAATCCGCCGAGATGGGCCAGGTGGGCGACCCCGTCTTGAACCTGTAGCAGGGCGAAGGTGAGATCGATGGTGGCCAGGGCGATCACGAGCCAAAACGCCTTGATCGGGATCGGGATGGGGAAAATGTAGATGGGCGTGTTGGGCCACCGAACGGCGAAGGCCAGGGCTACGCCGAACACCGCGGCACTCGCGCCGATGACCATGGTGACAGGCGAAAACAACAGGAACCCGAACGAGAGTGCCGCTCCTCCGAGTCCGCAAAACAGATAGTACCGTGCGAAGGCGGTGCCACCCAACCAATCCTCCACGGCCGGCCCGAAGAAAAAGAGCATCAGCATGTTGAAGGCGAGGTGGAAGAACCCGCCGTGGAGGAACATGTAAGTGCCCAGCGTCCACGGGCGCTGCAGCGCCATTGCGGGGTCGAACGCAAATAGCTGGAGGAACCACGGTCCCGTAAACACCGTGATGGTGAGCAGATACACCACGGCGTTCGCCACGAGGAGTCGGCGGACCCAGGGGGTGAGCGAGATTGGTGATCGCATCATCATACTCTAATAAAATCCCTAGCACGCCGCCTTTGTTCCGTGATGGCGGTCCAACGCCAGGTCACACATTTTTGCGCACAGCTCCGGGAAGGGGATTCCGGCTGCCTCGGCCGATTGCGGAAGAAGGCTGGTCCGCGTCAACCCCGGCAGGGTGTTGGCCTCCAAGCAATAGGCCGTCCCGCTGGACGTCTGGATGAAATCTATGCGCGAAGAGTCGCGCAATTTCAACACCCGATGGGCCGCAAGGGCGGTCGCTTGTAGCGCGGCTGTGGTTGCGCCGTCCAGGTCTGCCGGAAAGATCTCCTGTGTCAGACCCGGCGTGTACTTGCACTCGTAGTCGAAATGGGCGTGGTCGGGGATGATCTCGCCGACCGCCAATGCCGTGTTCCCCAGAATCCCCACGGTGAGCTCCCGACCTCGAATGAACGTCTCCAGGAGGATGTCGTCATCATAGTCGCGTGCGACGGCGACGGCATCCTCGAGCTGGCCCAGGGAATCGATGACACTGAGCCCGATCGTGGACCCCACGCGGGACGGCTTGACGACCAGGGGCAGACCCAGGGCCGCTGTTTCCTCGGGCGACGAGGGCCACATGGCCCAGTCGGGGGTCGTGATTCCCGCGTTGCGGAGCAGGCCCTTCGCCACGTCTTTGGCCATCGCGATGGCGCTGCCGAGGGCGTCACTGCCAGTGAAGGGAATCCCCGCCAGTTGCAGTAACGCCTGGAGTTCTCCGCCCTCTCCCTGCCGGCCGTGGAGGACGGGGAACACGACATCGGCGCCTCTGAGCTCCGGGAGATCGACCATGGCTGGGCCGAGCTCGCGCTCTCTGAGGCTGCGGAGCTCCTCGGGGGTCGGGGGTTCCCGATCGACCGCGCCGGTGAGCAACGCAGCTTGCCGATCCGGGGAGAGGGGCCCTGTGACGGTGTCGACCACCGACACCGTGTGACCGGCGGCCCGCAACGCCTTCACGACCTCCGCGGCTCCGGCCAACGCGACGTCCCGTTCGGGTGACGAGCCACCCGTCAGGACCGTCACTCGGTGACTCACGGGCGGTAGACGACCCGGTATTGCGGCATCTCCCACACCTCGATTTGATCGATGGCCGCATTTTGGCCGGCGGCGATGAGTCGATCGCGCGCGCGGCTGCAAATTACCTTCGCGAGCCGTTCGGCAGACGGGGTGTATCCCTTGAATGGTTCGAGGTCGTTCAGGTACTGGTGTTCGAAGTCGGCGACCGTCGATTTCGCGATGTCCTCGATGACGCGAAAATCCACACCCATGCTCGTTTTTGACAGGGAGTCCTCCTCGACGCGGACCGTGAGTCGCACCCGCCAGTTGTGCCCGTGTAAGCGATCGCACATCTCGACGCCTGGCAACGTGTGGGCGGCGGAGAAATTCGCTTCAGCGGACAAGAGATAGTGGGCCATGGTGCTTGCGGCTCTCCTGCGGCTAGCTGATTCCCGCGACCTTGTGAAGCACATCGTGCCGCGTGATGATGCCTTCGATCCTGTCGTCGTGTCGGACCAATGCCGCCGGATTTTCCCGGGACAGGAGCGCGGTCACGTGCTCGAGGGGCGTGTCGCGATCGACCACGGGGAACGGATCCTCCATGAGATCGCGCACCGGACGCGTCAGCGTGGACGGATCGGCGACGGCTTCGGCCATCAGGGCGGACTCGGCCACCGACCCCACGTTCTCCGATCCTTCGACCACCGGAAGTTGTGACACGTTGTAGGTGCTCATCAGGTTGAGGGCCTGTCGCACGGTGGCCGACGGCGCGATGGTCACGAGCTCGGGCGCCTCATCGGATTTGGCCTCCAACAGCGATCCCGCCAGCACCCGCTCGGCCTCGAGCATCTGGTTCTCCCGGAGCCAATCGTCGTTGAACACCTTGGACAGATAGCGCTCGCCCGTGTCCGCGAGGACTACGACGATCAGTGCGTCCTCCCCTTTGGGGATACTCCGCGCGATGCGAAGCGCCACGTGCACGTTGAGTCCGGACGACCCCCCGACGAAAAGTCCTTCGTCCCGAGCCAGACGACGCGCCATCTTGAATGCGTCGGGATCGGAAACTGTCATCCACTCGTCGACGAACTCGTAGTGCAGGGCCTCGGGGATCTTGTCGCCGCCGATGCCCTCGACCTTGTAGGGGTGGCCCTGGCCGATTTCCTTGGTGCGGGCGTACTCTCCGTAGATCGAGCCCTCCGGATCACCGCAAATGACTTTGATTGCCGGATTTTGTTCCTTGAGGAAGCGGCCGACGCCACTCACGGTGCCGCCGGTGCCGGCGGATGCCACGAAGTGTGTGATCTTGCCTTCGGTTTGGTCCCAGATCTCGGGGCCGGTCGTCTTGTAGTGTGCTTCAGGGTTGGCCTGATTGTAAAACTGGTTTGCCAGAATGGCGTTCGGGGTGGTCTTCGTGATGGCTTTCGCTTTCATCACGTAGTTGTCCGGATGCGTCGCCGGAACCGCGGTGGGGGTTATGATGACTTCGGCGCCGTATGCACGGAGCAATCGGACTTTTTCGTCGGCCATCTTGTCTGGCATGGTGAAGATGCATCGGTATCCCTTGATCGCCGCAGCGATGGCGAGACCGACACCGGTGTTTCCGGAAGTGCCCTCGACGATAACACCGCCGGGTTTCAACTCGCCGCGCGCCTCCGCATTCTCGATGATGGCGAGGCCGATCCGATCCTTGAGCGATCCCCCCGGGTTGAAAAATTCGGCCTTCCCCCAGATGGGATGCGGGATGCCCGCCGTCACCTTGTTGAGTCGGATGAGTGGCGTTCGGCCGATCGACTGCAGCACGTTGTCGTGGCGCCCCGGCACGGGAGTCACTGGTTCTCCGCGCGGGCCGCGAGATCCGGGTGACGGAAATGTACGGGCTGGACGAAGGCGGTGGCCACCGGAACACCGTCGCGCCGGGCCGGTGCGAAACGCAGCAGATCGACGCTTTGCAATGCGGCGGAGTCGAGCTGAGGAAAGCCGCTGCTTTCCTCGACGCGCGTGGAATCGGGGACGATCGTGCCGTCTTCGTTGACGAAGAGGTGCAACAGGACCAGTCCCTCAACCTGGTCTTCGTACAGGTCTTCGGGATAGATTACCGGCGCTTCCGGATTGGTGACGACGGGCGGTTCGAATCCGCGCCTCGGCTCGTTGGCGTCCCGGGCGCCTCCGTCATCGGCACCGCACGACAGCAACAACGGCGAGATGATCAACAACAGTCCATTGTACCTCACCGCTCCTCCGCCCGGCGCTTGAATTCGGCCAACTGGCCCAGCGCCTCGATTGGTGTGATCTCGTTGATTTCCAGCTGTTTCAACTCTTGTAAGATGGGGTCGTCAGGCTCAAAAAGCGCGAGCTGACCCGTATCGGAGGCCGGCGGCGCCAATTGGCCGGCTACGTGATGCCCGGCCTCCAGCAATGTCAGGATCTCTCGAGCCCGATCCACCACCGACCCGGGGAGGCCGGCCAGTCGGCCCACCTGGATTCCGTACGACCGGTCCGCGCTGCCCGGCACCAGCCGATGCAGAAACACGATATCGTCGGCCACCTCCCGGACGGCCACGTTGTAGTTACAGGCGTGTTCCAGTTCTTCGGTGAGCTGCGTCAGCTCGTGGTAGTGTGTGGCGAAGATGGTCTTGGCCCCGATGCGTCCGTGAAGGTGTTCAGTGACGGCCCAGGCGATGGCGACGCCGTCGTAGGTCGCGGTCCCGCGACCGATCTCATCGAGCAGGGCGAGACTTCGGGCGGTCGCCCCGTGGAGGATCGCGCTCACCTCGGTCATCTCCACCATGAACGTGGACTGCCCGCGACCCAGGTCGTCACTGGCGCCGACACGGGTGAAGACGCGATCGACCACGCCGATGGTGGCCGCCGACGCCGGAACGAATGCACCGACCTGCGCCATGATCACGCAGAGGCCGACCTGTCGCAGAATCGTCGACTTGCCCGCCATGTTCGGCCCGGTCAAGAGCATCACCCGGGCGGCCTCGTCGAGATGGATGTCGTTGGGAATGAATTTTCCCGGCGGCAGCAGGCCCTCCACCATGGGATGCCGGCACCGCTCGAGCTTGAGAGCCATCTCGTGCGTCATGATCGGCCGCACATACGCGTTGGCGACGGCACTCTCGGCAAACGACGCGAACACGTCGAGCATGGCGAGGTGTCTCGCTGTGCGGTGGCTGCGATCGAGCCGATCCTGCACCTCTTGGCACAACGCGTCGAGCAGCTGCCGTTCCAGGGCCAACACTTGTTCCTCGGCACCTAGGACCCGGGCTTCGTAGTCTTTCAGCTCCGGGGTCGCGAAACGCTCGGCATTGGTGAGGGTTTGACGCCGATCGTAGTCGGCGGGAATGGCGTGTCGGTGCGTCTTGGTGACCTCGATGTAATAACCGAAGACGCGATTGAAGCCGACCTTGAGCGACGGAATCCCGGTTCGTTCCCGTTCTCGGACCTGCAACCCGGCGATGAATCGTTTTCCGCCGTCCCGCAGTTCGCGTACCTCGTCTAACTCCGTGTTGGCACCCGGCTTTACCGAGTCGCTGTCGCCGAGGGTGACAGGCGGCCGGTCCACCAGTGCATCGGCCAGCAGTGCGTGCAGGTCGGCCAGCTGGTCGAACCCCTCCGCGATCCGCTGCAGTTCCTCGCTCTTGCTCCGGTCGCTCACCGTGTCGAGAGCGTTCTGGACGTCGGGGAGCCGTGCGAGCGAATCGCGCAGGGCTCCCAGGTCGCGGGGTGACGCGCGGCGCGCGGCGGCGCGGCCGGCGAGGCGTTCTATGTCTCGCACGCCAGCGAGACCGTCTTGCAGCCGATCCCGCCCCGCAAGATCGAGTTGCAGGACCTCTACGGCGTCGTGACGCGCGCGGATGGGGTCCAATTGAATCAGCGGGGCCAGGAGCCATTGGCGGAGCAGCCGGCTTCCCATGGGTGTCCGCGTCGTGTCGAGCAGGTCGAACAAGGTGGAATCGGTGGCCCTGGCCCCTCGACTGAGCGGCTCGACCAGTTCGAGATTCCGCCGTGTCATCTCGTCGAGGGGCATGGTCCCCCCGTCACGGAGGACCGCGGGCCGGGCGATCTGTGGCAGGCCGCTCGGCTGCAGTTCGGCGGCATAGCGCAGGAGCGCGGCAGCGGCGGCGACGCCCGGCGCGTCGCGTTCCTCGATCCCGAGTCCCTCCAGGCTGGCGAGCCGAAACCGTCGGGTCATGTCCTCGGTACCCAGCTCGGCATCGAATTCCCATGCACTGCGACGCGTGATCATCGGCTGGTGAGAGAATCCCGGAAGCTCCGCGTTCTCGGGAACTACGATCTCCTTCGGGGTGTAGCGGTCGACCGCCGCTGCAACGTCAGGTTGTGCAATGGTCTCGAGAAAGAATTCGCCCGTTGAAACGTCCAGTGCGGCAATGCCCGCCGGATCTCCCGGGTTCACGGCTACCAGGAAGTTGTTGCGATTCTCATCCAGCAGATTGTCGGAGAGCACCGCCCCCGGGGTCAGCGTCTCGATCACCGCACGCCGGACGATCCCTTTGGCGGTCCGCGGATCCTCCACTTGTTCGCAGATGGCCACCCGGTGACCGCGCTCGACGAGCCGGCGCAGATAATTGTTTACTGCCTTCACGGGGAAACCGGCCAGGGGGACGTTGGCCGCCGCTCCGTTATTGCGGGATGTAAGAGTCAACCCGAGCTCGCGCGACGCGAGTTCGGCGTCGTCGAAGAACATTTCGTAGAAATCACCCATGCGAAAGAAAAGAATCGCATCGGTGTGTTGCGATTTGATTTCCCGGTATTGACGGATCAGCGGCGTTTCGGACGACGGAGTGCCCCCAGCACCGGCTCGCTGTTTCATCGCCGTTCTTCGACGACGAACGGATTGCCGCCGATGACGCGCCGGAGCTCCGGGACGAGGGCCTCGGCGTCCTGGCGCCGACGGAACCGTCCAACCCGAATCTTGAGCAACCCATCGGCGTCCTTGAACACGCGGGCGGGATGCCCGGCGGCACCCAACGCGCGCATGGCCTGGTCGGCGGCGGCCGCACTGCTCACGGCGGCCACCTGGACGGCATACACGGTGACAGCGCCGCGGTTGCCTTCGTCGGCTGAGGCGCTATCCGCCCTACCGGCGCCCGCGGCCAGCACGCTGGTACAGCGCTGAAGATAGAACGCCACCTGGTTGGCCAGTTCGATGTTATCAGCCGTGTTGCGTTCCGCATCGTCCATGTGCCGACATGCGGCGACGGGATCGTCGAGATCGAACTCGGCCCGGCCTGCCCAAAACGCCGCTTGGCCGCGCACCGGACTCAACGGGTAGTCGAGGATGATCCGCCCGGTGTAGCGCCGCACGTCTTCGAGATCGCCGGCCGCGAAGGCCAGTTGGGCGAGGCGCAGCAGAGCCCTGTCGGCCCAGGGAGACCGTGAGTATTCGATACTCACCCGGCGGAAGTATTGAGCGGCGACCCGGGCCGTGTCGCTGACCATGCCCGCCGTGAAGAGCAGCTCGGAGTACGATGCGTCGCTGGGCGATGACCGGTTGAGTTGCGATTCGACGATCGCACGGGCGGAGTCCGACTGCCCCTCGGTGGCTAACCGCACGGCTTCGCGCATCAGAGAATCCTGCTGCGCAACCAGCGGCGGGGCCGCAAACAAGAGCGCGAACGTCAACCACCGAGTCATGCGGCCTCCTTGTGAGATCCGAATTGCAAGAGCAGTGTCGTCAACGTGGCGCGAGGGTCGCTGATGGTCGTCGACTTGAGTTGCTCATCCGTTCCATAGGTACCCCGGAGGGCGTCGTCCAGTTCGCGGGAGCGCCAGCGGCCGGCCGCGGCCATCCACAGGTTGACCCGATCGGAGTACGAGCCGATGCCGCGTGGTCTTTCGCGCTTGAGATAGCTCCACAGCGCGTCTTGCAGCTGACGCTGGTTGTCCAATCGGTCATCGATCGCTCGTGCCAACCGAACACCGACGAGCGCCTCGCCTAGCGCGCTGATCATTTTGACGGCGGTCATTCCGGTTTGTGGCAGCACGATGTCCAGCAGCCGAACCGCCTCTTTCACGTCTCGGCGCGCCGCAGCCTCGACCCAATCCGCCAGCGTCTCGCCGTGTCGCACACCGACGAACAGCTCCACGTCGGCACGGTCCACGGTAGCGCCTACCTCCATGGCCGCGGCCAGCTTGTCGATCTCGGCGGCGGCATGGGCGAGGCTCGATCCGACGCTGGCGATGAGGTGGTCCGTCGCTTCGGAGGTCATGGACACGCCGGCGTGTTCGGCCCGGCTGACGACCCAAGCCCGCATGGCGTCGGCATCGGGCGGGGCGAGCTTTACGTGCGTCGTGCGCTTGACGATGTCCTGATCGACGGAATGTCCGGCGCCGCTGACCAGCACCAGAACTGTGGACGGAGATGGTCGCGCCAGATAGTCTCGCAGGGTTTCCCAGATCTTCGCGTTCTTCCGCCACTGCTCGAGACCGCGAACGATCGCCACCCGACGTTCCGCGAGCATGGGTAAAGTCTCCAGCAGCGTGTGCAGGCTCTCCCGGGTCAATTCGCCTGCGCCTCTCACATCGAGGTTGAAGTCGCGGGCTGCGGGGTCCAACGCCGCATCGATGATCGACGCCACCAGCTCGTCTTTGAGAATGTCCTCTTCGCCCGAGAGATAATACACAGGCGCGAACTTCCCGCCCTGGAGCGCCTGGGAGATGGAACCAAGAGAAACCGCCGACATACTTGGCGGAAGTTATCGAGGTCTGGTAGCGGTGGTAAGTGTGCCGCTGGCCTATTGGGGCCCGGCCGATCCGGCGAACACGAACGAGGGTGCCGAGTCTCTCGTGGACTCACTCGTGAATGTCGGAGCGGGACGCATCGTCGCCGGAGCAGCGAGATTGCCGAAGGTCACGAACGGGGGACCGGGGTTCAGCTGGACCATGGGCATGGGCTGCGCTGGGGTGGTGGTGGTTTCGATTTCCCGATCATGCCGCGTCAACCCATCGACGATGAGGACGGCCAGCGCGGCAGCGACGATGACCGATCCGAAGACCCGCATCGGGACGGCATACAGCGGCTCGGAGTGGCGCAGAGCTGCGGCCAGTTTGCGGCTCAGCCTGGCCCGGAACCCGGCAGACGGCTCGATCTCCTTGGCCGCCCGAAGCAGGGACACGCCCCGCTCGATCGTCGTGTCGTACCGGGCGCACCGCCGACATCGGGAGATGTGCTCGACCAGCTGCCGCCACAGCGTTGGGTCGGCGACGGTTTCGTCCCGGTAGTCGGAATAGTGGATGAGAAAATCTGAGCAGCGCATTACTGTCTTTGGCTGGATGCACACGTACTACCGCCGGTGACCCGGCGATGTTCCGGTTGGTCGGGCGGTATTGAGGGGAAGCCCCGGCCAGTTTCGAGGAGAAACTGGCCGGGACGGGGCGTCAGTCGAGCAGGGGCTCGATCACCTGGGCGAACCGGTTCCGAGCGCGATTCAGCCGGCTCTTCACCGTGCCGAGGTTGCAGTCGGTGACTTCGGCGATTTCTTCGTAGGTCTTACCTTCGAGTTCCCGCAATACGAACACCTCTCGGTGGTGTACGGGCAGTTGGTTAACAGTCCACTCTACCAGATCCCGCAGGTGGCGTTTGCGGTAGAGGTCATCGGGGCGATTACGATGGTCTTCGAACTGGAGTGGGCGATGATCGGCCTCCCAATTTTTCTTGATGGTTTGGAACAGGACCAGAGGATTTCGGCTCCGGTTGCGAAGCTCGTTCTTGGCCAGGTTCGACGCGATGGTGTAGATCCATGTGGAGAACTTCTTGGTCTGATCGAAGCGATGCAGGTGCCGGTGGACCCGGATGAAGACCTCTTGCACCAGATCTTCCCCGCGCTCCCGGTCCCCGATGGTGCGGTAGACGAAGTTGAGCAGCCGCCGTTGGTAGCGGCTCACCAACTGGTCGAATGCAAGGGGGCCTCCCGCCAGATGCTCGGCGACCACCTCTGAATCGGACAGGTCAGCGTAACGCGACGGGGCCGGCCCTATTCCGATTGGCGTGGATTCAGCAACTGCAGTCATGACACTCCTCCTCGGTGCGTCCCTCCAGAAACACCAAGCGCACCGCGACGGCTCGCTCTTGCGACCCGCCGGCGGGCTGCCTGCGACTTCGCGGTTACCATGGGGTGACGCAGGAAGCATACCGTGGGTCTATCTCTGTTAAGTTGTTGAATGACAACAAGTTAGGTCGTGGACGCGTTCCGTCCGCCCGTCCCGGAACGGGGAACCATTGTCCCCGCCATGGGACGAAATAGCGCCGCTGCACTGGGAAGGCGCGGTGCGCTGGTGGGGGCTACACCTTCAGCGAAAACCCGGCGACGTAGAGCACGGCAACCATCGTCTTGCAGTCCGTGATCTCACCGTCGCGAATCATCTCGAGGATCCGTGAGATAGGAAGGGTTGCCACTTCGATCAGCTCGTCGGACTCCAGGTCCTGCTCGGCCACCGAGATGCCGGAGGCCAGGAAGAGGTGGATGCGCTCGTCGGTGAATCCGGGCGTCGTGTAGACGCTGGTGAGGAGTTTCATCTCCTGAGCGGTGGCCCCCGTCTCCTCCCGGAGCTCCCGCCTGGCGCATTCCTCCGGGGTCTCTCCCGGCTCGAGCACCCCGGCGGGAATCTCCCAGAGGAAGCCATCGGCGGCATGGCGGTACTGGCGAATCAACAGCACGTGGGGGTCAGGCGAGTCGAGCTCCGAGACGATGGGGACGACAGCCGCCGCCCCGGGGTGCCGGATCAGCTCGAGCTCGACGGTGTCGCCGGCCGGGTTCCGGACCGTCTCCACGTCGACCTTGAGGAGCCGTCCGGCGTAAACCTGCCGGCTCGCAATCAGGGTCGCCGGTCGGTCTTCGGTCATTGCTTGTGTCCTCGCGGTGTGGGTTGAACCGGCTCGATTGGCCGGGCCCCAGTCAAAGGCCAGTGGTCCTTTTGACAACGGACCACTGGCCTTTGGCTACGGGATGCTGGGAGCGGCCGCGTCAGAACGTCGTGGTGATTCCTCCGAGGATCCGACGCTGGATGACCGATCCGCCGTAGAGCTGGAAGCGCTTTTGGTCGAGGATGTTGGTGGCGTTCACGTACGCGCGGAAATTGTTGTTGAATCGGTAGCCGACGTTGACGTCGAAGTTCTGCGACGCCGGGACCGTGCCGGCAAACACGCCGGCCGACCACTCGTGCTCTTCGATGAACCTGGCGTTGACGGTGGCATCGAAGCCCTGCAATCCCGTGTAGGTGAGCCCGATCGTGCCTTTGTGGCGCGGCGTATTGGGCACGATCGTCTGGCCGGCGGCCACCGCACCCGGGTCCTGGATTTTGAAATCGAAATACGTGTAGGTGCCGTCCACGCGGAACTCCGGCGTGAAGCCGTATCCAATGCCGAACTCGACCCCGGTTTCCTCTACCTCGCCCGCCTGAGCGTACGACAGGGCGATCACCCGTCCCACACCCGCGAGGTCGGTGAGTGCCGGGTTGGTGGACAGCGTGTTGTACCCCGCGAGGAGTGCGGCATTGGTGGCTCGCAGCGGGTGATTGGCGGGCAGCATGGCACCCGCGAGGATCGCGTCGATAGTGGCGAGCTCGGTCGGCACGTTCGTGCCGTCACTCATGTCAAACTGCGGGTACTGTAACTGATTCACCCCGAACAGCAGATCGGTGACGAAGTTGCTGAGCTGGTTGAAGTAGAGGTCCACGCTGACGTAGGCGTTTTCCGCGATGTTGCCTTTGTAGCCCACCTCCCAACCGGTCACTTTCTCCACGTCGAGATTCGCGTTGCCCAGGCCCATCACTGCGGTCTGGGGGTCGAAGTTCCAAGGCAGCGTGGACGGGAGCCCCAGCGAACTCATGACGGCGGCGAGCCCGGGACCCACCACCGCCGGGTTTTGCAGGGCGGCGTAGTACTGTAAGAGCCCGCCCTCCAGCGCGGCCGGGTCGGCCGTGGCACCGGCCTGCACGTTAAGGAAAAATTCCGAGTAGTTCGGTGTTTGGAACGCCCGGTTGACGGACGCCCGGATGGAGTGATTGGGGTCGGGCGAGTAGACGATGGCGCCTTTGGGAGAAAACTGTGTCTCGAACAATGTGCCGTCGTCGACGCGGGCGGCCGCGACCAATCGGATCTGGGGAACCGGTCGGTATTCGAATTGGCCGTACGCGGAGTAGTAGTCGTCACTCCGGTCGTCGTTGGCCGCGTTCATGAGCGTCTGCTTGGTGTTGACGTTGTAGTTGCGGTACGACGTGCCCAACACGACGCGCGCTCGGTCGTTGGCGAACGACCTGTTGTACTGGCCTTCGAAGTGGAAGATGGCGGACGATTCTTCCAGGTCGGCCCCCGTCCCGAGAGAGACCTGGGGGTCTGTGGAGGACCGGCCGCTGTACCAACCAGTTAGTTCGAAATTGTCGGCGGTCCAGCCGATCTTGGCCCAGGGCCGGAGCGCTTTCGCAACCTGCACGCGCCCGATTCCGGTCACGAAGATTTCGTTTTCGACCTGCGCTGCACCCCCGTCGATCGTGAAGATCGACCCGTTGTCGGCGTAGAAATCGAACCGAACCGACCCGTAGACGTTCCGCAGGTCGTCCGCCTCGCCCAATGCGACGCCGGTCGTCCCGTCGACCGTCTGACCGGCGAGGGCGAGCCGCTCGATCGACAGGCAGTTGGGCTCTTCCAGGATGCAGGACGGGACGCCGGTCAAGACCGGAGCGACGGCGATTTCCGTGCAGCCGGTGGCCGCGGCCGTCGCGGCGTCGCAGTACTCTTTGGCGGCATCGGAGCCGTCGAAGGCCGTGCGGGTTTGCGTCCAGGATTCGCTTTGGGAGTATCCCGCGTTGAACCGGTAGCCGAAGCGTCCGTCCCGCGTGACACCGCCGTGGCGGAGATCGCCGCGGAAGGTGCTGAGCTCCCCGCCGGCCAGGCTGAGCTTCGTGCCCAGGGCGTTGCGGGCCGTGGGAGTGCGCATGTTGATCACGCCGGAAAAGGCGTTGGCGCCGTAGAGGGCCGATCCCGGACCTCGAACCATCTCCATGCGATCGATGTCGTCCAGAGGGATCGACAGGGCGTTCCATTCCTGGCTCCCGAGGAACGCGATTGCCAAATCCCGCCCGTCCTGGAGCACGAGTACGCGCCGATTGAGGCTCGAGTTGAAGCCGCGGGCATTCACGTTGAAGTCGTTCATGCCGCTCTGCACGACGTCGACCCCTGGAACCTGGGCCAGCGCCCGGGGCGCCTGGCCCGTGGCCGCTTGGTTTCGTAGCGTGATTTGGCTGATCAACGACACCGCGGACGGTGCCTCGACGACCCGTTCCGGCGAACGGGACGCGCTCTGGACGACCACGTCGCCGAGCAGCACGGCTTGGAGCGTGAGGCGAACGTCGGCTCGCTGGGTCGCGTCGGCCCGCACGGTCACACTCACGCGCTGTTGGCGATAGCCGAGCCAGCGGAAGATGAGTTCTTGCTGCCCGGCAGGGACCCTGGCGAGTACGAAGGATCCGTCGGTTCCGGTGACCGTCCCGATCCCCGTTCCCACGACGATCACGTTCACGCCGGCAACGGGCTCGCCGTCGACGTCCTTGACGACCCTGCCCTCGATCCGGCCCGTCTGCTGGCCTATGGTGGGGGCCGTGACGAGGGCGAGAAACAGGCAGGCGAAAGTCGGCAGGCGGAATGGGTGAATCTGGGATCGTGACATGTCGGCTCCTCGAAACAGGTAGCACCTAGTGTCCCGGGCGCGGCGCCGGTTGGCTGTAAGATGTACGGGGAGCCGGAATTGCGCGAGATGCAAAGGCCGCTAAATTTTTGACCTTCGGCCAGGTAGCTCAGTTGGTAGAGCAGCGGACTGAAAATCCGCGTGTCGGCAGTTCAATTCTGCCCCTGGCCACTGCCACAGGAGCCGAACCCTTCTACTCGCGTCTGCTTCGCAACGAGTCGTGCCGGCCTGTTCGGCCCTCCGTACCCATGGTCAGTGGTGGGAGCTCGTACACCAGCAGCCCGTCCTCGGCTGCGGTCACATACACATGTTTCCCGCGTACTGCCAGTCCTGCGACGTCCATCGTCTGC
>JAPULZ010000069.1 GCA_027294455.1 Gemmatimonadota bacterium
CACTAGTCAGAGCAGAGAACCGGGCCATGGTGGGGGTAGGATTCGAACCTACGTAGGCTGTTGCCGGCAGATTTACAGTCTGCTCCCTTTAGCCACTCGGGCACCCCACCGTGCCCGTCGCTGTTTCGACGCTCCCCAAAAAAGCCACCTCGGCCGAACATTGGCGGGGTGAACTCAAATGCACGGCGGGCCGTCCCGCCCTGCGCACTGGAGCTGACGAAGGGACTCGAACCCCCAACCTGCTGATTACAAATCAGCTGCTCTACCAATTGAGCTACGTCAGCCGTTTCTGACCTGGTTTCCTACAGACTCGTAGGATAATCTGGGGTGGTTAAACCGTCAACGGGCAGGAAAAATGGAGGTTCCGGCCGGGTTGGGATCAACCGGCCAACTTCCTCCAGCGAGTTCCCTCCGGGGTGTCCTCCAGGACGATGCCCGCGGCCGCCAGCTCGTCCCGGATCTGGTCGGCACCGGCAAAATCCCTGGATTTCCGGGCATCTTCCCGGCCGGCGATGAGGCCCTCGACCCAGGCGGATTCCTCGGCGTCCACATCTCGCACTGCCGGCACGAGGCGCATCACGTCCATGGTCCGGTCCAGCGCGGCAAGGGCGGCGGCACTCTCGGCGGGGGGCCACTCCGAGCCGTCCAGGGCTCGATTGGCTCCGCTCACGAAGACCGAGACGGCGGCCACGGCGTTCGGCGCATTGAGGTCGTCGTCCATCGCCGCCCGAAACTGCGCCTCCAACGTCTCCCCCACCTCAGACGACGACGGCTGGGCCCCGGCGGCAGCCTCCACCAGCCGACGACGAAGCTCACCGATCCGTTCGGTTCCCTTCCGGGCCGCTTCCAGGCCGGCGTCCGAAAAGCCGAGCTGCTTGCGATAGTGGGTCTGGAAAAACAGCATGCGCACCGCGGCCGGGTCGACACCTTCCTCCTTGAGGTCTCGCGCCGTCAGGATGTTGCCGAATCGTTTGGACATCTTCGTGCCCTCGATCGTCAGGAACTCCCCATGGACCCAGTGGCGCGCGAAGGGGACCCCGGTCACCGCCTCGGACTGGGCAATTTCGTTCTCGTGGTGCGGAAATATGAGATCCACGCCTCCGGCGTGGATGTCCACCGTCTCGATGCCGAAACGGGAACGAATACGATCCAGGGCCATGGCCGAGCACTCCAAATGCCAGCCCGGGCGGCCGCGACCAAAGGGCGCATCCCAGGCCGCCGCCACCTTCTCATCCTGTTCCGAGGCGGTTTTCCAGAGCGCGAAATCTCGCACGTCTTCCTTCGTGTAGTCATCGCTCGCGACCCGGGCGCCCGATTTGAGCTCCCGCTTGTCCAACCGCGACAGCCGGCCGTAATCGGCGAAGCGATCCACGTGGAAATAGACGGAGCCGTCTTCGGCCCGGTACGCCACCTTCTTGTCGAGGAGATCCTGCACAAGCTGGACCATGGGGGCGATGAACCCGGTGGCGCGCGGATACTCGTGGGCCGGTTGGATGTGGAGGTAGTCCCGGTCGGCGAAGAACGCTTCGATGTAGGGGGCGGTGTGCTCCGTGATCGGCGCTCCCGCCCCGTCGGCCTCTGCGATGATGCGGTCGTCGACGTCGGTGATGTTCATGATCTGGAATACCTCGAATCCGATGTAATCCAGATACCGGCGCAACAAATCCTGTGTCAGGAACGTGCGAAAGTTGCCGATATGGGCGTGGTTCCACACTGTCGGCCCGCAGGTATAGATGGTGACCCGGGGCGGAGCCAGCGGTTCGAACGGCTCGACCTTCCTCGACAGGGTATTGTACAAGCGCAGCGCCATGGCGGGAACTTAGCAAGCGCTCGCGGTGGGTCTAGCTCTCCTTGTCGTCCTTGACGATCTCCGCGTCCTCGATGGATTCGGCATCGCCGTCGGTGAGGAGGCGCTCCTTGGAATCGCCCGATCCGAGCAGTCCCATCTGCCGCTTCAACTCCAACAACTGTTGATCGGCCCCGCCGTCGTACTCGAGGGCGGCGAAGTCCCTGGACAATTGGTCCCCGGTGAGCTCCTCGGTCAGCTCGGCAGCGGCGAGCTGCTTGCGCTCCACCTCTTCGATCTTCGCGGCCATTCGCTCGAAGTGCTCGAACGCGCTGGTGTCGCCCATGGACGACATGGTCCTCTGAATACGCTGCTGGGCCTCCGCACGCTTTTGGCGGGCGATCAACAGGTTCTTCTTCCGCTTCGCCTCTTCGATCTTGTCGTTGAGACTGCGCAACGACGCCTTGAGGGCCTCACTTTCAGACTTGTGCCGCACCCACGTCTCGTGGAGGGCCTGAGCGGCCTGCCGATACTCGTTGTGCCGCATCAACGCCTGTTTGGCAAGGTCGTCCCGCCCTTGCTCCACGCCCAGCATGGCCCGGCGCTGCCACTCGTCGGCCTGTTGCTTCTCCTTCTCGACTTGGGCCTGGAGTTTCTTTTCGTCCGCGATGGCCGACGCCACTTCCTGTTTGGCCTTGGCCAACTGGCTGCGCATGTCGGCGATCAACTGATTGAGGACCTTCTCCGGGTCCTCCGCCTTGCTGATTAGATCGTTGATATTCGATTTGAGGAGCGTACCAAGACGATCGAAGATCCCCATAACCGTTACTCCTGGAACGACGCGAGGGCCGACATGTGCGACGCCAGCGCCAGCGTGATCGAGTCGACACTAGATTGAAACTCGTTGAAATCGAGGTTTTCGAGCTGGAGGGCATCGGTGAGCACCACGAGGGACCCCTCGATCCCGTACGACCCGTGCACCAGACCTTCCGCGTTCAGCTCCAGCAGCTTGTGCATGAGGTCCGTCTTCGCCTGGCCGTTCTCCGGGAGATCCATCACCCTGACCCGGAACACCGCCACCGGGGGATCGTAGCTCACGACGATCTGCGTGCCTTGATCGTCGGGCGTCAGCACCCATATGCCTTTCTCCACCTCTTCGCTATTGACGGAACTGTCGAGACGGCCTATGAAACTCTCGATGTCTTCCCGATTCGCCATGCATGCCTCCGATTCGAGCCTGGGCGCCCCGGCGCCCCGATGACCCTGGCGCGCCGGTCGGACTCAGCCAGTTGAGGCTAACCCCGACGCGAAGACCGTGCAACCGATCCCCGACGGCCACCATGGACCAACGTTATTGATGAGTATGCGGGGTGTCTGTAGTCTGAGTCGTTCTACGCCCGAGACCCAGAAAGGTTTCAATCTTGAACGTCCGAGCCGTCCTTGAGTCGCCACTTGTCCTGGTCACGGGCCATGAGCCGCTCCGTAAAGTCCACTCGCTCTTGAAGATCGCCGATTTCCCGCCGCATACCGTCTACTTCTTCCAGGAGTGAGTCGTGGGTCTCCTGGAGATAGCGGACCCGCTCGTCTGCCCCACCACCCACGGACCGGCCGCGTATCCGATCGGCAATGGCCCGGCCGATGGGTGAGATGGCCAGGAGGAAGGCGGCTCCTCCACCAAAGATGAAAAAAATGGCGAGTTCGTCTTCCATTGGTGTCCCCTGGAATAATTACGGTTCGGCCCGCAGTTGATCGGGCCGCTTCCCCTCCGCCAGCAACCGCTCCGCGAAGTCCACCCGATCCTCGAGCTCGGCCACCCGATCCGGGATATCCTCGGAGCCCTCCAGCCGCGATCGCAGCTCTTCGAGCTCGGTGAGCACCTGATCGCTCCCCCCGCCGTCCTTGCGCCGCCATTTCCGCTCGAGATGCCGGCTGACAGTCCGCAGGAGCCCGAAGCCCAGGGCGGTCAACGAGAGGATCGAGATGATGGAAAGGGCCAAAACCTCATCGGGCATCGTTACGTCTCCCACCGGGGGTCAACCAGTCCTCCGTACGGCCACTGGACCAGCAAGTGTCAGCGCCAGGCATCGCCCCATCGTTGCCAACATGGCAGTTGCTAAATCTATGTGCCAGTTCCCCGCCCCGCCTCACTCGGCGACGGTCAGGGAACGACCTTTCGGCCCTGCCGATCCCTTCTTGCCGCGCTCGCCCCTCCCGGTGCGGGGACGATCGGCGGCGTCGCCGCGATTCCCCAACACTTTCCCGATGAACCGCCCCGTATGCGACTCCGGCACCTGGGCAACGGCCTCCGGCGTCCCGGCCGCCACGACGTAGCCTCCCTTTTCGCCGCCTTCAGCCCCCAGATCGATCACCCAGTCGGCGGTCTTGATCACGTCCAGGTTGTGTTCGATGACTATGACGGTGTTGCCCTTGTCGACCAACCGATGCAAGACGCTCAGTAGCAGGCGTACGTCCTCGAAGTGCAACCCCGTGGTCGGCTCGTCGAGGATGTACATCGTACGTCCCGTATCGCGCTTGCTCAGCTCGGTCGCCAGCTTGACCCGTTGCGCTTCGCCCCCCGAAAGGGTCGTCGCACTCTGGCCCAGTTGGATATACCCCAAGCCCACGTCGTTCAAGATCTCGAGCTTGGCGCGAGTGCGCGGCTGATTCTCGAAGAAATCGAGGGCGTCGGCCACGGTCATTCCCAGCACGTCAGCGATGGACTTGCCCCGATAACGCACATCCAGCGTTTCCCGATTATAGCGCCGCCCATTGCACACCTCGCACTCGACGTAAACGTCGGGAAGAAAGTGCATCTCGATCTTGACAAGGCCATCGCCCTGACACGACTCGCAGCGCCCGCCCTTGACGTTGAACGAAAACCGCCCCGGCCCGTAGCCGCGAATCTTGGACTCGGCCAGTTGCGAGAACAGCTCCCGAATCGGCGTGAACAGTCCGGTGTAGGTAGCGGGATTCGACCGCGGGGTCCGGCCAATCGGGCTTTGGTCGATGTCGAGCACTTTGTCGAGCTGGTCGAGTCCCTCGATGCTATCGTGATCCCCCGGAAGGGTATTGCTGCGGTAGAGGTGCCGCGCCAGCGCCCGATACAGGGTGTCGGTGACCAGCGTGGATTTGCCGGAGCCGGACACACCCGTGACGGCGACGAAAGACCCCAGCGGAAACTCCACGTCCAGGTTCTTCAGGTTGTGTTGCCGGGCCCCCCGGAGCATGAGCCGGCGCCGGGGCGGGGCCACCCGACGGCTCGACGGCACCGCAATGCGCAGATCGCCCCGGAGATACTTGGCTGTGAGCGACGTGGGATGCGCCATCACCTCGGGCAACGCCCCGGCGACCATGATGTCCCCCCCGTCACGCCCGGCCCGCGGGCCGAGGTCGACGATGTAGTCGGCGGATCGAATGGTCTCCTCGTCATGTTCCACGACGATCACGGTATTGCCCAGGTCCCGGAGCCCCATGAGCGTGCGCAACAGACGCCGATTGTCTCGTGGATGCAACCCGATGGACGGTTCGTCCAGGATGTAGAGCACGCCGACCAACCGGCTGCCGATCTGGGTCGCGAGCCGAATCCGTTGCGCCTCCCCGCCCGAGAGGGACGACGCGGCGCGACCCAGGGTCAGATAGCCCAACCCCACGTCGGTGAGGAAGCGCAGCCGGTCGGTGACCTCTTTGAGAATCGGGTGGGCGATCTCGGCGTCCAGACCGCCCAGACCGCCCGCCTCCTCGAAGAACGCCAGCACTTCATCTACCGGCTCGTCGAGGATGTCGCCGATGCCGCGGTCGAGCACGGTGACGCAGAGGCTCTCGGGCTTCAGTCGCCGACCGTCACACGCCGAACACGCCCGCTCCGTCATGTACTCGGCCAACTGGGCCCGCACCGCATCCGAGGTCGTCTCGTCATACCGCCGGTGCAGGTTTTTGAGGATTCCTTCCCACTCCGTCTCGTACCGCCCCGCCCGGCGCCCGCGCCCGTACTCGAAAGTGAATTTCTTCCCGGGAATCCCCTCCAGGAGGGCCTTCTGTACGCGCGGTGGATAGCTGCCCCACGGCTCAGCCGGATCGAACCCCAGGGCCTTGGCCAGCGTCGGCAGCACGTTGTTGCGCAGGTAGCCGGACGGGTCGCCCCAGGGCAGCACGACACCCTCCAGGATCGCGATCGACGGATCGCCCAGCACGAGCTCGGGACTCGCGATCCGGCTGGTGCCGAGCCCCCCGCACGCCTCGCACGCGCCGAACGGGGTGTTGAAGGAGAACTGCCGCGGTTCGAGCTCGGCAAATGAGAATCCGCACTCGGGGCAGGCGAATTGCTCGGAAAACAGGGTTGATCGGCCGGCGCCCCGCCCCGACTTCCCGTACCGGAGGACCTCCACCAGACCGTCGGCAGAGCGGAGTGCCGTCTCCAGGGAGTCGTGTAGCCGGCTGCGGTCCTTGGCCCGCACCACGAGCCGATCGACGATGAGCCCAATATCATGGCTCTGCCGCCGGTTCAGTCGCGGTGGTTCGGAGAGATCGTACATCTCCCCGTCGACCCGCACACGGGCGAACCCCTGTTTCCGCCCGCTCTCAAACAGCTCCTTGAATTCCCCCTTCCGGCCCCGGATGAGCGGAGCCACGACCTCGATCCGGGTCCCCTCGGGCCATCCCAACACGGTGTCGGCGATCTGGGTGGCGCTCTGTCGCCGGATCGGGGAGCCGTCGTTCGGACAATGCGGCGTGCCGACCCGCGCCCAGAGCAGGCGAAGATAGTCGTAGATCTCCGTGACCGTACCGACGGTCGATCTCGGATTGTGACCCGCCGATTTCTGTTGGATGGCGATCGCCGGCGACAGCCCTTCGATCACGTCCACGTCAGGCTTCTCCATCAGTCCGAGGAATTGCCGGGCGTACGCAGACAAGGATTCCACGTATCGCCGCTGCCCTTCGGCGTAGATGGTATCGAAGGCCAGGGAGGATTTGCCGGATCCGGACAGGCCTGTGACGACGGTGAGCCGGTTGCGGGGGATTTCCACGGAGATGTCCCGCAAGTTGTGCACGCGGGCTCCCCGAATGATCAGGCGATCTTCTAGCATAGCCTTTAAAGCTAGGCAGGAGCTGGATCTGCGGTCAACCGTCCGGTGTGCTCCGCTTTCTTGCTATTGGGCCGAGCGTTTCATACTTTGTGGCCCCGACTTTCGACAGTATTCATTTAGGGAACAACACCTCAGGGACGCGTTTTCGCTGTATGCCGGGAGAGATCCCAAGCCGAGCCACCCACCTCGTGGTGCTCACGACGGTGGGCAATGAAGACGAGGCTCGAGGTTTGATTCGGGGCTTGGTGGAGGATCGCGTGGTGGCGTGTGGAACGCTGGTGGACGTGGCGTCGATCTTTCGCTGGAAGGGCGCCGTCACGGAAGAGCCCGAGGTGCTGGTGCTGCTGAAAACCCGGCGCGCCTTGTGGCATGAGCTCGAAGCCGCGATCGAGCGTCGACATCCGTACGACGTGCCTGAGCTGTTGGCGCTGCCCGTCGAAGCCGGCCTGAATCGCTACCTCGATTGGGTAGATCAGGAAACCTCGGACACGGAGACGAGCCTACCATGAATCGGACCGCGCAAAATCGTCGTCACCGCCGGCGGAGGGCAGTGGAGCGAGCCCTCCGCGGTGTGTCGTCTGCGACGCCGCAGCGCGGTTCCGAACACGAGGGGCCGTCTTCAGAAACGGAGCCGTCTTCCGAGATGAAACCTCCTGCCAACAAGTCGGGCGACAAGCCCAAGCTTCCCTTCGAAATCGCCGAAGACCATTTGCGCCCGGCCACCGGCGGCCCGAAGGACCCTCCGCCGCCCGAAGCGGCCGCAACACGCGAGCCCGTACAGGAGGGAGAGCCCGTGAACAGCGACACCCAAACACTGGAACCCACCCAGACTCCAGACTCACCGTCCGCCGAGGACTTGCTGTACAATGCGGCCCGCGAAGCCCATGCCCAGGGTGAAACCAAGCGCGCCATCGCCATCTATCGGGAGTTGCTGGGTCTGGAGCCGAATCACATCCGCGCCCGCAACAACCTGGGACTGTTGCTCGATCAGACCGGCAATCACGAAGAAGCGCTCCACGAACTCCAGCGCTGCCTCAACGCCGAGCCCAACAACCCCCAGGTGCTGGTGAACCGGGGCGCCGTCCTGGGCGCGCTGGGCCGCTACATCGAGGCCGAGGCGGACCTGCGCCAAGCCCTCGAGCACGACACGACCAATGCCGAGGCCTATTTCAATCTCGGCCTTCTCATGTCCCGCAAGGGCCTGTGGGGGGACGCGCTTCCCCACCTGCGGCGCTCCATCGAGCTGGATTCGAGCCGGGCCCCCGCATACACCTACCTGGGCGATGCGCTGAACCACGTGGATGACCTGAAAGGCGCATTGCAGGCCTATCAGCGGTCCGTCGAGCTCGTCCCGAACAACGGCAAGGCATTCTACGGACTCGGCATCATCTACGACCGGATGCACAAGCCCGAAGAGGCCCAGCAAATGTACCGCCGCTCCCGAGAGCTCACCGGCAGGTGATTCGTGTGGTCGTCGACAACCTCGCGTTCGTCGACGTGGACGCGGTGGTTCGACCCGCCACCGACGTATTGGAGCCCACCACCTCGGCTCTTCGGCATTTCGATGAGATCGGTGGTACCCGTTTCAAGGAGCAACTCCAGCTACGCGATCCCCTCGCCATCGGTGCGGCCGTCGTCACAGACGCGGGCGAGCTGGCGAGCAAGTTTGTGATCCATGCCATCATACGAAGCGGGTCCGAGCAGGTCTCGGCCGACGGGGTCAGGCGGGCCCTGGTGAGCACCCTTCAGCGGGCCGCCGCCTGGCAGTTCGGCGCGGTGGCGCTGCCCCCGGTGGGAACCGGACCAGGCAACCTCCCCATCGAGCAAGCGGCGCAGCTCATGTGCGAGGTCGTACAAGCGCATACGCGGCAGGAGGCCTTCCCGTCGGAGATCCGAATCGTGGTCGAAACCGAGGACGAAAAGACCATGTTCGAACATCTCTTGAAAACGGCGGTCCAATGAATCGGACCACGCTGGCAGGCGTCATGCTGTTGGGCTGGATCGCCAGCCTCGGATGGCTCTTCACCCGCGCGGCCGGGGGCCCGAGGGGCGAGGCTCTGGGGGACGCCGTGCGGGCCGTCGAGCCCGGCGCCATGTTCTACACCGTGATGTTGGGCGGCGTCCCGATCGGCTTCGCGTCAAACACCGTCGATACGGTGCCCGAGGGCCTGCTGATCGAAGACCGGCTGACCCTCGAAGTCCCCGCGCTTGGCAGCGTGCAACGGGTCGAGGCCCGCACCGTGGCCCGGCTCACCAACACTCTGCGGCTGCAATCCTTCGAGGCCAGCATGAATGCCAGCGCCGGCCGATTCGCGGCCACGGGAGCAGTATCGGGCGATTCGCTGCTCACGGTCACACTGCACAGCGGCGACCGCCGTCAGGACATCGAGGTTCCCCTCCACGAACCCATCGTGCTGCCCGCGTACATGCCGCTGCGGATCGCGTTCGGCGGACAGCTCGAAGTCGGTGCGTCGTATTCGCTGAAAACGTTCGATCCCCTGCAGCTGCAAAGCCGTGACGTCACGGTACGGGTAGTGGACCAATCGACCATCCTGGTCCCCGACAGCTCGGCATTCGACTCCACCGCCATGGAATGGGTGGCGGCCAGATTCGACACGGTCCCGGCCTGGAGAATCGAGCAGACAACGGACGGCATGACGGTCGATGCCTGGATCGACCAGTTCGGGCGGGTGGTGAGCGCCTCTTCGGCCATGGGTCTCACGATCGAGCGGACCGCCTTCGAGCTGGCCTTCCTCAATTTCCGGGACCGCGATCGCGACGCATCGATGGCCGACGCCATGGGGCTCGACATCATCCAGCAAACGGCGATCGCATCCAACGTGGTCCTCGGCACGGAGCGAGAGACCCTCCGCGTCGTCATGCGTGGGATCACCCCGGACGGGTTCGATCTGGACGGAGGACGGCAAGCCCTCGTGGCCGACACGCTCACCGTGCGCCGCGAAGATCCCGACACTTTGAACCCTGGTTACCGCATTCCGGCCAGCGGACCGGACCTCAACCCGTACTTCACAGCCGAGCCCCTTCTCCAGTCCGACCATCCGATCATCCAGGCCCAAGCACGCCAGATCGTCGGGAGGCAGCGGCGTCCGGTGCGCGTCGCCCGATTGTTGGTCGACTGGGTGTACAACGAGGTGGACAAGGAAATGACGGTCGCAATCCCGAGCGCCGTGGAGGTGCTGGAGACCAAACGTGGCGACTGCAACGAGCACACCATCCTCTTCGTGTCGCTCGCCCGGGCGGTGGGACTCCCCGCCCGCACGGCGGCCGGACTCGTCTACGTGGACGGCAGCTTCTACTACCATGCATGGGCCGAGGTCTACCTCGGCGGGTGGGTCGCCGTGGATCCCACGTTCGGACAGTTTCCGGCCGATGCATCCCACCTTCGCTTCACCATCGGGGGATTGGCTCGCCAAGTCGAGCTCATACGCTTGATCGGCCGGCTGTCCCTCGAAGTCGTCGGAACCTAGGAGTATTCCATGATACGGTTGGAAGGACTGACCAAGAACTACGGCAAGTTCGTCGCCGTGAATTCCATCGACCTGCACGTCCAGCGTGGCGAGATGTTCGGCTTCCTCGGGCCAAACGGCGCCGGCAAGACCACCACGCTGCGGATAATCGCCGGCATCATGCGGCCGACCGCGGGCCGCGTGTGGCTCGGTGGCATCGATCTGCTCGCTAATCCGATGGAGGCGAAGGCGCAGCTCGGATTCATACCGGATCGTCCGTTCCTCTACGAAAAGCTCACCGGCGCGGAGTTCTTGCGATTCGTGGCCGGACTGTACCGGCAAGAAGGTGACCTGGTCGAGACCCGGATCGACGAGTTGCTCGACGTATTCGAGCTGACGCGATGGAAACACGAATTGATCGAGGCGTACAGCCACGGCATGCGACAGAAGCTGATCATCTCGAGCGCATTGATCCATCGTCCCGAATGCATCGTGGTGGACGAGCCGATGGTGGGCCTCGATCCCAAGTCCGCCCGCCTTCTCAAATCCATCTTCCGACAATTCGTGAATCGCGGCGGCACGGTGCTGATGAGTACCCATACCCTCGACGTCGCGGAGGCGATGTGCGACCGTATCGCGATCATCAAAGACGGCGACGTGATCGCCCAAGGCACCATGCAGGAGCTCCGCGAGCAGACCGCGAGTGGAGACGCCTCCTTGGAAGACCTGTTCTTGAAGCTGACCGGCGGCGCCACCATGCGCGAGCTCGCCGCGGTGTTGGGAGACGCTACATGAGCGTGGCCGCGTTGGCCTGGATTCTCTCACCGAAATGGCGCACGGCGCGCGCGCGCTGGCGGGCCGCCAGGAAGGATCGCGGTGGACGGGCGGTCCTCATCGGATTCGTCGGACTGGTGTTTTGGATCGCCGTCTTCGGGGTGCTGTTCCGCGTATTGCGTTACTTCCGCGGGATCGAGGAAATCGGACCGCTGTTGGCAGGAAAACTCCTCGCCATCGTTCTGCTCTCCTTTCTCGCGCTCCTGCTGCTCTCGAACGTCATCACGGCCCTCTCGTCTTTCTTTCTCGCGCAGGACCTGGATCTCTTATGCTCGTCACCGGTGGACTGGCTCCACCTGTATGTGGCGAAGCTCGGCGAGACGATCGTGCACAGCTCCTGGATGGTCGCGCTCATGGCCGTCCCCATCCTCACGGCGTACGGCGTGGTCTATGGTGGGGGCTGGCTGTTCGGCCCGTACGCCGTCTTCGTATTCCTGCCGCTGCTCATAATCCCCGGGGCAATCGGCAGCGCGATCACGCTGGTCCTCGTCAACGTGTTTCCGGCCCGCCGCACGAGAGACTTGCTGTCCATCATCACCATCGCCGCCGCCGCCGGGCTCGTCTTGCTGTTCCGCATCATCCGGCCCGAGCAGCTCGTCCGGCCGGAAGGCTTTCAAAGTCTCCTCGATTTCATCACCCTGTTGCGCACGCCCACCTCACCGCTCCTGCCGAGTGAGTGGGCATCGAATGGGTTCATGGGATTTCTGGTCGGACCGTTCGACTTGCTGCCGCTGGCATTGCTGTGGAGTACGGCCGGGGCATTCGTCGTGGTAGGCGCGTTGCTGCATCGCGCGATGTATGCCATCGGGTTCACCAAGGCCCAGGAGGGAGCCGAACGATACATCCGAGGTACCATCTGGCGTGTGCTGCTCGATCCGATCTTCAAACCTCTGGCGGTTGCCAAGCGGGAATTCCTCATCAAGGACCTCAAGCTGTTTTTCCGCGACACGACGCAGTGGAGTCAACTGATCCTGCTTGGGGTCCTCGTGGTGATCTACCTCTTCAATATCCGCGCGTTGCCGCTGTTTCGCGGCGAAGAGGTGCCGGCATTCCTCATTTCCGTCATTTCCTTCTTGAATCTCGGATTGGCCGGGTTCGTGCTGGCCTCCATCGCCGCCCGCTTCATCTTCCCGTCGATCTCGCTGGAAGGGCGGCAGATGTGGCTCCTGCGCTCGAGCCCCCTCGACCTCCGGGCGTTGATCTGGTCGAAGTACTGGATCGGGACCATTCCCCTCCTGGTGTTGGCGCTCATCATCACCATCTTCACCAATGTGATTCTCCACGCCTCGCCGTTCATGATGGCGCTGAGCATCGTGACCATCATCCTGCTGACCTTGGCGATCAGCGCGCTGGCGTTGGCGTTCGGCGCGCTGTATCCGCAGTTCGAAACCGAGAACGCCGCGCAGATCCCGACCTCCTTTGGCGGCCTGATCTTCATGATGACCACGATCGCTCTGGTGGCGATCGTGGTCGTTCTCGAAGCGATACCGGTTTCGGGATACGTGAGCGCGACGTTTCGGGGAGAAGATGTGGCAGTCACCGCACGAATGATTGCGTCACTGGTCGGGGTGGTGATCCTGTGCGTTTCGGCAACGGTCATCCCATTGAAGTTGGGGTTGCGTCGGATGGAAGAGTTCGAGTTTTAGAGCGATTCTAGATTCTGGAATCTGGAATCGCATGCAAAAAAAGAGCGACTCACCGAGTCGCTCTTTTTTTCCTGCGTTCTGCTATGACTACACGCCGTCGCTGACCTCTTCGATGTGGTAAGGGATTCCCCACACGTGGGCGCGGTACGCACCATCCGGTGACCAGGAGCCACCGTCGAGGGCATCGACAACAATCCGCTCACGGCCACCCTGCTGCACGACCCAGTAACCCACCCATCTGTCGAGGGCGGGGTCGTACTCCATCGGCAGGCGGCGCCATCCATCGCGATCCGTCCGCGCATGGAACAGGTGAAGGAAGACATATGTTTCGCTCTCGAGACCGTTCGTCTCGTTCGCAACCGTGGCATACACGGTGATCGCATCGCCGAGGTTCAGCATCGGCAACTCCTCCGCCAGCGAGAGCCGCTCGGCGGCGTCGACGATCTCCGCCACGACAACGTCGTTTACCTCGATGCTCACGGACTGGATCGCGACGCTGCGCTCAGCCGGGTCCGTCATGACCACGTCATGCGGACTCACTTCAATGAGCTCCCAGTGGGTGGAGCGCCCGTGGTCGTTCACCCGTGCGTCTTCCAGATACCGGAACACGGCTGACTGCATGAGGGTGTGGTGCATGGGCTTCTCGACGATCTCTTCGAGATCGTTGCGATACATGAACGTTCCCTCGAACACGATCGTGCGGTACACCGTTGCCAGACCCGCTTCGCGATCCACTTCGATGCGAATCTCGCGGTCGACCGCCACGCGATGCCGGCGTCCCCACGCCCGCGGGGGCTCCGCGGCGGCGGCGGCGGCGTCAAAGTAGTTCGCGACGTGCTGGACGACGCCATCATCGCCGAACTCATCCGCGAAGAACCCCGCCTCGGCCAAACTGGCGACGATGTCTTCGCGATCTTCCTCGGACGCATTGCCGGGACCCAAACTGTCGTTACAACCGGCCAGGGCCAGTACGCTGAAGGCCAGCGCCGACGTCAGATACTTCTTCATGTTGCACTCCCTTGAGTCGAGTCTTCGCTACTGCGACCGCGATTACTGCGGTCTTCCCGGCGTGTGAGCTGCGTCACCATTGCCTAGGTTCCCGGCCATGGAGGCCGATCGGCCCGCATAGTAGTCGACTGCGAAGAGGAATTCTGTGACGCTCGCGGCGCAAAACCATGTGCGGTACGTCACCATACGCCCCAATGCCCCTATGCTCGCAAGTATTTGCACCGGGCACTAGAATGACCGCTGGTACGGGCGAGGCTGCCTCGCCCGTACTGAGGAACTGAAACCTGAGAACTGGGTACCGCTAGCCGGATCGCGTAACCGCCGCTTGGCCACGGCCGCGCCCCTCCACCTCGGCTCCGCAATCGCTGCAGAACTTGGAATCGAGGATGAGGTCCGCGCCGCAGATCCAGCATCGGGGAGATGCGTCGGCGACCGTCAGGGAACGGCCGCACGTGGAGCAGTAGAGAGATCCCGGCACCAGCGGGTGCTGGCATGTGGGGCAATCGGGGGATCGCTGGGCCTTGACCCGCTGGATGAGTGCTTCCGCCGCATCATCCGCGCGATCGTGCGCACCTTGGGCGATCCCGAGCGCTTTTTCCTCTTCGATGGCCTTGAGAGCATGGGCCGAGTATTGCTGTTTGAGCTGCGCGTAGTCTTTCTCGGACAATTTACCCGTGGCTCGATCGAATTCGATTTCCCGGAGCGCGAGGAGCGCCCGGACCTTCGGCGACTCCGATTCTTCGAGATCGACGAGCTCGTCCTCGTCCCCGGTTGCCGCCGATACCGAGAGCCCCGGGGCCGGCGCGCGGAGCAGTGGCTCCAAGACCAACGCCAACACGACGAGGGCGATCACGGTACCGGTCAGCAGTTCGAGCATCGATGATCTCGTCAGCTCACGGAGGTTGTCTGTGCTTCGCCGACCAACCGCACGGAGTAGCCCGCGATGGCCCGGCGCGGCGCGCGGCGCGTCGGCCCACCGCCGGGCCACATGACGATCACGCCACCGGCAACGAGAATCGCTCCGCCCATCCAAATCCACCACACGAGGGGTGTGAGTGTGAATCGATACACAGCCGTCTCCGTGCCTTCGATCGCACCGGCGAAGACGACGTACATGTCCTCACGGTAGTCGCTCCGAATTCCCGCTTCGGTGGAGGGCTGGAACGTCGGCGTCTCCATCCCATTGGGACAGGGCGCTACCGCGACCTGGCAGCTGAAATGTTGCCGTTTCTCACTGCGGATCATTCCGATGTCCTCGCCGCCCCGCGTGACGCTGACCGTCGCCGCAGTCACCCAGCGGTTGACCGACTTGAACTGCGACACCCCCATGTGCGTGAGGGTGTACTCATACCCAAACGGAGAGCTCAACGTCGCCGTTTCTCCCGGTTGGAGTGTCACCTGCAAATCACGGCGAAACGCCATGCCGGAAAATCCCACGAAGTAGGCAACGATCCCCAAGTGCACTACGTAACCACCATAGCGCCGGCGATTCCTGCCGAACAACCGGGCCAGGGCCAGGCCGTAACTCTCCCCGTGCAGCCGATGCCGCGCACCCACCCCGCGCGAGAATTCCTGCAACACGGCGACGGTCACGAACAGCCCGAGGGTCACCGCCATCCCCGCGTAGAAACTCCCGAATTGCACTCCGATGAGGAGGAGCCCGCACGCGGCGGCCACGGCCACCGGGACGGCGAACTGGCGCTTCAGATTGCTGATGCTGGCCTTGCGCCAGGCAATCAGCGGCCCGATACCGGTCAATCCCAGCAACGCGAGCCCGATGGGCGTGGTGACGCGGTTGAAGAAGGGCGGTCCGACGGTCACTTGCGTGCCGCGGATCAGTTCCGAGATGATAGGGAAGATGGTGCCCCATAGGATGGCAAACGCCATCCCGACGAGCAAGAGATTGTTGAACAGGAAGGTCGCCTCACGCGACACCATACTCTCGAGGTGCCCCTCGCTCCGCAGCAGCGGCAGCCGGGTGGCGAACAACCAGACGAGGAACACGGCCGCAATAACGAGAAACACCAAGAAGAAGTACCCGAGATCCGACTGCGTGAACGAATGGACGCTCGAGATGATGCCGCTTCGTGTGATGAACGTGCCGAAAATGGAGAGCATGAAGCTGAGGGCGATCAGGACGACGTTCCACTTCCTGAGCATTCCGCGCTTTTCCTGAATCATCACGGAGTGGAGAAACGCGGTCATGGTCAGCCACGGCAGGAAGCTCGCATTCTCGACCGGATCCCACGCCCAGTAGCCCCCCCAACCCAACTCGACGTACGCCCACCACATGCCGAGGGTGATACCGATCGAGAGAAAGATCCAGGAGACGAGCGTCCACTTCCGCACGGCGTGAATCCAGGCGGCGTCGCGTTGCCGGGTGAGCAGCGCCGCCACGGCAAACGCGAACGGGATCGTGATACTGACGAAACCCAGGTACAGCATCGGCGGATGGATCGCCATCCCGGGGTTTTGCAGCTGAGGATTCAGGCCGTTGCCGTCCACCGGCGTGAAGGGCAAGCGCTCGAACGGGTTGGCCGAAAACAGGATGGTCGAAATGAAGAACAAGGCCACGAAGCTCGTGACGGCACCGACGTACGGGAGGAGCTTGGCGTATCGACTTGATGTGAGCCATTGGGCGGCTGCGGCGAACGCCGTGAGGATCAGCGCCCAGAACAACAGGCTTCCGGCTTGCCCCCCATAGAACGCGGACAACGTGTACACCGTGGGAAGCTGCCGGCTCGTGTAGCTCCACACATAGGCCACGTTGAAGTCGCGGCCGAGCAGCGCGACGACCAGGGCCAACGCCGCAACACCCATCACGCCGGCCAGCGCGAAGACCGCACGGCGCGCACTCTGGACCAGCGCCGGGCGGCCGGTTTGACCGGCGATCGCACCGACCACAGTACCCCATATCGCCAGCAGGAAACCAAGCCCCAGTGCCAGTTGTCCAAGAATCGTCATACGGCCCCTCGTTCGATACACATCACGCAGCGGGTCACCACCGACTCTCCGCTACTCGGACACACCGTTATTCGTCGCGGCCCGGGCCTCTTCGAGGAACGCCTCGATCGATGTGGCGTGTTCCTGGTATTCGCCCCGTCCAACCGCCATTTCCTCATCATAGTTTGCCAAAAACCCGGCATGGGCTTCGCGCAGCCGGAGGGAGTCGCCCTGCATCCGAGCGATCGCACCTCGCAGCATCGCACCGAAGAGATGCCCGGGGACCTCCAAATCAAGCGAGTCGGCCTGGATCAGAGCAAGCCCCGGTGTGTCGCTGACGGAATGGAGCAGTGCCAGGTGATACCGGGCGTCACTATCCAACTCCCCGAGAAGTTGGTGGGCCTGGATGGCCATGGGTCCGAAGAACGACACCTCCTCGGCGTCGCCCGCCTCGTGGGCGCGCATGACCCGGTCGAAAAGTCGGTAGGCCTGCTCTTGCGGCGATAGCTGACTCAAATCCGTCGTGGCCGCCTGGCCGACGCGCCCGGACGCCGGCGCCGCCGGCGGGGGGCGCACGGTCGACCAGACCACGGCCACCAGGACCGCTACCACCGCGAGTCCACCCATGATGACCCACGGCTGGTGAGAGGCGGAACGTCCGGCACGTCCCGCCGGGGCGAGGCGGCTTCCACATTCGTGGCAAAACCGACTGCCTGCCGGCACCACCGCTGCGCACGACGGACAGGACGGGTTGGCCAGCGCCGCACCGCACTGATTGCAAAATTTCCCCGTGGCTTGATGCCCGCACGAAGGGCACGAAATAGCAGAGTGCATCCCAGCCCATTCTTTATCCTATGACCGACCCTTCGACTACGGGAGGTTCGTGTAGCGCGTGCGGATGGCGTGGAGCGTGGTGTGAAGGCTCGACAGTAGAATCGACGAGGCTACGTGGTGGACTTTTCCTCGTATACCGCTTCGTAGCGGGATCCACACTTCGCCAGAACGTCCGTGGCGTAAATCGTACCGTCCGCCAAGAGGCGACCCTCGACGACAACTTCCACTTCGTCGGTGAAGGTGTCGGGCGCCAGGCCCACATACACGACCGGGAACGTGGCGTCGTCGTCGGTCACTTCGAACGTGATCGTCAGCGTGGCAATATCACGCTCGATGCTTCCCTCGACGACGTTTCCACCCACCCGGATGGCCACGTCGTACATGGACGCATCCTCGGCGACGCGAACGGCCAACTCACCCGGCGTGAGGAAGTAGACACCAGTGTCCTTGATGCCCTCGGCCAT
Organism: Gemmatimonadota bacterium; assembly: GCA_027294455.1. GTDB lineage: Bacteria > Gemmatimonadota > Gemmatimonadetes > Gemmatimonadales > GWC2-71-9 > B3T1B10. The sequence continues at coordinate 18,067 of JAPULZ010000069.1, forward strand.
GAGGAACCCCACCGAGAGGGTGATCAGGCCGGCACCAATCAAGAATTTTCCTTTAGGAGTCATAGTGAAAATATAGCGCCTCACAGCTGCCCAGGGGAAGCGATTCGGGGCGATGAACGCGGCTTCATCCCGGCTTCAGGGTGATCGATTTCGGACCTCACCGGTCCTGGGCCCAGCGGAGCGCGGCCCGCACCGCCCGTTGCCAGCCGGCATAAGCCCCCTCCGGCTGATTCTCGGGGTGAAAGTCCTGGTAGTTCCGGCTGGCCGCGAATTCCTCGGGACTCGCCCAAACGCCGGCCGCCAATCCGGCCAGGCCGGCTGCGCCGAGGGCGGTGGTTTCGATCACGTCGGGCCGCGCCACCGGCACGCCGAGCAGGTCGGCCTGAAACTGCATCAGCCAGTCGTTGGCGGCGGCACCACCGTCAACTTTCATCGACACCAAGGGGGTTTCCGCCACGCCGCTCATGGCGGTCGCGACGTCCCGCGTTCCGAACGCCATGGCCTCCAGGCTGGCCCGCACCAAATGCTCCCGCGTCGTCCCTCGGGTCAACCCGACCACGGTGCCACGAGCTTCCGGCTCCCAATACGGAGCGCCGAGCCCCACGAACGCGGGCACGAAATAGACGCCGCCCGTATCCTCCACCGAGCGTGCCATCGCTTCGGTTTCTTCCGGGCTCTCGATGATCCGCAGCCCGTCTCGCAGCCACTGAACGGCGGCTCCGGCGATGAAGATGGAGCCCTCCAGGGCAATGGCGGGCGCGCCGACGCTGTTGCAGGCGATGGTGGTGAGCACCCCTCCGGAAGGCCGGCCGGCGGCCGGTCGCTCGCCCACGTGCATGAGCAAGAAGGCCCCCGTCCCGTACGTACACTTGGCCTGTCCAGGCATCCAGCACCCTTGCCCGTACAGGGCCGCCTGCTGGTCTCCCGCCATGCCGGCGATGGGCGCCTCGAAGCCCAGGTGTGACCCATCGACGACGCCCACCACCTCGCTCGACGCGTGAACATCAGGGAGAGCAATGGCCGGAATGCCGAAGAGATCCAGCAGGTCGGAATCCCAAGCTCGCTCGTCGATGTTGTAGACCAGGGTGCGCGACGCATTGGTGTGGTCCGTCACGAACGCCGCACCGGAGGTGAGCCGGTACACCAGCCACGCATCGATGGTGCCGAAGACCGCGTCGCCGCCAGCCGCCCGCGCTGCCAGGTCCGGCACGTTCTGCAGCAACCATTCGATCTTCGTCGCCGAGAAGTACGGATCCCACACAAGCCCGGTCCGGCGAGCAATGTATTCCTCGCCGAGGGCACCGCGCAGCTCACGGCACCGCTGGGAAGTTCGGCGATCCTGCCACACCAGGGCCCGATGGAGCGGCTCGCCGGTGTGGCGATCCCACGCCACGATCGTTTCCCGTTGATTGGCAATGCCGACGGCGGTCGGCGTCGTTCCGGATTGGCCCAGCGCGTCCCTCGTGGCCTCGAGCGTGCGTTGCCAGATCTCCTCGGCGTCGTGCTCGACCCAGCCGGGCTCGGGAAAGTGCTGGGTGAACTCCCGGTAGCCCCGCCCGAGCACCGTGCCGTCCTGCGCGAACACCATGGAGGTCGACCCGGTGGTCCCCTGATCTATCGCCAACACGGTTTTCATCTGACCGCTCCGTCGAACATCTCGGCGATGGTGTTCTCGTACGGCGGCTCGAGCACGCCGGCATCGGTCACGATCGCCGTGATGAGATCTGCCGGCGTCACATCGAATGCCGGATTGTAGACGCCCACACCCGCGGCGGTCTGCACCTCCATCGCCGAACGCTCTTCAATGGGAATCGCCGCACCAGAGATCGCCCCGAGATCGAAGGTGCTCCTCGGCGCCGCTACGTAGAAAGGAATACGGTGCGCATGTGCAATGATCGCGAGGTTGTGTGTTCCGATCTTGTTGGCGACATCGCCGTTGGCAGCGATCCGGTCGGCCCCGAGGATCACCCCGTCGATCCGACCCTGGGCCATCACCGTCGCGGCCGCGCTGTCCACGATCACGGTGGCGGGAATCTTTAATCGCGCGAGTTCCCAGGCCGTGAGACGGCTGCCCTGGTGCAGCGGCCGCGCTTCGCACGCGTACACTTCTTGCACCTTCCCCTGCTCGTGGGCGACGCGAATCACCCCCAGCGCGGTGCCGATCCCGCCGGTGGCCAGCATGCCGGTGTTGCAGTGGGTGAGAATTCGCGAACCGGCCGCGAAACGGGCCGCCCCGGCCTCGCCGATGGCCCGGCAACTTGCCGCGTCCTCGTCCCACAATCGTTGCGCTTCCTGTCGCAGCGTATCGACCAGCACGGACCCGACGTCCTCGTCAGGTGCCCGAGCCAACTCCGCGATGGCCGCGGTCTTCATGCGGCCGACGGCCCAACCCAAGTTCACCGCGGTCGGCCTGGCCTGGCGCAGGATATCACATGCCTCCTGCAGCCACGCCCCCACCGCTTCGCGTTCACGTCCGATCGACCCGGTGTCCACGCCCCGCTTGGCGGCACCGGCCAACCCCATGGCCGCCGCCACGCCGATGAGCGGTGCCCCGCGCACGCGAAGCGCCTGAATGGCCTCGACCATTCCGTCAATCGTGTCGATATCGAAAAAAACGGTCTCGCTCGGGAGACGCGTCTGATCGAGCAGGCGGACCGTCCCGTCGGCCGTCCACGCCACGGCGTCGGTATGCATGACCACAAAAAGCTATCGTGCTTTTCGGGCGGCGGTTAGGTTGCCTCCATGTCACCGTTTCTCGTCGAGACCCGTCTCGTGTCGTTGGCCGTGATCACCGCGGGCGGCGCACTGAAGACCATACGCCTCGGTGCACTCGCGCCCCGCACGCCGGACACGGACTTCGAGCGTCGCGTGGCCGGCGAGCTCGCCGCATACTTCGAAGGAGCGAGAACCCGGTTTAGCGTGCCGTTGGCACCGGAGGGCACGGCGTTTCAGCTCGGCGTGTGGCATGCGCTCCAGGAAATCCCCTACGGCGAGACGCGAACCTATGGAGAGATCGCGACCGCCGTTGGCAACCCCGGGGCGGCGCGGGCCGTCGGCATGGCCAACCATCACAACCCGATTCCCATAGTGATCCCCTGCCACCGCGTCGTGGCGACGGGCAGCAAGCTGGGCGGATTCGGCGGGGGCGTGGATCTCAAGCGGAGACTGCTGCAATTGGAGGCCGAACACAGCGCGTTGCTCGCGCGTTGATTTGGGACGTGGAACCCGGTATTTTGGGAGATGCGCAACTTCGTACGCGCGGCCTCGCTACGGCACGTTATGCAGCGTTCCGTAGCGTTTTCTTGAGACCATGCGTGAAACTGACCGAGCTCACTGTCCGGAACTTTCGGAATATTGCCTCACTCGACATCGAGCTTCCCGAGACCGGCGTGGTCATCATCGGGGGAAACGGGCAGGGGAAAACGAATCTCCTGGAAGCCATCTACTATCTCGTGCTGTTCCGATCGTTTCGCGGGGCGAAGGATCGCGAGCTCGTCAGGTTCGGCACGTCGGGGTTCTTTGTAGCGGGGTCGGCGGCGGCCCGCGTCACCGCCGGATACGAAGTAGCCGGCCAGAAGAAGAAGGTGACGGTCGATCGGTCCCCGGTGCAGCGCATGGGAGCGGCGGTCGGCCGGGTTCTCGCAGTCTCGTTCTCCCCGGCCGATCGCGACATCGTGGCCGGCGGTCCGGCCGCCCGCCGGCGCTATCTCGACGTGCTGCTGTCGTTGAGCGCGCCCAGGTACCTGACCCAGCTCACGGCCATGCGGGCCGCCCTCAAGCAGCGTAATGCCGCCTTGCGGGTCGGTCGGGGGGACGCCGCGCGGGCGTTCGATGGCCCCTTCGCGGCGGCTGGATCCGCCGTGCGGGCGGCGCGCGCGACGTGGGTGGCGCAATGGGCAGACCGCTTTCAATCGACGTGCGCGGCGCTCGGCGAACGCGCCGAGGCGTCGATGGCCTACGAGGGCCCTTCCGGCGGGGAGGGAAACGCCGATGCCGCCGACCTGGAGCAGGCTCTGGCCGGGGCCATCGACCGTGACCTGCGGCGCGGCATTACCACGGTGGGGCCGCACCGGGACGAACTGCGTCTCACCGTCGCTCGGCGCAGCCTGCGCCGATATGGGTCGGCGGGGCAGCATCGCACGGCGGCGATTGCCCTTAGATTGATGGAGGCCGCGGCCCTCGCCTCGGCCACAGGGGAGGCGCCGATCGCGCTGTACGACGACGTGTTCGCCGAACTCGACGCGGAGAGACAGGTGAATTTGCTGGCACTCATTCAAGACACCCTGCCGGGCCAGGCCATCGTCGCGGCTCCCCGAGATTCCGAAGTGCCGCCCGCGCTCCTCGACCGACCGCGTTGGACGATGACCGGAGGACAGCTTGAGGCGTAGCGAGAACCCCGTTCAACCAATCGGCGAGGTGCTCAAGAAGTATTTCGGCCAGCAAGGTCTGACGCGTCGCGTCGCACAAGCCGACATCGTCAACCAGTGGGCGGAATTGGTCGGTCCGCAGGTCGCCGGCGTGACCGAACCGCAATCGGTCGACCGGCATGGAACCCTCTGGGTTCGCGTCAAGTCCGCTTCTTGGATGCAAGAGCTACAGTTGATGTCGCCCACCATCATCCACGAGCTCGCGAAGCGGGGCAAGCGCATCAAGTACGTCCGTTGGATGCTGGCCCCAATCGAAGACAGTTCGCCGGACCCCGGTCGGCCACGTGCACCGAGGTTCGGCTATCACCGCCGTTAGCGATCCGTGATAGCCAACAGCTGAACGAGGCATCAATGGCAAAGAAGAAAACGAAATCCACCGCGAAGCCGGAGCCGCAACCCACCGCTGGCAGCCAATACAGCTCCGACGCGATCCAGGTACTCAAGGGACTCGAGGCGGTTCGGAAACGCCCGGGCATGTATATCGGATCGACGTCGGCCCGCGGCCTGCACCACTTGGTGTACGAGGTAGTAGACAACTCGATCGACGAGGCCTTGGCCGGGTTTTGCACCAAGATCGACCTAACGATCAACGCCGACGACTCGGTCACGGTGGTCGACGACGGCCGTGGCATCCCGGTCGACCTGCACAAGACGGAGAAGAAGCCCGGCCTAGAAGTCGCCATGACCCTACTGCATGCCGGGGGCAAGTTCGACAAGAGCACCTACAAGGTGTCCGGCGGCCTGCACGGCGTGGGAGTTTCGGTGGTCAATGCCCTCTCCGAACAGCTCGACGTGTGGGTTTGGCGAGACGGCAAAGAGCACCATATGAGCTTTCAACGGGGCGACACCGTCCGCCAGCTCGAAGTCCTCGGCGAATCCAAGCGCACGGGCACGAAGATCACGTTCTTGCCGGACCGGGAGATCTTCACCGAAACGCGATACGACTACGAAACCCTCGCCAATCGCTTGCGCGAACTGGCCTATCTCAACGCGGGAATCAAGCTCTCCATCAATGACAAGCGAGGCGAAGAAGAACGGAACGACACGTTTCTCTTCAAAAAGGGCCTCCCTGAATTCGTCAGTTTCCTCAGGGGAAGCCGCAAGCCGCTTCATCCGAAACCCATTGAGATCGTTGCCTCGAAGGACGATGTCGAAATCGACATCGCGATGCAGTACAGCGATGGGTTCTCAGACAACACCTTCTCGTTCGTCAACAACATCAACACCCACGAAGGTGGAACGCATCTCACCGGCTTCAAGTCGGCACTCACCCGGGTCATCAACGAAGTCGCGAAATTTCGTGGAGCCCTCAAGAAGGAAAGTTATTCCCTCACCGGTGACGATGTCCGCGAAGGTCTCACCGCGGTGCTCCATGTCAAGGTGAAGGAGCCTCAATTCGAGGGACAGACCAAGACCAAGCTCGGGAACAGCGAGGTGGAGAGCATCGTCAAGACCGTCGTGTACGAGCGCCTCCGCAATTTCCTGCACGAGCAGCCCAGCGTGGCCAAGGCCGTGATCGAAAAGGCCTCGAGCGCCGCGCGGGCGCGGGAGGCCGCCCGGAAGGCGCGGGAACTGGTGCGCAAGAAGAGCGCCCTCGAGAGCGGCGTGCTCCCGGGGAAATTGGCCGACTGCTCGGTGTCCGATCCCGCGATCAGCGAGCTCTACATCGTAGAGGGAGACAGCGCCGGCGGCTCCGCCAAGCAGGGGCGCGACCGGTCGTATCAGGCCATCCTGCCGCTGCGCGGAAAGATCCTCAACGTCCAGAAGGCGCGTATCGACAAGATTCTGTCCAACGCGGAAATCCGAGCCATGGTCACGGCCATTGGAACGGGAGTCGGCGGTGACGACTTCAGGATCGAAGATGCACGGTACCACAAGATCATCATCATGACCGATGCCGACGTGGACGGCGCGCACATCCGCACCTTGCTTCTCACGTTCTTCTACAGCCAGATGTTGCCGCTCGTCGAGGCCGGCTACGTCTACATAGCCCAGCCTCCGCTGTTCCGCGTTGCGAAGGGGAAAGAAGAATATTACGCCTACAGCGATGAGGAACGGGACGGCTACGTGAAGCGCCTGTCGAACGGCAGCGGCAAGGGCAAGATCGCCATCCAGCGATACAAGGGACTCGGTGAGATGAATCCCGATCAGCTCTGGAAGACGACGATGGATCCGGCGGCCCGCACCATCCTCCGAGTGGAAATCGAGGAGGCATTCAATGCGTCGCAGTTGTTCGAGAAGCTCATGGGCGACGAGGTAGAACCCCGGCGGGCGTTCATCGAAGAAAACGCCGTCTATGTGAAGAACCTGGACGTCTAGGGCCCGCCCCAGACACCAGGTGCGGCACTATCGGCTAGTCGCTTGGGGACGCTGGCTAGATTGTTTGGCCACAGAGACCACAGATAAAGCCGGAGTGGAATGGCTCGGTGTTCTCTATGGCTCAATGCAGAATCTCTCCACCAAGCAAGCGCCGGCCCGAACCCTATATACCCGAATCCTGTATAATAAAGGATAGAGATCTATTGAGAATCGCTGGCGCTCCGTAGCCCAACTCCAAGGGTCGGTCATACGTTGTACCCGGTGCCCCAGCCTGCGGGAGTACTGCGCCCGCGTGGCCGAGGAGAAGAAGCGGGCATACCGGGATTGGAGCTATTGGGGCAAGCCCGTGCCCGCCTTCGGAGACCCCGACGCGCGCTTGCTCATCGTCGGCCTGGCTCCCGCGGCCCACGGCGCCAACCGGACCGGACGCATGTTCACGGGCGATTCGAGCGGCGACTGGTTGTACGAGGCACTCCACCGATTCGGGTTCGCCAATCAGCCCGTTTCCACGTCGCGGGACGACGGCCTCGAGCTGTCCGATTGCTACATCACCGCCGCCGTGCACTGCGCTCCCCCGCAAAACCGCCCCGCCGCCTCGGAGATGACCGCCTGCCGGCCGTGTCTCGCCGGAGAGATCTCGCTCCTGAAGCGAGTCAAGGTCGTTTTGCCTCTCGGCAAGATCGGTCACGAAGCGTGGCTTCGTGCCTCGGGCTGGTGGGATGAGCTCCCACCGGCTCGGCGGCCGGCGTTCGCGCACCTCAGCCAGTCGCGGTTGCCCGACGGGACGACTGTGCTGTGCTCGTACCACCCCAGTCGTCAGAATACCAACACCGGCCGGCTGACGCGGTCCATGTGGCACGCCGTGTTCCGTCGGGCGCGGGCGTTGTTGGAGCGCGCTTGACAGAAAGCGGCCCACGCTCACTTTTGGATTGATCCGGGACACGTGGCGCGTGCTCGGGCCATTCCCACTCATGGAGGACACCATGCGTCGCCTACGAATCATCGCGCCGCTCGCGGTGTTGGCCCTGCTGACCGCCTGCGCATCGAGTGGCCAGAGTAGCGGAACCAGACGCTCGACCAATCTCATCACACCTGAAGAATGGCAAGGACAGTCCGTGACAACCGCACTCGATGCCGTCCGGCGGTTGCGGCCCGGATGGTTGCAGCCGCGTGGCCAAACGGGATTGCCCTCCGTGTTTCGCAACAACACGCGCTGGGGCGACGACCCCCGATCGCTCGAGACCCTCCTCCTCACTGAGATCGCCGAAATCCGGTTCATGAACGGCCCGGACGCCACCACGCGCTTCGGAACGGGCTACCCCGGAGGGATCATTCAGGTGATCGCGAATTGAAGAGGGCTAATTCCCCCGCAGCGTCGAGTCGGCCGGCGCCAGCCGATCCACCAAATATGAGCTGAACCAAAAGACCGTGGTGTCGCCGGTGTGGCGGGCCCAGTACTTCCCGCCGACGGAGTCGAACGCCATATCCAGCAGCGTATCCCCCGCGATACCCAGGAGCACGGTGCGGCGTTCGGGGGAGGCGAAGCTGATCGAATCCGCCTCTGCCGGCGTCGGGAACCCGGTGGCCACCAACGCCCTGAATTGTGTCAGAAACCGAGCGACTTCGGAGGAGTCGGTGGCGGCCCCGTCGGCAAAGACCCAGGCGCTGTCGCCCCGCTCGAGCAAGTACCGCTCCCCTGCACGAAGGACCTCCACCGATCCCACCGAATCCTTCGCAATCGCCGCGATGTTGCGGTCACGCCATTCATTGAGCTGGCGGTCGACATACGTCGCCAGAGCCGTGCGAACGGAGTACACCTCGTTCTCGCCGGGCCGACGGACATAGACGTCCTGGTAGTTGCTCCCCCGCTTGCCCACGAGGAGCTGCACCGCAGCCCCATCGCCGAACACCATGAGCGAACGAGCCGATGTATCGTCGATCTCGAGGCGCGTGTGGGTTTCGGGATTCTGCGAGATAAGCCGGCCCGGCGGCGACTCCGCCATCGCATCGAAGAACTGGGGAATCAAATTGGGCTGGACCCGATACCCGTTCACGGTCCAGCCGCCAGCGGCGTGGTTCACGAGCACCATGGTGTCGGTAGCACGTCGAAACACGATGGAATCCGTCGTCTCGGCGGTCACCGCAGGGATCCGAAAGTCTCCCGTGGGTTGATCGAAGTCGCCGCGGAAGATCTCGACCGCGCCCCACAGAAAGATCAGCACGCCGAGCCCAATTGCGATTTGCTTCAGTCGATCGCGGCTCATGCCACCGCCTCACTCACCGTTACTCGTTGATACCGTTGCTGGGTCTTCCGGCGTCGCTTGAGCATTCGCAGCACACCGAGCAGGATGAGGAGCACGGGAACCCCGATCACATTCGCGTGCTTCACAAAATCCTGCTTCGCCTCGCTGGAAAACGCCAGGCTCGGCGGTGCCCGGTTTTTCGCCCGGATGCCGATGAGGGATTCGTCCTGGGTCAGCCAATCGACGACGTTGAGCCCGAACGCGAGATTGGTCGGGTTGCCCTGCAGGAAGCGGTCCTGAAGGACATCGGTATTGCCCACGACGACCACGCGGCCGGTGGGCCCGTCGCTCTCCTCTCCCACGAGAGGATTCACCATGACCGCCAGGATCCGCGTCTCCAAACCCTGCCGTGAGAATTGACGGCGCGGTGCGAGCATCGACATCATGTTGTCCAAGCCGGCGGCCTCCGACGTCACGAAGAGCGGCGTCACGGTACCCGCCGCAGCTCCCGTCGTGTCGAGGGAGCTGGGCCACGGCATGAACACGGTCTGCAGATCGCTGTTGATCACGCCGGAACGAGTGCTCATACCCCGGACCCAAAGCGGATACGGCGCCAGCATCATGCCGAACCGGGATGGAATCTGCGCAGTCTCGTTGGAGATGAGGTCGTACACCATGTCCGATCGAATCGCCACACCGTAGGGCTCGAGCAGCTCGTTCCACAACACCGGGCGGGGCACCACGAATTCCGACTGCCCGGGGAGCGACATGCCGTCAGCCAGGATGAACGCGCTGCCACCACGCTCCAGAAAGGCCCGCAGGCGATCCATTTGGTCGTCGGGCAGCGAGTCCGGGGCGCCAATCAAGACAACGACATCGACGTCGGCGGCGGGCTGATCGTCCGCCGGCAACGTGAGCGTGCGCGCAGTGTGCGTTTCCTGCACCCCCCGCCGCAGTGCATTGAACGCGCGCGGCCCCTGGGCATCGGGAGCCGGCGGCGCGGTGTAGATCGCCACGGTGGCGCGATCCGGGACGGTCATGGCCCGAATATGCGTGGACAGCCGGTACTCCAGATCGTCGGTGCGCTGGACGAACGGAATCGTCTTTTGCTGGTCGGCATAGAAGATCGCGATCCCCAGATACCCGTCCCGGACGGTCAACTGCGACTCGCCCACGACGTTGAATTGTACGGGGGGAATCCCGAGCGAGCGCACCTCCTCGGCCACGGTGCTGTCCGACGCCGGATCCTGGACGATGACACGTACCATGCCGTTCCCCGCTCCACGATAGTCCCGCAGCACGTCGTCGATGTCGCGCCGCTGCATCTCGACCGGGGCCGGCAGCTCGTCGGAGGCAAACAGCTTGATCGTCACGATGTCGTCGAGATTGCGTACGAGATCGCGCGTTGCGCGCGACAACGTGTAAGCCCGACCGGGTGTCAAATCAAGCCTGCCGTGGATGTTGCGGCCGAACAAGTTAAGGATGACGAGCCCCGCGACGACGAGGAGGGTCGCTGCCTGCAGGCGCTTGTACGTGTCGCTGCGGTGACTGAGTTTGCGCGCCATCAGGGCGAGATAGGCCAGCGAGAGGAAGATCGCGGTTAGCGTCACGAAGTAGATCGCGTCGCGCAAATCGATCACACCCCGCGCAATGTCGCGGAAGTGAGACATCACGCCGAGCCGGGCGGCGATGGCCGTCAGCGTTGGCGACAAGCCCACCAGGTCCGGACTCAGACCGATCAGAATGAGCACGAACATCACCGCCACACCGACGATCAGCGCCGTCATCTGGTTGCGCGTGAGATTGGACGTCCAGATGCCGACGGCAGTAAAGGCGGACGCCAGCAAGATCGCACCGACGTACTGGGCGAACACCACCCCAGCGTGGAGATCGGCGCCGAGCGAAAGCCCGACGGGAACGGCCAAGGTCAATCCCAGCGCGATCCACACGAACACGACCTGGCCCAGGAACTTGCCCAACAACAGCTGCAGTTCGGTGAGGGGTTGCGCGAGCACGACCTCGATCGTCCCCGTCCGCACGTCCTCCGCGAACGCGCGCATGGTCACCGCCGGCACGAAGAACAGGAACAACCACGGCAAGAACTCGAGCATCGGACGGAGCGATGCCGCACGGTACAGGTAGGCCTGGCGGAAGAACAGGAAATTGTTGATGGCAATGAACACCACCAACAGGATGTACCCGGTGGGTTGATCGAACAGTGCCCTGAGCTCGCGCCGCGCGACGGTCCAGATCGGTTTCACGATGCCTCACTCCCTTCCGCCGCTTCGACCGGTTCCGGCTCGGAAGGGTCCGCGGTCAACTGGAGGAAGAGATCCTCGAGACTCCCGGCCTCTTCATGGAGCTCGTACAGCACCCAGCCACGATCCTTGGCCATCGTGAAAATCTCGGGGCGCAGGTCCGCCGTGCCCCCCACGGTGACGGTGGCCACCACCCGCCCCGCCTTTCCCGGCTGACCCGAGACGACGTCCTGCACCCCGTTCAGCGAACGGAGTTCCTCGGCGACCCCTTCCCCCACTGCCTCGACCACGATTCGCCGTGCGCCCGAGGCCTGGGCCACCAGATCGTCCACGCCCCCGTCGGCGACGATCTTGCCGCCGTTGATGATCAACAGCCTGGTGCAGGTCTGCCGGACCTCCGACAGCACATGCGTCGAGAGAATGACCGTCCGATCGCTGCCCAGATGCTCGATCAAGTGACGGATCTCCAGGCGCTGGCTCGGGTCCAGTCCCTCCGTCGGCTCGTCCAGCACGAGGAGATCGGGACGATGCAGAATGGCCTGGGCCAGGCCCACGCGTTGACGAAATCCTTTGGAGAGCTCTCCGATGAGCCGGTAGAACACTCCCTCGATGGCCGTGGCCGCCACGGCGTCATCGATGGCGCGGGTGGCGTCTTGCCCCACCAGACCGCGGAGCTGGGCCACGAACACGAGGTGCTCCTGTACCAGCATGTCCGAGTACAACGGATTGTTCTCGGGGAGGTAGCCGATGCAGCGCTTGGCGCCGAGGGGATCCTCCCCCACCGAGACACCGTCGAGGCGGATCTCGCCGGCATCGGGGTCTATGTACTGCGTCACCATGCGCATGGTGGTGGACTTGCCAGCCCCATTGGGGCCCAGAAATCCCACGACTTCGCCCCGATCCACCTCGAACGATGCCCCGTCCACGGCGATGATGTCACCGAAGCTCTTGGAAACTCCTTCGAGCTCGAGAAGAGCCATGCTCTCAAATCCAATGTTTAGGGAACCGGGAGGATTCTAAGCGGCACCCGGTCCTCGCTCAAGCCCCGTCTTGCGATCCCGGCCCGGGAATCCTACTTTATGATACAAAGTCCTTTGTCCCCAACCGGAGGGAGCCTCCGTGTCCATCCCGACGCATCACGAGCGCGTGCAGGCCGAAGAGACACTCGCATACATCCGGCAGACGATGGAATCGGCCTCCACGTTCACCGGCGTCTCCGGATGGGGGCTCGTGGGCGCCGGCGCGATTGGGCTCATTGCGTCCTGGCTCGCCTGGGGGGCCGGCACCCCGGCGCTCCTCATCGTTTGGATTCCCGCCGCCCTCGTGGCCGTGGCCATATCGGGCGCGGCGAACGGTGCCAAGGCCAGGCGACTCGGCATACCCCTGTGGAACGTCTCGGTACGGAAGATGGCGTGGGGACTCGCCCCGGCGCTGGCCGCGGGTGCCCTGCTCACCCAGGCCCTGACGGTTGCAGGGGCAACCCACCTGTTGCCCGGTACCTGGCTCGCCCTGTACGGCGCCGGCGTCACGGCCAGCGGCACGTTCTCGGTGCAGGCCGTGCGCTGGATGGGCCTGACCATGCTGGCGCTCGGAGGCCTGGCCCTGCTCCAGGCCGACATGGGACTGGTGTTGCTGGCTTCCGGCTTCGGCGGGGCACACCTGGCATTCGGCTTCTACATCGCGCACAAGCATGGCGGCTAACTCCGTCGTCGATGGCCTCGATCAGGTCATTCACGAGCGTCGGCGGCTCGGGATCGTTTCCGCCCTGGCGGCGAACGACCGGCAGACTTTTGCGGAGTTGAAGGCCGTCCTGAAGACCACCGATGGTAACCTCAGCGTGCACGCCCGACGGCTCGAGGAGGCGGGTTACATCAAGGTCACCAAGGGGTTCGAGGATCGGAAGCCGCGCACTGAATACCGCCTCACGCCCAAAGGTCGACGCGCCCTCGAGACCTATGTGGAGCAAATGGAGTCGATTCTGAGCGCGGCCCGCGACGCCCTGGAGCGGGAATGAGCGGGCTGCACGTCGCCATCATCATGGACGGCAACGGGCGGTGGGCCCGCGCCCAGGGAAAGCCTCGGTGGCGTGGCCACGTGGCCGGCGTGGACAGCGTGCGCGACGTGGTCAAGGCGAGCCCGGATCTCGGAGTGCGCGTGTTGACTCTTTACGCGTTCTCGTCCGACAACTGGAAGCGGCCGCCCATCGAGGTCGGCAGGCTGTTCTGGCTGCTGCGCAACTACTGCCTACGCGAGCGGGACGAGTTGATCGAAAACGGCGTGCGGCTCACGGCGATCGGCCGCCGCGACCGCATCCCTGCCTCGGCCCTCCGGGCGCTGGAGCAACTCGAGCGCGATACCGCCGCGGGCACCACGCTCGACCTTCGGCTGGCGATCGACTACAGCGCCCGGGCGAGCATCGCGAACGCCGCCAGGCGCATCGTCGAACGCGTCGCCGCGGGCCAGCTTTCCGTCGAGGAGATGACCGAGGGCCAAATCGATGACGCGATCACCCGGGGCGTCGCTCCGCCCGATCTGCTGATCCGCACGGCAGGCGAACAACGCCTATCGGACTTCCTACTCTGGGAGCTGGCGTACACCGAGCTGCATTTCACGGCCACCACCTGGCCGGCGTTCCGCCGGCAGCATCTGCGCGAGGCCATCGCCGATTTCCGCAGCCGTCGGCGGCGGTTCGGCGGACTGCCCGACGCGGATCACGCGGCTGCACCCGGGGACGTCGACGTGGGGGTCACCGAAGCCGCCTGACCGCGCCGGGAACCCGGTCCTGGCCGCGTTCGTTCCTCAGCTAGACCCGTCAATGGAGTTCCCTCTAGCCCAGGCCTCCGCACGCGTCCACCTTTGGGTACGACCCACGCCCGAAGGAGCGAATGACGACGGACAACGACGGTGGCGCGCCCGCGGATTTCGAGACGCTACTCGAGGCGATCATCGAGCCGGCGTACCGGGCAGCCTACCACCTGACTCGCAACCAGGCCGACGCCGAGGACCTAGTGCAAGACGCGTCGTTGCTCGCCTACAAGGGCTTTGCACGATTTAGGCCGGGAACGAACTTCCGCGCGTGGTTTCTCACGATTCTGCGCAATCGCTTCGTGTCAGACTACCGCAAGAAGCAGCGGGAGATCAAGACGGTGGACCTCGAGGACGCGCCGGACCTGTACTTGTACCGCAAGAGCGAGCAGTCGGGATTGACGACGGAGACGAGCGATCCGGCCAGGGCCTTCATGGAGCGCATCGACTCGGAGCTCGTCGCCACTGCCCTGAGCGAGCTGCCAATGGAATTTCGCGAAGTGGCCACACTCTACTTTACCCAGGACCTGGCGTATCAGGACATCGCCGAGATTATCGACGTTCCCGTGGGCACCGTGCGATCCCGATTGCATCGGGGACGCAAGCTGCTGCAAAAGAGGTTGTGGGACCTGGCGGTGACGTACGGGGTCGTGCCCGAGGTGGAGGACGCCTCATGAGTGGATCCGAATCCCTCAGTTGCCACGAGACGTTCCAGCGAATCGACGACTATCTGGACCGGGAGTTGTCGGACGCTGAAATGGAGCTCGTGCGCACGCACGTGAAGGCTTGCGAGGTCTGCGCCAAGGTGTACGAATTCGAGGGAGCCGTGATGAGCGCCGTGCGGGCGAAGCTCGAGAGCGTTCCCCTCCCCGAAGGGCTCAAGCAGAGGGTCCTCACGACCCTGCAGGCGTTGCAAAAAGAACAGGGCGGCTAGCTGCGCCGCTTCAACCTCGTGATCTGACGACGCTCCTTCTTGGTCGGGCGGCCGTCGGTCTGGTTGGAAGCCGCCGAGGCCATCCGGTGCTGCTCGATGAGCCGCTCGCGCGCCACCCGGCTCTCCTCTGATTCATCGTACATCGTAGCCACGCCCTTCGGCGAGACCCGCCGCGCCGCCGTCGAGCGCACGGTCAGGTGGTATTCGTACGGCCCCTTGCGTACCCGCACCCGATCACCGGCTTTCAGAGTCTTGGACCGCTTCACCCGCTCGCCGTTGACCTGCACCTTCCCGCCCCCGATCGCCTCGACCGCGAGCGCACGCGTCTTGAACAGACGCGCCGCCCAGAGCCACCTGTCGAGGCGGACGACCTCGCCGTCATCGGGGGTCGCCGCCACTACTCCCGATCCGGGCGTGGAGAGTTGGTCCCGCACAGACGCCGAGCACGAGGAGGCCGACCGATGATCCGACGCATGATGCCCCAGAGAGAGTGTTGGGAGAACGGAGTGAGTGCCGGGAGAAGGTACGACGAACTATGAAGACTTTTCAAGGAACAATGCGACCCTCACCGCGATGCTGGTGTATTTGGCCGCGAACGACCCGGAACGGGTTTCCGGGGAACGGCGCAGCGTGATGCCGATGCGGGGCGGGCAGGAGTCGTCGTGGCCGGAGTGCCAGCCGTCGAGAAGGGACTGGTCGCAGCGGCGGCAGTGAGACTGCGGTTCTAGCTTTCGGTTGGTGATTGGGGATCGCAGGTTGGTGTTGGAGCTGTGCATTGGTAAAAGCCGGTTGGCTAGCGATAATTGCCGAAATTCAGCTCGATTCCCCAGTCTTCTTCCCCGAGGAACCCCATGACTTCCTGAAGCGAGTCCTTGGACGGGCTCGACACCCGCAATTGGTCCCCCTGAATCGCGACCTGCACCTTCTTCATTTTTTTGGCCTTCACCGCCTTCACGATCTCCCGCGCGGTGTCAGCAGGAATCGACTGCGTCAGCGTGATCAGCATCCGCATGCGGCCACCGCTCGCCTCTTCGTGTTGGCCGACGTCGAGGTTTTTGACGGGGACTTTCCGCTGGATGAACTTGCCCTGCAGAATGTCGAAGAAAGCCTTGAGCCGGTATTCATCATCGGCTTCCAGTTTCAGTTCCGCCTTCGTCCGGTCGAAGTCGATCGTACACTTCGACCCTTTGAAGTCGTACCGCTGCCGGGCTTCCTTCATGGTCTGATTCACGGCGTTGTCGACTTCTTGCAAGTCGGCCCCGGTCGTCACGTCGAACGAGAAGTTTCCCATTGGAGGTCTAGTTGACGGTTTTCCAGAACGCGATGCCGCCGGCCTGTTTGCCCACATCGGCCGTAGCGACCTTCCGCAGCTCCTGGAGATCAATCACGTCCACTGCGCCTCGCTCGCCGCCGATGGCCTCGACCGAGATGAAGGCATACCGACTATCGGGCGTCACCGTGACGCCGTGCGTGACCTTTCTGGTACTAGGGATGAATGCAATCCGCTCACCGCTTTGCCGATCCCACACCGTGACCGCGCCGCTACCTTTCTGCGTCACCACGATTCTTGCGTCGTCGGGCGTGACCGCAAGGTTGTACGGCCCCGTGGGTGCCCGCAACCGTCGCTGGATAGACCAATCCTCTATGCGCACTTCCACCACTTCGTCACTCCGATTGCACGCGACGTACACGTAATCTCCAGCCCAGGTGGGCATGGCCCAAGTGGGAGAACAGACACCCGCCACGCCATCACTGCCGGCCGGGGGAGTGAGATCGAGGCGCCGGGCTACCTCGAGCATAGCGACGTCCAACTCCACGAGTTGATCATCCACCATGCAGGTCGAGTAATGCTTGGAGCCGTCGGCATTGAACCGGGACCCGTGCGGCATCGTGCACGTCTCCGTTCGCTCAATCTCGATCATGCTTTCGAGGTCGACGATCGAAACCGTGCTGGGCAGAAGATCACCGTGGAAGTTGGAATTGACGACAAACACCAGCCCGCCCATCGGGGATACTGCTACAGTTGAGGGAAACAGCCCAAGTTCGATACGGCCGACGACGGTATCGGCGCCCGTTGCGTATTTCCAAAGAGAACCGAAGGGGAAGCCGTGCCCGAGCGTCAAGTACCAGTGGGATCCCGTCGGATCGAGAAAGATTCCGTGCGGCGCTTCGGTCTCTGCAGGGAACACGCCGACGGTGATGGTCTTCTGGATGGTGAGACCCTCTCCCGGTGCGAAGCGGAGGAGGGTCACCTCATCTTCTGACTCCGATGCGACGTAAAACAGATACCCACTCTGTCGCGCTTCCGATTCACCGAGACGGCCGAAGGCGGTCACGAAGAGAAAACCGCCGGCTACGAAAATCCAACGTATCACTGCGTCAAGACCCGTCGCGGCTGGAGCTTGATCGCCCACAACCCACTGTGATGCTCAGCGATGAAGAGGTTGCCCTTGTAGGGTTGCGGGCCCCACGTGAATGGCGCGTTGGGCACGTATCCCTCCGGATCGTACGCCATGTATCGAGCGATCTCACGATTCTGCAAGGAGAGATTGCCCATGAGCTCGCCGGACACGTCGACGACGCGCACACCACCGTTGTAGTACGCGGCGTAGAGCTTGTCGTCTTCGATCCAGAGATTGTGCGATCCCGCCTCGGGCACTTCGTAACGCGCCACCTCTTCGGGGTTCAGGGGATCAGTAAAGTCGACGACGTGGACGTATCCACTCATGAGCGGCGGCGCGTCGTCTGCCGCCGGGAGATCGAATCCAGGGCGGCCGCGCTCGTCGCCCATGAAAACGTAGAACTTCCCGGTGGGACTGCGATAGGGGAACGCGGCGTGGGTGGCACCGCCGAAATCGGCATAGCTGGCGATCTGCACCGGATTGGAGGGACTGCCTCCGGCGATGCCGTTGCCGACGTCGATCAACACCACGCCGTCGGCCCAGTTGGACGTGTACGCGATACCGTCCACTATCCAGATGTCGTGAATTCCGTGGCCTGGCGTATCCAGCTCGAAACGTCCGACACGGTGCGGGTTCTTGGGATCTTCGATTTTGATGACGTCGAAGCGGCGCCCGTTGTTCACCGCGTAGACGTGGTTCTTATAGATGAAGAGGTTGTGAACGCCGCCAGTCAGCTCATCGTCGAACGTGGAGTGGATCTGGACGTCCCGGGGATTCGTCACATCCAGCACGACGATGCCGTTCCGCCGATTGGACGCGCCCTCGCGAGATATCACGGCCACCCGGCCGTCTTCGGAGACCTTCACGTCGTTCACCGTCCGGGCATCGACGATGATGCTGTCGATCAGCTCGGGACTCGCCGCGTCCGTCACGTCCCAGAAATACGCCGCGCCATACGCACCCCACGTACCCGTCACGCCATAATCTCGGCCGTCGACGCCTTCCCAAATCCATAGGTCGGACGTCGGGACGTGACGCACGCCGGCCTGGCCGACGAACGAGACTTCCTGCACCACGTGCCTGTTAGTGATCTGGACGGTCTGGCGCTCGACGCGCCCCGGCGCGATGGCCAGGATCGTATAGTTTCCGGCCTTTTCGGCCACGAACCGGCCTCGTTGGTCGATCTCCGCGGGCGGTGACGCTGCCACGATGCTGTCGGCGGGATGCGAGATCACCGCGAACGTGACGGGGGCGTCCTCCACCCGCTGGCCGTTCGCATCGAGGGCGACGGCGGTGGCGTGCAACACGTCACCGGTCCGGGCGGAGTCCTGGCTGATCGACAGCGTCAACGTCCGAATCGGACTCGCGACCACCTGATACTCGTGCGCACCGGTCACGCCTTCGGCCGTGGCCCACAGCGTGACGCGGCCGTCGCGATGTGCCGTCAAGTCGCCGAAGCGGTTGACCGACGCCACGGCCGGATCGTCCGTCGACCAGCGGACAGGGAGGTCCGTCCGCACCGTGTTCATGGCGTCGATGACCGTCGCCTCATGGCGCACCGTCGCGCCGACGAAAAACCGCGCCCCCGCCGGCTCGATGCTCACCTCGCGCACCGGCGGGAAGTCGACAACGAACACGATGCTGTCGCGCACGTTGCGGGCGGTATTGACGCGCACGTACGCGACGTACTCCCCACCCTTGATGGGCTGGAGGAGCCCGTCCCGGGAGATGGGGAAGTCACGTCGAGCGCTGGAATAGAAACGCCTGAGCGCGTCTACCTCGTTCCCCGCGCTGTCGAACACCGTCGCCGTCAACTGAACACGGTCGCCGACCGCGACCGCGCGGGTGGGGCTCGACAGCTCGATGCGGGTGGGGGTTTGCGCAGAGAGCGCGGAGGGCCCGATCAGCAGTAGCCCGAACCCGATGGTCCAATCACGATGACGCATAGCAATAAACCTCGGTGGAGACTTGAAAGTGCTTGTACCGCATCGCGTTGCGGAAGGTGCCGGTTGAGCCAAGGAACATACGCGGGGAGACGCCGCCTGCGCCACCGGTGTCTCCTTGACAGCTACCTTCTACGACCGTAGTATTACGCCTGTCGTTTTACGGGAATTCATCGTGCGATCCGATCAGAAAAGCTACCAGGACCTCACCGATTTACAGCTGGCGCTCATGGAAGTCCTCTGGACCCGTGGGGAGGCCACGGTGTCGCAAGTACAGGAGGGACTCCTCGAGACCCGCGGCCTGGCGATGACGACCGTCGCCACCCTCCTGTCCCGCCTCGAGAAACGAGGCGTGGTGACCCACCGTACGGAGGGACGCCAGTACGTATACCGGCCCAGCGTTTCACGGGAGGAGGTCTGCGAGTCGATGGTATCAGCCTTGACGAACCGACTCTTCCGCGGTGACGTGACCGCGCTGCTGAGTCATCTGCTCACCGCATCCGAAATCAGCCCCGGCGATCTGGCCGAGGTGCGGAGAATGATCGAGCGAAAGACGGAGGACCGACATGGTCAGTAACAGCTTGTTCGAAACCGCGGCCTCGTGGCTGCTCACCTATGCACTCCACAGCACGATCCTCCTGATCGCAGCCTGGCTGCTAGCCAACCGGCGGCTCCTGCGGTCGACGGTAGCCCACGACACCGTGTGGAAGGTGGCCCTCGTGGGGGGTATGATCAGCACCTCCCTGCAACTCACCGTCGAACCCGTGACGGGCCGCTTCGACCTCGGCTCGAGCCCCTCGGTTGCCGCGCCGCCCGTGTTCACGCCGCTCGACGTCCCGGCAAGTGACGACCTCGCCGCCACCCCGATCGTGGTGCGGCCCCCCGTCGCGGCAAACATGGCTACGCGCGGCACGTCGGTGTCCATGGTGCCACCCCTGGACGGCGTGCTCGCCGCCGATCGGCCCGTCCCGACGGGCGCAGTCCGCGGTGCCGGCGAGTGGCTCGTCGCCCTGCCGTGGATGGGGGTCGCCCTCGGCCTGTGGCTGGCCGGTGCCGCCGTGGGCGTGGGTCGCTTCGTCTTCGTCCGGATCAAGGTCGCCCGGCTACTCGGCGACCGCCGCGAGGTGGGAGATCCCGACCTGCTCAACATCACCAAGACCTTCGCCGAGATGGCCGGGTTGCGGCGGCCGGTGCGCCTGACGTGGTCCCCCGATATCGCCACGCCGGTAGCGTTGCGCTCGGAGATCTGTTTGCCCAAACGCGCTCTCGCCGAGCTGAGTCGGGAACACCTCCGGGGAATCCTGGCCCACGAGGTCGCGCACATTGCCCGCAAGGATCCGTTCTGGATGGCGACGGGGCTGCTGCTCCAACGGGTGTTCTTCTTTCAACCCCTGATCGGTCTCGCGCGCCGGCGCATGCGGGTCATCGCCGAGTACGTTTGCGACGACTGGGCGGTGACCCACAGCGGCACCAAACTGACCTTTGCCGAGAGCCTGGCCGAAGTAGCTGCCTGGATCACCCACTCGCGTCGGTTCGGCCTGCTGCCGACGATGGCCGAAGACGGCTCGCAGCTCGTTCGGCGCGTCGAGCGCATTCTCAATCCAGGAACGACGCCGACGGCGGGGGCGCCACACCGCATGCGCATGCCCATGGCAGCGTCTGTGCTGGTGGCCGTGGGGATCACGGCCCCGGGGTTCGGATACGCCAACCACACAGAGACGCGGGAAGCCACTCCCCCACTCGCCGCCGGCAGTGTCGCGCAAGACATGTTGTCGAGCCGTGCGGCGGTTCGTCCTCCTCCTCCGTCACGCACCACCGACACGAGTCTGGCTTTTATCACGTCGGTGCCGATTCCCGAGGCCGTCCCGCCGGCGACACCCAGCACGGTCCCGGTGATGGACGAGCCGACCTTCACCGGCACCGAGCCGGCGGCGGTCCCACCGTTCAACGAACCGGATCCGGTGCCCGAGGCCACCGAGCAGGATACCGTCGTCGTGCGATCGTTGATCCGCGCGTACCAGGACGAGAGTGCCGCGGTGCGGCGCGAGGTGGTGTACGCCCTCGGCCAGCTCGCGAGTCCTCTGGCGGTGCCCACGTTGATTACCGCGTTGCAGGATCCGAACAACGACGTGCGGTATCGCGCCGCCGAGGCCCTGGGGCGTATTCGCGATCCTCGAAGTGTGGAGCCCCTCGGCGCAGCGCTTTCCGACGGCTCGGCCCGCGTGCGCCGCTATGCCGTCGCAGCGATCAGCCGCACAAAAGACCCGCGCGCCACCGCGATGATCGTGCCGCTGTTGCAGGACTCGGTGGTCGAGGTGCGACGCACGGCGGTCCGCTATCTGGGCGAGCTGAAGGATCCCACCGCCGTGACGCCATTGATCGCTGCCCTCGACGACGCAGACCGTGAGGTGCGGGAATACGCCGTGCGGTCGCTGGGAGCGATCCAGGATACCCGATCGCTCGATCCGGTGATCCGCCGTCTTCGCGATCCCGACACCGACGTGCGCGAGGCCGCCGCTCGGGTGCTGGGTGTTCTCAAGGACCCCCGCTCGGTCCAACCCCTCATCGCCGCCTTGGCAGATTCCAGCCCCGACGTGCGTGAATACGTCATCCGGTCGTTGCGTTCTTTGGGAGACGCCCGCGCCGTGCGGCCGATCATCGATCGATTGGACGATCAGGACGCCGACGTGCGGGAGGCGGCGGCATACGCACTCGACCATTTCGACGGACCACAAGCGCGCGCGGCACTCGTCCGGGCGCTGACGGATTCGGTGAGCGACGTTCGCGAGGCCGCCATCCGCACGTTGGCCAATGTCGAAGCCCCCGAGGCCGTCGCGCCCATCGTCGACCGGTTGGGAGATGAAAGCCCGCGCATTCGAGCGACCGCTGCCGCGACGCTGCACGAGTTTGGGGACGTGACCGTCGTTCCCCCACTCATCGGCGCACTGCGCGATACGAGTGCCACGGTGCGGGCGGCCGCGCTGTCCTCGCTGCGCCGGCTGGGGGACGCCCGCGCGGTCGATCCCACCATTCAGATGCTGAACGATCCAGACCCCAGGGTGCGCATCGCCGCCACTCGCGCCCTCGGCGACCTCCGCGAGTCGCGAGCCGTCGATCCGCTGCTTCGGACGGCGACGGACTCGGTACCGGAGGTGCGCAGCGGCGCCTTGCGGGCCCTGGCGAGCATGCGCGATCCGCGCGCCGTCCCCGGGCTCATCGCAGGGCTCCAGGACGAGTCCGCCGAATTGCGCCGCTCGGCTGCGCGGTATTTGGGCAACATGCGCGACCGGCGCGCGGTCGATCCGCTGATCGCCGCTTTGCAAGATCAAGACAGCGGCGTCCGGGCGGCCGCAGCACGCGCCCTCGCCGCATTGGAACGCCGCTAGCGGGACGACACATTCCATCCATGGCAGGAGATTGATTGGTATGTCCAACCCACAACGAAGCCGGATCGTTCTAGTCGCAGCGTGCGTCGTCGCCTTCGGCGCCACCGCGCTGGTCGGGCTCCGCGCCGATGCACCTGCGCCGAGGCCTTCCGCACAAGCTCCGTTCACGAGCCAGTCGAACGCCGAGATGGCCGGTGCCCTCATCACGGCCGCCCGGGCGAGCGATCCCGTCGTGTGCGAGATCGCCGGTCACACGCTGGGCGTGCAATTCTATTTCAGCGGCATGCCACCCGTCGTATCAGGGATGCGGCCGGCAGATCCCGTCGCCGCGGCGGTAGGACCGTGGACGACGAGACCGATCGAGGACGCCGACGTCGTGCCGCCGCTGGCCAGCGCCCTCGCCGACGCAAATCCGTGCGTCCGCAACTTGAGCAGCAGGTTGCTGGGGCGCACGCGTCATCCCGACGCAGCCGACGCCCTGCTCGAGGCGCTGCAAACCGGGCGCGAACCGGCGCAGGAAGCTGCCGCCATCGGGTTGGGGATGAAAGACGAGCGACGATTCGTGCCGGCTCTGTTGGTCGCGCTGTCCGAAGGCGGGCCCACGCTCCGCGCGATCTCGGCGTGGGCACTCGGCCGGATCGAAGACCGGCGCGCAACCCTAGCGCTCGTGAACGCGCTGGACGATACGGTGGAGGACGTCAGCGTGGCGGCTGCCGCCGCCCTCGGTTCCATTGAGGACCCCGCCGGGGTGGCACCCCTCAACCGAAACCTGGCGGACGGTTCGGTCGGATTACGTCTAGCCGCAGCGAGAGCACTCGGTCAAATCGAAGATTCCCGTGCGGTCGCCGCACTCATCAACGCGCTGGGCGATGTTGATCCGCTGGTTCGCGAGGCGGCGGCTCGCTCCCTCGGGCGGATCGAGGACGCCGCGGCCATCGAGCCGCTGGGCCGGGCGCTGTCGGACAGCGATCCCCGGGTCCGGACGCGCGCCGCATGGGCCCTGGGTGAGATCGACGATCCGCGGGGTGTCGCGCCGCTCGGTCGCGCGTTGGCGGACGACGATGTGCGCGTGCGGCGCGCGGCCGCGAGTGCGCTCGGCAAGATCGAGGACCCCGCCTCGCTACCCGCACTGGTGCAGGCGCTGGCGGATGCCGACAAGGATGTCCGCCGCGGAGCCGTCCGCGCCCTGGGGGAGATCGACGATCCCCGGGCGGTGGACCCACTACGGCGGCTGCTATCCGATCCGGAGCCCGAAGTGC
The DNA here is from genome assembly GCA_027294455.1 of Gemmatimonadota bacterium. GTDB lineage: Bacteria > Gemmatimonadota > Gemmatimonadetes > Gemmatimonadales > GWC2-71-9 > B3T1B10. The sequence goes on from JAPULZ010000069.1 coordinate 42,043, forward strand.
AGGTCGCAACAGCGCGGGCGCTGCAGGAAATCGGCAGTCCGGAATCCATCGATGCGCTGATCGGCGCGGCGGGCGACGGCAATCCGCAAGTTCGTCACTCGATGGTGCGGGCGCTCACCGACTTCCGTGACGACCGGGCCGCGGGAGCGCTCATCCGGGCCCTCGGCGACACCGAGGCCGAAATCCGTCGTACCGCCGCCGCAGGGTTGCGCAAGACCAAGAGTCCGCAGGCCGTCGACCCGCTGGTTGGCGTGTTGAACGATTCCGAGCTGGGCGTTCGCACCAGCGCCGCCACGACCTTGGGTAACATCAAGGACCGCCGCGCTACACCCGCTCTGGTCGCCGCGATGCACGACGACGACGCGCGCATGCGCGCCGTCGTGGCCAAGGCCCTCGGTGAAATCAGGGACCCCGCCGCGATCGCCACGTTGGGTGCCGCGGTCTCCGACAGGGACAACCGCGTACGCCGAGCGGCGGTGCAGGCTTTGGCCGGGATGAACGATTCCCGCGCGGTCGATGCGCTGGTCAGCGCTCTGGAGGACGACGATCCGGAGGTGCGGCGCCGCGCCGCTCGGGCACTCGGGCAGCGCCGCTAGCGCGACTGCACCGGTTGCCCCGCCAGTATCTCCGGCGAGTCGACTATGTAGATGTTGTAGTCGCCGTTCTGGTAGATGCTGAAGGCGATCTTCGCAACGTTCTTCGCCGACGAGAGCGCCGGGCTCAATGCCGTGATGCCGGTGACGCCGGTGAACAAGTTGGTGATTTGATACAACTGATTGGTGCCCACGTCCAGTCGATACACGTTGGTGATGCCGTTGGGATTGGCCAAGAAGTAGACGCTGCGCCCGTCGGACGCCCACTGAGGATTGGTGTTCTTTCCCGTGGGGAAGCTGGTCATGGCGTCGATGCGCCCCGTGGTGGGGTCCACCACGGCCAGCCGGTAGTTGCCGTACGCCAACCGGCTCAGGTCGGTCGTGAACCGATCCGTAACGAACGCGATGGCGCGGCCGTCCGGTGACCAGGCCGGATGCAGATCGGCATACGGGTCTTCCGTCAGTCGTCGCACTGCGTCGGTCTCGAGATTGTACACGAACAAATCCGAGAAGCCGCCGACCACCGCGGCGAAGGCCACGAACCTCTCGTCAGGGGACCAGGTCGGGTTGAAGATCTCCCCCAAATCCGGGAATTCCCTCTCCCGGACCGTTTTTCCGGTCGCGGCTTCGACGAAGGTCAGGGCCGGATCACTCCCGATGACCGAGCCGAACACGAACTGATCTCCCGCGGCGTTCCACGCTCCGGTGGAGCGGATGAACTGAATGCTCTCGAAATGGGGATCGGTGGCGCTCTCGACGAGTTTGTTCAGGACCTCACCGGTCTCCGCGTCGGCCCGGAACATGTCGAGTGAAAACACGTCGCGGATCGACAGGAACACCACCTCTTTCCCGTTCGGACTCAGCATCGGGCCGTTGTTGAGTCCGAAATGGCTCTCGATGATTTTTCTGCCGTAGTCGTCACCATTCTTCGTCGCCTCGCGTATATCTCGATACGCGCGCAGGATTTCCTCGTGCCACTCGGCGTTCAGCGAATCCACGGGGATCCGCAGCACCTGTTGCAGGGCGACCTCCGCACGGCCGGTCCGGGCCGCGGCGTTGAGAATTCGGCCCACGGCGTCGTCGCCGAACCGCCCGGCGATGTAGGCCCAGAAGGCCTGCCCGAAACGATACGGAAAGAAGCGGGGATCGTTGAGCTGCCGCATGTTGGGTAGCCGCTCGTTCTCGGACGCGTCGCGAATCCACATCGCCGTGTGGGGATCCTCCGGTCCCACCGACACGTATTCGGCCATCCCCTCGATGAACCACAGCGGGAGGGCGAGCGCGGAGGGTAGGGTTCTGGCACTCTGGGCCCGCTCCGTCATGTCAAACTGAAAGGCATGGACCAGCTCGTGCCCGAGGACGTGATCGGTCTCCTGCAGGGGTCCGGCGAAGGGGAGCACGACGCGGCGTTTCAAGGCCTCGGTGAGGCCCCCGGTCCCTTCGCCCGGCGACCCACACGACTGGGTCGTCTGCTTGAAGTGGGGGTGGCTGGCGTAGTAGAAAATGGGCTGCCGCCCGCGCAGCTCGTGGTTCAGGAGTCGGGACAGCCGGGCGTACCATCGTTCGGCCATCCGCCCGGCCTGGATCGCCGCGTCGTGCTCCTCATCATAGTAGTAGATGTCGAAGTGCTCCGTCGCCAGAATCTTGAAGTCGAAATCGTCGTATCGAACCACGTTTTGGCCGAACGAGGTATCCGGTACACCGGCGCACGCCGTCAACGCGACGGCGAGCGCCAGGACATTCAGCTTCGTGGACATTCTGAGTACCATGCCGCCATCCTGTTGGCTGTGAGTGTCCTCGCCTGCTGCCGCGAGAGAGGGGAGTGCAAGCATCCGCGCGGTGATGGCCGCGCCTCTATTCGAAACACCGCTGGCGCCCGGCGGTTCCATTGGCGGCGCGCGCCAAGGCGTGCCGCCGGCCCCGGTGACTGTCCTCACTGTGGTTCACCGCTTTGGATGATATCTTCATTGAATGCGATTCGTGCTTTGCGTTGCGGCGTCGCTCGGCGTCGCGCAAATGGCCGAGGGCCAGACGGGAGCCATGGCGGCCGACGTCCGCTGGCGACCGACGCCGGCCCAAGGCACCCTGATCCATATCCTCGTCAATCCCAACTCGGAAAGCACGGAGCTGGGCGTCACCGGCAGTATCGCGGGACAGCAGCTGCATTTCGAGCGGGATCCGTCGGGGGAATTTCGGGCGCTCGCGCCAATTCCGGTCAATGCCATGGAAACGATCCCGTTCTCCTTTGCCGTGATCGAGCGCGCCGACACCTCGCATCGCATGATTCGGATTCCCGTCCAACCGACGGAGTATCGCTCCTCCCGCTTGTCGGTGGATCCGCGGTTCACGTCGGCGCCTGATGAGGCCCTGCAGGCAAGGATTCGGTCGGAGTCCGCCAGGTCGGCGGAGGTTTCGCGACGGTCGCACTTCACGCCGCCTCTGTGGCACGGTGCCTGGATCCGCCCCAGACCGAGCCCGATCACGAGCGAGTTCGGCGTGCAGCGCATGTTCAACGGCGAGCTGCGCAGCCGCCACACGGGCGTCGACCTCGACGGCGATACGGGTGATCCGATCTTCGCCTCCAACCGCGGAGTCGTATCCCTCGTGGGAGATTTCTATTACGCCGGCAACGTCGTCTATCTGGATCACGGCCGCGGGCTGATCACGATCTACATGCACATGAGCGAGGTACTGGTCGAGGAGGGTCAGCTCGTCGAGACCGGAGAGCAAATCGGCAGAGTCGGCGCCACCGGCCGGGTGACCGGCCCACACGTGCACTGGACCGCGCGGTACGGCCGGGTATCGGTGGACGCGATGAGCCTGTTCGAGCTCGAGATTCCCGAACGCGCGACCTCGCTCGATTCCGGCAACTAAAAAAACCGGCGCCTCTGCCGGTTGGCCACCACATAAGCGTCGATGAAACGGTCCGCGGCCACACGGACGTACTCACGCAGCGTCGCCAGCCGCGACGTCGGGACGAGCCCCATCGTCGCCCCTGATTTCCACGTTCGCGTGAAGACCGGAATGGTCGAATCCCGGGACAACACCGTCATCTGCCGCAGCTCGAGCTGCATGCGGTACAGATAGTTGAATCCCGACAAGGTCGTGAGGGTGATATCGAGATAGGCCATCGGGTTGCCGATGGTGGTCCGCCATTCGTCTTCGGTCAGCAATCGTATGCCGGCGTCCGTGAACTTCGCCTCGAGCAACGCCCGAAGACTGTCCGCATGCATGCCATGGTCTTCCACTGAAGCGTCGATGGCCGTGACGACCACGAATACGCCTGGAAGGTCGAAGAAACTCAACGTGTCCGTGGTAACCGACTGCGCGCCGGCCGGCCCGGCGCCCATCATCGCCGCCAACACCAGCATCCATTCGAAGAAACGTGAGACCATCCCCACCCCGCTGCGATTGGTCTAGTCCTCGAGGCGCTCTGCGCCCGCATACACGTTGAAGTTGTCGCCTCGGGCAAAGCCGATCAACAGCATGTCCAGTTCTTGCGCGAGCTCCACCGCCAGAGAAGACGGTGCGGATACGCCCACCAGCCCCCCGATGCCGGCCAGGGAAGCCTTTTGGACGATCTCGAAACTCTGGCGACCCGACACCGCCAGCACAGAGGGCGGCAAGGGCCAATGCGTGCGCGTGGCGGCACCGATGACCTTGTCGACCGCGTTGTGGCGACCCACGTCCTCTCGCACGACCAGGGCCTGTCCGTCCATGTCGAACAGTCCGGCGGCATGAAGGCCTCCCGTCTCGTCGAAGGCGGGTTGGTGCGACCGCAAGCGATCGGTGAGGGACGCCGCCACCTCGCGAAGGATCGTCCACTCGGGTGCACGCCGCCCAAAGAGTCGCACCTGCTCGATGGATGCCTTGCCACAAACGCCGCACGAGCTCGACGCGAACATGTTCCGCTGGAACTGCCCCGCATCCACGTCGACTCCGTCCACGAGCGTGACGACGAGGCGCGATTCATCCAGGTGGTCGATATGGTCGATCTCGCTCGGATCGAGCAGGATACCCTCTGTGAGGAAAAACCCACGGACGAGGTCCTCATCATGCCCGGGCGTGCGCATGACCACCGCCAACGGTGTGTCATCGAGTCGGATCTCGAGCGGATCTTCGACAGCTACGGCGTCGACTCTCGGCTCGGACAGCTGGCTGGAACGGCGGACGATTTCGACGCTTCGGACCTGAGGGGATGAATCCGATTCAGGTGTCTCCATCAATCCGCCAACGACTCCTTGCGCCGCTGTGGGCAACTCACCAGTTGAATCGCCTGAGCGTCACTTCACCCCGCCGCCCACCAGCCGTGCTTGCGGCGGCGGCGAGGGAGCCGCTGCGCCGGTCCTGTCCGTCCCATTGCTGACCCGCGCGCAGCACAGTCACGACCACGCCACCGGTGGCGCCCAACACCGCGGCCACCATGATGGCGATGACGTACAACAGCGACATGGGAAACGGCGCAACCGCACCGATCAATCGTGCGAGGTCGGCCACCGGGCCATGCACCCCCGTCCACGCGAGCAGACCAATGGCTCCGATGCCCGCGGCCAGCGACGCCGACCTGACGGGGTGATCCGACTGCCTGATGATCGCGCCCCAAGCCATCCCGACGACGGGCAAGATCCACCACCCAAAGGCCAACGCAGACGTCCCGAAAACGGCGGCCAGGGTCGTGACGGATACTGAATTGACGGTGGAACGCATGTGAGCGGCTCCGGGCTCGATGCGGCAAGAAGAGGCCCTTTCCGAAAAGAAGAGAAGGACCCCATGGTCTTGAGGCCCGGTAAGATAAGACGGATCGGACATTGTTCAAGCGCAAACCTTCGGACTTGCTCCTCGGTCAGGCCGTCCTCGGAGACGGCCGTTGTCTCCCCCGCTGCTAGAGCCTATTATGAGGGCATAATGCCTACAGACATCATCTAGGGCCGTCTCGCCTCCACCGAATCCGCCGGATGCCTCGAGTTCGCCAAGCCACCTCGATCCTTCCCCTGAAGCCCGTGGTGTTCCTCGTCCTCTTGGTGCTGTCCGAGGGAGAGGCACACGGCTACCGGATCAGGAAGGACGTGGAGCGCCGCTCGGACGGCAACATCCGGATGGACTCGGGCACCCTCTACCGCCTGATCAATCGCCTGATCGAGGATCGGCTGATCGAGAAATCCGACGCCCCGCCGAAGGATGGGCCGGAGGACTCGCGTCGCCGCTACTATCGGCTCCCGAAGCTCGGCCGTGAAGTGCTGCGCTCCGAAGCCAAGAGGTTGCAGGCACTGGTGAGCGATTCCCGCGCGGCGGGAGTACTCGAGGCCGCATCCCCGCCGGCGGCGAAGCCCGGCACCGGCGGGCCCACGCCGGACGGGCAGCCCGAATATCGAGATCTGGTCGAGTCATCGCCGGACCTCATCTGGGAGATCGACGGCCAGGCGCGTTGGACGTTCGTGAACGGCGCTTGTCGGAGCCTCTACGGCACACCGGCGTCCGACCTGCTCGGCAAGCCCTTCATCGACCTGGCCGCGCCTGAGCGGCGGGACGCCGATTCGGCATTCATCGAATCCGTGCTCGACGGCGCGGCCGAAACCGATTACGAAACGGTCCACATCGACCGGCTCGGGCGATCCAGGCACCTGAGCTTCTCGGCGCAACCGGTGCGAGATGGTGCGGACCGCGTCGTGGGCGCGCGGGGCACGGCGAGAGACGTGACCCAGCAGGTGGCGAATCGCCAGGCCATCGAACAGGCCCGTGACGAGGCATTGCGTGCCACATCCGCCAAGAGCGCGTTCCTCGCCAACATGAGTCACGAGATCCGCACGCCGATGAGCGGTGTGTTGGGAATGACCGAATTGCTACTGGGCACCGAGCTGACCCCGGACCAGGTCCGGTCGGTCGAGCTCGTCCAGACCTCGGCCCGATCGCTGCTCCCGATTCTGAACGACATCCTGGATTTCTCCAAGATCGAAGCCGGCCACATGAGCCTGGAAGAAGTGCCCTTCGATCTGCACCAGCTCGTGACCAATGTCGTGCGGGTCGTCGGCGCGGCTGCATACAGCCGGAAAGTCGAATTGACGTGTGACATCCCACGAGAGGTCCCACGTAAGATGCTCGGCGATCCGAGCCGCCTGCGCCAGATACTCACGAACCTGGTCAGCAACGCGATCCGGTTCACGTCGGAAGGCGAAGTGTCCGTCGTGGTCACGCTGACCGAAATGGCCGGCGACGGTGCCAGGCTCGCCTTTTCCGTCCGGGACACTGGCCGAGGGATACCGCCGGATCGCCTCCACGCCATCTTCGAGGAGTTCCTCCAGGCCGAACAGTCCACGGCCCGCGACTTCGGCGGCACGGGCCTGGGACTGCCGATTTCCCTCCGCCTCGTGCGGCTGATGGGCGGCGAGCTGGACGTCACGAGCCAACTCGGTCGCGGGAGTACGTTCAGCTTCGAGTTGACGCTCCGGATGGACACCGAGGCCGACGACGGGCCCAGCACGCGTTACGCGAGCATCGAGGACAAGCACATTCTCGTAGTCGATGACAACCCCACGAGCCGCCGCATCGTCTTCGACATCCTGGAAGACGCCGGGGCGCGCGTGCACGAGTGCGACAACGTCGATGTGGGACTCGCCGCCATGCGCGAGACGGTCGCCGCCGGGGCACCGTTCGACCTGGCGGTCGTGGATGGGTACATGCCGGACCGGGACGGTTTCGATCTCGCCGAGGAAGTCCAGGCGGAGCCGGACCTGCAGCAGACGCGGGTCATGCTGCTCACCTCGGCGGGGCAGCGAGGCGACGGCCAGCGCGCGCGCAGTCTCGGCATCTCCGCGTATCTCACAAAGCCCGTGTCCAGCATGGATCTCCTGGAATCGGTGGCCACGGTGCTCGGCCGCCCGGCCGGCGGCGCATTCCCCGATCTCGTCACTCGGCACTCGATCCAGGAGAGCCGGCACCACCTCGCCATCCTCCTGGCGGAGGACAACCCGGTGAACCAGCAGGTGGCCGCCAGCATCCTCTCCAAACGGGGCCACTCGGTGGACGTCGTGGACAACGGGCGAGAAGCCATCGACGCATTGCGCACCAAGATATATGACGTCGTGCTCATGGACGTGCGGATGCCGATCCTCGATGGGCTCGCTGCGACGGCCGAGATTCGTCAGCACCATGATTTCCGAGACCTGCCGATCATCGCTATCACGGCCCATGTCCTGCCCAAGGAACGGCGACAGTGCATGGAGGTCGGCATGAACGGTTTCGTGACCAAGCCGTTCTCGCCGCACGAGTTGTTCGCGGTGGTGGAAGGGTGGGCGAGCCGCGCCGTGCCGACCTTGGAGGCCACGCAACTTCCGAAGCCACCGCCCGGCGTCATCGTAGTCCCCGGCAGTCCCTTCGACTTGAAGGGTTTCCGCCAGATGATGCGCGAGGCCGGCGTGGAAGACATGGTCGAAGCCACGTTGTCGGTCTATTTGCGGGACACCCCCGAGCGGATCCGCCTGCTCACCCAAGCCGTAGCCGAGCATCATGCGGACGAGATCGAGGCGGTCGCCCACTCGCTGAAGTCGGCATCCGGTTCCATCAGGGCCGAGGCGCTGGCCGAGCTCCTCGCGCACATGGAGATCATCGGCAAAGATCGCACCCTGGATCCTGCGCCCGACTTGCTCCAGGAAATCCTCATCGAATACGAGACCGTCAGCCGGATCCTCCGGGACGTCGCTGATGACGGGAGGTGAGGATATCTTTCCACATGACCTCGCTGCCTTTTCATCCCGCCGTCACACGATGGTTCCAGACCACCCTGGGCGAGCCGACTACAGCGCAGGTGGAAGGCTGGGATGCGATCGGCGCCGGGCGGCACACCCTGATCGCCGCGCCTACGGGATCGGGTAAGACCCTCGCAGCGTTTCTGTACGCCATCGACCAGCTGTTCCGGGAGGGGCTCGACCACAAGCTCCCCGACGAAGTCCGCGTCGTGTACGTCTCACCGCTCAAGGCACTGAGCAGCGACATCCACAAGAATCTCGAAGAACCGCTGGCCGGAATCCGCGAGGCCGCGCAGGCGATGGGCCTCGAAGCACCGGTCGTCACGTCCGCCGTGAGATCGGGCGATACGCCGTCATCCGAACGCGCGCGAATGCTTCGCACGCCGCCCCATATTCTCGTCACGACACCCGAGTCCCTTTACCTGCTCCTGACGGCGGAACGCAGCCGCGAGATGCTCCGTACCGTACGCACCGTCATCGTGGACGAGATACACGCCGTCCTCGATTCCCGGAGAGGATCCCACCAGGCGTTGACCCTCGAGCGATTGCAGCACGTCGCCAAAGGCCCCGTGCAACGCATCGGCCTCTCGGCTACACAGAAGCCCATCGAGGAGGTGGCTGGGTATCTGGGAGGCGTGAGGACATCATCGCACGACGACGACTTCGGCGGACCACCCGTCATCATCGATCGCGGACACCAGCGGCGCCTCAACCTGGCCATGGAAGTTCCGGGGTCTCCCCTCGAAGCGGTCATGGCGCACGAGGTCTGGGACGAGATCTACGATCGTCTGGAAGTCCTGATCCGCGAACACACAACCACGCTGGTGTTCGTCAACACCCGCCGCATGGCGGAGCGGGTGGCAGCGCGCCTGAGTGACCGGTTGGGAAACGACGGCGTCACCGCGCACCATGGCTCGCTGTCCAAAGCGAAACGCCTCGACGCGGAAGACCGGCTGCGGACGGGCAAACTGCGAGCCCTCGTGGCCACCGCCTCGCTCGAATTGGGGATCGACATCGGCCACGTGGATCTGGTGTGCCAGCTCGGCTCGCCGCATCGGATCTCCACGTTCCTGCAGCGCGTCGGGCGGTCAGGACATACGGTGCGGGGCGTCCCCAAGGGCCGGCTATTTCCCCTCACCCGAGACGAATTGGTGGAGTGCACGGCCATGCTCCGCTGCGTCGCACGAGGTGATCTGGACCGGATCACCATTCTGGAAAAACCCATCGACGTCCTCGCGCAGCAAATCGTCGCGGAGTCGGCATGCGAAGATTGGTCCGAGCGCGAACTGTATCGACTCTTCCGGTCGGCATACCCGTACCGCAACCTCAAATTCGAGGAGTTCCAACAAGTGGTGCAGATGGTGTCGACGGGCTTCACCACGCGCCGGGGGCGGCGCGGGGCCCTGGTGCACTACGACGGCGTGAACGAGCGCGTGCGCGGCCGGCGCGCGGCACGCCTCACCGCCATCACCGCCGGCGGCGCCATACCCGACAACGCCGACTACCGCGTCGTGCTCGACCCACAGGAAACGTTCATCGGAACGATCAACGAAGACTTCGCCATCGAGAGCTCGGCCGGCGACATCTTCCAGCTCGGCAACGCCTCCTGGAGAATCTTGCAGATCAATTCGGGCACGGTTCGCGTCGCCGATGCGGCCGGTGAATCCCCCACTTTGCCGTTCTGGGTCGGCGAGGCCCCGGCACGGAGCGCGGAGCTGTCGGCCGCCGTGGCTGAGCTGCGCGCCGACGTGGCGGCTCGCTTGGACCGCGAGGAGGACGTGACCGCCTGGCTCACGGACGATTTGTCCATTCCGGCCGACGCCGCGGCCCAACTCGTCACGTACTTGAAGGACGCCCTGCACATGCTCGGCGTCCTCCCCACACAGGACACCATCGTGCTCGAGCGTTTCTTCGACGAATCGGGCGGCATGCAATTGATCCTGCACGCGCCATTCGGGAGTCGCGTGAATCGCGCGTGGGGTCTGGCCTTGCGCAAGAAATTCTGCCGCCAATTCAACTTCGAGCTGCAGGCCGCGGCGACCGAAGAGGGCCTGCTCCTGTCACTCGGACCGCAGCATTCCTTCCCGCTCGACGACGTGTTTCGGTATCTGCACCCGAATACCGTCCGGAACACATTGATCCAGGCGCTGCTGGACTCGCCCGTGTTCCCGACCCGCTGGCGCTGGAATGCCACCATCGCGTTGGCCGTGCTGCGAAACCGCGGTGGCAAGAAGGTTCCGCCACCGCTCCAACGTATGGATGCCGACGACTTGATGGCCGCCGCGTTCCCCGATGCCGCAGCCTGTCTCGAGAACATCGGCGGCGACCGGGAGATCCCCGAGCACCCGTTGGTGCGTCAGACGATCGAGGATTGCCTCGAAGAGGCCATGAATCTCACGGAGCTGACGACGATCCTCCATCGGATCCTCGACGGAGAGATCGAATGTGTCGCTCGTGACACGCCCGAGCCGTCGGTGCTGTGTCACGAGATCCTCAACTCGGCGCCCTACTCCTTTCTCGACGGCGACGGCGAGATTGCGGAGCGGCGCGCCCGAGCCGTGCAGACCCGCCGCGCCACAGAGCCGTCGTCCGCGAACGAACTGGGCGCACTCGACCGAGACGCCATCAGCCGCGTGGCAGACGAGGCCTGGCCGGAGATACGCGACGCCGACGAATTGCACGACACTCTCATGACCGCCGGCTATCTCACGGAAGTCGAGGGCATCAACGCGCGGGGAGAGTCGTGGAAACCCTTCTTCGAGAAATTGCTCTGCGACGGCCGCGCCGCGCGCATCTCCCCCGCCGGGGCGCCAAGACCATCTACTGGGTCGCAACGGAGCGAGGCAACGAATTGCGAACGATCTGGACGGAATCGGCATCGCGGGAGGCGGGCGGGCGGGAAGATGCCATCAGGGAAGCCTTGCGTGGCCGGCTCGCCATCGTCGGTCCGTCGACGGCGAAGACGCTGGCGGCCTCCATGTCGGTCGCGGTGGAAGAGATGGACACGGCGCTCGCGGCTCTGGAACGGGACGGGGTCGTCTTGCGCGGATCGTTCACTCCGCGGAGTACCGAGCGGGAATGGTGCGACCGACGACTCCTCGCCCGCATCCACCGCTACACGCTGAACAGGCTCCGGGCGGAAATCGAGCCCGTGAGTCCGGCCGACTTCATGCGTTTTCTCTTCGCCTGGCAACGAGTCGATCCCGAACACCGTGCGTCCGGCGTCGAAGGCCTGGCGGCCGTCATCACCCAGCTCGACGGCTACGAGCTCGCGGCCAGCGCGTGGGAAGCCGACGTCCTGGCCAGCCGGTGTGACGGTTACGATCCGCTCATGCTCGACTCGCTCTGCCTCACGGGCCGCGTCACCTGGGGCCGGTTGTCACCACCGACCCGGGCCGGGGCGGGACCGAGTAGCACCGGACCCATTCGCTCGACACCGGTTTCGGTATTCCTTAGAGAGAACGCCGACGCGTGGCTCGGCCTCGTCCCCGACGGGGAGACCCCGGAGTTGAGCACCAATGCAAAGACGGTGCTGGCCGTGCTGGAGGAGTGCGGCGCGTCGTTCTTTGCCGAGCTGGCAACGCAATCGGGCTTGCTCGGTACCCAGGTGGAGAACGCCCTCGGCGAGCTCGTCGCCCGCGGCATCGTGACGGCGGACAGTTTCGCAGGCCTTCGTGCCCTGCTCACCCCGTCGGATCGGCGCAAGCCCCTCCGGCTGGCTCGACAAACCCGCGGCCGGTCCACCACCCCATTCGGCGTCGAGTCCGCGGGGCGATGGACCATCTTGCGCGGGCGGCACCCGTCGTCGGACACCGCCGAGACCCAAGCGCACGAAGAGCTGGTCGAGACGCAGGCGTGGGCGCTGCTGCGCCGCTACGGCGTGGTGTTCCGCCGGCTGCTCGCCCGAGAAACGAACCTGGCACCGTGGCGCCACCTCACGGCCGTGTACCGCCGCCTCGAAGCCCGCGGCGACATCCGTGGCGGCCGATTCGTCTCCGGCATGTCCGGCGAACAGTTCGCGCTGTCAGAAGCCGTGGGCCAGTTGCGGGCCGTCCGGCGCGCGGAGAAAACCGGCCGCCTCTTCGGCATCAGCGCCGCCGACCCCCTCAACCTCGCCGGCATCATCACGTCGGGCTCGCGCGTGCCGGCCCTGGCCTCCAACAGGATCGTCTACCAGGACGGGGTGCCGCTGGCGTCGCGGGAAAGCGAGACACTGATCCCGCTCGCGAACTTCGACGCTGAGCTCGCCCGCGACATCGAACGTGCCGCCGTGCGGCGAACAATTCCGCCGATGCTCCGGCAGTACGTGGGACGTGCGGGCTGACGCCCGCGCGGCTCCGCATGCACATAGGTCCCTCCGCGCACTGCGGTTTTCATTGTGTCCCGTCATCCCAATGATGTCCATAAGAACCAACGCGCGCTCCGGGACCTACGTGCATGCTACGCACCGACACTTTTGCAGAACCGCCGAGACCGCCGATGACGATGACCTCAAGTGGGTGGAACGGTGGACATGCTGAACCGGCTCCACCAGAGGGCTCCCAGGGCCGCGGCGCCGCACACCACGAGCACCGGGATTCCCGTCAACCGAGCGGTCTCCCCGGCGGAAAGCAGTGCGATGGCGAAGAACGCGGTCATCCCCGCGAGCGCGGGGGTCAAGAGTCCGGTCACCCGAGACCCGAAAGGTGCCGACGATCGCGCCCTGCCTCGCTCGCCGATCGCCTGCATGACGACATCGGAGAATCCCGCCTTGGGCGCGATCTCTTCCGACGCCTGGTGATACACGGCGCGCAGGGTGCGTAGCTGTTCACGGCAGCCCTCGCAGCCGGCGAGATGCTCCAGCGCTTCGTCCACGTTCCAATGCACTGCCGATCCAAGTGCGACGAGATCGTCGGCTTCCAAACAAGTAGTCATCGTACCCACACCTCCATCGAGCTTTGCAGTTTCTTCACAGCGTGGTGCAGCGCCGCCTTGACGGTGCCCTCGGCGCAACCGAGCAGCTCCGCGGTCTCGCTGGTGCTGCGCTGTTCGACCAACCGAAGCACCACCACGTCGCGTTCTCGGTCCGGCAACTCCATGATCGCCCGGTTGATGGACTCTCCTAGTTCCGCGTTCTCGACGATGTCACCAGGATGTCGTGGCGCGGAGAGCGCGAGGTCATGCGCGTTCGGTATGCGCTGCTCTCGCGACTTTCGCCTCTCGAGGGCCGTGAGACACACGTTGCGGCACACCGCGTAGAGCCAGCCAATGAGCGTCCCGGTGCCCGTATACGCCGTGCGTTTCTCGTACGCGCGCTGCCACGCTTCCTGGAGCAAATCGTGCGCGTCATCGAGATCCGTCGCAAAGGGCCGTACCGCCGCAAGCAGCCGCGGCGACCAGCTCTCCACGACGCGCCGGAAGAGCAGCTCGTCTCCGTCGTGAAACCGCGTCAGTTCGTGGCCGGTGAGACGTATCAAACGGCGTCTCGGTGTCGTTTCCAGAGCGTCAGGACCGTGGGCCATCCCATGCCGACCGTCAGCATCGCCGGAATCACCAACCGAAAACCCGCAGCGAAATCTACGTATCCGGCGGATTGCAGGACGATGAGCTCGTAGCTGTTCTCACCCATGAGATAGGTCGTGGCCACGAGGAACAGTCCCATGGCCCAAGTGAACGCCTGTCGTACGTCAGCCCGTGGAATCAGTCGAGACCAAAAACCCATCAAGACGCCGAGGCACCCGAAGAGCACGGGCAACACGAGCGAGCCATCCGTGCGTGAATAATACGACCACGCCAGGTCGTTCGCCCTGCGCCACCGCACATCCGGCGGCGTGACCGAGTCGGCACGCGCCCGGGCGACCGCCGACCGCAGCTCACCGCGGATCTCACCGAGCGACATCTGCGCCGCAGCCGCGACGCCCGTCGCCGGCGGGTCCTCCCGGTCGAGCCAGCGCGATGCGGCGGGCCCCACGTACCCGGCCAGGACCAACGCGAGAACGGACACCGCCACGGCAGCCAGAGCGAACTCCGCCAGCGGACGCCATTGGGGATCGCCCTCGGGGATCGCCTGGGGCGACGCCGCCAGGCCGGCGGGAAAGGCACTGAGTATGAGTGCCAACCCACCCCACACGGGTATGTTCGACACCACGGCAGCCACCCCCTGACCCGATAACAGCGAGATGATCGAGAGTATGGCGAACAGGATGCCGGTCCACATGGCGATGTGCGCCCAATATCGCGTGGCCAACCGCATGGATTCCTCCGGGTCGGGGGGACGTCGACTACCGGGAGGACGGGCCGGGCGGCGATTTGGTTTAGTGGTCGTTGCCAACCCGCTGCGCGACGACGAACGGGCTGATCGGTGACGGAGCGCACGCCCGGGTCCTCCAGCCATGTTGACACCGGCCCGAAAAGGCCCTAATCCAAAGGTCCCATGAAGACCACCACACACCACAGGGGGCGATGGACGACGGGGGAGGCAGCGTGGCCGCGTGGGAGGCCGTCCGGTTGCTGCACCGGCTCGGGCTCCGACCCCGGCGAACCGTTCGCGTCGTGCTGTGGACCAACGAGGAGAACGGTCTGCGGGGTGCGAATGCCTACCGCGATCGATACGCCGATCAACTCGACGGGCACGTCCTGGCGATGGAGTCGGACGGCGGGGTGTTCAAGCCGTCGGGGTTTGGGTTCACGGGGTCGGACGAGGCATACGAGATCGTGCGTCAGGTGGGGACGTTGCTAGAGCGGATCGAAGCGGGGACGATCAATCGCGGCGGCGGCGGGGCGGACATCGGGCCCATCATGCGGGAAGGGGTGCCGGGGATGGGGTTGCAGGTGGACGGGTCGCGGTACTTCTGGTATCACCATACCGATGCTGATACCATCGACAAGCTGGATCCGGAAGAAATGGCGCGGTGCGTTGCGGCTATGGCGGTGATGGCGTACGTGGTTGCCGACCTGCCGGAGTCGCTACCGCGCGAATAACCGCCGGGTCATCGGAAGCAACGCTCGAAGCCCAGAAGAATGACTGCTCCTGGTCGTAAACCTCGTACTGTCCTGCATCATCACTTCGTACACGCAAGGCCTATGCGGTTCCACCGCTTCCAGACCAGTCGATGTTGATGACGTCTCCCCGTGCCGTTCCCATAGGCTACGGATCCGCACCCAGCCCGGAGTCGGACGACACTCCGAACGATGCGCCCCTTCTGCAAGTCTGTTACCTGCGGCATCTTAGGGTCATCCCTGGTCCCAAGGCGGTCGATGCCCAATGAACACTCCGCGCGAAGCAAATCTCGAGGATCGCCTTGCCGATTTCGAGGAGCGGTTCGCCAAACTGGAGTATGCGGTCGAGCGCCTGGCGTTCACGGTCGAGCGGCGGCATGCTGCCGCCGGCCCCGGAACCGAACGACGCGAACGGCGGGGCGGGGCCGCCACGGCCCTGGAGACGGACGATGCCGCGTCCCGCGCCACGCCGGCCGGTGACACGGTCAAGCCCCGGCCAACACCCGATAGACCAAAGCTGCGGTTGGGCGCCGCGAGCCTCGCCGAACGAGGCAGTGAGTACTGGCTGAGCCGGATCGGCATCGGCCTGGTCCTGTTCGGAGTCGCCTTCCTCTTTAAATACGCCGTGGACCAGGGTTGGCTCGTCCCCGGCCTGCGCGTGACCCTGGGAATGGCGTTGGGGATCACGCTGTACGTCCTGAGCCTTCGGCTGCGCTCCGCCCGCCAGACGTTTCGCGGGCTCATGGCGGGCGGCGCCATCGCCACGTTCTACATCACGGGATTCGCCGCGACCGAGTTGTACGGCCTCTTCCCTTACGCGGTGGGGTTCGCGTTCATGGCGGGTGTCACTGCCCTCGCCCTCGCCACCGCCCTGCGGCAGGAGGAGCCCCTCCTCTCCAACATCGGCACGCTGGGCGGCTTGGGAACGCCGTTTCTGCTGGACGCCGACGCCGGGAGCGCCGTCGGATTTGCGACCTACATCAGCGCCGTGCTCATCGGCGCCACCGCGGTGCACTACCTCCGCGGCTGGCATGCGGTTCTCCGGATCGGCTTGATCGGCGGCTGGAGCGCCCTGGCTCTGGGCCTCTCCTTGGCGGGGAGCAACCCCGCCACTGCCGACCGGTGGGCGTTTCAGATCGCCGGACTCGTGGCCTGGCTCTCGTTGTGGCTCGGTCCAGTGGCCCGGGAGCTGCGCCAGCCCCTACCCGGCACCACACCGGCATCACCCATGCCGAGCAAGCTCTACCACACCAGGGATGCCTACGTCCTGGCCGTGCTCACACCACTGCTCGCGCTGTGGTACTCGAGTGCCATCTGGGACATTGGCAACGCGACCTGGGGATGGATTGCCCTCGCGGGTGCCGCGACTTCAGCGGCGGCCGGGCTGGCCATTCGGGCAACCGGTCGACTCCACCTCGGGTTCAGTCACTTCGCCGCAGCCATCGTGCTGATCACAATCGCCCTCGGTTTGCTGCTCGAGGAGGAGTGGCTGCTCGTGGCATGGGCCGCCGAGGCCGCCGTGCTCCACTACATCGCCCACCGCACGCGATCCCCCGCCACCAGGGTGACCGGCCAATTCCTCTTCGTGATCGCGTTGCTCTGGCTCGCGTCCCGGCTGGTGGAACTCGATGTCGCGCGACCGTTCTTCACCACGACGGCGCTGACCGATCTGATAGTGATCGGGATGATGCTGGCCGCGACGAAAGCCCTCCCGACGGCCAAGGCGCGGTGGACCTACCTCCTCGTGGTCCACGCCGCACTGCTCGGGTTCCTGTGGCGAGAGTTGTCCGGTGTGCCCAACGGCAACGGCTACGTCACCATTTCGTGGGGCGTGTATGCCATCGCGTTGGTGGTCTACGGCCTCGTCCGCGGCTCGGGTCCGATGCGCGGCGCCGGCGTGGCCACTCTCATGCTCGTCGTCGGAAAGTTGTTTCTTGTGGACCTCGCCCGGGTCGAACCCATCGTGCGTATATTGCTGTTCCTCGGATTCGGGGTGGTGTTCTTGGCCTTGAGCTACTTCTTCCGCTCGCTCTGGCAACGTGGGGTTGGCGTCGATGACGAGGATGGTGATTCATCTCTGAGAGGCAGGAACCCATGAACCTTCCGGAGCGGACATACACCAAGAAGGATCTGCAAAACGCCGAGACCAAGGGGCAAATCGTGGGCTGGCTTCAAGGCGGCGGCGTGGTCGTCGGCGGGTGGCTCGTCGTCGGGGTCATCGGCTGGATTCCAACCGTCTTGGTATTGGGCGGTATCGGATACGTAGGGTACAGACTGCTCAAGCCATCCTCCAAGGAGCAGTAGATCACCATGCAACGTTCAGCTCCCGGAATTCTCGCCGTGGCCATCGTGCTCGCCGCCTGCAGCTCGTCGCAAGCGGCGACGACGCCGTCTCCGGTCACGCAGGGGCAACAGCGATCCGACGACACGGTCAAGGCATACGACGAGGTCATCACAGACGCGGCCATATCGGACGATGGGTTGTTCCTCCTGCACACCGTCGGGGGCACGCTCTACTACGAGATTCCCGACAGTCTGATGGGCCGCGACATGCTCCTCATCAGCCGCATCGCGCAAACTCCGGCAAACATGAGCGGTTTCATCAACGCGGGCAGCAAAGTGGCGGAACAGGTCGTGGTGTGGGAGCGTCGCAACGGCCAGGTCATGCTTCGGAAGATCTCGTACAACAACGTGGCGGCCGACACCCTGCCGGTGTACCAGTCGGTGCAGAGCAACAATTTCGCCCCGATCATCGCCGCCTTCGACATCGAGGCGTTCGGATCCGACAGCACCACGGTGGTCATCGACGTGACGGATTTCTTCGAGACGGACGTCCCCGCCATCAGCGGCCTGTCGCGACAGCAACGGACCCGATTCGGCGTGCGGCGCCTCGACCCGGACCGCTCCTTCATCGATCGATCCGGCAGCTATCCGCTGAACGTGGAGGTGCGGCATACGCTGACGTTCGAGGCCACTGAACCCCCGTCTGACGCGAACACCGGCACGATCTCCATGCAAATGCACCAGACGATGGTGCTGCTCCCCAAAGAGCCGATGCGCCCCCGCCATTCCGATCCCCGGGTCGGGTTCATCACCATCACGCAGGTGAACTTCGGCCTCGACGAACAAAAGGCCGCCACGCAGTCGTTCATCAAGCGCTGGCGGCTGGAGCCGAGCGATCCCGCGGCGTACGCCCGAGGAGAGCTCGTCGAGCCGGTGAAGCCCATCGTCTACTACCTCGACCCGGCGACCCCCAAGATGTGGCGCCCGTACTTCCGCGCCGGCATCGAAGATTGGCAGGTGGCCTTCGAGGCGGCCGGCTTCAAGAACGCCATCTTGGCCCGCGACGCACCGACGCCCGAGGAGGATCCGGATTTCAGCCCGGAAGACGTTCGGTACTCGACGGTGCGCTACGTGGCCAACATGACGCGGAACGCCGTGGGCCCAAGCGTCGCCGATCCCCGCTCCGGCGAGATCATCGAGAGCGACATCATCTGGTATCACAACCACATGCGTTCCTACCGCAATCGACTGATGATCGAGACCGGGGCAGCCAATCCCGCCGCGCGACAATTGAAACTCGACACGGCGCTCATGGGGATGGCGATGCAGGCGGTGATCTCCCACGAGATCGGTCACGCCCTAGGGCTCCCCCACAACCTGGGTGCGAGCTGGGCTTATCCGGTGGACTCCCTGCGGTCGCCCACGTTCACCGAGGCCATGGGCGTAGCGCCCACCATCATGGACTACGCCCGGCAGAACTACATCGCGCAACCGGGCGACGGCGTCACGCGATTCATTCGCAAGATCGGCCCCTACGACAAGTACGCGATCAACTGGGGGTACCGCGTGATTCCCGACGCGCCCACTGCGGATGGCGAGAAGGCCACCCTCGACGGTTGGATTCTCGAGCACGCCCACGACCCGATGTATCGCTTCGGCGCGGGAAGCAACGATCCGCGGACCCAGACCGAGGACATCGGCGACGATGCCGTGCGCGCGAGTACGTTCGGCATCATGAACCTGCAAAAGGTGCTCCCGAACCTCGTGGAGTGGACGTCGACCGACGGCAAGGACTACACGGACCTCAACGAGCTCTACGGCGAGCTACTCGGCCAGTGGAACCGCTACGTGGGCCACGTCCTCACCAACGTCGGCGGCGTGTACCACACCATCAAGACGAGTGACCAGGACGGGCCGGTGTTCGAACCAGTGCCACGAGCCAAGCAGCGCGAGGCCGTGCAGTTCCTGATCGACCAGGTGTTCATCACGCCGACCTGGCTGCACGACGAAGACCTGTTGCGCCGCATCGAGAGCGTCTGCGCGGTGGACCGGCTGCGGCGCATGCAGGTCGCGCGCTTGAATCAGCTGCTGGACCCTCGCCGCATGCAACGCCTCATCGAGGGAGAGGTATTCCGGCCGGGCCGGGCATACGCTCTCTTGGAGTTCATGACCGACCTCAAACAGGGGGTCTGGAGCGAACTGGACGGCAGGGCGGCCATCGACACGTACCGTCGGAACCTGCAGCGCGGCTACATCGAGCGGCTGGCCTACCTCATGAACGAAGAACCGGCGGCACCGGGCAACAATCCCTTTGCGCGAGCTGCGCTGACCTCAGTCGACGTCAGCCAATCGGACATCCGGCCGCTGGTCCGCGCACAACTCCGGGATCTCCGGGCCGAGGCCGAGCGGGCCGCTCAACGAACAGGCGATCAGGTGACGCGGTACCATCTGGAAGACATCGTCGTGCGGATCGACGCCATCCTCGAGGGAGAGGATCCACGCGACATGTAGGAGCGAGGCATGCTTCGCCCGACTTCCTCAATAGATCGACGTTGATTTCTGCAGCTTGACGACCCAATCAGGCGTATGCTGCAAGTACTCCCGAACGAGACGTTCTCGGGCGAAGTAGTACCGGGCGTTGAGGCCTTGGAACACGACGCTGAGGAAGAGGACGACCCCGTACACCATCACCGTCAGGTCCCGGGCGAGATCCGATACGGGTCCGATCATCGCCTCGATCTCGGCTAACTCGGCGTTTTGCCCCGTGGCAGTCGTGTACATGCTCCAGAGACAGTAGCCGACGATCACAGCGAGAAACCCCAACTGATTCTTCCCCAGCAGGCGCGGGCCGTCGGGGTCGAACGCTCGCAGGAGCGCTCGGCCCCGGAATTCGTTCCATGCCACGATGCCCATGGCGATGCCCATGACCAACGCCGTCTTGCTGAAGAGACCAAACAACAGCGACAATCCGGCAATGGACCCGATGGTCCAACCGTTGAACGCAGCCACCCGGGCGGCACCGAGGACCTTGCGCGCCCGTTGATTCGCTTCGGCCAGCTGCCGCTGTTGCTCGGGTGAAAGTGGGCCGCGATCCGGGCCCGGCGCCGAGGAATCGGTCATCGACGCAACATGGGACGCCTTGCATGTTCTTCGATGACGTCCTCTGCGTGCGCCGCGAGCCGATCCGCCAGGCCCCTTAGCTGTTCTCGTCGCCTTCGCACGACGTGGGTGAAGATGGTTCTCGCCAACAGGTACGTTCCCCCGATCAGCAATCCCCACGCGCCGAACCCCAAC
>JAPULZ010000007.1 GCA_027294455.1 Gemmatimonadota bacterium
GCGCTACCTATTGCGGCCCAAGAGACCCCGTCGGACTCGTTGCTCACCGTCGACCACTTCATGGACCTGGAGCGAGTCGGTGGGCCCCAAATTTCCCCGGACGGCTCGCAGATCGTGTACACGCGCAGCCGCGTGGACATCATGGCGGACCAGTGGGACTCCGCTCTATGGCTCATGAACGCGGACGGGTCGAGAGCGCGCTTCCTCACCAAGGGCTCGAATCCCCGTTGGTCACCCGACGGCACGCGGATCGCGTATCTCGCGCCCGCGGAACCGAGTGGCGCACAGATCTTCGTTCGATGGATGGACGCCGAGGGCGCGACGTCTCAGATCACCCACGTGACCGAGGCGCCGAGCTCGATGAAGTGGTCGCCGGACGGCAGTCGGATCGCCTTCATCATGCTGGTGCCCGATAAGGAAACCTGGCAGATCGACATGCCCGCGCCTCCGACCGGGGCCGAGTGGACCGAAACGCCGCGTTTGGTAACGCGTCGCCACTTCCGGCAGGATCGGGTGGGGTTCCTGAAAGAGGGATTCACGCACCTGTTCGCCGTGCCGGCTGACGGTGGGACGCCCCGCCGGATCACGTCGGGCGAGTGGAACGTGGGTGCCCGATTTTCCGGCATCAACTTCGGCAACACGATCAATTGGAGTCCCGACGGATCCACCATCGTATTCGATGGGTTCCGGGACGGCGACGGTCCCGAGTTCTTCAACATGAACCACATCTACGCGGCCGACGTCACCACGGGAAACGTGCGGCAGCTGACCAGGGAAACCGGCAACTGGACGGGACCCGTCGTGTCGCCAGACGGACGGACCGTCGCCTTCACGGGGTACGACGCAATCCGGCAGACCTATCACACATCCGAGATGTATTCCGTCAGCGTCAACGGCGGTGCGATGCGGAAGATGTCCGGAGATCTCGATCGCGACGTGGGCGCGATGTTCTGGTCCGCGGATTCACGCGGTGTGTACTTCACGGCTGGTGACCGCGGCACCCAGAACGTCCACTACGCGACAACCGGGGGACGGGTCACAGCGGTCACGCAGGGCACGCACATGCTGGGCCTTTCCTCGGTCAGCACAACCGGCGTAGCGGTGGGAACGCTCACGTCGCCGTCGGAGCCGGGCGACGTGGTTCGCGTGAATCTGGGCGCGGGTGATATCACGCAGTTGACGCACGTCAACGACGACGTGCTGGCGGGTAAGCGTCTGGCCCAGATCGAGGAGATCTGGTATCGATCCACGGACAATACCGACGTGCAGGGATGGATCGTCAAACCGCCCGACTTCGATCCCAACCGCGACTACCCGCTGATCCTCCACATCCACGGCGGTCCGCACGGGATGTACAACGTGGGCTTCAACTACTCGTATCAGAACTTCGCCGCCAACGACTATGTGATCCTCTATACCAATCCCCGCGGCAGTACGGGCTATGGTACCGACTTCGGCAACGCTATCGACGACGCGTACCCGAGTGTCGACCACGAGGACCTCATGGCCGGCGTCGATTCCCTCGTTGGGCGGGGTTACATCGACACGAGTAAGCTCTTCGTGACCGGATGCAGCGGCGGCGGTGTGCTGTCGAGTTGGGCGATCGGGCAGACCGAGCGGTTCGCCGCGGCGGCGGTCCGGTGTCCCGTGATCAACTGGATCAGCTTTGCCGGAACCGCCGACGTCATCGACTGGGCATACAATCGGTTCAAGGGTTACTTCTGGGACGATCCCACGCGGTGGCTGGAGCACTCGCCCATCATGCACGTAGGCAAGGTGAAGACGCCGACCCTGTTGATGACGGGCGAACTCGACCTCCGCACGCCGATGTCCCAAACCGAAGAGTACTATTCCGCGCTTCAGACCCTCGGCGTGCCAACGGCGCTCCTCCGGTTCAACAAAGAGTTTCACGGCACCAGCTCGAAGCCGTCTAATTTCATGCGGACCCAGTTGTACATCATGAGTTGGTTCCGACGGTACTCGGCGACCGAGCCCATCTCTATGCGGTGAGCGCGAAAAATGAGCGGGGAGCGGGGAGCGGGGAGCAGGCCCCGCCCCATTCCACCGGTTGGGAGGGGGGCGGCCTGCTCCCTGCTCCCTGCTCCCTGCTCCCTACTCCTCGCTGTACACCGTGTATTATCAGAGAACAAAATCCACGCAACCAGAGAAACGGGAGGCAAGCATGACCGAGCAGCAGTCATCCACGTCCGTCAAAGACAAGTCGAGCACCTTGAATCTCAGCGCCGTGATGCCGACGATCACCGCGAATGACCTAGGGGCGAGCATCGCCTGGTACCGAGACGTGATGGGGTTCGTGGTAGCGAGAGAAATGGAACATGAAGGACAACGGGTGGGGGCCGTGATGAGTGCCGGCGGCGTGCAGTTCTTGCTTGGCCAAGACGATTTCGCCAAGGGCAAAGATCGCCAAAAGGGTATCGGTTTCCGGCTCTACTGTGTGAGCGAACAGGATATCGACGAGTTGGCGGCCGAGATCAAGGCCCGCGGCGGCATCCTGGATCAGGAGCCCACCGACCAGCCGTGGGGCTCTCGGGATTTTGCGATCTCAGATCCCGATGGGTTCAAGATCTCGATCTCGAGCGGGACGGGCGAGGAAAGCTAGTGGTGAAAAGTGAGAGGTGAGAGGGCCACCCTACCCTTCCCAACAGGGGCGGGTGGGGCCGGGGCCCGCTCCCGTCTCCCCTCTCACTTCTCACCGCATCTAGCACATCCCCCACCAACGTATTGAAATAACTGCCAAACCCCCTCGGACTCGGCCCTAACCGCACGATCACCATGTCGCGCGACGGAATCACCATCGTGCGTTGACCCATGTAACCGGCGGCCCAGTATGCGTCCTCGGGCGCGCGGCTCATGGCGCCGCCGCGGTTCAACCACCACAGCCCCCCGTACCCTTCCCTGTTATTTGCTGGCGCCGGTGTCGTGATGAAATCGACCCAGCCCTCGGGTAACACACGCTCACCCTC
>JAPULZ010000070.1 GCA_027294455.1 Gemmatimonadota bacterium
GAAGTGCGGGCTGGACCGGCCCTCCAACGGCGATATCACCGTCGCGTCGCCACCGTCTGCCGACACCCAGATCAGTTCGGTGACGGCGCCGCCCGCCCCTCGGGCACCGGTGGACTGCTGGAAGGCGCGTGCCGGCCCGCGCACCGCCACCAAGCGGGCTCCGTCGGGCGACCACGTCGGCGAGAGGTACACCCCACCCGCCCTCGTGAGGTCGACGGGATTGCCGCCGGACGCACGCACCTTGCGGAGCCGCCCCTCTCCGTTTCCCCATGTGGCGTAGGCTATCCACCGGCCGTCCGGCGACCACGCCGGGTAATGCTCGGCGTCATCGCCGTCGGTGAGCCGCTCAGCCCCGGTGCCGTCCGCGTTCCCGACCCAGAGGTGGTCCATCGCCGTAAACGCCACGCGCTCCCCGTCGGGCGACGGCACCGCGTCCCGGATCTGGCGCACCACGAACGTCGGGCTGTCGTCGATCGGGTAGTCGAAATCCAGCTTGGGTCCGATCTCGAGGTCGAACTCCACGTGGAAAGGAATCTCCGTCGCGTCGCCGCCTGAAATCGGGACGCTGAACATCTTCCCGCCGTACGAAGCCACGACGCGGCGCGAGTCCGGCGTGAAGGACATCCCGGGCAAGAGATCGAAGGTCGCACGGGATTCCTGGTCGTCGTGCTGCACCGGGTAGGCCAGCCAGCGCTCGTCACCCGATTCCAGGTCCCGCAGCATGAGGCCCGTTTGGTCCTCGTGCCGAGTGCCGTACACCAGCCATTGGCCGTCCGGCGAAAGCGTCGGTCGGATGCCTGCACCGACGCGGGAGGTTCGCGTGTATCGTTGACCCGTTTCGCGATCGTAGACCGCCAGCTGGTACTGCGGTCCCTGGGCGTTGTACGTCCAATCGCCCGTGCGCTGCGCAAACCAGATGTAACGATCGTCGGCTCCGAACGCCGCACCCAGCGTCTTGAGCCGCTCCGGTTCCGTTATGAGTTTGACACCCGAACCGCCGTCTACGTGATACAGGTGCAAGACGGGTAGGTCGCTGCCTCGGAAATCCCCCATCGAGGCCACGATGAACTTGCCGTCGGGCGCCCATTCAGGGGATTCGGCGCGGTTGGCCTTCCCCTTCGAGATTTGGATCGTGTCCTGCCCATCCAGCGACATGATCCAAATGTTCTGCCCCCCGTCGCGGTCCGAGGTGAACACGATTTGGCTCCCGTCGGGCGAAAACCGGGGTTGCGCGTCCAAGGCCATGCCCGAGGTGAGCTGTGTCGCCTCACCCCCCGCGATGGGGAGCGTGAACAGGTCACCCATGTAATCGAAGACGATCGTCCCGCCATCCGGACTCACATCCAGCGAGATCCACGAGCCTTCTCGCATGTCGTAGTGGATCGTGCGGGCTCCCTCCAGGGGAAGCGGCCGCTCGGATTCCTTGGTCGAATCAGGTCGCTGGACGGCAACGGCCGGCGTGGCAAGGATCGGCGACGCGGAAACGGTTGCGACGGTTACGGACGCGAGAAACCAATGCATGGGGGACCTCTTCAGACGGTAGGGCTGTAGGGCCGCAAATTCGGCATAGAGTCGTCAATATTGGCCCGCTGTTCGAAGCGCCGGAAGGGGGCGCACGGGGCACAGGGGCACAGGGGCACAGGGGCACGGGGCATCAAGGGCATCGAGAGGCATCAAGGGGCATCACGGGGAGGCCAAGTTGCCACTTTAGAGCCAACCCCGGGCGCAAGCCCGGGGTAGCAAAAACAAAACCCCGAGCGCTTGCCCGGGGTCTTCATTGTTGGGTTCGTAAGAACTTTCCGGCTTTCCGTTTTTCCGTCCTTCCGCCTACTCCTCCGGCTCCGGTGGCGGCGGCACCTCGCCATCCAAATCCAACACCCCCAACTCCACCGCCTTCTTCTCCGCGTCCTCCAACAACCCGATCAGCTGGGGCAAGATCCGCACGTTCAGCGCGATGCCCTTGCTACTCGGCTTGTACTCGTCCTTCGCCTTGAACCATATCCGACACCCGACGAGATCGTGTCCCTTGAAATTCGACAGCGTGACCCGAATCTCCTCGCGCTTGTTCTTCACTATCGATCCGACGATGACATCTTCCTCGATCGGCATGTGTTCTCCGGTGCTGGGTTGCTGGTAAGGGAGATAAAACCACTTTGCCGAAAGGGGAAGGGGGGGGCGGACGGGCAGACGGGGAGACGGGACCCGTCGGGATGGAAGGGCGGAAGGACGGAAAGACGGAAGGTCCGCCCCAATCCCTACCATCGGCCCCTCTCTGAGTTAGAGTTGGGTGCCGTGGTGGACCGGTGCGCTCAGCGATATGGTTACGGGTGACCGGTCTGAGCGTCCCGTCGGTGGAGTCTTCTGCCCTACCCGGGGCGTGAGGCCCTTGCACCTGAAACCTGAAACCTGGAACCTGAAACCTGAAACCTCTGTCCAGAAACCTCCTAGGAATCCTCGCCGCCACCTGGGGCATCGCCGGCGTCCTCTTCATGATCGGCGCCGCGACGGTGCGCCTGACCCGCGTAGGGCTCGAGGCCTTCGATTATCCGTTGCAAGTGCACCACTGGGCGTTCCTCGTGGTGTTCTTGCTGTTCATGCTGATCAGTGAGGGATACCGGGGTTTCCAAAAGAGCTTCGCACCGCGTGTCGCCAGCCGAGCGCG
The DNA here is from genome assembly GCA_027294455.1 of Gemmatimonadota bacterium. Classification (GTDB taxonomy): domain Bacteria; phylum Gemmatimonadota; class Gemmatimonadetes; order Gemmatimonadales; family GWC2-71-9; genus B3T1B10. The sequence goes on from JAPULZ010000070.1 coordinate 2,663, forward strand.
TGAACTGCAACTCGACCCGCGCGCGTTGCCCGCGCTCCTCGCACCGCTGTTCTGCATGGGATTCATCTACGCGACGCGAAGTCGGATGCTGAGGTCGTACGGCCTCGCGGGGATGATCGTGATATTTGTTTTGATCGTCCGACGACTCCCACAGCCGTGGCACGCACTTGTGGATCTTGGCGTTGCTGCGGGGCTGCTTTGGGGGGTGCTCGCCGTTATTGCGTTTACGTATCGGGTTTTTGGTGGGCCGGTCGACACCGAGTCAGGGGATTAGGGTGTGGGTTGTAGGGTGTAGGGTGTGGGGTGTAGGGTGTTTTTTTGGGGTTGCATAACACGCCGGACTCGTCCGCCCAACCACACCCTACACCCTACACCCTACACCCTAATCCCCACACCCTGGGGAAGGGACGCGGCGAGGGGTTACAGAAGCTCGACTCGCTCACACGAACGACCCCAGATCCAGCCTCTCCAACTCCCTTACAAATTTGATCTTGTGCGTCGGAGTGCGCTCCAGCTTCCTCTCCAAGAGGTAGATCTTTTCCGTTGACAGCCGCGGCGTGATATCCGCCAGCGATTGGGCGTAAGCCACCGCCTCCATCAAGCGAGTCCTCAACGCTTCATCCGGCCGAACGCCGGTCGCCAGGGCCTCACGATATCCCTTGTCCTTCTCGATGCGGGGCCAGTCGGGAAAGACGAACACGCTGAGAAAATCATCGTCTTCCAACCTGGTTACCAGAGCGTCTTTCACCCAAATGGAACGGACCAGAAG
>JAPULZ010000071.1 GCA_027294455.1 Gemmatimonadota bacterium
ATTGGAGATGACGCCCGCGCATACGTGCAGGCACAGGCCGAGTACGATGACGGGCTTATCAGCTTGAGTAACGGCGAGGTCATAACAGCGGCGGAGGTTCGGGCTGCCGCAGCTCGATTCTTGCCGTTGTGGGCGGCGGGACGCATGGAGTAGCCACAGCGAGGCGTTGGGCGACGTCGGCCACGGCCACGGGCTCGTGGGGTGTCTCGTCCAGAACATGGGCGGGCTCAAACGCGTTCCAAAATCTAGAACTGCACGCCGAGTCCGAGATACGTTTGCAGCTCTCGGTTGGAAGAGAAGAGATCGAGCACGTGCACTTCGGCAAATGGGCGCGCCGGACCCAATGCGACGGCGCTTCCCGTAAAGAACGTATATCCCGAGTCGATTTCTGCAGGCCTGCCGAACAATGGCGAGTTCAGTTTCTCCACGGCGAGGCTCCCGCCGACAAACAACGGGATCGTCTGGATAGCTGGCCACAGTCTCAAGCCCAGCTGTACCTGCCAAGCGGCGCTAGCACCGCCGAACTGCTGAGATGCACCATCGACATTGATGTGAAACGCGGGGTAGAACTCGACCGGCCCCACGAGCGGCACTACGAAATGAAAGCCGACTCGGCCTTTGGTAAGATCGCCGCCCTTCAAGCTCGCGCCATATCGCAAGCCGAACTCAACAGAACTATTACCGTTAGTTACCTGCGGCGACCGTGTCCACAAACCGATCACCCCGCAGTCTGCGCCCAAGCGGTTGTACTCTGGTGGCATCTGTGCGGGTCGTGAGAATGTCTCCACGGCCTCTAGGGCGTCAAGCGCGAACGACTCGAGATCGTGGTTCACGGTGTCTCCGACGTAGGCTCCGTCCAGGTAGATGAGCACCGGGCATTCCTGATTGCGTCGCCGCGATCGGGTGGCGACCTCGATTCGATATCGTCGCGTGTCCATCGTACCGTTGATATTGTGCCCGTACGTTGGATTGCCACGCACAACGAAGCTTGGCATGCGTCGGACGACGTCGGTCACCTCAGTCGGATTCCATGATTCAAACTGTTCGCGCGTGACAAAGTCACCCAAACCGAGATCTCGGTGTCGGTAAAACTGATCCAAGTGTCGTGAGGTGACCCGCCCTTCGATGAGCAACGGCGCAAGCATAACGGGGTCGTCTCTCGCAGTCGCTGGCACGGTAATGGTCAGATTCGTTATCCCAACCCCCTCCCGAAGCCAGAACGACCCCGTGGCCGTCGGCGAGAAACCCACCCTCAAAACCTGCAGCCGATAAACGCCGGGGACCGTTTGCAGGACGAATCGTCCATCGGCGTCAGTCGTCACATCGGCCACTGAATCGCCAGCGGCATTGAGCATCAGGACTCTCGCCGCCGCCACGGCCTGGCCCAGAGAATCGTCGACCACTCGTCCCTGCAGCGTTTGAGCTCGCGCGTTTGACGAAATACAGATCGCTATGATGATGCTGGCATTGAAGATGAAAGCTCTGGACATCCGGATCTCACGGAGCTTGTTTCAGGAATAACGTTTACCTACCCGGCATGCGATCGCGAGTTCCGTGCACGTTGGGCACCATTTCCCTACATCGTCTTTGCTCCGCCCGTCACTGGCTCGCCCCCCGAGCGAATTGATATCCCCCACGACCAACTGCGGTGGCTCGTCGTCCTCGTCGCCCGTGTCTGGGAGCCTGTTCACATCGCCGACGATGAGGATCGGGCAGTAGCGACCCTCAGCATCCGGCGCATCACGCAACCACGCCACGTAATCCTCATCCTCCAGCCTCTAGGTCTGAGATAACCGCACTCAGGCCAGCGGCGAGTACTTGGTACTGGCTTTGTCGGGCCCGTAGGCGAGCCAGTCGTCTGGGAGTCTGACGTTACGTCCACTCACTCGAAACGACAGAGTGACTTGGCGTGGTCCGCGAGCCCGACACCGCGGTTTCTTCTTAGGCGTTTCAAGGAGGAAAGTTGGCATACCTAAGGTTTTTCCTGAAAATTGTCGTAGAACGTGAAACTCAGACCCGGCTCGACCCCGCTCCCCGGTGTGTCCACGACGTTGGTGAGTAACACCGCATTGGCGGAGACGTTTTGGGTGGCAGCTCCGGTGGGGTTGTCCGCACAAACGTTCGGGTCGCTGATGCGGATGGATTGGAGCACGTCGATGGGCACGTCCCGGAACGTGATCTCCCATCGGTCCACGCCCACCGCTCTCATGTTGATCCGTGAAAAATTCAGCCAACTGGGGTGGATATGGGTCTGACCCGCTCCGATCGCGCATGCGGAATGGGCCGCCACGACGTCCGGGTCGATGCTTGTCGACGCTTGGTAGACGAACTCGACCACGGTGACCTGAACGGTGGGTCCAATCGGGTCACTAGAGATGCACGCGACCGCACTCACCAGCAGCAGTGCGGCGACTCGACCACGTGACATCGGCGAGCTCCTGTGTGATGTCTTGATCATTGCGCGACTTTCGTACCCGGAACATAGCAGCGAGATCCCCTGCGCCACGCGTCGGTCGGGGGCGTGCCGGGGGCCGCAGGACCGCGGGGGCCGGGTGCAGGCTCCCGGTGTCGTTCCACGGCCGGTGACTTACTCTGAAATCCCCGCATCTCGCATTATTGCCTTAGCGTCCTCCCTGATCCAGTCTTCTGGCCAGTCTAGTTCCCATATGCAGGTGGCACCTGGTCGCCGCTGATCGGCCCCCCGGATCAGGAACTGTGGAGCTCTATCGGCGTATCAGCCGGGTGATGGACATCTCGATCGGTGGACGGCTCGCGGCCGCTCAGACCCTCCTGCTGTGCGGGCTCACGCTCGCCTGCTCCGGCGACCCCACTGGCCCCGACCTGCTTGGCGAGTGGGGAGGGGAGGGGGCCGCGGCGGTGGTGGCCGCCGACCTCACGACCTTCGAGTTCGACTGCGCCAATGCCCGCGTGGAGGCCCCGCTCCTCCTGGACCCCGACGGGAAGTTCAGCGTCGAGGGTCTCTATTTCCGGGAGGGGGGACCCCTGCCTGTCGACGGGCGGCCCTCGATCCCGGCCCGCTTCGACGGCACGGTGACGGGGGACCGCATGACACTCACCATACACCTGATCGGGTTGGCTCAGGAGCCGATCGGGCCCAGAGAGCTCCGCAAGGGTCGTACGCCGTTGCTGCGCAAGTGCCTTTGAGCTAGTCGATTCTCAGGGCTCGCATGGGGATCGATCTGCGGCATTCGGCAGGTGACGGAGGTAGAAACGATGGGAAATGAATGGGTGGTGGCGCGGCTACAGTGGAGCCCGAACCGAGGGCGCGGCACTTTGGCGTTGCTTGCGGTTCTGCTGATCTGGATCGTGCCGAATGGCTGCGCATCGGATCCCACGGGGGCCCAGGAACAGCTGCCCGAGTCGCTCTTTGGGACATGGAGTTGGATGAGGGCCACCGGTGGAATCGCGGGTGTCACCCTGACACCCGAATCCACAGGGTACACGAGGGTGCTACGCTTCACCCCACCGAATCGGGTCGAGCTCTTTCGGAACGGGGAGCCGGAGCGGGACACCACTTTCGAGATCATCACCTTGGTCGAGGACGGCGTGGCCGGCTCTTCCTTCGGGTTACGCTTCGATCAGCCCCTCATGGACTTCGCCACCCAGCGGATCGATTTCACCGAGGAAGGCGACCTCGTCCTGACCGATCCCTGCTGCGACGGCTTCTCGTATGAGTGGCGGCGCGTCATCTGAATATCACACCGCCGAATACTACACCTGTGCAACCCAAGCGTCGGTCACGGGAACCTCAGATGCCACTTTCAGGGCGTTCTGGACCGTACGTGGTACATTGATGGCAGGCCTATGAGCGGACCTTCATATCCAGTGGCGGGATGAGGTCAGCGCGCACCGCCGGGGCGTTCGCCCCCGTCTATAGCGCCCTCCGCCCCACTGAGTTGCGAGATCGGGTACGCCGAGGCCTGGCCTCCCTCGCCGACTGCCGTGCGTGCCCACGGGATTGCCGCGTCAACCGTCTCGAGGACAGGTGGTCGGCCTGCAAGACCGGCCGCCACGCAGTGGTGGGCAGCTGGTTCCCGCATTTCGGCGAGGAGAATTGCCTCAGGGGGTGGAACGGGTCGGGGACGATCTTCTTCTCCCACTGCAATCTTCGGTGCGTGTTCTGCCAGAACTACGACATCAGCCAGGCGATCTCCCCGAGACGGGCGCCTCCGGGCACGCCGCCCGAGGGGATTGCGGACATGATGCTGAGTCTGCAGGACCGCGGCTGCCACAACATCAACTTCGTGACGCCGGAACACGTGGTGCCGCAGGTGGTGGAAGCGGTGGCGGTCGCCGTACCGCAGGGCCTACGCCTCCCCATCGTCTACAACACGAGTGCCTACGATTCGCTCGAAAGCCTGGAGTTGATGGACGGCATCGTGGATATCTACATGCCGGACTTCAAATACTGGTCCGACCAGTCGAGCAAGAGGTATCTAAAGGCCAAGGATTATCCGAGCGTTGCTCGCACTACCATCAAGGCGATGCACGAACAGGTGGGTCCGCTGGTCGTGGACGCTAACGGAATCGCGAAACGGGGGCTCCTCGTCCGGCACCTCGTGATGCCCGGGGGTCTCGACGACACCCGGGCCATCCTCGAGTGGATCGCCACCGAGCTGGGCCCCGACACCTATGTGAACCTGATGGATCAGTACCATCCAGCCGGCAACGTCAACGGCGAACGGCACCCCGAAATCAACCGACGGCTCGAGCCGCCAGAGTTTCGGGAGGCGCGCGCTATTGCCCGGGAGCTGGGGCTCCACCGGTTGGACGAGCGATGACGGCGATTCACATCGCTCCGGATCGCACATCCTCCCTACTCATCGATTCGATCCGTATGGGGATTTCAATCGGCCGTGCCAAAGTAGAGCCGGGTGAGTGGACCGTCCAGGGAGCCTGCCGTGGCGGTCACGGCCCGACCCAACGAGTTGCAATCCCAAACCCGAGGAAATAGTCGTTATTCCCCGTTTCGATCCCGCCGTTCACATCGAACTGGAGATTGCGGGAGGCGAGGAGTGTGATCCCGGCCTCGAGCCAGTGCTCGTTGCCCGCTCCGGCAAAGAAACCGGCATAGCCGAAATACACGCCGATAGCGTCACGACCCGGTAACGATATTCCCGGTGTCAGAACGACCGAAAATACATCTTCGATCGAGCCAACGCCAACCTGGTACCCGAGATTGGCGGACACGCCCAACCGGTCGGTGAGGTTCAGGTCTGCCAGCAGCGCCGCACTGGGGACCCATTCGTCGTTGCTGACAAACGCTGCACCCGTGGGGGCGGTGATTGCCGCCAACGCGGACACGGCGAGACCATCGTCGGGCTGCTCGAGAAGTCGGGCCTTGACGCCGATACCGAGATCCTCGACGCCTTCTGCGTCTCCACCCGGACCGCGCTGTACAACGACTGAATTGAGCAGCGCTTGCACCTCCAGACCGGGAAGCCCGAATCGCAACAGGGTCTGGCCCAAGCCGTACGAATCGAATAGGCCGGCGCTGGTGAACGCCACGCCCACCTCGAGCTGCACGGTCCCGGCGCTGAGCACGTGCGACCCGGAACCGATTCCCGGCCGGTCCGATGCGATGGTCTCCTGCGCCTCGGCAGAGGCGAGCCCGATTCCGAACGTCAGGCAGAGCGGTATGATCACGAATCGACGCAACATGATGCGTGGGCCCATACACACGGACCTCTGGGCATCCCCCTCTTGGTGAGCTCCTTTTGAGCATCGCCCGAGAGAGAGAGCAACAGCAATCGGCGGGACTATCAAGGAGGGGGCCATCCAAAGGGAAAGACCCAAAGCTCCAAGAGGGTAAGCTCCAGTTTCACCGGCGCGTCCTGGCGACACGAAAACCGTCGCCGTAGTCGCTGTGGCGGTTCGAGGTGCCGTTCCCGCAACGATTGGCCAAGCGTACGCGTCTCGGGGTCCCCAGATGTCCCATTATCCGCAACCCTGCATAATAAAGGGAAATCCAGTAAGGTCAAAACCAAAAAATTCCCCGAAGTAACCACACCGCTCGTGCCCTACCGCCTTCCTGCCTTACAGCCGTACCTTTCCCCTCTTCTTCAACCCCGTGGCGGAGGTGACTGGTGAAGCGACTGGCGTTGGTGGTAATCGGAATCTCGACGGTGCTGGCGTCCGTGCCTGCGAGGGCTCAGGAACATGCGGATGAGTTGTTCAGCGCGATGCGCTGGCGCAACATCGGACCCTTCCGGGGCGGTCGGTCGGTGGCGGTGGCCGGTGTGCCGTCCGACCCGTTGACCTACTACTTTGGATCCACGGGCGGTGGTGTGTGGAAAACGACCGATGCCGGCGTGACTTGGACCAACGTCTCAGACGGCTCCTTCAACACCGGGTCGGTTGGCGCGATCGCAGTGGCGGAATCCGATGCCAACGTGGTGTACGTCGGAATGGGCGAACACGCGGTTCGCGGCGTGGCTACGTCGCACGGCGACGGGGTGTATCGGTCGACCGACGCCGGCAAGACGTGGACGCACCTGGGACTTCCTCAGTCCCGCGCCATCTCCCGCATTCGGGTCCACCCAAAAGACCCTGACCTCGTTTATGCGGCGGTGCAGGGTGCCCCGTACGGTGAATCGGAGGAGCGCGGCATCTACCGCTCGAAGGATGGTGGTGACAACTGGGAGCGTATTCACTTTGTGAGCTCCCGCGCCGGCGCGAGTGACCTCGCAATGGACATGACCAACCCACGGATACTGTATGCGGCGTTTTGGGACCACCTCCGCCGCCCGTGGGTGGTGGAATCGGGCGGTGACGGAAGCGGTATCTGGAAGTCCACGGACGGGGGCGACACGTGGGTGGAGCTCGAGGAGGGTCTCCCTGACCTCATGGGCAAGATCGGTATCGACGTCTCCCGGGCAAATCCCGAGCGCGTGTTCGCGAACGTCGAGGCGGGTGACGACAAGGGCGGGCTCTACCGTTCGGACGACGCGGGCGAGACGTGGACCCACGTCAACGCGGAACGCATCATCCAGACTCGCTCCTGGTACTACATGGAGGTGTATGCCGATCCGCAGGACGAGGAGACGGTGTACGTCCTCAACGCTCCCATGATGCGTTCCATCGACGGCGGCCGGACATTCACCAGCGTGCGGGTGCCGCACGGCGACAACCACGACATGTGGATCAATCCCACCAACAACAAGAACATCATCAACGCGAACGACGGCGGCGCCAATGTCAGCTTCAACGCCGGACGTTCGTGGTCGACGCAGCGGAATCAGCCGACAGTGCAGTTCTACCGGGTGAACGCCGACAATCAGTTCCCCTATCATCTCTACGGCGGGCAGCAGGACAACAGCTCGGTCGGGATCGCAAGCGCCGCGTTGGGCGGCGTCACGTGGAAAGACTGGTACGCGTCGGCTGGATGCGAGAGCGCGTACCTCGCTTTCGATCCGGATCGACCCCAGCGCGTGCTCGGCACGTGCATCCAGGGTGGGGTCGACGTGTGGGACCGCACCACCCGGCTGACCAAGTCGACCCAGCCGTACGCCATGATGGGTTTGGGCACGCGGGCGAGCGACCAGAAATACCGCTTCGATTGGAATGCGCCAATCATGGCGTCACCCCACGATCCCAACACGTTCTTCTATGGCGGCAACGTCGTCTTCAAGACCAGTAACTACGCGCAGAGTTGGGAGGTCATTTCTCCCGATCTCACCCGTGACGAGGACGACAAGCAGGGTCTGGGAGGGATTCCCATTACGAACGAGCTGGCCGGCGGTGAGATTTACAACATCATCATGTATCTGATCGAATCGCCGGTCGTGGCGGGCACGATCTG
>JAPULZ010000072.1 GCA_027294455.1 Gemmatimonadota bacterium
TGGGTCATGAGTTGCCAGTTGCCGCCCCCGTCGTCCGACCGCCACAGCTCACCGCTCTCGGTTTCTTGCCCGTGCCACGGAACACCGTCACCGGTTTCGATCAACGCGTACACGCGATTTGAGTTGGCCGGAGTGAGACAGATGTCGACTTTGCCGACGGGCAGGCTTGGCAGACCGTTTCCCTCGAGCTTGGTCCAGTTGTCGCCGGCGTCTCGCGACATGTAGATCCCACTCCCGGGACCACCGCTCTCCCGTCCCCACGTGTGGATCTCGACCTGCCACATTCCGGCGAACAGTATGCGCGGGTTGTTGGGATCCATCTCCAAACTCGACGCGCCGGTGTTTTCATCCACGAACAGCACGTGCTCCCACGTCTCCCCACCGTCACTCGTGCGGAAGATTCCTCGCTCACGCTGCGGGCCATGACTGTGACCCAACGCCGCCACGTACACTATGTCGGGGTTAGTCGGGTGGATGACGATGCGCGATGTGCGGCTCGGCCACGCTAGGCCCATGTGCCGCCAGTTCTCCCCCCCATCTGTGGATTTGTAGACCCCAGTGCCGAGCGACACGTTCGAACGAATGTGCGGCTCACCAGTTCCAGCCCACACGATCGCCGGATCGGATGGAGCCACCGTGAGGGCGCCGATGGCATGATCGGGCTGGTCGTCGAAGATGGGCCTCCAATACTCGCCGCCGTCGTCCGATTTCCAGATGCCGCCGGATGCGGCGCCCACGTAGTAGGTGAGCGGATCGCCCACCACACCCGCCACCGAGGCAATCCGGTTGCCTACCGGACCGATATGCCGGTAGCGTAGCTGGCTGTACTGTTCCGGCGAGATGTTCTGGCCTGTAACCGCTCCGGGGGCTACCAGGAGGGCAAGTGACACAAGCAAAGTCGGTAGACGGTGAGTCGTTTGTCCGACGGATGTCGACATGGGGACGCCTCCTGCTAAGCAATTGACGGAATCAGTTGAGGAATAGCCCGCGGGGAACGGCTTCGGCAAGGGGTAAACTGCGCGCGAGCTCCCGGTTGGTGCCCGCTCGGTCAGGGCCTCCTTCCGAACACGAGCGAGCGACGCAGCAATCCGGCCTCGAGAGCCACCAAATGATCCCTTTTTCTCAGCCGCCGCTCCTCAAATTCAGTCTCACCCTGTAGTGGCCGCAGCTGGTCGGCGTACCGTTCTTCGGCTGCGATTACCGACGCGCACGTCTTATGGAAAGTTTCCGTTACATCAACCTGAGTTATGTCCCGAAAGCCGGCTGCCCTGAGCAATTGTTCAGATGTTCGACGTGAACCGATTTCGTACGGCCCCATACGTACCGCGCGTCTATAGTCGGCTTCACCAAGCCCGGGGGTCGGGTGAATGACGTAGTACGCCATTCGACCCCCCGACCGCAACACCCGCCGGCAAGCTCTCAGCACGGAGAGCTTGGCGCGGATTCAACAGAGCACGTCCGTGTGCGCTACGGCATCAAACGTCTGCGGTCGAAACGGTAGCGCCCTCCCGTCAGCGGCCGCCGCGCAACACTTGGCCGCCCCCGCCCCCGGCCCCGGCCCGTTCGGTCTCGCTGCATCCGACAGCGTGTCCCGGAGTGCGGCGGTTGGCACATCGGTCAGCGTCACCGAACAGCCGCTCTCGTTTGCCAGGTACATGCCCGGCCAACCTCGGCCGGATCCGAGGTCCAGGAGACGCTCTCCGGGCTCCAAGGCAAGCAACTCGAGGAGTCGAGATGCCTCGTCTACCGTGGTATAGCCATTAGCGCCGATCACCGCGCCAAAGACTTCGCGATCGACGAGCCGCTCCGCCTCCCGCTGCCGCTGACTGTACTCGCGGGCAAAACGCTCGGCCTTGGTGGACTCCTTGGAGATGGCTCCCATCCCGAACTCCTCCGTGTCTCTATGAAAAGGCGCAAGTGCCAACTAGAGAGGCTCAGCCTTTTGGCGAATCAGGCCACCGCACAGCAATTCTCGGGCTCTTTGAATCCCGCCGCACGGAGCGAATCACGGATCTCGGCACGTGCATCCGCGGAGCCGACCGCCGCAACGATGAAGGCATCCTCATACTTACCGATCGCCGTGGGATCAACTACCGGGGCGCCGTAAATCGTCTGACCGATCTTGCGATGGTCGAGATCCACGAACGCAACCACCCGGTGTCCTTCGTTCTGAAGGGCCCGGGCGAAAGCCTTCCCAACCGGCCCGGCCCCCCAAACCACAACCGGACGCCCCGCAATCCGAAGGCTGAGAAAATGAACCTTGCAACGCCTGAAAGCGTCTTCCGCATACCTCGAATCCGTGCGCGATAGCCGGTCGGGTCGCTCGCGCCACTCCAGCAGGACCTCGGGCACTTTCCCGAATCCATACCCCGCCTCCCACAACCTGAGTAGCAAATCGTAGTCCTCGGGCCACCCCATTTCCCGATATCCACCGACGAGCTCGAACGCACTGCGCCTCACCATGAGACTGGGGTGTGGAATGGGACACTCGACGAAAAGATCTCGCTGCATGTCTTCGGGCGTGACTACACTGTTGACCCAACGTTCGTACCGCCGCGCCCCATCCCGAACCGCATCGCGCGGCACATAGCGCACTCTC
>JAPULZ010000073.1 GCA_027294455.1 Gemmatimonadota bacterium
ACTGCAGGGATCGTACAACCTCCTCTTGGTCGCGCTATCTGTGGTGATCGCGGTGCTCGGGTCGTACACCGCGCTGACCCTCGCCAGCCACATCCCGCCACCGGAAGTCGCCGGCGGCATCTCCTCCAGAACCCCGGCGCAACCCAAAGACCGCTTTTTCTGGATCGGGTGCGCGGCCTTTTCCATGGGCGCCGGAGCGATCTGGTCCATGCATTTCATCGGCATGGTGGCGTTCGACCTCGGTGTGACGGTGCGGTACGATTTGCTGGTGACAGCGTTATCCCTGATCATCGCCGTCGCCGTGACCGGGGTGGCCTTCCATGTCGTCACGCAGTACACGGGTCGCATCGTGTATCTCGTTACGGCCGGCGTGGTAATGGGGTTCGGCGTGGCGGGCATGCATTACACCGGCATGGCCGCCATGCGCATTCCGGCGACCGTCCACTACGATCCCGTGTTGTTCGTCGCCTCGGTGGTCATTGCGATCGTGGCGTCGATCGCCGCGCTGTGGCTCAGTGTGAACTGCGAGGCCAACATCCAGATGTTCGGCGGCGCCCTGCTGATGGGCCTCGCGGTGAGTGGGATGCACTACACGGCCATGGCGGCCGCACGGTTCACTCGCAGCTCGGAGACGATGCGCATCACGGAGACTGCGCTGTCCCCGGAGTTGTTGGCGTACGGGGTGTTTCTTCTTTCTCTGGTCACGCTGTCGGTGGGAATTTCCTTTGCGCTCACTCGACGTGCGCTCTCGGAAGCGCGGCGCTCGCTGGGAAGCGAGACCGCGTAGCGCCGGCGCTACGTCTCCTCGATCTCTGTGATCACCGGCGCGTGATCCGATGGCTTCTTCCCCTTCCTTTCGTCTCGGTCCACCCGCGCGCTGATACTGCGGCGGGCGATCGATTTGGTGGCGTAGATGTGATCGATGCGTAGGCCGTCGCCCTTTGGGAAACCGAGCATGCGGTAGTCCCACCACGAGTACACCCCGCCGGCCGGGTGATGCACGCGGAATACGTCGGTCAGTCCCCACTCGCGGATCCGTTCCAGCGCTTCCCGCCCCTCTTGGTGGCACAGCACGCTGTCTTGCCACTTTTCCGGATTCGCCACGTCGTTCTCGAAGGGGGCCACGTTGAAATCTCCGCACAAGACGAGATCGTCGGAGGGCGAAGCTGTGCGTTCGAGATGTGCGACGAGGCGTTTCATCCACGCGAGCTTGTACTCGTACTTCGGGGAGCCGACCTCTTTTCCGTTCGGGAAGTAACCGTTCACGAAGCGGACGCCGTTGATGTTCGCCTGGATGAGCCGGGCCTGCGAGTCGTCGACCCCGTCATCCATGTCCCGACCCACGTTCGTGGCCTCGGACTTGCTCAGAATGGCCACTCCGTTGTAGGCCTTTTGACCGAACACGGCCGCGCGATATCCCGCGGCTTTCAGCGCATCGAACGGAAAGCTGTCGTCGGTGACCTTCAATTCCTGCAGGCACATGACGTCGGGTTGTTCTCGTTCGAGCCAGTTGAGCAGCCGTTCCTCGCGCGCGCGAATCGAGTTGACGTTCCAGGTGGCAATCTTCATGTCGCTGGGCGGTTGTCATCGGGCTATGGAAAACCCGGCCTCGTCGATGGAAGAAAGATCGTCGGCGGTGAGCTTCAACGACGCAACCGTGGTAGAGTCGAGTGCGCTCTTTACGGACCTGCCGGCGGCGATGGGGATCACGTTTGGCCCTTGCGCCATGACCCAGGCCAGCACGACGGCGTGGGGTGATGCGCCGAGGCGCTCGGCCATGGGTGCGAGCACGGGGTGTGTAGGAAGTTTCTTGTTGAGCCGGCCGCCGCCCACGGGACTGTAGGCGAGAAATCCGATGCCGTGCTCGGCGCAATGCGCGATCACTCCTGTCTCGATGGCCTCGCGGAAGAACGGGCTCAAGCGATTCTGGACCGATACCACGGTCACGAGGGCGCGCGCTTCCTCGATTTGCGCCACCGAGACGTTCGAGAGTCCGATCCAGCGGATCTTTTCCTGTTTTTGGAGCTCGGCCAGGGCACCTACGCTGTCGGCGAACGGGACGGACGGATCGGGGGTGTGGAGCTGGTAGAGATCGATGCGATCCACCCCGAGGGCCCTCAACGATTTGTCGCACGCTTGGGTCAGATGCGCCGGGCGGCCGTCGTGCTCCCAGCCGCCCTCGGGACGCACCATCCCGCCCTTGGTTGCCACCACGAGGTTGTGGCGATCGCCCGACCAAGTTTTCAAGGCCTTGGCGAACAACCGCTCGTTGTGACCAATGTCCTTATGGTCCAGGCAATACACGTCCGCGGTGTCGAGGAGGGTCACGCCGGCATCCAGGACGGCGTGCAGCACTGCGATGCCGGTGGCCTCGTCGGGACGATCCCGAATAGAGAGTGGCATGCCGCCGATCGTGACGGCGCCCTCGTCGGGGGCGCCGGGCCCCAGTGATCGAGTTTCCAAGTCGAGCTCCCTCCTCAGCCGGGTCCTCCGGAAATCAGCCTCGTTCCCCGGTTCCGCGTGAAATAGCTCCACGCCCATTGGATGGTCACGAGGATGCGGTTCCGAAACTCTATCAGGAATAGCAAGTGGATGGAAAGCCACAACACCCATGCCGGAAACCCCGAGAATCTCAACCGTCCGAAATCTGCTACCGCCGCGCTGCGGCCGATGGTCGCCAGGCTCCCCCTGTCAATGTATTTGAAGGGAGGGGTGCTGCGTCCCGCCAGTTGATTGGCGATGCGCCGGGCCGCATACCGGCCCGGTTGCATCGCCACGGGTGCAACGCCCGGCAGCGGCCCGCCGGTTTGGTGCGCGAAGTGCGCCATGTCTCCGATCACCATGATCTCGCTGTGATCCGCGACGCTGAGGTTCGGGTTGACCCGAATGCGGCCGGCGGCGTCTTGTTCTCCTCCGGTTTGCCCGGCCACGAGTTTCGCCAACGGCGATGCCTGCACGCCTGCCGCCCATAGCACGCAACGCGTAGGCACCACAAACAGATTCCTGCGGGATTCGATGGTGATGGCGTCGGGCTTCACGTCGGTGACGTA
>JAPULZ010000074.1 GCA_027294455.1 Gemmatimonadota bacterium
CCATCTACATGCGGCCGGCGCCCGACCAGGAAGCCGAGCCGCGGCCCATCGATCCCACCGGCGAGTACGAGTTGCTGATCGACCCTCACACCATGAGCGATGACTACTCGGTGAGCGTGGCCATTCAAGCAGTGTCACCGGACGGGAAACGGCTCCTCTACCACGTTCGCGACGGTGGCGCAGACGAACGGGAAATTCGCCTGCTCGACGTGGAGGCCGGCGTGGACCTCCCCGACCGGCTCCCGTGGGCCCTCTACGGCACAACTGCCTTCACGCCCGACGGCGACGCGTTTTACTACGTGTTGCGCGACCGGACCATCGGACCCCGCGTCTACCGGCACACGATCGGTACCCCGATGAGCGAAGACGTCGAGCTCTTCGGGGAAGGCCATGGCCCCGAGAAATTCATCAACGTCCGGCAGCTCGAGGACGGCCGGTACCTCTTGTACACCGTGCCGCACGGCTGGTCGAAACACGACATCTACGTGCAAGACATCGCCGCCAACGGACCGATCACGCCGGTGGTCGAGGACGTCTACGCTCACTTCAATCCGCAGTACATCGATGGCCAGTTGTATCTGCACACCGACATGGGGGCGTCCAACTATCGAGTGATGGCCGCTGACCTCGACAACCCGGGACCGGAGAACTGGCGAGAGGTGATTCCCGAGGGAGAGGACGTGATGCAGGGGTTCTCCCTCATCGACGACAAGTTCTACGTGCGCTATCTGCACAACGTGAGCAGTCAGATCAAGATCTTTGAGAAGGACGGGACGCCGGCGGGCGAGATGGAAATCCCCGAGTTCCACACGGCCACGATTCGCGGTGGCCGCGACGGTACCGCGTTCCTCACGCTGAACGGCTTCACCACGCCGCGCACCGTCTACAAGGTCGACTTGGAGACCGGGGAGCGCGAGGTATGGGACAGACAAGAACTCGACTTCGATCCGACCGGCATCGCGGTCGAGCAGTTGTGGTACACCTCGAAGGACGGAACCCGGGCGCCCATGTTCGTCGTGCACCGTGACGACGTCGAACTGGACGGAGACAATCCAACCTTGTTGACGGGCTATGGCGGTTTCAACGTGTCCCGCACTCCCCGCTTCAGTACCCGGACGGCGATGTGGGTGGAGCGGGGCGGCGTGTGGGCACTTGCGACCCTGCGAGGCGGAAGCGAATTCGGAGAGGAATGGCACCGCGCCGGCCAGCTCGAGAACAAGCAAAACGTGTTCGACGATTTCATCGCCGCCGCCGAACACCTGATCGCGGCCGGCTATACGAACCCGAAGAAGCTGGCGATCCAGGGAGGTAGCAACGGTGGCCTGCTGGTGGCCAGCGCGCTGACTCAGCGGCCCGAGCTCTACGCCGCGGTGTTGTGTACGTTCCCCGACGTCGACATGGCGCGTTTCTTCCTGCACACGACAAGAAACAACGCGCCGGCTCTCCTCGAGTACGGCAATGGCGTGATTCCCGAACAGTTCGAGTTCCTCCGGGCGTATTCGCCGGTACAAAATGTCCGGGACCACGTAAAATACCCCGCCGTGATGCTGGCCACGGGCGATCTCGACACGAGGGTACCGCCATTGGCCGCGCGGAAATTCACCGCTGAGCTCCAGGCCGCCACATCGTCCAGGAAGCCCGTGATCATTCGCTACAACCCCCGCGAAGGGCATGCCGGTGGGCGCGGCCTGAGTCAGTCGATCGAAAACGGAGCCATGGAGATGGCATTCCTGCTGCAGCAGCTGGGAGCCAACTAGCGCCCCGATAGGTCCACCTCACGGCGCGTCGTGCCGCCCTTTTCCGACTCGATCGTCAGCACGAATCGAGGATTGGCACCGGTGGTGCGAACGACGTATTCGAGTGCGCCGCGAGATTCGGACGTGCCCGACTGCCCCTGCGAGTCACGAGACCCGTTCAGGTGACCGATGGTCGTGCGCGCCGCCCCCGCCACCAACTCGCCGTCGGTGAGCTCGACGATTGCCCGTACCGGGACGGCCACCTCGACGTCGAGTGCGCGCTGCGTGATGTTGGTGGGAAGGTATCCCACGTTCGCCACCGTCACACGCACCTTCACGAGGTTGTCTGACAGTCTCGTTACCGATTCCTCGCTCACCACGACCCGGGGACTGATCTCTGCCAGCCACAGCATCCACGGCACGTAGAGCTCGATTTCCCCACGGAGTAAATGTGGCGGTGGATTGCTTCTGGTGAACTTGCCCCGCCACCCGCCTATCTCGACCCGCCCGAGTTGTGGATGGTCGAAGGGAGCCCAATTGGCAAACCCTTCCCCATTCAGCTCCTCGTCGTTCCAGCGGAATCGCTCCGCATCCGACACGCGACCGTCGCCGTCGTAGTCCCGGCCGAAGCCGCCCCAAAACTCGGGGACGAAGCCCACCACCCCAAAATCCCAATAGGACCAGCTGATCAGGGTCCCATGCCGGTGTACCCGGGGATTGGTGTAGCTGGCCCGAGCCGGTTGCCGCGTGGTCTCCTCGTACTTGCGGGACAGCTCCATGATCAGATTCTGATCGGCCATGTTGAAATCGTCCCACGACGTCGTCGAAGGCAAACGGTACAAGAAGCCGCCGGAGGTGTGTCCGTGAAATACGCCCGTGATGTTGCGATGGCCGTTGATGAACTCGATGGTGGCCCGCGTCTCCGGTTCAGAGAGGGGATAGGGGCCGGCACCCGACTGCTCGGACTCCAGTCCCCAATTGCGCGGGAAGTTGCGGTTCATATCGATCCCGCCCAGTCCGTCTTCGTTGAAATACCCGTCGCCGTCGTCGTCGACGCCCTCGCCGTACAGGCTGTAGAACTCACCCTCGATGTCGCCATCGCCACGACGCACCATCACCCTCCGGTCGTCCGGGCTGATCTTCCACAGCCCGCTGGGATTCGGCACCCGCATCTGTGTGATGGCGCCGTCGCCGTTCAGATCGTTACCCGGGTCTTCGTCCAAGAGCCCATCGTGGTCCTGGTCGTAGGGCCGCGGTGTGCTGCGCAGGCTCTGCACGGTGGTGAGGGCGATGTCCGCTCCGTCCGGGTTGAACTTGGGGCGCACGTACAGCGTCCGAGTATCCAGTAACTCCGTGATCCGGCGATCGTGACCATAGCGGCTCAACACGTGCCATGCGAAGTGCAACGCCACCTCGGCGCCCGTCAGTTCCGACGCGTGGATATTGCCGTCGTAGTAGTAACCCGGTTTGCTCGCGGGGTCGCCGGTGTCCTCGTTGGTGATTTCCAACACGAGCAACGGCGTGCCATCGAGGGTCTCGCCGATCGAGTACAGGTTGGTGAGCTGCGGATACGCGTCCGCCCATCCGCGCAACAACGCATGGGCATCCGCCGTCGTGTGGAATTTGCCCCAATCGGGGTTCTGGGGATCTTCACTTTGCGTCAATCCGGCAGCGGGCGAAGCGGTGGCGATGACCAGCAATGCTAGTACTCGGGCCAGTGTGGATCTCATCGGTAGGTCCGGAGATAGGGTGACAAGACATCGACGATTCGATCGCTAACATACCGGCTCCGACAGGCGCCGGCGACCAGCCGTTGACAAAACGAACGTTCGTGCTTTTGTCTCTTGATGAACAAAGGCTCACGCCCGCGCGCCGCGCAATAGGAGGACCGTTTGCCCAATCCAGAGTCCAAGACCGGCTTCACGGGGTTACAACACATCCGACGCGCCGGCCTCTGGATCTTCGGGACCGTGGCGCCACGTACGGCATCCCGCTGGTTCGAGCGCTTGATGCTCACCCCCTCGCTGTATGTTGGCCGGCGGGACGGAAACTCCGCGTTTTCCGACGGCGATCACACCAGAGTTCCCTACGGCAACGGCTGGCTCTCGCTGTGGTCGTGGGGCGCCGGGCCGACGGTGCTGCTGCTGCACGGCTGGAGCGGCCGGGCCGCGCACCTGGAAGAATTCGTCGCACCCTTGCGCGCGGCCGGCTTCCGAGTGGTCGCGCTGGACCATCCGGCCCACGGTCGTTCCGATGGCGTGCGCACCAATCTCCTCGAGTGTACCGCCGCCGTGCTGCAGATCGCCGCGGTGGTCGGGCCCGTGCACGGGATCATTGCCCATTCGTTCGGTTCGTCCACGGCAGCGATGGCGGTGAAGCACGGATTGGACGTGAACCGTATGGTGTTCATCGGCGCGCCGGTCAGCATCCCAAAGCTCACCGACAACGTCGCCGCGCTGGTGGGCCTGCCTCGCAAGGTCTCGACGATGATGCAGCAACGGGTCGCCGCGCGATTGGGATTCTCCTGGGCGGACCTCGATACCGATCGTATCCTGTCCGATGTCGACGTGCCACTGTTGGTATTTCACGATGCAGGGGATCGAGACGTCCCCTTGCAGGATGGCGTCGCCATCGCGCGCTCGGTGAAAGACGGGAACCTCGTCACCACGTCCGGCCTGGGCCATCGGGGCATCCTCCGCGACCCTGCCGTCGTGCAACAAGCCGTCGAATTCATTTCCGTGGCCGCCCCTTCCAACAGTCGGCGCGCCGTCTGACGCCGACCCTCTGCGCTAACCATCGGGGGCGCACCCATTCCCCGCTCTGGCACTCGATGCGCGACCAGGATATTATCGGCGAACCATTCCACGATTCCCATGGAGCGCATCACATGTATCGTCGACATCCGCTTTCCGCTTTTCCGGTAATCCTGAGCGTCGTGCTGCTGGACGGCTGCGCGCCGCGGGACGGTGACGCACCCCGTGACGTGCCGCAGCCGGATCATGTGTTGACCACGGAGACCACCCACAATCGATTCAGTAGTGCGATTCCGCCGACCTTGCGCGTCGCTTCGGGCGCCGTGGTCGAGGTGCACACGAAGGAAGCGTCTGACGGACAGCTCACCGTCAACTCCCAGGTCGACGCGGTGTCCACGCTCGATTTCGATCCGATTCACCCGCTCACCGGACCCATCTACGTAGAGACGGCCGAGCCGGGCGATGTCCTGGCCGTCACTATACATGACATCCAGATCGGGGACTGGGGATGGATCGCCATCGCACCGGGCTTTGGATTCCTAGCAGATGTCTTCCCCAACCCGTACCTGAAGACGATCAGCCTGCCGCCGGGTGCCACCGAAGCCCGTTTCACCGATGGGGTGACACTTCCCTTGAGCCCGTTTGCCGGCGTGATGGGCGTCGCCCCAGCCACCGACTCCATGTTGTCCACGATTCCCCCGCGGGCCAATGGGGGAAACCTGGACAATAAGCACATCAAAGTGGGAACGACCGCGTACTTCCCCGTTTTCGTCGAGGGCGCGCTCTTCTCCATCGGCGACACCCACGCGGTGCAAGGCGACGGTGAGATCTCTGGGACGGCTCTCGAGGCGCCGATGCGCCTCATCATCGAACTGCACGTGCTCAAGGGAGGCCGGCCGATCGAGGAACCGCAGTACGAAACCGACGAGTACTACGCCGTCACGGCGTTCGGGACCACCATCGACGAGGCGGCCCGGAAGGCCTCGCTGTACATGATCGACTACCTCGTGGCCGAGCACGGCCTCGATCGCACCGACGCCTATGTGCTGAGCTCCCTGGCCGGGGATCTCAAGATCGCCGAGACCGTGGACGTTCCCCACATGCTGGTCGCGATGCACATGCCCAAGGACATTTTTCGGTAGCCGACGGAGATGAACAGCGATTCCAGATTCTAGATTGGTGATTCTAGATGCGAGATTGGTTTGAAGATTGATCCAATCTGACAATGTCGAATCACCAACCTAGAATCTAGCATCCCCCCGGCTCCCTTGCCCGTCGACCCTGGATCCAGTATGATAGTTGTCAATTGCAACTATCATACTGGAGCGCTGAGTGAATTCCCCGACCGATCTCACAGCCGCCGTAAAGCAGAAATACGGCACCGCGGCCAGCCGGGTGTCCGCGGGCGACGACCCCACCTGTTGCGCCGCCACGGGCACCCGGTGCGGCGATCCCATCACCAGCGATCTGTACGCGACGGCCCAGACCGCAGGCGTCCCCGAAGAGGCTCTGCGCGCGTCGTTGGGATGCGGCAATCCCACGGCGCTCGCCGAGCTCCACCCCGGGGAGACCGTGCTGGATCTGGGATCCGGCGGGGGCGTCGACGTCTTGTTGTCCGCCCGGCGAGTGGGCCCCACCGGCAAGGCATACGGGCTGGACATGACCGACGAGATGCTGGAGCTGGCCCGGGAGAATCAGCGGAAGGCCGGGGTGGAGAACGTGGAGTTTCTCAAGGGCGAGATCGAGAAGATTCCCCTGCCGGACACATCCGTCGACGTCATCATTTCCAACTGCGTCATCAATCTGTCGGGAGACAAGCGCCAGGTGCTGCGCGAAGCATTCCGCGTGTTGAAACCGGGCGGCCGTTTCGCGGTGTCGGACATCGTCGTGCGGGGAGCCGTCCCCGAAGAGATCCGGCGCAACATGGAGTTATGGATCGGTTGTGTGGCGGGGGCGTTGGAGGAATCGGAATTCAAAGGGCTGCTACGCGACGCCGGCTTTCGCGATCCGCAGATCGAGCCGACCCGCGTCTACACCTTGGAAGACGCCCGAGGGTTTCTGGAGCAGGCCGGCCTAGACCCGCTCGTGGTCGCGCCACAAATCGAGAATCGGTTTTGTGCCGCCTTCGTTCGAGCCACGAAGCCGGCCTGAGTCACCCAGTTACAGCTTGGCGTTCAAGGCGCCGACCGATCCGATTACGTTCACCTCGGTGGCCGTGGGACTTGCCCTGGTTTCCCTCCCGGCGAGCGTCATTCCCGCGCGCAGCGCGACCAGGGCCGATCCGGCGGAGGCGCTCAGAGGAGAGTAGCCGGTTGCGAGTGGCCAACGGGCCGTGTTATGTCCGCGCCATGGCCACGTCTGGCAATTACGCGCGTATCCATGCCACCGTGCGCCGCATTCCATGCGGCCGTGTTGCCACGTACGGACAGATTGCCACGCTGGCCGGACTTTCCGGCCACGCGCGCCAGGTAGGCTACGCGCTCCACGCCCTGCCGTCCACGACCAGCGTGCCGTGGCACCGCGTCATCAATGCCAAAGGGGAGGTCAGCCTCCGGTCGACGTCGGGCTACGATCAGGAGCAACGTTTGCGGCTCGAGCGCGAGGGCGTAACGTTCGACGCCCGCGGTCGAGTCGATCTCGCCGCGGTGCGCTGGAGACCCAATCGCCGATCTTCTCCACCGAGGTAAGCGGGACTCGTCGCTCGCTGGCCACTGCCACCAAGATCACTCCGCCCGCAACGCCTGGGTGGGATCGACCCGGCTGGCCCGATACGCCGGAACGAGCGACGCCACGGCCGCCACCACCACGAGTCCGATCGCTCCGGTGGCGAAAACGAACAGGTCACGACCGTTGACCCCGTAGAGCTGACTCTCCAGCACGCGACTGCCGGCAAACGCCAACAGCAGCCCAATGCCCGCTCCGATGCCGGCGAGTCGTATCCCGTGCCGGACGACTTCGCCCAGCACGCCGCTTCGCTGCGCACCGAGGGCCATGCGAATGCCGATCTCCGACGTGCGGCGTGCCACTGAGAAGGAGATGACGCCATAGACGCCGACGGCCGCGATCACCAAGGCCGCCCCGGAAAAGACCGCTATCAACAGCATGACGAACCGCGTCTGTCGCAGGGTGCCGGCAACGACATCTTGCATCGGCAGCAAGTTCGCCACGGGAATGTTGGGGTCGACGCGCCGGATGACCTCGCGGACGTTCGACGCGATGGCCAGCGGATCTCCTTGCGTTCGCACGACGAAGCTCATCGAGCGAATCCACCCGAATGTCCTCGACGGCGTCTGGGCCGCCGGGAGATACACCTCGGGCCTCGGCGTGGTCGTGAGGCCGTTCTGCCGAACGTCGCCCACGATTCCCACCACGGTGAGCCATTCGGCATCCGTGCCGGCAAAGAGCGCCTTGACGCGCTGGCCCACCGCTGCGTCGTCGGGCCAGTACGCCCGCGCCATGGTTTCGTTGATCAGGACGACGCCCGGCGCCCCTCGGCGATCGGCGTCCGTAAGCGATCGCCCGCGAAGGACCGGAATGCCGAGGGTCGTAAAGTAATCGGACGACACGCCCTGATAGTCTGCTCCGATCCGTTGAACGCGCCCTTCGACCAACAGGCCCTCCTGGCGGGAACCGGCTCGCAGCGGAAGATTGCGCACCATCGCCACCGCCTCCACCCCCTGAACCGCCTCGAGCCGGTCCGTCACCGTCTCGAAAAACGCCAGCACCCGATCGGCATCTGGATAATCCCTGGCTGGCAAGCTGACATCGAACACGAGACGGTTGCTCGCCACGAACCCGGGATCGACACGCTGCAGGAGAACGAAGCTCTTCACGAGCAACCCGGATCCGATGAGCAGCACCACCGCCACCGCCACCTGCGCAACCACCAATCCGTTCAGCGTACGCCGCGTATCGCGGCCCGAGGACCCCGATCGCCCGCCGGCATTGAGCACGGTGGTCAAGTCGCTGCGCGACGCGCGCACGGCCGGAAGCAAACCGAACACGAGACCGGTGGCGACCGACAGCACGGCCGTGAACGCCACGACGATTCCATCCGGCCCGATCTGCGACAGTCTCGGAATCCCTCCCGGATCCAACGCCAGCAACAACCGCGTGGCCCACAAACTTCCAGCCAAACCCAACGCGCCACCCAGCAACGACATCACGAGACTCTCGGTGAGCAGTTGCACACCGATCCTCGCACGCCCCGCGCCCAGCGCGGCGCGCAGCGCGATCTCGCGTTGACGTCCCTCTCCGCGGGCGAGGAGTAGATTCGCGACGTTGGCACAGGCGAGCAACAACACGAGCCCTACCGCTGCGGTCAGGAGGAACATGGCGCGCCGGACACCGCCGAAGAGTTGATCGTCCAGTGCTACCAAGGTCATGGGATGCACGAGTGGATCGGTCGTATGTTGCCCTGCGTAGACTTCCTCCCACCTGACCAGGGTGGCATCCATTTCCGCGCGCGCCTGAACGAGGTTGCCGTTGGGCGCCAAGCGCCCGATCACGGTGAGAAAGTGTCCCGAGCGATCCGTGATCTGCGATCGGTCGATTCCCAGAGGAAACCACAGGTCGGTGGCACCATTCGGCACGTCCATCCCCGCTGCCATGACGCCGATGACCCCGAACTCGCCGCCGTTTACCGTGATCTGACGGCCCACGACCGCTGGATCGGCGCCGAACTGCCGGGTCCAGAAGTCGTGACCGAGTACCACGATCGGGTTGGTGTTGGCCCGGTCCTCCTCGGCGCGGTACAGACGGCCCACCGCCGCCCGCAGGCCGAGGATCTGCAAGAGACTGGCCGAAGCTCCCGTTGCCGCGACGCGTTGTGCGTCTCCCTCACCGGTGACGGTCACGACATTGCTGAAGTACGCCCCCATGTCCTGGAACAGCTCGGATTCCTCCCGGTAGTCGTAATACTCGGCCTGGGAAACCGGGAACGTGAACTGATTGTCCTGGGGCAGTTGGGTCCACATGACCACCAGGCGCTCGGGCGCGGGATACGCCAGCGGGCGCAGCAGCACCGCGTTCACGACGGTGAAAATCGCACTGTTGGCGCCGATGCCCAGTGCAATCGTCACGACGGCCACGGCGGTGAATCCCCGGTTCTTCCAGAGAGTTCGCAAGGCAAAGCGACCATCTTGGATCAACGAACCCATGAGCCTGCTCCTCGTGGAGTGGAAACCTGTTGTCGAGAGGGTGGCGAGTACCGTGTTGGTCGGTGTGAGCGGTTTCCTCCACGACGCCAGGCGCATCATGGCGGCGTTCGCCACGAGATCTCGCATCGTCTTGGCCCACAGCCCGAGCGCGGACGAACCGGTCCGAACCCGGGCCCGTCGCGCGTCGCGAAACATCTCGACCATGTCCGGCCCGTATTGCCGGCGAAACACGGCGGGATAGACGACCAGCGCCCAGCGATAGAGCCGCTCGGCGAGGTCTCGGGGACGATCGTCGAAGCCCATGCTCAAGGCTTGGCAGCGAGGGTGCGGACGTCGGCCGAATCGGCCAGTCGGACCATCCGGCTCGCTTCGCGCGTCACGACCCGTTGGCCCAACTCGGTGATCTGGTAGTAGCGCCTCCGCTCATCGTCCTGGTCTGGTGCCGGCCGCCGATCGGCCTCCTCGATCAAGCCCTGACCCACCAGTCGGGCCATCAGGCGATACAGCGTCCCGGGTTCCAAATCGATCTGGCCGGATGAGCGCTCCGCGACGGCTTTCTTGATCCCGTACCCGTGCAGTTCCCCGGTGGAGAGGACGAGCAGCACCAGGAATGTGGCCGGCTTGAGCGGCAGATAGGATTCGGGGGGCTTCGCGGCCATGGTCAAAATCTCGGGGTGGGAGGCGATAGATGAATTTTACATGCATGTCATTTGCATGCATTACGCCCGGGGATCCAGCAAGGTTTCATATGGGGTCGCTTGAGGGTTCCCGCATACCTCAAGTGTATATCTTACAACATCTTATACACGCACGCGATCAATGCAGGGACTCATCATCGGCGGGGGAATTGGGGGCCTGTGCACGGCCCTCGCCCTCCAGCGGCAGGGAATCGACGCCCGGGTGTTCGAGGCGTCTTCGGTTCTGGGTCCGGTGGGGGCCGGGATCTGGGTGGCCCCCAACGCGATGCGGGTGCTCGATTGGCTGGGCGTGGCCAACGCCGTGCAACGCCACGGTGCCCCGGTCGCCCGCGCGCAGCTGTTCGACCACCGGGGGCGCCTCGTGAACACGCTGACGGGCCGTGATCTGGAGGCTCGGTTCGGCTACACCATCACCGCCATCCATCGGTCGAAGCTGCATGACGCGCTGCTGGCTCCCCTCGGCAACGGCGCCGTGGAGCTCGGCAAGCGGTGTGTCTCCGTGCGAGACGTCGCGGATGCCGTTCATGTGACCTTCGAGGACGGAACCGATGCCACGGGGGATTTTCTCATCGGCGCGGACGGCCTGCACTCCGTGGTGCGGCACCAGCTCTTTGGGGACGTCGCGTTGCGGTATGCCGGGGAAACCTGCTGGCGGGGGATGGCCGATGTGCCGCTGCCCAAGCATCTGCGGGATGGGTCCGTGGAGTGCTGGGGCATCGGGCGCCGGATGGGGTTCGCCCAAGTGGGGGCCGGCCAGGTCTACTGGTGGGCGACGCAACGAACGGCCCCCGGGGGTCGCGACCGACCCGACGGTGTGAAGCGCGCCCTGGTGAACGCGTACGCGGACTTTCCGGCTGGGTTTCCCGCCATTCTCCAGAGCACGCCGGAGCCCGCGATCGTGCGTCATGACCTGTTCGACCTCCCCAACCTTCCGCGTTGGAGTCGCGGGCGCGTGGGACTCCTCGGAGACGCCGCGCACGCGACCACCCCGAATCTCGGACAGGGAGGCGCCCAGGCCATCGAGAGCGCCTGGGTTTTGGCCGAATGTCTCAGTCGTGGCGGAACCATCGACTCGGCGCTCGAGCGCTACGAGACACGGCGGCGGCCCAAGGCCGACAAGATCATGCGTGCTTCCTGGCGCTTGGGCCGGCTGGCCGGTGTGACGAATCCGGTGGCCCGAGCCCTTAGGAACCGTCTGGTGACGTTGACTCCCCGGTTCGTTGCCATGCGCCAGCTCGCGTGGGTGTTTCGACCGCCGCAAGAGTAGCGAAATCGCGGACACGGGTATGCTAGTTCCGCCCTGCGAATCGGGCGGTTATCGTTTACTCAATTCATCCGGGCGTTGAACGCACTTCATGACCTCATCCACGCGTAGGGAATTCCTCGGTGCCATGCTCGCCACCGCCGGATGGCCGCTCGTATCCCAGAACGAGATGTTCGCCCTCATGTTGGGATCAGTGCAGGACGGGGGGTTGCCACAGATCGGCTGCTATACCGAGCGTTGCGAGAACGCGCGGCACCTGCACCGCTTCATCACGTCGCTCGCGCTGGTCGAGCCGGCCGCCGAACGATTCTACCTGGTGGATGCGACCCCCGATTTGACGCGGCAAATCGACCTCATCCCCGGGGTCGCTTTTCGGCGTCGGGCTCAAGCCCGCCGTCCGTTCGACGGCATCTTTCTCACCCACGCGCACATAGGCCATTACGCGGGACTCGCCCAACTGGGCCGAGAGGGCCTGGGGATGGGGCGGACGCCGTGCTTTTGCTCGCCCGCCATGGCCGAGTACCTCTCCACCAACGGCCCATGGAGCTTGCTGGTCGACGAGGAGCGTCTGTTTTTTCCGGAGGTTCCCCTCAACGAGTGGTATTCGGTGAGCGAGTCCCTGTCGGTGAGGCTCATTCCCGTGCCCCACCGCCATGAATTCTCGGATACCGTAGCGTTTGCATTTCGGACCCGCAACAGGTCTCTGCTCTACGTTCCGGACATCGACCGTTGGGAAGACTGGGACATCGCCGTGCAGGATATCGTGCGGGAGGTGGACGTGGCGTTGATCGACGGCGCGTTCTATTCCCTCGCGGAGGTTCCGGGTCGGCCCATCGAAGAGATCCCCCATCCGCTGATTCCCCATTCGATGGACCTGCTGCAGGACGCAGTGCGAGATGGAAGCCGGGTGATCTTCACGCATATGAACAACACGAATCCGGCCCTCGATGCCGGAAGCGCCGAGGAGGCCGAGGTGCGCCGGCGAGGTTTCGAGCTGGCGCGGGCCGGGCTCCGGATTGCACTCTAGCTCATGCTCTGGAACGCGCACGAGGAACCGACTCCGTGACGATCACGCGACCCGAACCCAATGAATGCGAGGAGTACTACCGGCTCTACATCGATCAGGTGCCCGAGGGTGATGTCCTCGAGATCCTGGAAGGCCAGCTCGCCACGACCCTGACCGTGCTTCGCGCCATCGATGAAGAACAAGGGAATCATCGATACGCTCCCGGCAAATGGAGCATCAAGGAGCTACTCGGCCACGTGGTCGACATCGAACGTGTGTTTGCCATGCGAGCGCTGGCGTTCGCGCGGAAGGATCCCGGATCCTGGCCCGGACTCGAACAAGACGATTACGTGGACGCCGCAAATTTCGATCAACGCACGGTGGCCGATCTCGCGTGCGAGTTCGAGCACCTGCGGCGCTCGAACATCGTCTTGTTTCGGAGCTTCGATGCCGAGACCGCGCTGCGGCGTGGCCTGGCGAGTGGGTTAAACTTCACCGTCCGGGCCGCCGTCTACATAATCGCCGGACACGAGCTTCATCACCGCCGCGTCTTGCAAGAGAAATATCTCGACGCCCCCTCCCCCACCCATTCCTGAGGTTCCGTCTCCCCAGGAGACGGCTATATTAGACGCTGCCTCACCTCGGGGCCCTAACCGAGGAATGCCGGAAACCGGCCATTTTACAGTTTCATTCATGTCCAACCGGATACCGAGTGCGCTGATGAACGGATTGCGACAGTTCGCCACGGTGGCCCTCCTGGCAGGCATCACCCAGCCGTTGGCCGGCCAAGAAGCGACGACCAGGTTGGAAGACACGGGCACAGAGTTCATCATCGAAGTCGGACCGGTGGACATTCCGGTTCCCATGGAGATGGCCGGACACGATCACGCCGGCATCTTTCCACCGATCGGAACCGTCACGGTACCGACGGACGGGTATCTCTATGGCTTCGATTACGAGGTGGTGGACGCACAAGGCAACGAGCTGCCGTCGAACATCGTGCACCACTTCAACATCATCGATCCCGACAACCGCGAATTGTTCTTGCCTATCTCACGGCGGATCATGGCCGCGGGCAGCGAGACGGGCGGGCAATCCATGCCGTGGCTGCTGTTCGGATTGCCGGTCACGCGCGGCCAGCAGATGGTGGTGAGCGTCATGCTGCACAATCCCACCGGCGAAGAGCATCTCGGCGCGGCGCTGCGCATCCGGCTCAAGTACACGAAGACGGGCCGGCCTTGGCCATTCTTCTCGGTCTATCCGTATCAGGTCGACGTGGCTTTTCCCGCCGGTGACAAGGGGTTCGATTTGCCTCCGGGGGTGTCGTCAAAGTGGTACGAAACCAGTCCGGCGGTGGCCGGCCGACTGATGGTCATGGGCTCTCACTTCCACGAGTTGGCCACGAAGATCGTGTTCGAGGACGTCACCGAGAACAAGGTGCTGTGGGAAGGCTTTCCCGTCGAAGACGAAGACGGGGAGCTGGCGGGCGTGACCATCGGGCGGCTGTACCGCAAATTCGGCGTGAAGATCGTGCCCGAGCACACGTATCGAGTCACCGTCTTCTATGACAACACCACCGGCGAAACCATTCCCGACGGGGGTATGGGCGTCGTCGCAGGTGTGTTCATGCCGTCGCGAGGCCAGGACTGGCCCACGACGGACAAGAGCGATCCCCTCTATATCCTGGACCGCAACCATTACATGCGTGTCGTCCGCGGCCGGTACGACCTGATCAAGGATGGCGGCGGGGCGGTGAGCGAGACCACCATGAAGATGGACGCGGACCACGAACACACCGCGGCCACGGCGCACGAAAACCGCTGAGGCTGC
Organism: Gemmatimonadota bacterium; assembly: GCA_027294455.1. Taxonomy (GTDB): domain Bacteria; phylum Gemmatimonadota; class Gemmatimonadetes; order Gemmatimonadales; family GWC2-71-9; genus B3T1B10. The sequence continues at coordinate 14,447 of JAPULZ010000074.1, forward strand.
TCGGTAGCCTGATGCCGAAGCGCCGGATGCCCGCCGGCGGCCGGTTAGGCTGCCCGCCGAATCCGGAGCCCCTTCGGTACCACGAACCGCTCTGTGATGCCGAAGAGCCCCTGCGCGACCAACGCCAGAACGGCGGCCGGGACCGCGCCCTCGAGAATCAATCCAAAATCATCGAGACGGATTCCGGTGAGAATCGGTTGGCCGTATCCGCCTGCTCCGATCAGCGCCCCGAGGGTGGCGAATCCAATATTGATCACCGTGGCGGTCTTCACGCCGTCCATCATGGCCGGCGACGCCAACGGTAGCTCCACGTGAAACAGCCGAGCTCGTCGGGTCAAATCCAGCGCCTCGACCGATTCTTCGATGGATGGAGCAATGCCCGAAAGTCCGGCGTGGGTGTTTCGCACCATGGGGAGGAGACTATAGAGGAACAGCGCGGCAATCGCCGGGGGCGCGTAGATGCCCAAAATGGGGATCATGAACACGAGGAGTGCCAGCGCCGGTATGGTTTGCACGACACCAACCGCCCCCAAAATTGCGTGTCCGGTGCGCGGCATCTTGAACGCCACCACTCCCAGGGGGATCGCGACCATGATGCCGAGGGTCATGGATACCACTACCAAGAAGAGATGTTCTTTCGTGCGAAGCCAGAGACGGCTGCCGAAGGTCACGTCCGCTGCCGTGACGGCGATGCCCAATTCTTCGAGAAGAAAATCGGCGGCCACGACCGACTCGTCGGCGCCGTCGAGTTTGACCCTGGCGTTCATGCCGCTGATGCGCGCCTCGTCCAGAGCGCCCTCGAGCCGTCGCAAGGCCGTCACGGCGCCGGGCGCCCGCTCCTGCAAATCGGCACGAAAGAGGAACACCGCGTTGTACGTTTGAAAAAACGACAAGTCATCTTCCAGGATACGGATCCCGTAATAGGCAATCTCGGCATCGGTCGTGTAGACATCCATCACATCGATCTCACCCGCGTCCAGCGCGCGGTATGCCAGATCGTGGTCGAGCCCCCGGGCGTTGCCCGCGGCCAACCCGTAGCGCCGCCGCAGGCTCGGCCAGCCGTCGCCACGATCCATGAACTCGTTGGTGAGACCGAGACGGAGCTCGGGATGAGCGCGAAGACCCGATATCGTCACCAGACCGAGACTGTCGGCGGTGGCGGGGCGCAACCCGATGGCGTACGAGTTGTTGAATCCGAGCGAGTTGGTCATGCGCACGCCGCGCTCGAGCAGCGCCGCCCGAAGGTCGGCCTCGCTCTCGAGGGACAAGTCGGCGAGAATTTCCTCCACGATGGTCCCGGTGTACTCGCCGTACACGTCGATGGCCCCGGACACCAGCGCGTTGAAGAGCACGCGGGTCCCGCCCAGCTCGCGCCGGCGCCGGACGGCATACCTGGCATCCTCGATGACTCCGGCCCCCAACTCGCCGAGTATCACGCCTTCGGTAAAGCTCTTGGATGCGACGACGATCGTGGGCGGTACGTCCTGCGCCGCCAGGGGTCCCCAGGCCGTCGCGGCCCACGCCGCTCCCGCCAGCAGGGTTCGTCGGGTTCGGGTCACCGCTCCGCCCCCGGCAGCCTGTGGCCCCGCTGCGCGTTGACGAACTCCGTCACGAACGGCTCCACCGGTTGCTGCACCATGGACTCCAGCGAGCCCCGTTGGACGAACCGCCCCGCCCTCATCAGCACGATCTCGTCGCCGAAGTAGGCCGCCTCGGCGAGATCGTGGGTGACGATGACCACGGTCTTCTGCAATTGCCGGAAGATGGTACGGAGCTCAGCCTGCAGGCTGAACCGGATCATGGGATCCAGCGCCCCCAGCGGCTCGTCGAGGAGCAGCACATCGGGGTCCAGCATCAACCCGCGCATCAGGGCCACTCGCTGCCGCTGCCCACCGGAAAGCTCCATGGGATAGCGGTCCAAGCCATCAGCCGGGAAGTTGGTGAGCGCCCGCAACTCCTCCAGGCGGGCGGCAATGCGCGAACCGGGCCATTGCGAATTCCTGGCCTTGAGTGTCACGTTGTTCCTGGCAGTCATGTGGGGAAACAGACCGCCGTCCTGGATGACGTATCCCACGCGACGGCGGACCTCCGACACGGTGGAAGGCCCCACCGTGAGGTCGTCGAAGACGACCCGGCCACTGTCGGGCAGGGCAAGCCCGAGCAGCAGGCGCAAAGCCGTCGACTTGCCGCACCCGCTGGGGCCGATCAGAGCGACGATTTCGCCTGACCCGACCCACATCGAGAACTCGTCGAGAACCGGGCGCCCCCCGTAGCGCTTGGTGACGGATTCGAGCGCGAGCATGGCACGGAAGATAACGGAGCTTCAACGGGGGCGGAGCCATCGGCGTATTCAAGAACAGACTTACCCTACGTGTGATGGAGGTATCGATGCTAAAGGCACCTGTGTTGCTCCTCGCCGCCGTCGTCCTGGGCACCCTGCCGGGCGACGTCCTCGCACAGGAGACGGAGATTCAAGAGTGGGTGGTGCCGTGGGAGCAAAGCCGGCCGCGCGATCCGCATGTGGGCCCGGACGGCAAGGTCTGGTTCGTCGGCCAGCGGACGAGCTACGCCGCATACCTGGATCCGGCCACCGGAGAGTTCAAAAAATATGACCTGGACGAGGGAACGGGACCCCACACGCTGATCGTCGACGACGACGGGACTGTCTGGTACACGGGCAACCGGGTGCGGCACATCGGAAAACTCGACCCGATCACGGGAGAGATTCAAAAGTACATGTTGCCCGACGAGCGAGCCCGAGATCCCCATACGATGGTGTTCGACGACGAAGGAGGAATGTGGTTCACCGTCCAGAGCGGCAATTTCGTCGGAAGAATCGACAAGGAGACCGGCGAGTCGGTGCTGATCGAAGCTCCCGCAGTGGTGGGTGGGCGGGGCACCAGCAGCCGGCCCTACGGCATCAAGATGGATTCCCGGGGCCATCCGTGGATCGCCCTTTTCAACACCAACAAGATTGCCACGGTCGATCCCGAGACCATGGAGATGCGCACCTTTGACCTGCCGGAGAACGCGCTGCCTCGCCGCTTGGAGATCACATCGGACGACATGGTCTGGTACGGGGACTATCGGCGTGGCTACCTCGGCCGGCTGAATCCGGAGACCGGCGAGGTCACTGAATGGGCCAACCCCAGCGGAGAGCGGTCCCGGCCCTATGGGATGGCGGTGGACGCGGACGACCGCATCTGGTTTGTAGAAACCGGGGTACAACCGAACAGGTTTGTGGGCTTCGACCCGGAGACGCAAGAGTTCTTCAGCAATACCGAGATTGGCAGTGGTGGTGGCTCTGTCCGTCACATGTTCTACGACGAATCGACGAACTCCGTTTGGTTCGGCACGGATGCCAACACGATCGGCCGCGCCAAGCTCCCACCCAAGGAACGCATCACCAGCTGACCGGTGAGGGCGGCGTGAAGACCGTATCGAGGGCGGTGCTGCTTTCCGGCGCCGCCCTCGTCAACTCCCTGGTGTCGTACGCACCCGCCTCCGTGAAACACCCCGATGTCGACCGCCATGCGTCCGGCCCTCCCACCGCCCACACAGGAGGGTTCGGCGAACCTACGTGCCAGGAATGCCATATGGGTGGCGAGTTGAATTCCCCCGGTGGCATCCTCGGCATCGTGGGAATGCCTTCTCGCTACACGCCCCGAACACGCTACGAGATCGGCGTCGTGTTGCAGAGCGAAGACATGACGCTCGCCGGCTTTCAGGGGGCGGTGCGTTTCGCCGATGGAGAGACGCGGGGCACCCAGGCCGGTAACATCGAGCCCCTCGACGCCCGGGTGGCCGTGGTGATCGACCAGCTCACGCGCATCCAATACGTCCAACACGCGGCGGCGGAAGACCGCATCGATCCCGGCGGGGTGGTCACCTGGACATTCATTTGGATGGCGCCGGACGCGCGTGACGCCGTGATGCTCCACGTCGCCGCCAATTCGGCCAATGGGGATGATTCTCCCCTCCTGGATCGCGTGTACACCGCGGAGGCGTTTTCGGCGGCCCGCTAGCCGCGATTCGCCCACGACGGTCCCGCACGATACATTAGCCTCCAGGCCCTCGGCCGCCGGTGGTGGTACCAATGAAATACAAGATCAGAATCGAAAACTTGAAGAGCCAACCGACTCTGGCGATGACGGCCACCACCACGCGAGCGGAAGTGTCCACCGTCCTGGCAGACCTCTTGCCTCAGGTCCACGTGTACACGGCCCAGAGTGGCGCCGACATGGCGGGGCCTCCGTTCACGCGTTATCACAACCGGTCGGAGGAGACAGTCGAGCTCGAAGCCGGTATGCCGGTCACCGAGCCCGCAACCGGGGAGGGATCCATTGAAGCCGGGGAACTTCCCGGCGGACCTGCGGCGGTCACGATCCACGTCGGTCCCTATCACCGACTGTCGGAGGCGTACGCGGCGCTCCAGACCTGGCTCCAAGAAAACGGCAAGGAGCCGGCCGGAGCACCATGGGAAGTGTACCTCACCGATCCCGGCCTCGATCCGGACCCGGAGACCTGGCAGACCAAGATCGTCTGGCCGGTGCGGTAGCTCCCTCACCGTCCAATCCGCGACGCGCCCGATCTGACGACACCATGCACCGTACACAACTACCCAAGCTCGTCCTGCTGCTCGCCTTGACGGTCGTCGGCCTCGTGGCCGACGCCCAGGGTCAAGACGTGGATATCCTCATCCGGGGCGCCCGGATCCTCGACGGCTCCGGCAGTCCCGACTTCCGCGGGGACATCGCGATACGAGGTGATCGGATCGTCGCGATCGGCCGGCTGGGCACGATGTCCGCCGGCCGTGTCATCGACGCCGACGGCTTGTTCGTCGCGCCGGGATTCATCGACATGCACTCCCATGCCGACCGCGCGTTCGCATCGGACGACCTCGAGCTGCGCCGGGCGCCCAACCTCGTCATGCAGGGCATCACCACCGTGGTCTTCGGACCCGACGGCCGCAATCCCGCCTGGCCCATGGCCGACGAAATGGCGGCGTATCGCACCCTGGGCACGGCCCTCAACGTGGTCCCCATGGTGGGGCACGGCACGGTGCGCGGACAGGTCATGGGAGACGACTACGAGCGCCCCGCCACCGCGCGTGAAATCGAACAGATGCAGGAGCTCGTGCGAGAAGGCATGGAAGCGGGCGCGTGGGGACTCGGCGCGGGTCCCGAATACCGGCCCGGTCGCTTCAGCACCACCGAAGAGCTCATCGCCCTGGCCAAGGTCGTGGCCGAGTACGACGGGTTCTACTACGCCCACCAGCGGAGCCAGTCGCCGCTTCCGCTGTGGCAAACGCCGAGCATCGCCCAAGGGTGGCGCCTCACCGGGACGGACGGCATGCGGGAAACCATTCGCATCGGCCGCGAAGCGGGGATCCGTGTGGTGGGGAGTCACATCAAGGCCAAGGGACCAACATCGTGGGGCCAATCCGCGGTGGACGTGCTCATGATCGAGCGGGCCCGGACGGACGGGGTGCAGGTCTATCTCGACCAGTATCCATACGAGACCTTCGGTGGTGGCCCGGTGGGCGTCATTCCCAACTGGGGGTACGCTCCTCCGGGCAGCGACCGGAGCGGAGGCAACGACGATCCTCGCTGGAACCGGAACGACCTCTTGTCCAATCCCCGGGAAAACCTGCGCCGCAATCTCGACGACCCTGAGACGGCCAAAGCACTGCTCGGCGACATCGCGTATGTTCTCGACCTCCAAGGCGGGGCCGATCGTCACATCATCGTCGTCGCCCCGGGCGATCCGTCGCTCGTGGGGCAAACCCTGGCGGACGTGGCGGCGGCCCGCGACAAGACACCGATAGAAACCCTGATCGAATTCGCCCTGCGGGGCGACGCGCGACTCCGCTCAGGGGTGCTCTTTCGCCCTCTCGCCGGGCATCGGTTCGACGTGGACAACTATATGCGCCAGGAGTACACGGCCACGTCCACCGATGGCGGGGTCTCCCTGTCGACGCGGCCCGGACAACACCCCCGCTACTACGGCGCCTTCCCGCGGAAGATCGCGTATTACGTCAAGGAACGCGGCGTCATCACGCTGCCCTTCGCGGTGCGCTCGTCGACCGGCCTCTCCGCACAGATCGTGGGACTGACGGACCGGGGCTACGTGCGGGAGGGATACAAGGCCGATCTGGTCATCTTCGACTACGAACGCATCGACGATCGCGCTACCATCATGGAGCCGGATCTCGAACCCGAAGGGATTGAGTTCGTTTTTGTGAACGGGGTTGCCACGGTGGACGCCGGCCGGCGGACGGGCGCGCTTCCGGGGCAGGTCTTGAGCCGCAAGGACGCCGATTCGGCAGACGATCGTTAGCCTTCTTTGCCGGCAGCCGATCGCGCGAGCTGCTTCACCCGCCGATCGGGATCTCGAACGTAGCGAGAGAGTACCTTGCCGGCGCGCGGGTGATCGACCTGCCTCAGCGCGATGGCGGCCGTGGCCCGCACCTGCTCCTCCCGCTGCCGGCCCACACCGAAGAACTCCTTGCGCTTCAGGGCTTTCGCCAACGAGGCGATCCCTGCGGGGTCGCCGATTTGGCCCAGGGCTTGGCAGCAGGCCATGGCGGTTTCGTCGTCCTTGGTCTCGTCCAACACCGAGGCGACGGCTTTCGCCGCCCTCTCCGATTTCAATGCGGCAAGACTGCGAATGGCCCCCTTCGCCACAGCGTGATCGTCTTTCCGAGCGTAGGGCAAGACCACGTCGATCAGATCGTCCTGGTGCAGCCGTTCGAAGAGCTGAAAGGCCGCCCGGCGAATCTTGGGGTTGTGGTCCCCGAGACTGTACTCCAACTCATCCCGGAGATCCCGGGTCACCGTGTCGATCACCTCCAGGGCACGGAACCGCTGCTCCACCAACACCTCGGTCGCCACCGCCCGCTTCATCTCGCGTCCCGCTTCCGGCCCCATCTCCGCCAGGAGACTTGCGGCGGTTTGCCGCGCGCGGAAATCTCGCTCTTGTTTGATGACGCCGATCAGCAAGGGAATGCCCGGCGCGCCGAGGCTCCCCACCACCTGAGCGGCTCGCTCCTGGCGTCCGGGGTCGCCGGATTGGAGATCGGCTTCGATCAACGTCTTGGACGTGACGTCCAAACGCCGGCTCAGCATCTTCGCGAGGCGTCGCGAATCCTCGTCTTTCGACTGGTGCAGCACTTCTCGCCGAGCCTTGATTTCCAGAAGCATCCGGCCCGCCACCTGGTAATCGGCGAACTGGATGGCACTTCCCACCATGTCGTAGAGCACATTGGCCAGCTCCTGTGCCACACGGGGCTCAGTTTCCTCCGTGAACGCGGCCAGGAGATAGTCCACCGCCAGCTCCGTGAACCGATGTTGCAGGCCGATGATCAAACCACCCAGCAACCGGTGGCATGACTCGACGGTTTCTTCCCGCGTCAAGGCATCCTGGGAGGCAAAGTCGCTGAACAGCCGATGCAACAGCCGACGGACGAGCTGGTGTTCACCCCGCACCAGGAGTTCCTTGCCGAATCGCGGCAGCGTGGCACGCAGGCCGTCCTCGGCGTCGCCGTCGATCCGTGTCGTCCACTCCTCGGTAACGTCAGGGAGGTCGTCGTCGAGCTCCCCCTCCACCGTTCCCAGCAGAGACTGCACGACACCGAGCAGGTACTTGCGCTGATTGAATGCGATGCCCGCGAGGCCATGTTGCCGGTGGAAGTCGTCCCAGAATTCGTTGTCCGGGTGCGTGGGGAGATCGCGCAGTGCGCCGATGAACGTCTCTAGCTCGTCGGCGGTCACGTGAGAGAGGAACGAGATGCTATCAAGCCCCGCTGAGTCGGCGAAGCTCGAGAAGCCCTCGGCGATGGCCGCGTACGCACTCGTGTCCACCCGCGTGCCGTTCACCAGCAGCGCCTGATCGGCGCTTGCCAGCGTCACCGCCCGGTGGTTGGTGAGAATCCCCTGAAGCGACTGGTACAGTTTTGCGATCGACTGCGACACCGGTTCGGCATCGAGGGGATACAACTTGATGTTGGTAGCGGCGGCCTGCAGAGCGCGCAAGATCTTCGGAATCTCGTTCAGGTCCTCGGAACCCAGCTCTTCGTCGACGATGGCCCTCGTGGCCGCGGAGATGCGTTT
>JAPULZ010000075.1 GCA_027294455.1 Gemmatimonadota bacterium
TGCGCGCCTGAGTGTCCGGGCGGCGTATCGCAGGTCGGCCAACCATCTCATGATCGGGGAATCTCCTCTCGCCTTCGGCCCGCTCCTCGGCAGACCCAGGCCGTATCCTTTAGTAAGGGTGTCCACGCCGCGGCGGGTGACGCGGCGCAACGCGATGTCCAGTGCAGCCCGCCAATACCAGCGACGGGCCATGGAGGGTTCGGCCGAGAAGCGGCGCCCGAATTCTTCGTAGAGGTCGCCGAGAATGCTTCGTCCCACCGGGGTGGACGGCAGCACCGCCCGGAGCAGGGCTTGAGCGGCCCGTGGCGGGGTGGAGCTGGACGAGGTCACCGGGCTCCCTCCCCCAGGACGTGGTCGAGGCCGGACCAGAGGCTGGTCAAAGCCTCGCGGGACGCGCGGAGCGCTTTGACACCGGCGGCCGTGACCTCGAAGCGGCGCATGGGGTGGCCGCCACGCTCCGACGTGGTGCCCTCGATGCGCCAGCGGAGGGCCTTCTTCTGCTGCAGCCGGTCGAGGGAGGAGTAGAGCGCCCCCCGGGACACCTGCCGGCCCGCCCGGGCCTCCAGCACCTCGCTGATGTTGGGCCCGTAGGCCCGGCCTTCCAGCTGGAGAATGGCCAGGAGGACCATCTGCTCGAATTCGCCGAGAAATGCCTGGCGTGACATGAGGGTCTGCCTTGTAGACTGGATTTGGGATGTAGGATACACCGCTGGGCGCGGGGGGTTCCCCGCCGCTGGGTTTCTCTTTACGGCATCGAGCGGGAGCTCGGGGAGGGCAGCTTGGCCACGGTCTACCTCGCCGAGGAGGGGATCAGAATGGATGGCCCTTTTTAGCTTGTTGCCGTGCGATCTGGATCTGGCCGGGCTCCAGGAGAGTGCGCGTGCCGCGCGGGCACCCCGCGGCCATCAAGTTGCCCGCCGCGGTGCACGGCACGTGGCCGAGGCCGAGTGAGTGCCCCAACTCGTGGGCCAGGATTCGCGCCGTCCCTCCGCTCAGGTCCCGGTTTCCCTCGGGATCCAACTCCGCCGAGACCACGACCCGGCTGGGCAGGTACACTCCCCCGACGACCCCGCCAAAATCCCGAACCAGAAAGACGTTCCAGATGTCGGGCCGGAGGTTCTCGTCTGGAAGCACCGCCGCGACGAGCGATGTGCGACTTCCAGTCCGGTCGTTCAGCACCTCGCGGAACACGTCAGGATTCAAGGCCGGTTCGCGAACGATCTGTTCGATCTGCCAGACAACACCCGCCTGAGCCCATATCTCGTTGAGGGATTGGACGAGCTCCCCGACCTCAGCGTCGGTGAGTGTCACGTCCAGCGCATCGAGTACACTGGATTGCAGCAGGTGGAACCGCACCTCGAGTTGAATCGCACCGCCTTCGTCGGGCTCGGGACTCGTCGGAGCCGCGTCGCCACAGGCGGCGAGTATCATGCATGTCGTCGCTAGTCGTCGAATGTTTCGTGTCGTCATGGTCATGTCGTAGATCAGAACCGAGCGACCCGGTTGAAGGTTCCCACCGGCTCTTCTCGGCGAACGTCATTCGTCGATACCGTTCGAACGGAACATGTTGTGCGTCATGCCACACCCGACGAGACCGCCTCTGATCCCTAAAGCCCCAGCTCCACGCCCGTTACAACCCGAGCTCCATGATCGAATTGTCCGAACAGGCCCTCGCCACTGCCGTAGAACAAGTCCGCGCCGAGCCACACGTTGGTATTGCTCCGCAGCTCGTAGCGAACCTTGGGCCGCACCACCCCGTCCCCCTGGTTCACGTTCTGGATCCACAGGATTTCCGCCGTGAGCCGATCGTTCTGCAGGTCCCGACGGACCAGGCCTGTCACGTTCGTCTGCAAGCGGTCCCGGGGAAGCGTGGATGCGCTACCGGTGAGCACGCTCTGAAAGACCTGGGCGCTCAGCGTCCAATCCGACAACCCGAACCAATCGAACCCGAGCGCGTACATGGCCTCCCCCCGACCGAGCACACCGTCGTCGTCCTGGGGGGTCGACGTTATGAAGTACCGCTTCGATTGGTACGCCACCTCGCCGCGCAACGTGAGGGCGCCGAAGGTATTGCTGAACGTGCCGCCCACGAGATGCGTGCGGGCGTACCGCGGGGTGATCGTCACTCGCGGACCCGCGTCGTCCAGCGAGACGCGGCGGAACAAGACCGGAACGTCGTCATACAGATACGCGTAGTTGACGCCCAGGTCCCATCCCTTCCAGAACGTCGACACCTTGACGCCGAAGTCCGAGTCGGCGATGAGGCGATCGGGCTTTTCCGTCTCTCGCAACTCGACCGCCACGCCGCGCGGTATTACCGGCCGAAACAGGGGCGCCGTGAAGCCGAATACCGCGCCGTCCTCAGGGATCTTGTGGTAGGTCCGATCGGGAATCCAGAGTAACTGCACCACGAAATCGCGAACAGGAATCTCCAGGTTCATCGTCCACAAGGGAATTCTGGAGTCCTCGAAGCTGTCCAGGATGAACTCGCGAAAGTCCTGTGGATTCAACACGTCCAACAGCTTCAGTCCGTCTGTCTGGCCCCACACGACCTGTTGTTTTCCCAGGCGCAGATACGCGCCGCCCACGGTGAGGTCGACGTACAGCTCTCGCAGATCGAACTTCACGTGGCTGCCGGGATCGAGATGATCGTAGGCATCCCCGCGCAACCGGGCGATGCCCGTGAGGGTCGCTCCTCCGGGCAACCTCATGTCCACGCGCGGGCGAAAAGACAATTCGGTCTTTTGCGCGGCTCCGGTGCTGATGCCGTACGCGGACTCCAACTCGAGAAGGCCACTCGGCGTGATCCAATCGGGCAGGCGAAAGTGCACCTGCGCCGTGGCGGGTGGGGCGCTGAGGGCCAGGATTGCCATGGCCCCCAGCCAACCCGCGCGTTGCATCGTGGCGCGCATCATCGTCCCCTGCGCAGCGCACGTTGCGTGAACACGTCGTCAGGCACGCCCGTCTCGTAATCCACATCCGCGAAGGTGAAGATCGTGCGGTGGCCGGTCTTGTGATTCTCCACCTCCATGCGGTGTGCGGTCCAGATGCCCTGCACTTCACGGATGTCCGAGATGTGGATCGTCTTGAGTTGATTGCCGCGGATGTCCCACATCTCCACTTTCCGCGTCATCCAGATTTCCGCATCCACGTACCGCACCACTCTGCTGTAGCCCAACTCCTTCGCCGTGTCCTCGTCCACCGGCGTTTCCTCGACCACGTAGACTTCGTGACCGTCGAGGGTATCGCGTCCGATGGTGCGCCTCGTGTAGTCGTCCAGGCCCACTTTGGTTTCGAGCTTGATGTCCTCGTAGGTGAAGTCGGTGCCGAGGAAGTAGTCACCCCGGTCGCTCGCCGAGATGCGGCGCACGCGTCGCAGGGCGGGAAGGTACAGCCACTGGTCGTCGTCCTTGTCGCGGTCCCGATAATCGAACGTGAGGAATCCGGTCCCTTTCACGTTGGCCGGCGACTCGTAGAAGATGACCGTGCGTTTCTCGTCGCCGTAGTAGCGGCGGAACCCGCGTGTCTCGCGGACTCGTCGCCCGCCGCGTCGGTCGATCATCTCCATCCGCAGCGTGCGGGAGACCCATTGGCCTTCGTCCCGGGCGTTGATGTGCTGGGCGACCTCGTCTCCTGTCGGGAGGTCCTCCGTCGAGGCTTGCGCGTGAAGACCCGAGCTGGATGCGGCAGCGAGGAACGCCACCAGCACGAGAGAGCGTGATGTCAACATGATGCATTTCTCCTTATGGTCGTTGGTGATCAAGCCTCGGCCAGGCCAGGATCGGTGATCGCCCCAGCCGCCAAGCGTGTGCGCTCCGGCGCCGTGTCGGGGCGCAGGAACGCGGGACGCACCAGATACACGACGGCAGGCAACACCGTCATGCTGGCGATGAAACTCGCCGCCACGGACACGCCGATGAGCGCCCCGAAGTGCACGAGGGGTGGCACGCTGCTCGTGATGAGCGCGCCGAATCCGAAGAGCAGGGCGGCGAAATTGAACAGCAACGCCCGTCCCGTCGACGGGAACAAGATCTGCAGCGCCCGTGTGAGGCTGTGTCCTTCTTCTTTGACGAGGAGCAGCAGCCGATCGATGGTGTGCACGGCGAAGTCGACGCCCACCCCGATGGCGATCGCGGCGAACATCGACGTGCCCACGCCGAGCCACACGTCGAACAGGGCCATTGCGGCGTAGATGAGGAGGACCGACATGGACACCGGCACGATGGCCAGTGTGCCGGCCAGGATTGAGCGGAAGCTCATGCTTGCCACGAGCCACACGACCACCAGCGCGACGGCCACACCCCGGAAGTGGCTCTTGCCCAGCTCGCCGATCCAGCGATCGTCCACCGCCACGCGTCCGCTCACGGCGGCGGTGAGTTCCGATGTGCTGAAGTTCTCGGCGATGTAGGATCGGGCAGCGTCGATCACGACCTTTTCGTCGGTGTACACGCCCGTGTTGAGGCGCGCCCGGACGTTGGCCACTCGGTAGTCGTAGTCGATGTACTCCTCGAAGTCCGTGGGATCGCCGCTGGCGGAGTAGAGCAGGAAATACTGAGCGATCAGGTCCGGATCGACCGGCAAGCGATACTCGGCGGTTTGGTCCTCGTGCATCGCCATGTTCATCTGCTTCAGGAAGTCGGCGATGGACGTCGTGCCGCCCACGTGGGGAAGGGTTTCGAGATACTCCTGTAATTCTTCGATGCGGCGAAGATGTTGGGGATCGAACAGTCCTTCGATGTCCGGCGACTCGACCACCACGTCGAGATAGTAGGTCCCGTCGAGCCGCTGGTTGATGGCCCGGTCGGCCTGATAGATGGGCTCGGACGCGTTGAAGTTGGCGACCGTTTCTTCGTTCACCTCGAGCCGCGTAGCACCGATCACGCCTAGTACGACCACGACGCCGGCCGTCACCAACACGCTCTTAGGGCGTGCGATCACCCAGCCGCCGATTCGTCCCATCAAACCACTGAAGCGATCGCTCCCGGCTCGATACGCCGGACTGGGCCGCACGCGGACCAAGGCGAGTCCGGCGGGGATCACCAGCATCGCGAACGCCCAGGCGGCCATCACGCCCGCCGCGGCGAACAGACCGAACGCCTTCATGGGCGGCATGTAGGATGCCGCCCAGAGGCCGAGGAACCCGCTGGCGGTGGTAATGGACGTGAACGTCACCGGACGCCACATCTTCTGCATCGCCCGCACGACCAGTTCCTGCTGCGTCGCCGATGGGTCTTCTTCGAGTTGATCGTAATATTCGGCGAGGATGTGGATCCCGTCGGCCACGGCGATGGCGATGAGGATGACCGGGAGCCCGTTGGTGATGACGTAGAACGGCACGCCCGCGGCGGCCATCCCGCCGATGGCGGTGCCCACGGCGGCCAGGACCAAGAAGTTCGGGAGGATCACCCCGCGCCAGGTGCGGTACGCCACGAACAGCACGAGCGTGATGATCAGCGCGGCGATGGGGTTCAGGCGACGCGCGTCGGCATCGATGTAGGTCGCGAGGTAGCCGCTCACGGCGCCCTCACCGGCCACGTGCACTGCTTCGCCGTCCACCGGCGCACGCTCGACCAACGCCATGATATCGCGGTAGACGTCGGCTGCCTGGTTGGGCCCGATGTCCGGAAGCATCTCGGCCACGATCAGCGTCGCGCTCCCGTCCCGGGCCACGAGGCTGCCCATGTAGAGATCGAAGTCCATGACCGCCGCACGGACCGCGTTGGCTTCTGCCTGCGTCTGCGGTGGGGACTCGAAGAACGGCTCCACCAGCATCCCGTCCTCGGTGCCGATGATGTCGTTCTCGGTGGCGAGGCTCGTGATCCGCTCGGGATCGATCCCCTCGATGGCGGTCAACTCTTCGGAGAGCCAGGCGATCAGCTCGAGGGTGTGGGGGGTGAACACACCGGCCTCGGTGCGATCGTCCACCACCGCCACCACCATCGGGTCCTTCAGGCCGAACGTCTCTTCCACCTGGTCCCGGAAGATCAGGACCGGATCGCCGGCCGGGATGAACGCGTCGCTGGAGGTGTCCCGGGTGAGGCGGGGGAGGAGACCGATCGTCACCGCCACCGTCGCCACGCCCAGCGCGACGAACAGCCGGGGCCGGTTCACGATCGTCTGGAAAAACCGTCTTGCTTTCATCGGGAACGTCCTGTGGTTGAGGTCATCGACAAAGACTGTATATGCATCTATTTGTGCGAAAAATCATGCGACAACGTTCTTCAGCTCCCCCACCAGGCGCTCGGTCAAATCGGCGCCAAGGTGCCGTCCCATCGAGGCCTGGGCTGTGGACCAGAGGGGCAGGGCCTGCTCGAGGACCCGGGCGCCCTTCTTGGTGAGGCTGACCAGGCGTCGCCGCCGGTCGGCCTTGCCGGGGGTGGACCGGATGATCCCGTCCCGGACCAGGGGCCGGAGATTGCGGGACAGGGTGGTCGCGTCCATCACCACCGACTCGGCGAGCTCGTTCACCGTGAGGGAGCCGTAACAGCCGATCGTGGCCAGGAGGGAGAACTGGGTGCTCCGGATCCCGGCGGGCCGGAGGGCGTCGTCGTAGCTACGAGTGACTCGCCGAGCGGCCTTTTTGAGCGCGAAGGCCAGGCACTCGGCGCCTGCCTGTTTGAGGAGGCTCTTGTCGAAGGGCAATGGATTCGTCACGGTTGCTTTGGCCTTTCCTGTTGCATGCTGGTGCAATATATATGCATATACAACTATTGGCAAGGGAAAGTTCCCACTTTGTCGTGGTTGGGCCGACGTGAATATGAGGCGGGGTCAAGTCCCGCCTCCCAACTACGGTAAGTCACACAATCACATGTAGTTATGAAATGAGCGATTGGTGAGCGGTGTCATGACGGTCGGTCTACCACGAAGGCTAGGGGCGATGGGCCCGCGGTCTGCTTCACCGCGGCGGCAACAGCTCCATCAGCCAGATATCGCTCTCGCGCCGGCCGATCGTGAAGTAGAAGCGTTCGCCGTCGGTCGTGAACTCGGTTCGGCTGGACGGCTTGGACGGATCATCGAAGCGCACCATGAGTCGAGGCGTCCCACCGGTCACGGGAACGGCCTGAAGACGCGCCGTCCCGCTGAAGTCGACCGTTTTGTAGTAGACCGTTTTCCCGTCCAACGACCACCCCGGAAAGGCGGATTCAGCCGCCGGATCGACAATGCTGGGCTCTCTGCCGTTCAGGGTGCGAGGATCGCCCCCTTCCGGAGCAACGACTCGAACCTCGCGACCGAGGATGTAGACAATCCAGCGCCCATCAGGAGACCATCGCGGGACAAAGCCGCCGTCGAACGTGAGTTGTCGTGGCTCGCCCCAACCCGACGAACGGTCCTCCCGGGAGACGACGTAAAGCTCCTGATCACCGGACTTGTCGGCGTAGAAGACCAGCTGGTTCCCGTCGGGTGACCAGTCGGGATAGCGCTCCTGCGCCGGATCGTCTGTTACCCTCTGGAGCGAGCCGCCCTCTGCCGTCATGACGTGAAGGTCCCGGCTGCCATGCCGGAAGGAGTAGAACGCGATCTCCTGTCCGTCGGGTGACCACGATGGGATGAAGTCATCCGCCGGGTCGGTGGTGAGCTGCTCCGGCACCCCGTCGGGAAGCTCTAAGCGATAAATGTCCTGGTTGCCGCTGCGATTCGAGTCAAACACCAGCCAACGTCCGTCGGGTGATATGTCCAGGCCCTCGATGGTCTGGCTGCCCGCCGTCACCGGCTGGGCTTCGGCAACCGAGATCGTCCCCCGCTCGGGAATGGGAATCGACCAGATGTTCGCGTCGGATCGGAACACCGTGTAGGCCAGCGTGCTCGCGTCCGCCGAAAGGCTCATCGTGAACACGTTGAGCCCGGTGGTCAACCGAACCGATTCAGTCCCTCCGCCCGACGAGCCCACGTCGCGCTGATAGATGTCCCGCGTTCCCCCTTCGTTCGAGATGTACAGCAGTTGATTGTCGCCCGGCAACCAGATCGGACTCCCGTAGAAGTACTCGTCGTCGGTCACCACGCTGGGATTGCCGCCCGTGACCGGGAGGATCCGAAGCCCGCTCGGGGCGATGTTGCCCATGAGGCTGTTGGCAAAAACAAAAGTCGGATTCCCGGAGACATACGCGATCCGCGATCCGTCCCGAGACCAGTGAAAAGAGTGGGGCTCGAAATCGTCAGCCAGCTTGCGAGGTGCTCCACCATCCACGGGTTGGATGTAGATGGCGTTCTCAACGGCAAAGACCACCTGCTCGCCGTCGGGCGACCACGTCGCGCTGATCGCACCCGGTATGAGCCCGGGACTGTTTGCGATTACCGAAGGCCGCGAGACCAACCGCTTGGGTATGCCGCCGAGTTGGGGCACGGTGTAAACGGCTCCGTTGGCCTGAAACAGGATTTGGTCACCGTCGGGAGACCATTGGGGCCAGCGGTGGTCGCCGGCAAAGCCTTCGGTGAGGTTGATGGCACGACCACCCGCAACTTGTCGCAGGTGTATGCGCATTCGCCCGACCCCACCGACGGCGTAGGCCACCAGCCGGCCATCCGGCGAGATGGCCGGGTCGAGCTCGAGACCGGGTTCGAGCGTCAGCTGGGTCGTGCGGCCCACGATGATCGGCTCGGGCCCGCGTCTGGGGAGCAGCACTCCTACGCTCACCGTCACCACCGCCACGACCGCTGCAATCACCGCAACCGTAGTGGACTTGCGACGAGGGGCCTGAGCGGCAGCGATCGGGGCCGTACTCGTGGGTGTGATGCCCCCGCTCGGCGTCGCCAACGCCTCCAAGTGCGGCAACATCTCCTCCGCCGTTTGCCAACGGTCGGCTGGGCGTTTTTCCAAACACTTGAGGATCAGATCGTTGAGCGCCGGCGACACGTGCTGGCGGTGCTTCGTGACCGGCTCCACCGCTTCGGTGACGTGGGCCGCGAGAATCATCTGGGCCGAGGTGCCTGTGAACGGCGGCCGTCCGGTGAGCAACTCGTAGCCCACCGCGCCCACCGCATAGATGTCCGCGCGATGATCCAGGTTCGGATCGGCGGTGGCCTGCTCCGGCGCCATGTATGACGGCGTTCCCAGTGCAACGCCGGCGGTGGTCAGGGCCTGCCGTCCGGTTGCTTCGCTCACCGCCTTGGCCACGCCGAAGTCCGTGACCAGCGCGTGGCGTCCGCTGAGCATCACGTTGTCGGGCTTGATGTCCCGATGCACCACCCCCTGCTCGTGGGCGTGCGCCAGCGCGTCGACCACCTCCCGCAATATCCTCACGGCCTCGGCCAGGGGAAGCTCGCCCTGCTGCTCGAGTCGTTCCCGGAGCGAGACGCCCTTCACGTACGGCATCACGTAGTAGAGGAACCCGTCGGCCTCGCCGGAGTCGTGGAGTGGCAGAATATGGGGATGCTGCAACTGGGCCGCGATCTTGATCTCGCGGTGAAAACGATCGGCGCCAAGCGCCGCCGCGAGCTCCTGCCGGAGCACTTTCACCGCCACCTCGCGGTCGTGCTTGAGGTCGCGGGCGAGGTAGACCGTGGCCATGCCGCCGGCGCCGATCTCCTCTTGGATGGCGTAGCGGTCCGCGAGGGCGGTCTTGATACGGTCGAGAAGCTCTGACAAGGGGCTTGGCCGGTTGGGGATCTAAATAGAATACGGTTTTGGGGTGCTTGCGGCCAGTAAGGCCAGGGCTCGAGGAAAAGACGGTGCGCACCCGCTTGACATCGTCTTGACGGCACCACTCCAGCTTGCGGGCGTCGCGTTACTGGAGGATCCATGCGTCGCACCGAACTACTTCTGGCCCTGTGTGTTCTGGGGCCGTTTCAGAGCGTTGCCGGCCAGCAAATCGCCGTCGAAGGCGATCGAGTCCGCGTCTCCACTCGGGATGCCGCCAGTCCGATCGTCGGGACCGTGGTGTCGATGGCGTCCGGAAGATTGGTGTTGGCCCCCGAAGGTGGTGGGGCCTCGGTCACCCTCCCGTTTGGCTCCGTACGGCAAGTCCATGTGAGTCGGGGACGGTCGCCGAGCTGGGGAGTCACGTTGAGGTATGCGGCCGTGGGTGCCCTTCTTGGTGCCGCCACCGGCGCGTTGGCCGGGCCGTTGGTCATGTCGTCGGACTGCCGGATGGTGACCGGAGCCGAAGACAACCTGGGTAGCTGTCTCCTGAACCTCGCGAGCGGTGAAGACCGAGCCCGCGCAGCCGTCCTGTTCGGGGCGGTGGGGTTCGGCATCGGGGCCGTCATCGGAACACTCATCGGCTCCGAGCGGTGGGATGCGATTCCGGTTGGGCCGGTGCGCATCGCGTTCGGGCGGCCGGCCAAGCCTCGCGTCACGGTGGGTCTCTCATTCGGTTGGTGACCCGACGATTACCTTGACGCCTACTTGAGGTGCGAATCGCATGGCTAGTTTGGCTGCGCTGAAAAGCCGAAGGCGAACCTGCTCTTCGGCTTTTCATTTTCTAGCAAGGCTTCCCGCATTGACGGTCGTTACCGCGGCACGAGCCGCGACCGCGTCTCCGCCACCCCCTCCACCCGCTCCCGCGAAAAGAACACCGGGAAGTACCGATCACTCGCCCACAACTCAAACAAGTCCCGATAGTGGGGCGAGTCCGGATCGCCCGCCTGCCCCGGGTTGTTCGATCCCACCGCCGTATCCCAGTCCTTCGTATCGACGATGATGCGGAAGGAGGCGCCGGACGTCTGGTTGTCCCCGCCGCCGCTGTTGTTCACGGTGGAGCCGTTGCCGCCCCGGGGCAGGGGCCCCACATCGACGCGGCGGCGGGTGGCGTCGTTCACCGCCCGGCTCAGGGGATGACGGATGAGAGCGTGTTTGTAATTGTGCTGTCCGTATTGCCAGGCGTCGGGATCGGGTCCGAGCCGCTGCTCCAGCTCCCGCGCCGCTTCCGCCAAGCTACGCACCAGCAGACTGTCACGGCCGGCCAGCGGGTCGGGGCCGAATTCCCCTGGTGGGGCGATGAGCCAATCGATGGTCCGTGACAAAGAAATCCGGACGAGACCGCGGGCGTCCTCCGGCACGAACAACTCCCGCACGTTGCTCCGGAGATGTCCCTCCCACGCCGCGTACACGGCGGCCGCCACGGACGTCTTGTCCAACACGTAATCCCAGTCGAGCAACAGGCGGCGGGCGCGCTCCAGCTCGGGCGCCGGCGCGGGGACGCTTGCCAGGAGTGGCACCAACGTCCGGGCCGGAATCGACAGGTAGTCGGTTTGCAGCCGCATCATGTCCATGATGGAGTGCTTGCGGCCGGAGCCCAGGACTTCGTTCACCCGCGCCCACCGGAACGGATCGGCCCACGTCCATCCCACGGCGTTGCGGTGCGGGTAGCCGGCGGGAATCAGGTTGTTGTTGGCGGTGCCGAAGTAGCCGGCGGAGGGGTTCGTGACGTTCGGTTTCTCGAGGATGGGG
>JAPULZ010000076.1 GCA_027294455.1 Gemmatimonadota bacterium
GCAATTGCGCCATCCGCGGGAGGGACTGGCGGAACGTCAACAGCTGGTCTCCGGACATGGGGAACAACTTAACGCCTCCGGGATCGGCCGGGTGAGTGCGCCTGGCCTGCCCCGGCGTACAGTGTCGGTGTGCGGAGCACGCACGTAGGTCCCGGAGACGTGCGTTGGTTCTTATGGACACCATTGGGATGCCGGGACACCATGAAAACCACGGCGCGTCGGGTCCTCCCCTTCCTCCCGGAGGACGGCATGAAATTCATGGTGACCTGGTGCATTCACGACGAACAACGGGAAGACGCATTCAAGACTTTCTCGAACATGACCAAGGCCGACGACAGGGCCGACTATGGTTCCAATGTCGAGCTCCTCGGCCGCTGGCACGATTCACGGGGGTTGCCATCTTCGAAACCGACGATCCGGCCGCCATCGCCAACTGGGTGCTCAACTGGAATTCGATTCTGGACTGCAAAATGGTTCCGGTGCTGGACGACGACGAGGCGAGCGCGGTCGGGAAAGCCCGACTCGGCTAGCCTACCCCGCTACCGCGGTACCCGACCGTGGTACGCATCATCGAGCAGCGCCCGAACGCCCACTTCGGTCACCGGACGGGGGTTGGCGTATGAGCTTTGCACGGCCAGCGCGGCGGCTTGGTCGAGGTCGGCTTCGCCGAGCCCCAAATCCCGCAGCGTTTGCGTGATCCCGATCCGGTGGTTCAGTTGGTACAGGCCGGCGGGCACGTTCTGGGCGCCCAATGCCCTGGCGACGGCCGTCATGGCCTCCGGCGCCTCCGGCGCATTGTAGGCCGTGGCATGAGGCAACACCACGGCGTGCGTGAGGGCGTGGGGCAACGCGAAGCTGCCACCCAGCACGTGGCACAGCTTGTGGTGGAGCGCCATCGCGGTCATGTCCAGCGCCCGCCCGGCGAAGTGGGCACCGCGTAGCGCCGCCGCTCGGCCGTCACGATCCTCCGGGTACCCCACCACGGTCGGCAAGCTATCGGCCAGCAGCCGGATGCTCTCCTCGGCCAGCAGCGAGGCCGCGGGATGCGCCGATACGGAGTACAACGCCTCCACGCCGTGGGCGATGGCGTTCATGCCGCTCGCCGCGCTCACCACCGCCGGCATGCTAGCGGTCAGGAGCGGGTCGTACACCACCAGACACGCTGCCACACGTCTGTCACGGCCCGTTTGCTTGCGGTCGCCGTCGGTGATCCCCCAGATGTCGGTCATCTCGGAACCGGAGTAGGTCGTGGGAACCGCCACGTGGAGAAGCTGGACTTCCATGGCCACCGCCTTGGCCACACCCACCGCCGATCCCCCACCGACGCTGACCACGATGTCGGGCTTCCACTCGCGCACGCGATCCAGGGCCCGGGACACGACGGCCTGCGGGACATGAATCGCCGCGCCGTCGAACGTGCCCACGAATCGCGCACCCAACGCGCCTCGTGCCAGCGCGACCTGGTCAGCGCGCCCCGGCGTGGACACGATCATCACCCGTTCCCCTTGGCTGAGCACGTCGATCTCCTCGCCCAGCTTGTGCACCGCGCCCTCGCCGAACACCACGCGCACGGGACGCAGGTCGTACGCGAAGGCGCGCGCGAGGTCAGGCATGTGTTCCCCTCGCCGCATGGGCCTCACTCGATCGCTCCTGCAATTCGCGCAGCACGCGCAACTCATCGTCGCTGGGAACCGGGGTCTCGACGACGTGCTCGGCTACCTGCAACGTCCACCCGGTGGCTTCGAGAACACGCTCCACCGACACACCGGGATGCACACCGGTGAGCACCAGCTCGCGCGTCGCGGCATCGGGCTCCAGAATGCCCAAATCCGTAATGACCCGGGTCGGCCCTTTGCCGGGCAGTCCCACCCGAGCACGGGCGTCGCCGCCGTCCAGATGTCCGGGCGTCGTGATGAAATCCAGCCGCTCCACGAACGCTTCGGGGCGGTGCCGCATCATGACGAAGACCTCGCCGGCCGCGGCGGCGATCTCCGGCGCTCCCCCCGCCCCGGGGAGACGCACCCGGGGCGACGCATACGGGCCGATAGTGGTCGTGTTCAAATTCGCGAACCGATCGATCTGCGCCGCGCCGAGGAAGCCCACATCGATACGTCCCGCCTGGAGCCAGTACGCAAAGATCTCCGGTACGGAGACGACGGCATCCGCGGTCTCCGCCAGCTCGCCGTCGCCGATAGACAGCGGCAACACGTCGGGCTTCGCGCCGATGGTGCCCGATTCGTACACCAGCACGAGGTTGGGTGCGTGGAGTCGTCGCGCCAGGTTGGCGGCGGCGCTGGGCCATCCGATCCCTACGAAACACATCACCCCGTCGCGCAACGATCGGGCCGCAACGACGGTCATCACCTCGTCAGGTGTCGGCGGCGGCATGGTCATCTCGTCACTCCGCGTCGGCGGCGAGCCGGTCATGAAACTCGGCGATGCCATGCGTCTCACGAACGTACCGGTCGATCCATCCGGTGAAGCGGTCTCGGTCACGGGACACGGCGTCCCAATCCCGATAGAAGGCGTTGTCGCGCGTGGCATAGTCCTGCGCATACGACGGATGGGCGCCTCCGGGCACCTCGCACACCGCGGTCACGACACGATGAGGCAACACCACCTGCCCCGCGACCGGCGTGAGTTCGTCCACGATCTCTTCGACTGTCACGACGACACGCCGCGCCGCAAGCGCGGCTTCCTTTTGGATCCCGACGATCCCCCACAGCTGGACGTTGCCTTTCCGGTCCGCGCGCTGGGCATGAATCACCGTCACGTCGGGCCGATGCGCCGCGACGGCGAGCACCCGGTCGTCAGAAAACGGCGAATCGATCCACCGAACCGTGGCGACCTCCGCCAGCACGTCGCTCCCCGGGGTGCCGCGGATCACGCCGAATGGGAGACCCGAGGCACCGGCGACATAGGCCGCCGCCATCGCCGCATGGGAGTGCTCGACGAGCTCGAGTGGCCGAGGCCAGCCGTGTTCCACGGCCTCGCGCAGCCGGTGCAGCGATCCCACGCCCGGATTGCCGCCCCAGGAAAACACGAGCTTGGCGGCGGCACCAACACCGATGAGTTGATCGTAGATTATGTCTGGGGTCATCCGGTACAGAATGAGATCTTGCTTTTCCTGACGAATGACCTCATGGCCGGCGGCGTGGGGAATCAGGTGGGTAAACCCCTCCATGGCGACCGCGTCGCCATCCTGAACGAATTCGCGAATCGCCTCCGCCAAGGGCATGATCTCGGTCACGTGGCGGCTTACCCGAGGAGGACTCGCATCAACTCTTGCGTGAATTCGATCTCATCGTCGTTGACGAGATGTCCCATGCCGTGGTAGATGCGCTTCGTCACCACCGCACCCATGCGCTCAAACACGGCGGCACTTTCTTCAATGCGCTCCAATGGTACATGGGCATCCACGTCGCTGCATCCCAAGAATACGGGCGTTTCGACGAACGACCCGCCGTACCGCCAGGCCGTGCCCGGCGGACCGATCAAGCCGCCGCTGTAGACGATCACGCCGGCGAACCGGTCCGCATGCCGCACTGCGTACTCGGCGGTCAAGCACGCTCCCTGCGAAAACCCGAGGAGGATGGTGTGATCCTTTGGCACGCCGCTGCCCACCACATCCTCCACCACGCGGTCGATGACCGCGAGCCCGGATGAGAGGCCGGGCTCGTTCCTTTCCTTCTCCGCCATGAACGAGTAGGGATACCACGTGTCGTTCGCGGCCGCCGGCGCCACGTACGTGAAATCCGGATGGTCGAACCGGGCGGCGAGCTCCAGAATGTTGGAGGGTCCCGCATCTCGGCCGTGGACCATGACCATGACCCCGCGCCCCGCGCCGAGGGGGCGTCCGATGATCTCCGCCGGCCGGCCGGCATGTGGTTTCATGCTGTTATCAAATCGATCGAGTCAGTAGCTGACGGTTGCCAGTCCCTGCATGATCTCCGCCCGGTTGGGCTCCTCCCACCCCGGCAACCGCAGATGGGTGCCGAGCTCCGATAGCTCCTCATCCACGTCGAAGCCCGGGCCCAGCGTCGCCACCTCGTACAGCACGCCCCCGGGCTCGCGAAAATAGATCGACTTGAAGTAGCAGCGATCGCGCACCTCCGTCACCTCGAGCCCTAGGTTGATCAGCTCCTTGCGCACGCGGAGTTGCTCGTCCTCGTCGGCCACGGCCATGGCCACGTGATGCACCGTCCCCAGTCCGTTCACCGCATCGGGAGCGTCCGGGGAGTGGAGAACATCGATGATGTGGCCGGGCAGATTGCCGTTCACGGCCAGCCGGATGCGCCGGTCTTCCTCGTTCACGATCTCGTAGTTCAACACATCGGTCAGCAGCGCCAACGTGCGCTGCGGCTCGCGAATCGACATCGTGATGCCGTAGAGGCCGCGCACCGCGTGGTCGGCGGATACTCCTCCGGCAACCCACGGCGTTCGCTCGTCGTTGCGATTCGCCGCCAGCTCGATCACGAGGCCCGACGGGTCGTCGAACGCGATCACCTCCTCGCCGAAACGCTCTCCTACATCCCGCACATCGATGTTCGCGTCCCGCAGGCGGCTCCGCCATGAATCGAGGGAGCCCTCCGGCACGGAAAACGCTGTGACCGTGACCTGGCCTGCCCCCTGCACCCCCTCCCGGACACCCCACCCCCTGTAGGGAAAGGTTGTCATCAAGGTGTTGGGCGTGCCGCGCTCGTCGCCGTAGTAGAAGTGGTAGACGTTGTGGTTGTCGAAGTTGACGGTCTTCTTGACCAGACGTATGCCGAGGACCTTGAGGTAGAAGTCCAGGTCCTCCTGTGCGTCGCTGACCGTGGCGGTGACATGGTGGAGGCTGCGGATGATCTTTTCCATGGGTACCCGAACGCGCGAGACAAGTCGTGGGAACGTACCCAGCAAGGCGGTAACGAGGAAGGGTGAAGACTGACGGGCGAGGCATGCCTCGCCCCTACAACTGTCGCGCCTAGCGCCGTCGAGCGATGCCCCGGCGGCCTCGTACTGAACGACCCTGTGGTCTGGAAGGTTCGGCCCGCTCCTCTGGCTGGACCGGCTCGACCGTCGGCTCGAAACCCGGGACCACGTCCCGCGGCAACGTCCGTCTCATCAGCTTTTCCACGTCCCGCATCATCAGCCATTCGTCCGGCGACATCAAGGTCAGCGCGACCCCGGACGCCCCGGCGCGTGCCGTGCGGCCCACGCGGTGCACATAGATCTCGGGATCCTGGGGAACGTCGAAGTTCACGACCATCACGATGTTGGTCACATCGATGCCCCGGGCCGCGACGTCGGTGGCCACGAGCACGTGCGTCTTGCCCAGGCGGAACCGATCCAGCGCCTTGTTCCGCGCGCTCTGGGTTTTCCCACCATGGAAGGCCGCGACATTGGTCCCCTCGCGGCGCAGGTGGTGGGCCAGCTTGTCCGCGCCGTACTTCGTCCTCGTAAACACGAGCGTACGGCCCGTGGGGAGCTCTTTGAGCATTTTCGCAAGCACGCTGCGCTTGGCGGACTTGTCGACGGCCACCAGAATGTGCTCCACGCCGTCGGCCGCCTCCGCCCGCCGGCCGGTCTCCACTTCGGCGTGGTCGGTGAGAGCCCGCTGGGCGAGGCGATCGACGTCGGCGGAAATCGTCGCCGAGAAGAACATCGTTTGCCGCTCGGCGGGCAGCGCATCGAGTATGCGATACACATCCCGCTGAAACCCCATGTCGAGCATCCGATCGGCTTCGTCGAGGACCAGCACCTCCAGCGCGGACGTATCCACGTGACCGCGGCCCATGTGGTCGAGCAGGCGTCCCGGCGTGGCGATCACGATGTCGACTCCGCCTTTGAGGGCTTTGGTCTGCGGTTCCATTCCCACGCCCCCGTACACCGCCGCCGCCTTCACGTTGCCGTGGCGGCCGTAGGCCTGCGCCCGACTGAAGACCTGCTCGGCCAGCTCCCGGGTGGGCACCAGGACGAGCGCCCGGAGGCGTCCGTGCGGGCCCTCCCTCAGGCGCTGGAGAATGGGCAAGAGAAACGCCGCCGTCTTGCCGGTGCCGGTCTGGGCGCATCCGACCACGTCGCGCCCCTGGAGACCGACGGGAATGGCTTCTCGTTGGATCGGGGTGGGCTCGGTGTAGCCCTGCTCTTCGAGGGCCCGCAACAGCTCCGCTACAAGCCCCAGAGACTCAAATGACATCTTCAAATCGCACACTTCCTCGTTGATGCACGCGCAGGCGCACCCAGGTGACCCCGTGTCACCGGATTGGCCATGCTCGGATTGTCTGAACCTGAGGAATGAAGCGACGCGGATTCGCAGCGCCGGTACCCATCCTGAGCGGGTACCGTTCTACACAATGGAGAAGATGCCGGCTCGCGGTTCGACTACAGCCCGTAAGGTACAAGGGAATGCGGACAACCGCCAGGCCATCGCTCACAATTCCTGCTTTCCTGGACTTCCCCGGACCGGGCCCCGGTCGGCCGCGTCATCGCACCATTCACCCCCTGGCATGCCCCACCCAACCCGAGCGACGAATCCCCACCACGCGCATCTCGTAGTAAGGAGCCGCTGGAGCCGTCCCACCGGGCCGACGTGCCCGTCGTCACAGACACGGCGTGTCCCGGATGCTAGCGTGCAGCCAACGAGATTCTGGACGTGCCACGGGCGAGGGACTGTGTAGTAAGGAGGAGTGATGCTGGTTCTGTTTTGGATCGTAGCAGTGGGACTGTTTGTCGCCGGGTGGACCGAGATGACGTACGACGCGCTCAAGAAACCCGTTCCGACATTCCGGAGAACTTACACGAAGGACTAGCCGATCGCAGTAGACCAATCCTAAGGTAAACCCAGCCGGCGCCGGTGCGCCGCGCTGGGTTTCTTGGTTTTATCCACTCCCCTTCCCCCACATCAGATCGGCCACTACACCGCCACACTCCTCTCCCCGAGCGACACGGCATGCGACGGAACCGGCGCCGGGAGATACATACGCGCCAGGACGCCGGACCCGACCAGCAGCAGGGCGATGATCACGAGCGTGGAATGGAAGCCCAACCAATCGGTCAACAACCCGGCCATCAATGCCCCGACGACATACCCCAGGTCGCGCCACAACCGGTACCGGCCCACCGCACTCGCCCTGGCCGCAGGTTGCACGAGGTCGCCAACCTGGGCGATGAGCGTCGGATAGATCGCTCCGGTCCCGAAGCCCAGGACCACCGCCGCCGCGGCCCACGGCACGAAGCCGTGGAGCGTGGCGAACCCGACCAGCGCGAGTGCTTGCAGCAGCAACCCACCGACGATCAGCGTCCGGCGT
>JAPULZ010000077.1 GCA_027294455.1 Gemmatimonadota bacterium
GGTGGGGGCGCAAAGTGATTCAGTTCCACTGACACGAATGCCTCCTCTATGTGTTCCACGCCCGACGTGCGCAGCGGCTGGTGCCCACGGTAGGATCCTCGGCCCCGGCAAGCGATGAGCGGCGTCTCCCTCTCGAGCTCACCGACCAAACCCCACTCAACCTCGCTGACAGCGAGTGGCTTCTCCAGAGGTAGCACAGCCAGACATACGGCGGACAGCCCCAGACCGCGAGCATAGTTGTCGGAGCCATCCACCGGATCGAGAACGAAGCGCAGCACGGGTGGTGCTTGGCCCAGCGCAAGCGCGCCGGATTCTTCGGACAGCAACAAACCCTGTGGCGCCTCGCGCTGCAGAAATTCTTGTGCGCAGCGCTCTGCAGCCAAATCGAACGATTGTGAGATGTCGCCCTTGGGATTGCGCCGCAGCGGGGCGTTGTCAGCCAACTGGGGTGTCGCCAGCGCTGCTCGCACCGCAGCGTGAAGCTCCGTGAGGAGCTTACCCATCCTTTCTAAAGATAACGTCATGGCATCGGTCGCGGCAGTCCTTCCCCTTCGGACGGCCGGAACCGCACAACGCGGTAGCTCGTGCCGCAGCGGCGGCACACCTCACGAGATATCAAGTCAGCATACGCGAATGACTCATGACTCCCATCCTACCGTACTCTTGTTCGAAATGCACTCGCCAGGTCCATTCCGCGCTGGGTCCCCAACAGCTGGCGTCAACGGCACTCATCGTCGATCGGGCGTTCTGCGAGGCGTCTACCACGGGAGCGGGGCAACCGCGGCCACGCCTAGCATATAGAGAATGACTCTGGGCACGCAGGCTCGCAAGAGTCGCACCGATGCATCACTCGAGCTGTAGCCCCGCAACAAAAACGGGCGGTCCGTCGCGACCCAGCAAGAGCCATCTTTCTGGGTTGTCACGCAACTCTCGCGCTACGAATCGGGTCTCCAATTCCGATATGACCGCGTTAGGAGTCTGGTAGACCGCGAAGAAGTCATGCGTCACGGCGAGTCGGTAGCGCTGCAGCTCACCCACCAACACGATAAACTTTGCCAAGTTGGGTTCGTTCACGTCAACATGCACGCTGTCGGCGTCGGGGAGTTCTTCCGACAACGTTTCTTGTACGGCGTGGAGTTGCTCCTCGGTGATTGCCATCAGATAAATCCCGAGCCGTCAGCGTGGCGTAGGTAACCTCGAACGCCGCTGGGACGCTTGGGGCATTGACGGTTACGACGGCTCTCGCAGCCACAATTATTAACGGAACACGAAACTGTCGCCCCCAGCAATCATCGTAAGTCTATCTCCGTCAAGAGTTCCGGAGACTATCTCGTCGTCCGAAGATGTAAGCCGGATGGTGGACGGTGCCACCGAGTTGTTCAAAGGTCCCTGATTCCGTGACCGTACTAGCCCGCGGCTCGAGGTAGCGAAAGCATGACGGCCTCCACGATATCTCCCACGACAGGCAGTCGCGCGGAGAACGGTGAAGGCCGCTTAAACTCGTTGCAACGAACGCAGTGCCCCGCCAGGGACTCGAACCCCGAACCTACTGATTAAGAGTCAGTTGCTCTAGCCAGTTGAGCTAGCGGGGCGTGGGCCGTAAATGTCACCACGCAGATACCCTTGTGCAAGGCGCGGCGTTACTTGACGCCGGTCGCCCCGCCTCCTTCTTTTTCCCCATGCGGCGTATCACACGGCGCGGATCTCACCCTGGGAGATACTGATGATTTGGAGGCAACCGTCCGCCATGCTGGTCTCGGCACTGGCGTGCCTCATTCAGCCCCTGGCCGCCCGACAGGCCACCGATTCGACCACGGGCGACTCGGCCCACACAACCGAGAGAGCCCTCCCACTGGAGCCGACTCGCACGGTGGCGGTCGCCACCGACGAGGGCTCGTGGATCTCGCTGGACGTGAGCCCCGACGGCCAGACCATCGTATTCGATCTCCTGGGCGATCTCTACACGATCCCCTTCGGGGGCGGCGTGGCGACGCCCCTCACCAGCGGGATGCCCTTCGACGGCCAGCCGCGGTTCAGCCCCGACGGCACCAAGGTCCTGTTCATATCCGACCGGGACGGTGCCGAGAACCTCTGGACGATCACCCTCGACAAGTCCGACACGGCACAGATCACCACCGGCAAGCGTCACCGCTATCACGGGGCGGATTGGACCCCTGACGGACGCTACATCCTCGGATCCAAAGCCGTCGCTGCCTTCGGCACCGCCAAGCTCTGGATGTGGCACGTGGACGGCGGCACGGGCGTCGAGCTCATTGGCGAGCCGAAGGACCTCAAGATCATGGGCGCCGCCGTTGAACCGGCGGGCCGCTACGTCTGGTACGCGCAGGCCACGGGGCCCTGGCAATACAACGCCATCCTTCCCCGTTACCAGCTCGCCGTGTACGACCGGGAGACGGGCCAGCGATACACCCGTTCGGCCCGCGGCGGCTCGGCGTTTCGGCCCACGCTATCTCCCGACGGCCGGTGGCTCGTGTACGGCACGCGGTTCGAGGCGCAAACCGGGCTTCGCATCCGCGATCTCCCCACCGGCGAGGAGCGCTGGCTCGCCTACCCGGTCCAGCGCGACGACCAGGAATCATTCGCCTCCCGCGACGTGCTCCCCGGCATGTCGTTCACCCCGGACTCGCGGGAAGTCGTCGTGTCGTACGACGGGGGCATCTGGCGCGTCCCGGTGAACGGCGATGACCCCACCAAGGTTCTCTTTGCGGTGTCCGTCCATCTCGACGTCGGACCCAACCTCGATTTCACGTATCCGATCGACGACGCGCCGGAGTTCACGGTGCGGCAGATCCGCGACGCGGTCCCGTCACCGAACGGCGGGCGGCTGGCGTTCGTCGCCATGGATGACCTGTACGTGATGGATTACCCTGACGGGACGCCGCGGCGGCTCACCGAGTCCGACATGGTTGAGGCTCAGCCCGCGTGGTCGCCCGACGGTGAGTGGATCGCGTACGCCACGTGGTCTACCGAGGACGGGGGACATTTACACCGCGTGCGCGCCAACGGACGGGGTGGGCCGGATCGTCTGACCTCGATGAGCGGAATCTACCAGCAGCCCGTCTGGTCGCACGACGGCGAGCGCATCGTCGCGATTCGCGGGCCGGCGCAGAACTATCGCGATGCCATCGGTCCGTTCGCCCCCGGCGCGGCCGCCGATATCGTGTGGATTCCCGCCCGTGGCGGAGACGCGCAATTCATCGCGCCCACGGAAGGGCGTTCCCGGCCCCATTTCCACGACGCCGCTGACAATCCTGACCGCGTCTATCTCTACCATCCGTCCAACGGCCTCGTCTCGATCCGTTTCGACGGCACGGACGAGAAGCGCCATCTGCGCGTTCGCGGGCCTGCCGCCGCCGGCGCCACCGAACCCCGCCCGGCCGACCTGGTCATGGCCGCGCCCGTCGGCGACAAGGCGCTGGCACTGTTGGACAACGAGGTATACGTCGTGACGATCCCGTGGGTCGGGGGCGAAACGCCGACCGTGTCGGTCGCCAACGTGGAGAATGCCGCGTTTCCGACGAAGAAGCTCACGGCCATCGGCGGACAGTTCCCCACCTGGAGCGCCGACGGCCGCCGCGTGCATTGGTCCATTGGCAACGCCCACGTCGTCTACGATCTCGACGCCGCCGCGGCCCGAGACGACAGCCTCAAATCGTTCCGGCGATCCCAAGGCGATGAGCCCTCGCCCGACGAAGACACGGAGGAAGGCCCACCGGGGTACGAGCCAGAGGAACACCGGGTCACCATCATGGTCCGGCGGGATACACCGCTCGGTACCGTGGCACTACGCGGAGCCCGGGTCATCACGATGCGCGGCGACGAGGTGATAGAGAACGCCGACATCGTCGTGCGCAACAATCGCATCGTGGCCGTGGGCCGGCGGGGACAGGTGACGATTCCCGACGGAGCAGATGTCATCGACGTGAGCGGCAAGACGATCGTTCCGGGTTTCATCGACACCCACGCTCACATTCGCCCCGCCTGGGGCATTCACAAACAGCAACCGTGGGCCTATCTGACCAATCTCGCCTACGGTGTCACGACCACCCGGGATCCGCAGACCTCGAGCACTGATGTGCTGAGCTACCAGGACATGGTGGACGCCGGGACGATCATGGGTCCCCGGGTGTACTCGACGGGACCGGGGGTGTTCGGCGGGTATCAAGGTGCGCAGATCCGCGATCAGGCTCACGCGCGCGACATCATGAAGCGGTACAGCGAGTACTACGATACCAAGACGATCAAGATGTACATGGCGGGCAACCGACAGCAGCGACAGTGGATCATCATCGCGGCGCGGGAGCAGCACATCAAACCCACGACCGAAGGGGGGCTCGACCTCAAATACGACTTGACCATGATGATCGACGGCTATCCCGGACAGGAACATGCCCTGCCCGTCACACCACTGTACCGTGACGTCATCGAGTTAACGGCGCAAACGCAGATCCTCTACACACCGACGCTCATCGTGTCGTTCGGTGGGCCATTCGGCGAGAACTATTTTTATACTCGCGAGAATCCCCACGACGATATGAAGTTGCGGTACTTCACCCCGCACAGCGAAATCGACCAGAAGACCCGCCGGCGCGGAACGGGCACGGGGCCGGGCCCCGGTGGATGGTTCATGGAAGAGGAGCACATCTTTCCGCACCACGCCCGCACGCTCAAGGACATCGTGGAAGCGGGTGGCAAGGTGGGTGTGGGAAGCCACGGACAACTCCAAGGCCTGGGCTACCATTGGGAGATCCGGATGATGCAGTCCGGCGGCATGACGGAGCACGACGCGCTCCGGGCCGCCACGATTTTCGGCGCCGAAGGTCTCGGGTTCGGAGGAGATCTGGGTTCGGTGGAAACCGGAAAGCTCGCGGACCTCGTGGTGCTCGACGCCAACCCCTTGGACGACATCCGCAACACCAACACGGTCAGCATGGTGATGAAGAACGGCCGCCTGTACGAGGGGGACACGCTGAACGAAGTTTGGCCACGCCAGGTGCCGCTGACCATCCCGGATCATTGGGACGAGCGGCCGGCGACGAACGCAGGGATACGGCGATAGGTAGTTCAGTCCTGAGCACTGCCATATATAAGGAATGCGCACGTCAGCGCGTCCCGGCGACGCGTCCACCTTCCAAACGGTCCATGCCATGACACACACCACGTTCGACGCGGACAGGTTCCGTAACGCGTTTTTGCTGCTCCTCGTGGCGGGAATCTCGGTGATCTTTCTCGTGATGATTCGCCACTTCCTCATGGTGATCTTGCTGGCGGCGATCCTGAGCGGCCTCGCACATCCCCTGTACCGGCGCTTCACCACGATGCTGCGGGGCCGACAACGGCTCGCGTCCGCCAGTACGCTCCTGGTGGTGTTCCTGGGAATCGTGGCTCCCTTGATCGGTCTCCTCACCATCGTCGTGGCACAAGCGGTCGAGGTGAGCCAGGCGGCCACGCCCTGGATCCAGCAGCAGCTGAGCAACACGAGCGACCTGGACCTCTTGTTGGCGCGGATACCATTCTGGGATGCGATCGCACCCTACCACAACCAGCTGCTCGAGAAGGCGGGCGAGGTCGTGGGATACATCGGCAGCTTCCTCGTCAGCAGCCTGGCTGCCACCACCCGCGGGACGGTCGTGTTCTTCTTCATGCTCTTCGTGATGCTGTATGCGATGTATTTCTTCTTGGTGGACGGCCGGGTGGTCCTTGACAAGATTCTCTACTACATGCCGCTCACGGCCAAAGACGAAAACCGCATGGTCGAGCGGTTCGTGTCGGTCACGCGCGCCACGGTCAAGGGAACGCTCATCATCGGTATCGTGCAGGGCACTCTGGCGGGACTGGCCTTCTGGGTTGCGGGGATCCACGCAGCCGTGTTTTGGGGAACCATCATGGCCGTGCTGTCCGTCATCCCGGGCGTGGGCGCCGCGCTGGTCTGGGCGCCCGCGGTGATCTACCTCGTGGTGATCGGGAGCACGGGCGCCGCCATCGGCCTCTTCATCTGGTGTGCCGGTCTCGTGGGCACGGTGGACAATGTGCTCCGCCCCTGGCTCGTGGGCAAAGACACCAAGATGCCCGATCTCCTCATTCTGGTCAGTACCCTCGGCGGGATCGTGTTGTTCGGTGCGGTGGGGGTCATCATCGGACCGATAATCGCCGCGCTGTTCCTGACGGTGTGGGACATCTACGGCACGACGTTCAAGGATATTCTACCGCCGGTGCCCCCGGCCACGAAGTGATCTGTCATATGACCCGTGGGCCACGGTCACTAATCCATGGAGCCATGTTGATCCACGAGAACCAAGGGAGAGAAGCACCGTGACCATCCATCGCGTACTGCCGTTGGCGGCCTGGTGTCTCGTCGTCGCAACCGCCCCGGTCAGCGCTCAGGAATCTTCATATGCCGATCACACCGGCCGACGGATCAAGGCCCTGTCGGCCGAGGAAACCACATCACTCGAGGCCGGCGCCGGAATGGGACTGGCGCTCGCCGCCGAGCTGAACGGCTACCCTGGGCCCAGGCACGTACTCGAACTCGCCGATCAACTCGAGTTGACCGATGGACAACGACGTCAGACCCAAAAGATGTTCGACGCGATGCAGACCGCCGCGAGGCGAATCGGCGCCGAGATCATCCTGGAGGAAGCACGGCTCGATTCTCTCTTCGGAATGGGCGCCATCACGGAAGCCACGCTCGACCAAAGCGTCACGCGGATCGCGGCACTGCAGGGAGAGCTACGCACTCTCCACCTTCGCACCCATCTCACCATGCAGGCCCTGCTCACCGAGCACCAGACGGTCCGTTACAATCAACTACGTGGTTACGGCGGAAACGATGGGCACCAGCACAACTGAGTACTGAGTATTGCGGTTAGAACCGATGCGTGTAGTTCAGCTTCGTAGAGGCCCCACGGGAGATCGTATTGAAATTGTGCGGGCTGAGCAGATCCACACGTTGGTCTTGCCAGTTGTGACTGTAGACGAGGAAAAAGTCGCTTCCGGGACGTAGAATCCAGCGGAACCGGGCGAACAGGCCGACGATGTCGCTCACGTCGTCGTACTGCACGTTGCTGGTGAACGAGGCCCAGGGGCTCATCTGCCAGTTCGCCTCCACGCGGGCGAGCCGGGTGATGAACGCCCCCTCCGGCAGATCGACATCGTTGACCTCGTAACGCCCCACGAAGTTCACGCCTGGCGCCGGCCGCACCGTGCCACTGATCTCGTAGCGCACCCCGTCTCCCGACCAGAAACCGCCCAGGTTCACCGAGCCGCCCACCGAGACGACGCGCCGGCTGGCCGTCCGCAGGGAGATGCGCGCCCGCACCGTCTCGTAGTCGCCGATCGGAATCTCGATCCCCTCGAAGATCTCGAACGCATCGTCGAGGCGCTCTTTGAGGTGGGTGATGTTGAAATCGAAGCGATCGCCGGCGTCGAACCGCAACCCGAGCAGCTTGAAGTCGGTCTTCTGCGTCTCGCGCACCCAATCCGGGTTGGTCAAGTATTCAAATTCGGCTTCGAACTCGAACTGCCGGATGCCGAGGAAACCGTTGCCCCGCGGGGCGAAGGTGATCGTGGGTTGTAGACGCCGGAAACCGTTGCGGCGCGTGAAGCCCAGTGACGGATCGAAGTCGTCGCCCAACTCCCGGTACGATGCGCTGATCCGCCAAATGTCGTTGGGATAATTGATCCGTACACCCCTGGCGGTGAGTTCGTTGAACGTCGACGTGCCGCCGTCGACGCGATCGGTGTGCCCCACGAAAAACGCTTCGAACTGGAGGTTCTTGTCGCCCAGAAAACGCGACGTGAACAGATCCAGGTCGGCGCCAAACGTGTGCCCCACAGGAGGGGCGATCCCCGTTGCATCGGCCGCCGTGGCGCGGCGCGTGTAGATGACGCCAATCGATGACTGCTGACCGATGGTTCGCTTGACGCGCGCCACCGTGAAGTCCTCCGGTCGCACGAAGGTACTGTCGGCGTCCGACGTGACGACCAGGTTGTCCGTGGTGTGGACCTGGACGAAGCCCAACTCGTACCGTCCGTCCTGACCGCCGAGACGCGCACCATACGTGATGGGCACGGGCTCACCGGCCGCGAGCCCGATGTTGCGGCTGAAATACGGGGTTACGCCGCTCGTTGGCGAGAAACTGAAGACGCCGGACCCTTCCAGGAAGAAGTCGCGTCGCTCCGGAAAAAACAGCGGAAAGCGGGTGAGGTTCACGCGGCGTTGGTCGACTTCCACCTCGGCGAAATCGGTGTTGATTGTCAACGCCGCCCGAAGGCTCGACGTGATGTTGTACGACATGTCCAAGCCGGCATCGACCTTGGTTTCAGTGGGATCGAGATTCGTGGGCACGTTGTTCCATCCCGCGAGGCCGTAGGGGATGAATTCCAGCCCCATGCCCTGCGACATGCCCCGCAGCCCCGTCACCTGCCCTGCGTGCACCGGGCGGGTGAAACGCTGATTGCGCCGATGCCCGGTCCAGCGAGAGTCCTCGTTCTTGCGGCGGACATTGCGCTGGAAGTTGATCCCCCAGGTGTCCTGTGTGGGGTTGAAGTTGAGCGTGCTGAAAGGAATCCGGACCTCCGCGGACCACCCGTAGTCCCCGCGTGCCACCCGGGCCTCCCAGATTCCGTCCCACGACTTGTTGATCCCAAAGCCGCCTCCTCCCCCTCCACCGCCTCCACCACCGCGACCGAAGCCACCGCCCCCACCACCGCCGATGAGCCCGTCGCCCATGAGTCCCGCCGGATTCACCTCGAAGTAGTAGCCCGTCCGCCCGTCCTGAAACGTGTCCAAAATCCACGCAAAGCTGTCGTCCGTGAACAGGAATCCGTCGCGGGCTTTCTGGTAGGCGAGGATGCCGCTGGGATCGCTGTCGTGGAGCACGACGCCGAGGTAGAAGTTGTTTTCGTCATACGCCACGTACACCTCGGTGTCCTCGGTCGCCGGAGCCCCTTCGTCGGGATCCCTCTGCAGAAAGCCGGTCGCCGGCGTGATCCGGCGCCAAAACGGCTCGTCGATCCGCCCGTCGAGGTCGATGAGGTCGGCCTCCATCAGACGAAACGCCTCGATGGTCGGCTTGGCCGCGGCCTCCCCGTTCTGGGTCTGGGCGCGGAGCGCGCCCGGCCACGGCAGCGAGAAGGAGATGCTGAGGACCAAGACCGACCGGCGAAGCACTCGTTGGTTGGCCCCTGGAGTACGACAACAAGAACGGATGGATTTATGAATCACGGGACACCGAGAAAAATCCGAAGTTTGGCAATGGGAGACCCAACGCCCAACCTTGGGTCCTACGCATGGCGATGGCGTTGCGTTGTGGGCGCACACCGCCGAGGGCTCGGCAACCATCACGAGCCTCTTGACCGAGATCAAACATATGGCAAAACTATATAAGTGACCACTTATTCAACGGTCCTGGACGCATTGGCCGACCGCACCCGGCGCGCCGTGTTGGAGCAACTTCGCCAAGGCCCTCGTTCGGTGGGAGAGCTGGCGGCCAAGCTGCCCGTCAGCCAACCCGCGGTGTCCCAGCACCTCCGGGTGCTGCGAGAAGCGGGGCTCGTCGAGGCGGAGCCGGAGGGCACTAGACGGATCTATCGGGTGAGTCCGGCGGGGCTCAGGACGTTGCGAGCGTACGTGGATTCGTTCTGGACGGACGTGTTCGAGGCGTTCAAGGATCCGCATCCCGGTGAACGGCGGTTGGAAGCATGAGCCGCCCGAAGGCGAAGGCCGAGTGACGCCCGGAACAATGCCCCCAACGTCAGGTATATATGGGACCCGTGAATCGGGGCTTCCGGCCCCCAAGCAATCTTCCACCGTCCGATCCCACAGAGGCACGACGACGTGAACAGGCGACCTCTCCTCATCGGAACCGTGATCGGCGCGTTCGGGTTCGCTCTGTTGCGTTTCTTCTTCGTTCCGTTCCCCGAAACGGTTCACTATCACGCCAACTTCGCCATATTCATCGACGGCGAGCGGGTGGACCTCACCGCGGACGAGTACATGGAGGACCTGAGCGCCTGCAAGGTGGATCCGAGCAAGGTCCTTCCGGAAGAGCGCGCGCACATGCACGCGAACAATCACGACGTCGTACACGTGCACCACGGCGGCGCCACGTGGGGACACTTCTTGGCCAATATCGGTCTTGGGATGGGGGCCGACTATCTGATCACCGATGGGCGCGACATCTTGCTCAATGACGGCAACCGGAAACTCAAGTTCGTCCTGAGCGGCATGGTGGTCCCGCCCATGTACAACCGTCTCATCGAGAGCGAGCAGCGGCTGTTGATCAGCTACGGTACCGAGACGGCCGAGGAGGTCCTGGAATCCCAGTTCCCGCAGGTTGCGTCGAATGCCGGGGAGTTCAACACCAATTACGACCCCGCCGGCTGCGCCGGCCACGGCCAGCTCGGCTTTTGGGACCGCGTGAAGTACGCCGTGTGGGGCGCCGGAGCGTGATGTCGAGAGCGTTCGTGAACGAGGACGCCCAGGAGCCGGACCCGCGGTACGTGCTCCCCAAACGCGACGACCCGACGTTCGACGAAGCCGCCGCGTGGTCGTTCATCGAGGGCGCCAACGCCGGCAACTCGCGCAGCGCAGAGCTGGCCACGGGTTATCGATGGGGCGAACCCGCCCTGACGCCCCACATCGAATCCATCTTGAACCGCGCTCGCGCCGAACGAGACGAGCGGACCCAAGAGCTGGCCGAGCGTTTCCTGCGGAAAGCGAAAACCCTCGGCTAATCGGCCGGTCTCCTCATGCTGGTTGAAACCGAAAATAGACCGAAGACGCGAGATGGGTAAAGGGGAAGCCCGCCGCCTTTCTACTATATTGGCACTGTGGTGGATGACGGGCTCACCGGGAACGGGACCCCATGGAGGAACCCCATGGCCTACATCCTGATCATGGACGACGACCAGGTGGCCCGCACCCTGTTCGGAGCAGCGCTCCAGGAATCCGGGCACGAAACCGCGTTCGCGAAGGACGGCGAGGAAGGAGTCAAGCTCTTCCAGAAGGGACGGTTCGATTGCGCGGTCGTGGACCTCGCCATGCCGGTCAAGAACGGCCTGGTCGCCATGCAGGAGATCCTGGCCGAGCTTCCCAGCGCCCGGATCATCGCGATCTCCGGGGTGGACGAGCGGCAGCTCGAGCTGGCAGCGGAGTACGGTGCGGTGAAGACGATGATGAAGCCAATCACGCCCAAGCAAATGCAGGACGCCGTCGAGGAGGCGCTCAAGGCCGGCACGTCACCCGGGTGGGGCGACTCGACGCAGCTTCGCGACTGAGACGCCTCCCCAGCCGGGGCGATCCAGCACGACCTTTCCGTTCTTCACGACCATCTGAGGTCCTCCTTGATTTTGACCGCATGGACCCTTTCTTCCGTCCTTCGGTAGAAGGACGCCCATGAACACGACAAACAAGCAAGGACGATTGATAGATTGCGTGGTTCCCTATTCCACTTTCTGCTGGGCATCTGCACCCTAGCCTTCCTCCCGTGCGAGCGCGCGGTCGGCCAGCAAGATTCCACCCGGCGCGATACGACTCGTGCTTTTCGGTTGGGCGAAATCGAGATCACCGGCAGCGCCACGAGTTCGAGTTCCACGGCCTTTACGTCGAAGCACCTCGACGTCGTGAATATCGCAATGCGGGACGCCGCCGTCGTCGCCGAGTTTGCCACGCTGATTCCTGCCGCACACCTGCAAACGAACTCCCGCGGGGAGACGCTGGTGTATCTGCGCAACGCGGGCGAGCGACAGGTGGGCGTGTTCTTCGAGGGCGCGCTCTTGAACGTGCCGTGGGACAACCGCGTGGACCTCAGCCTCGTGCCGGCCCCCGTGATCGGCGGCGTGACGGTTGTCAAGGGCGTCCCCCCCATGGAGTACGGGGCGAACGTCATCGGAGGTGCGCTGAATCTCACCGCCCGTACGCCCAGAAACCCGTGGTCAGAAACCGACCTGGTGGGCCGGACGGGATCCAACGGACGCTGGGAGGGCACGGCGACACACACGGGGCGCGCGGGCCGCGTCTCGTACACCGGTTCCTTCTCCTACACTACCGTCGACGGCATGGCCGTCGCGGCGGACGCCGATCTTCCATTCAGTCAACCATCGCCCGATGTCCGCACCAACACCGACGGCCGCGTGACCAACGTGTTTGCGAGCGGCACCTACGCGTTCAACAACGCCCGCGTCGGGCTGTCGGTCCTCCATGTGGATGGGGCAAAGGGTATCGCTCCGGAAAGCCATCTGGATCCCACCGTGTCGCAGGTTCGGTTCTGGCGATATCCCGACTGGCGGAACACGACCGTGATCGTGAGCGGAGAGGGACGCAGCGCGGGCCAGACCGGATGGAAGGTGTCCGGCTGGGTCAGCGCGTTTGCCCAGGATATTGAATCATACAGCTCGGCAGATTACACGCTCGTCGAAGAACGCCAAGAAGACGACGATCTCACCTTTGGTTCGCGCATCATCCTGACCCATCCCGTGGCCGGCGGGGTGGCAAAATTCGCGGTGAACGGGCTCACGTCGACGCACAAGCAACGTGACCTGGACCTCACCCCGAGCGGCATGCCGCTTTCCGGTGAAACGTTCCCCCAACTCGAATACCAGCAACATCTGCTCAGTCTTGGCGCCGAATACGCGTTCGATCAGGCCGACGCGTTGATCGTCACGGTCGGAGCCAGTTTCGACGCCATGTTCACGCCGAAAACGGGCGGCAAGCCCGCCCACGACGGGTTCACGGACTACAGCCTCACCTTGGGCGCCACGTACGACGCCGGCAACGGTTGGTTCCTCCGAGCGGCCGGCGGGCGCAAGGCGCGGTTTCCCACCATGCGCGAGCTCTTCGGGGAATCCCTCGGCCGTTTCTTGCTCAATCCGGATCTCACGGCGGAGTCTTCGATTCTCACCGAATTTGCCGTCGGCACCGAGAGCGACCGTTTCAGCGGCGAAATCATCCCGTTCGCCACCTTTACGTCGGGCACGATCGACCAGCAGGCTGTATTCGTCGCGGGCGAGACGGCAACTCGTCGTGAACGCATCAACCTCGAGGGCAGTCGCGTATTGGGGATCGAACTCGTGGGCACGGTGCTGGTGGGTTCCGCGATCACGTTCTCAGGACATCTCACGGTCATGGACGTCCACCGCCGGCAAACGACGCCGGACGAGCCCGACAAGATCTCGGAGAAACCCGGGGTGCTGGGTCGGCTGGGCATCGACTTCGCCGGCAGGCACGGCACCGGCATCCTGGTCGAGTCGGTCTACACGGGTCGGGCCTATTCGCTCGACGACAGGAACATGTTCGTACCGCTCCCCACCTCTCTCGTGTTCAACATCCGGCTGAGCCAGACCATCGCGTTGTCGTCGTGGCGATCCCTGGAGGCGTTCGTGCGCGCGGACAACGTGACCGATCAAGTCGTTACGCCCCAGCTGGGCCTTCCCGCCCCGGGGCGCACGTTCTCCGGAGGCATGAAGGTCACGCTGTAGTCCCTCTTGCCGTCGCGACGGCTCGTCCCCCATAATGCCGCATGCAAGCCGATCCCGTACTGGCGACGGTCATCGCCGTTGTCGCCCTCTTGCTCATCGCGGCGGCGGCGGCGATAGGGCTCAAGCGCATCCGGTTTCCCTTCACGGTGGGGCTGGTGCTGGTCGGAATCGCCCTGGGGGGGCTGCAGCATCAAGTCGAAGCACTCAGCATCCTCAGCAGTTTCTCGCTGTCGCCGGATCTCATCCTCTTCGTCTTTCTGCCCACGCTGATCTTCGAGTCGGCGTTCAACATGGACGTCCGGCTCCTGTCCAGGAACCTGGCACCGGTCATCACGCTGGCCGCCCCCGGACTTGTCCTCTCCACCGTCATCGTCGGCGCGCTGGTCACCACGCTGACCCCTCTCACCTGGGGGCCGGCTTTGGTCTTCGGGGCGCTCATATCCGCTACCGATCCCGTCTCCGTGATCGCGTTGTTCAAGGACGTGGGCGCGCCAAAGCGCTTGACGATCCTGGTCGAGGGCGAGAGCCTCTTCAACGACGCCACCGCCATCGTGCTGTTCGCGATCCTGCTCTCGATGATCGGCGCGGGATCGGGCGGCGGCGAGACGGTGGGCCAAGGCTTACTGCACTTTCTGCGGGTGTTCATCGGGGGACTCGCCGTCGGCGTCGTCGCCGGGTACTTGATGGTGCTCACCATATCCCTGGCCGAAGACGAGCCGCTGGTGGAAGTCGCGTTTTCGACGGTCGTGGCCTATGCGGCGTTCATCACGGCCGAGCACTACCTGAACGTGTCGGGTGTGATGGCCACCGTCGGCGCCGGCGTTGTGGTGGGAACGTTGGGGTCAACGCGGTTCACGCCGGAGCTCAAAGCATACCTGCGGCAGTTCTGGGGCTACGCCGCTTTCGTGGCCAAAAGCCTGATCTTCCTGCTCGTGGGTCTCAGCGTCAGCCTGCGCATGCTCGCGGAGTACGCCGGCCCGATCGGGTGGGCCATTCTCGCCGTGCTCGTCGCCAGGGCGGCCACAGTGTTCGGGCTGGTGCCGATAGTCAATCGCCTGCCGAATGCCGAGCCGGTCAACCTCCGGTATCAGAGCATCATGTACTGGGGAGGACTCCGCGGGGCGGTGGCGCTGGCGCTGGCCCTGAGCCTGCCCACGACTTTCGTGTTCCGCGACCTGGTCCTGGCGCTCACGATCGGCATCGTGCTCTTCACGCTGCTGAGCGGAGGCATCGCGATGAAGCCGCTGATCCGGGCGCTCGGCCTCGACCGGCCCGGCGTCGTGGATCTGGTGGCCCAGGCGCAGGGCGTCGTCGCCGCCAAGCGCAAAGCCCTCGGCCGGATCGAGGAGCTCGGCACCGCGGGGAAGTTCTCCGGCACAATCGTCGCCGACCTCGCCAAGCGATATCGCCAGGAGTTGGATCACGCGGAGGGCCGGCTGGATGATCTCTGCACGGGCCCGAATTTCCGGGACGGGACCATGCGGCAGGTCCTGTTGACCCAGGCGCTCACGGTCGAACGCCGAACCTATCAGGAGTTCTTTGCGCAGGGGCGCATCTCCGAGGCCGTGCTGCACGAATTGGAGTTGAGCGTCGACCTCGAGCGCGATGCCCTGCGGCGCGGCGTGACCAGCAGCGTGCTCCCGACGGCGGAGCCCCTCGAGGTCCGCGTGGCCGGCATCGGTATTCGGTTCCTCGAGCGATTTGTCCCGACCAGCACGGCCGTGCTGCGCCACCGGGTCCGCACCCTCGCCGCGAACTACGAGCGGGATTCCGCGGTCCACGCCGCCAGCGAACGCGTCATCGACACGATACGGCACCTCGCCGAACTCGCCAAGGTGGACGGATCCGTGGAGGCCGGCTGTCGCAAGATCTATGAGGAGCGCGCAGCCAAGTCCATGGAGCGGATCGACGCTCTGGCCGAGCATTTCCCCGAGTATGCAAGCGCCGTGCAGCGGCGCACCGCCCGGCGCATCGCACTCGACG
This sequence comes from Gemmatimonadota bacterium, assembly GCA_027294455.1. Classification (GTDB taxonomy): domain Bacteria; phylum Gemmatimonadota; class Gemmatimonadetes; order Gemmatimonadales; family GWC2-71-9; genus B3T1B10. The sequence continues at coordinate 15,484 of JAPULZ010000077.1, forward strand.
CGGAAGCCGACGCGGTGGAGGAGCTGGCCGCCGCCGGCGAGCTGCCCGACACGGTGGCGCGCGAGGCCCGCCAACGGGTCGAAGCGGCGCAGCGTGACCTCGCGCGGCGGCCTGTCGCCCCGATGAAGCCCGATCCGGAAGAGCTGCTGACCAAGGTCCCGTTCTTCAAGGAACTGGCCCTCGACGATTTCCAGCGCGTGGCCGAAGTACTCGTTCCCCGCACGGTGCTTCCGGGGGAACGGATCATCAAGCAGGGCGAGCGCGGCACGTCGCTATTCCTCATCGCTCGCGGCGTGGTGGCCGTGCTCGTGGCCTCCGGCGACCGCCCACCCCGGCGGGTCGCCTCACTCCACGCCGGGGATTTCTTCGGCGAGATGGCCCTGCTCTCGGATGATCCGCGCAACGCCACCGTCGAGGCCGTCACTGCGGGGCAATTGTACGAGCTGTCGAAGAGTGACGTGGACGGCTTGTGCGAGGTCTGCGAGGGTGTCAAGCAGGCGTTGACCGCGGCGGCCCTCGCCAGGAAGGTCAGCACCGCCCGGTCGGAAGAGCGCTGACCCCCGCTCCGGGGCAGCGCGGCGGCGAATGCCCCCAAGGGGAATCGAACCCCTGTTCCCACCTTGAAAGAGTGATGTCCTAACCGCTGGACGATGGGGGCTGACACGACGGAAGGAGTAGCGGTAACGGGATTCGAACCCGTGTTACAGCCTTGAGAGGGCTGCGTCCTAGACCCCTAGACGATACCGCCAGGCCGATTTTCGGCGTCAAAACAACCGGACAACTGCCCGCCGCGGGACAAAATATCGCCAGCGCGCCATGGAAAGACAATGCCGGCTCGCCGGCGGCTCCCGCCCGCCCTACCGGGGCAAGCCGCCAGGCGCTACTCGACCACATACGCTCGATAGATCGCCACCGGCTCCGACGGGAATTGCGGAAACGGCCCCACTTGGCGGGTGCGAATGCGGGCGATCCGATCGACGACGTCCATGCCCTCCACTACGTGACCGAACACCGCGTATCCCCACTCGCGCCGCGCGGACGAACGATAATCGAAGTCGCGGTTGTCTTTCACGTTGATGAAGAACTCCGTCGTCGCGCTGTGGGGATCCCCCTCCCGCGCCATGGCCACGGCGCCGCGCCGATTCCTGAGTCGGTTCCGGGCTTCGTTGCGGATCGCCTCCACGTCCAGCCCGCGGGGCTTGCCGTCCATCCCCAGCAGACCCGCTTGAATCACCACGTCGTTCACGACGCGATGAAAGAACATCTCGTCGTAGTGCCCCGCCCGAACCAGCGCCAGGAAATTCTCCCCCGACAGCGGTGCGCGCTCGGGAAAGAGCTCGATGCGAAAATCCCCCAGACTCGTCTCGAGCACGACTATCGGATTGGAGTCCTGCGCCGGAACGAGCACCGTTGCCACTTCGGCGGCGGGCCGCGCCGGCGGCGAGAGTGTGAGCACCGGCCACAGCGCGGCCGTTAATAAGGAAAGCAGCGATCTCTGCATGTGATCGCACAAAGATGCCCCGGACCCGGTGCCGCCGTCCAGCGGGACGAACGTGCGGTACATCACGGGGGCCTCGGCCTGGGGCTTGTATAGTGGTCGTCCAGCCGGCCGCCGCGCCGGATCGTCTCCCATCTGTGTAATCAGGACGGACTCCATGAAAAAGACTCTTCTGGCGCTGGCATTGACGACGCTCGGTTTGGGCGCCGCCCCCGCCGACGCGCAAATCGGACCGCAAATCGGCGTGGCCGGCCACGTCGGCACGCTCGGCCTCGGAGTCGACGTGGCCGTCGCCCTGCACCCGCGGTTGGGAGCCAGGCTGGGCGCCAACTTCTTCCCGACGAACGTCGACGCAACCGCGTCCCAGGTCTCCTACACCGTCGACATGTCCTCGCCGCAGTTCACGGCCATGGTCGACCTCTACCTCGCCGGCCCGTTCCGGATCACCGGTGGCGCGGTGCTGGCGAGTGACAATATCGCCCTCGAAGGGAGCGCCATAGGATCGATCGAGATTGGCGGAACCACCTACCAGGGAAGCGACGTCGGCACGTTGCGCGGGGTCATCGTGACCCGGGAGCTGTCGTCCTATCTAGGGTTGGGGATCGGGAATCCGGCCGCGAGCAAGTTCGGGTTTTTTCTGGACATCGGTGCGGCGTTCCACGGAACTCCGGCCTTCGGGCTCACGGCCGACGGCCCCTTGGCCTCGGACCCCACCTTCGCCGCGAGTCTCGAGGCCGAGCGCCTGGAGATCGAAGACGACGTGTCGAAGCTGAAGGTCTATCCGGTGGTCTCGATCGGGATGTCGATCCGGGTCTTCTAGATCCGTCTCTGAATCACTGGAGGGGCGCGCTCGGATCCTCCGAGCGAGCCCCCCCGGCTCTCACGAACACCAAACCCAGCCCGGCGGCGGCGCCCAACGCCCCAGCGACCAGATCCCACATATCCATGGTGCGGTAGGGAAGGGTCGCCTGCAGCAGCTCGATCCCGGCGGCGAACGCCACGGCGCACACGAGTACGACCACCGGTCTCGGAACATTCCAATGGCCGAGCACGGCCACCCCCACGAACAAGGCGAAGTGGACCCCCTTGTCCACCCAGGCTACCGAATGCAGCGGCAGTGAACGGTCGACCGGCACCAGCATCACGAGGAGGACCGCGAGCAGGTAGGCCAACAGGATGCCGCGCCGATGTCGGCCCACTGCGGCCGTGGTCCCGTCTACGCTACTCTCACGGTGTGATGATGATGTCCGGATCGATCACCACGGTCAGGGGATCGCTGTCTCCGTCCTGGCACTGGAGGGTGATGTTGTACTGGTACCGTCGGCCCCCCTGGTTGGCCCGCATGTTTCTGGCGCTCGCCGCGTTGGCCACACCGCGCCCGCCGGCGTGACTGGCGTCCGCGAAGGGCCACTGCCCCGGCGTCTTGGGCGTAATCTCGATGGAGCTGGACTGGGCATCGCCGCTCAAGATCCAGTCGATGTCGTCGCCCTGTTCCAGCTCGACAATCCATGGGTCGACGCTCATCTGCACCGCTCCGCCGGGACACGTGACGTTGACGTTGACTTGAACGGTCGCGGCCTCCCGAGGCGCATCGGCGGTCGTGGTCATCTCCGCAAATCCGAGCCCGGTCAGGCCGCCGACCCCAACGAGCACAGCAATGTTACGGCGCATTTTGAACCTCCTGGAAAGTGTTCCTGGTCTCTGGTGCGAAACCGGATCCGCATCGCGGGCGCGACGCGGGGCCCATGTTATAGCTCCTCCAGCCTCCGCGTGCAAGCGCGCCCGCGGCTGCGTGACATTCGCCGTCGTTTCGTTCATCATTACATTGAGGAATACCATGACGGACGATCGAGACCAGACCAGCGAAGCCACGTCGGAGTGGTGGTCCCACGACGCCGAGGAGGATCACCCCTCGCGCATCGGACCGTTCAAGATCCTCAGGAGGTTGGGCTCGGGCGGCATGGGGATCGTCTACGAGGCCGAACAGAGCCAACCCGTGCGCCGCCGCGTGGCGCTCAAGGTCATCAAGATCGGGATGGACACGAAGCAGGTCGTGGCCCGGTTCGAAGCGGAGCGCCAGGCGCTGGCCGTGATGGAGCACCCCAGCATCGCCAAGGTGCTGGATGCGGGGGAAACCGAAACGGGCCGCCCCTACTTCTCGATGGAGCTCGTCCAGGGCGTCAAGATCACCGATTTTTGCGATACGCATCAGCTCTCCATCCGCGCGCGGTTGGAGCTGTTCGCCACGCTGTGCGATGCCGTCCAACACGCCCACCAAAAGGGCGTGATCCACCGGGATCTCAAACCCTCGAACGTGTTGGTCACCGAACAGGCCGGCACACCCGCTCCCAAGGTGATCGATTTCGGCATCGCCAAGGCCATCGCGCACCGCCTGACGGAACGCACGCTGGTCACGGAGCACGGTCAAGCCATCGGCACACCGGCTTACATGAGTCCCGAGCAAGCGGAGATGTCGGGTCTCGACGTCGACACCCGCACCGACGTGTACAGCCTGGGGGTGATGTTGTACGAGCTGCTCGTGGGCCGGCTGCCGCTCGATCCCGACGAGCTGGGCCTGCCGGCCTTCATCGCGCAACTCGTGCTACGGGAGACCGACCACCCCACCCCCAGCGCCGGCTTCGTCAACCTCGGTGGCATGACCCAGCAAGTCGCCAAGCTGCGGCGGGTCGATCCCAGCACGCTCCGGCGAGAATTACGGGGCGACCTGGACTGGATCATCATGAAGGCGATGGACAAGGACCGCATGCACCGGTACGACACGGTGAATGGTCTCGCCATGGACATCAGGCGCCACCTCGACGACGAACCCGTCGTCGCGCGGCCCCCGACCGCGGCCGATCGCATGACGAAATTCGTGCGGCGCAACAAGGTGGCGGTGATCGCCGGATCGTTGGTCGCGGCCAGTGTGGTGGTGGGACTGGCACTGGCCAGCATCGGCTTGGTCCAGGCCCGGCGCGCACAGGCCGAAACCACCCGGCAGGCGGAAGCCGCGCGCCAGGTATCGGACTTTCTCGTCCGCCTGTTCGAGGTTTCCAATCCCAGCGAGGCGCTCGGCAACAGCATCACCGCGCGGGAAATCCTGGACCTCGGCGCGGCCCAGATTCGCAATGAGCTCACCGATCAACCGGTCGTGCAGGCCCGGCTCATGGGCACCATGGGATACGTATACGGCTCCCTGGGGCTCTTCGACGAGGGACGGCCCCTCCTGGAGCAGGCCCTGGCGCTGCGGGAGCGCGCACTCGGCCCCGATCACCCGGACGTCGCCCGGAGCCTCAAGGACCTGGCGAACTTGCATCGCACCGTGGGGGACTTCGACGAGGCCGAACCGCTTCTCGTGCGAGCGCTGGCCATCGAGGAGGCCGCCTACGGACCGGTGCATGCCGACGTGGCGGAGACCGTGAGCGGACTCGCCGCCCTGCACTGGTCCCAGGCGCAATACGGCAAAGCCCAACCACTCTTTGAGCGTTCCGTAGCAATCCAGGAGGAACTCTTCGGGCCGACGCACGAGCAAGTGGGCCTCGGCCTGTCGAATCTGGGCGGCGTGTTGTTGTCCCAGGGCCGGGTCGCTGAGGCGGAGCCACTCCTCCGGCGCGCCCTCACGATTAGCGAGGGAATCTTGGCGCCCAACCATCCCGATCTGGCAGGCTCGCTCAACAACCTGGGCGCCCTCTACTGGATGCAAGGCGACTATGCCCAAGCCGAGCCGCTGTATCAGCGGACGCTGGAGATCTACGAGACGACGCTGG
>JAPULZ010000078.1 GCA_027294455.1 Gemmatimonadota bacterium
CGGTGCCTACGGCAACGACATCGTCCGCCTCGTACTGAAGAAGGGAATGCTCCAACTCGGCGTCGGCATGACCATCGGGTTGGGCCTGGGCGTGGCCATGGCCATGCCGCTCCGCGTGGCGCTGTTCGATGTGAACCCGACCGACCCCACCGTGTATGCGGCGATCGTGCTGACGCTGACCGCGGCCGGGTTGCTCGCGTGCTTGGTGCCGGCCCGGCGCGCGACCAGGGTGAATTTGGTGGATGCGCTGAGGCCGGAGTAAGCGGCCGCCCTACAGCCACACCGCACCCCACCCCGGGATTGCCGGAGACTCCGTTTCTTGAGAGGATGGAGTCATGAGAACGTCAAACCGATATTCGCCGGAGGTCCGCGAGCGAGCGGTGCGGATGGTCCGGGACCACGAGACCGCCCATGCCTCGAAGACGTTCTGGACGACGATCAGCTCCATGCGATCAAGGACGACCGCGCGGCGGAGCCAACTCGTGCGCGGCCAGGTAGCCGTGCGATGGGTCCTCGCCCCCGGGCTGGCGATCCACCCTCTTCTACCTGTGCCTGAGGGTGCTCGAGAAGACGAAACGGCTGGAGTGGTCTAGCCTCTCACCCAACGAGAAGGGGCCCCCGCCACCAATCATCTGCTGACGGGGGGCCCGCTGCTTATTTGTCGTTATCGGTGCCACTCGGCTGCGGCAGTCGCTGCCTCCATTCGTCCTCGCTGCCGACCACCGCCGCGGCCCTTTCATCCTGGAACGTCGACCAGGCCGCCTGGCCGTGGACCTCCACGAAGGTGTTCTGGAAGCTCCCCGTGCCGGGCACGTCCAGCTCCGCCCAGGTGTCATACGATGTGACCAGGGCCCAGTCCCTACCGTCCCGATGGCGGAACTGCTTCCGATAGAAAGTTCGTGCACGGGCGTTCCCCATCGCCTTGACGGTGGCCTCGATCTGCTCCTGCGTCTTCACAAAGAGCGCGTTGTCGGCGACCTCGAAGAATCGAACACGGGACAGGGGCTGCAGAGGGGCGTCCGGATCCGGGAGAGACGACAGGTCGTCGTTGCGGCGCCAGTATTCCGTTACGCCCACCTCAGCGTGGCTCAGAACCTCTTGGCCCCAATCCGAATCGTGGGGCTCGCCGCTGGGTCGGCTGTCCAGCTGAGTGAACGTCGTCGGGCCCATCGCCCAGAAGATCTGGCCCGAGCGGGGCCCGTTGATGATGAAGAACACGGCCGCGGTATACGGCCCCTCACTGTGAAACTGCTGGTTGTGCTCGGTCATCTTTGCGTTGAACGCATCCCCATGACCGGGTAGAACCGTCAAGTACTGCGTCTCGTACATGGCGTAGTCCTGCCCAACCGCCGCGGGTGGGGCGGCAACAGCGAGCAGAACGAAGCACGTGGAGACGGCGGCGATGCTGCGAACGGACATTCGGACCTCCTTGGGGGACAAGAATGAGGTCCCGTCAGGGCTCCGAGGAGTCACTCGAAGGTCCTGGCACGCAGGAGGATCGAATACGATCTCCCGGGGGCCCATCGGCGGGGGGAATTTTAAAGGTGTGCGCCCCGAATTGAAAACGCAATGGAGCCCGCGTTTCCAGTGCAGATCCAGATCCTGCCGGGAAGCCACTCGAGAATCCAACTCGGGAGCCTTGTGGCGGAGCCTTCCGGACGCCTCCAGCCGTTTCCTCATCGTCGCCGTCGCGGCGATTCTCATGGTAGGCAGGACACTCCGGTCGGCCGCACAGATGCCGCTGGCCCACGTCAGCGGATCAGGTCAAACCGTCACTCCCGTCTTTGAGGGTTGGTACGAGAACCTGGACGGCACGTTCAGTATCTCTTTCGGCTACTTCAACCGGCACACTTCTCAACGATCCAACGGACTTCGGTTCGTGGCTTGAGTAAGATCGCCACTCGATTGGTTCACCCGACTCCCGAGACGTTGCAGTGCGGCGTGCGCTTCCGCGTTGCCTCGCGCCGCCGCGCGCTCATACCACCGACGCGCCGTTTCGAGGTCGCGCTCGACACCGCGACCTTCTTCGTACATAATGCCGAGGCGGAGTTGCGGTATGGCGTCGCCCTCTTCTGCGGCCAAGGTCCACCAGTGCACCGCGTGGGAATCGTTCTGAGCAACCCCTCGGCCCTCGAAGTAGATGTTGCCGAGGTTGTGCTGCGCCAGTCCGTGGCCGAGATCCGCGGCTCGTCGGTACCACGCCACCGCGGTTTCCACGCTCTCTGTTTTGCCGAGTCCTTCATGGTACGCGGTGCCCATGAGAAAGGCGGCTTCCGGGACGCGCTCGGCCGCCAGCGCCTCGATGCGGTCGATGACCTCGCGCGCGATGGTCCGAGCTCGCTCTTCGTTCCTCTCGAAGTCCATCCGCCCGCGGGAATACACGCGCGCGATCCACATCCGAGAGATCGGGTCGCGGTCGGCGGCGGCTTCGAGCAGCAACGCTTTCGCTCGCGCGTTGTCTACCCGACCCGCAACACCCGTGTACCAGCGGACGGCCTCTTCGAGACGGGGATCGACCGCCTGACCGCTCAGTGGGGCGGCCACCAGGACGGTC
>JAPULZ010000079.1 GCA_027294455.1 Gemmatimonadota bacterium
GAGATGGTGATGCCGGGGGACAACACGAAGATGGAGATCGAGCTGATCACGCCGATTGCCATGGACGAGGGCTTGCGGTTTGCGGTGCGGGAAGGTGGTCGGACGGTGGGGGCCGGGGTGGTCACCAAGATTAACGAATAGGGTCGGAAGGCGAATCGATACACATGTCGGGACAGATACGAATCAGACTCAAGGCGTTCGATCACATCGTGCTCGATCAAGCTGCAGCCGACATCGTACGCGCCGTGGAAAAGAGCGGGGCAAAAATTTCGGGACCGATCCCGTTGCCGACGAGGACGCAACGATGGACGGTGCTGCGCAGTCCGCACGTGGACAAGAAGAGTCGCGAGCAGTTCGAGTTGAAGATTCACAAACGGCTCATCGACATCGACGATTCGCGCCCACAGACAGTCGATGCGCTGACGAGGCTCGATCTGCCCGCCGGCGTCGATGTGGAGATCAAGGTCGACTAGCATGAAGGCGATTATCGGACGCAAGCTGGGCATGACCCGCGTATTCGACGAGGACGGCCGCGCGATCCCAGTGACGGTGATCGAAGCCGGACCGTGCCCGGTCGTCCAAGTGCGCGACGGGGAGCATGGCCAGGCGGTCCAGCTCGGATTTGGCACGAGGAAGCCGAAGCGCACCACGAAGGCGCTGAGCGGCCACGTCGGCAAGGCCGGGTTGGAAACGGCCCCGGCACGACTCGAGGAGTTTGCCCTCGAAGCAGGCGACGAGGCGCCCAATCCCGGCGATACGATCACCGTGGAGATCTTCCAGAGGGGCGAGCGAGTGAAGATCACGGGGACCACCAAGGGACGGGGGTTCCAGGGTGTGGTCAAGCGCTACGGATTCCGTGGTGGTCCCGCGACGCACGGCAGCACGCGATTTCGGCGCCCCGGCAGCATGGGCCCCGGCACCGATCCGTCTCGTGTCATCAAAGGCAAGAAACTGCCGGGACACATGGGCGCGGCGCGGCAGACCACCACCGGGCTCCAGGTCGTCAAGGTCGATGTCGAGCGCAACTTGCTCTACGTGCGGGGTGCGGTACCGGGGCCGAGGAGCGGGATGGTCACGGTGCGCAAACAGGGAGGAGCGAGCCGCTATGCTTAAGGCTCATCACGTCTCGGCCACCGGCGCGAAGAAGAAGACGAAATTTTCGTTGCCGTCGGCGTTCGACGGCGCAGTCCACGAAGGCGCGCTCTATCATGCCGTCCGCGCGTACCTGAGCAACCAACGTCAGGGCACCCATTCTACCAAAACGCGTGCCCAAGTCACCGGCGGGGGAAAGAAGCCTTGGAAGCAGAAGGGCACGGGCCGGGCCCGAGCCGGCACCACGCGCGCGCCGCATTGGCGGGGAGGCGGTATCGTCTTTGGGCCGAAGCCGCGCAGCCACCACCTGGACCTGCCCCGCAAGGTCAAACGGCTGGCCAAGCAGTCGGCGTTGAACGCCCGAGCCGGAGACGATGCGCTGTACGTGATCGAGTCGGTGGAGTTCGAAGCGCCCAAGACGCGCCAGCTGGTCGACCTGTTGGCGAAGCTGGGACTGGAAGATAAGAAGGTCCTGGTGCTGACACACGAAAACCGTCCGGCGGCGTTCTTGTCGAGCCGCAACCTGCCCCGGGTCCACGTCATGCAATACGTCAACGCATCGGCCTATGAGATCTTGTGGGCCGACGCGTTGGTGGTGGAAGAAATCGCGCTGAGCGCCGAAGACCGTGAGCCGGCGGGTGTCTCCAACGCCCGCGCGAAGCGCATGGAGAAAGCCGCGGCGGCGGCGGCACCCAGACCCGCGTCCACGAACAAGCCGCAGGCCCCGAAGAAGGAAACGCCCGATGGCTGATCGATTCCAAGCAGTGATCCGTCCCTGGGTGACCGAGAAGTCGTCGGCTGCATACGGCGCACGCAAGGAGTACACCTTCGTGTGCGACATGCAGGCCGGCAAGCGGGCCATCAAGCAGGCCATCGAAGCGATGTTCGACGTGCGCGTTACGAGCGTGCGCACGGCGATACAGCGGTCGAAACTCAAGACCATGGGCAAGACGAAGGGGCGGCGCCCCCGATGGAAGAAGGCGTTTGTGTCACTCCACGCCGACGACTCCATTGAGATCTTCGAAGGATAGCTGAGCATGGGAATTCGGAAATTTCGCCCGATTACGCCCGGCACGCGCCGCCGCTCCGTTTCCGATTTTGCGGAGGTGACGCGAAGCACGCCGGAGAAGTCGCTCCTGGAGCCCCTCAGCAAGTCGGGGGGACGGAACAATCACGGGCACCTCACGATGCGCCACCGGGGTGGCGGCCACAAGCGTCGCTATCGCCGGATCGATTTCAAGCGCAAGAAGTTCGGCATTCCGGCACGTGTTGCGCAGATCGAATACGATCCGAATCGTACGGCCCGCATTGCGTTGTTGGTGTACGCCGATGGCGAGAAGCGTTACATCGTCCATCCCAACGGATTGCGGGTTGGTGAAACGGTGGTGTCGGGGCCCGGCAGCGATATCCGCACCGGCAATGCATTGCCGCTGGCGGAGATACCGCTCGGCACCGCGGTGCACTGCATCGAGTTCAAGGCCGGGAAGGGCGCGCAAATTTGTCGGTCCGCGGGTACGTCGGCCCAGGTCATGGCGAAGGAAGGACCGTATGTGACGCTCAGGTTGCGCAGCGGCGAAGTCCGCATGGTGCGGGGGGAATGTTCGGCCACGATCGGTGAGGTGGGGAACACCGATCACGAATTGTTGCGGGTCGGCAAGGCCGGTAAGACGCGCTGGCTCGGGCGGCGCCCCATCGTGCGCGGCGTGGCGATGAATCCCGTCGATCACCCGCTCGGTGGCGGCGAGGGCCGGACCTCCGGCGGTCGCCATCCGGTGTCCCCATGGGGCAAGCCCGAGGGCCGCAAGACGCGGCACAAGAAGAAGGCGAGTACCAAGCTCATCGTGCGCGGCCGCAAGCGCGGCAAGGCCACCAAATAGCGTAGCGAGGAAGGATAGGATGCCGAGAAGTGTCAAGAAGGGGCCTTACATCGATCCCCCGCTGTTCAAGAAAATTCAGGAACTCAACGATCAGAACGAGAAGCGGGTGTTCAAGACGTGGTCGCGCGGTTCAACCATCACGCCGGAGTTCGTCGGCCATACGATCGCTGTGCACAACGGGAACAAGTTCATTCCCGTGTACGTGAGCGAAAACATGGTGGGCCACAAGCTCGGCGAGTTCGCCCCGACTCGTTTGTTCCGCGGCCATTCGGGCACCAGGGCCGACAAGAAGACGGGAGGCAGGTAAGCCATGGCGCCACGAGCGATTCAGCGAGGCATTCGTCAATCGGCGCGCAAGGTTCGGCTCGTGGTCGACACCATTCGCGGTAAAGGCGTCAACGAGGCCTACGCCGTCTTGCGTTTTTCGAAGAAGCGCGCCGCTCGGCAGATCGAGAAAGTGCTGCGATCCGCTGTGGCCAATGCGGAACAGGACGCGCAGCGGGAAAACCAATCTATCGATGTCGACCAGCTGTACGTTTCATACGCGATCGCCAACGAGGGCGAGACCCTATGGCGGTGGCGTCCCGCCGCGTACGGACGGGCGGTGCCGATCCGCAAGCGGATGAGCGCCGTCGAGATCCACGTTGCGCCAAAGGAGGGCATGTAGTGGGTCAGAAAACCCATCCTTACGGTTTCCGGCTCGGGTTCATCAAGCCGTGGCGGTCGCGCTGGTACGCGCGCCATGACTTTGCGGATCTCTTGCAGGAAGATGATTTGATTCGGAAGTATCTCGGAACGCGCCTCGCGCACGCGGCCGTGGCCGACGTGCATATCGAACGCCGTCCCGGCAAGGCGACGGTCACGATTTTCACCGGCCGGCCCGGCGTCGTGATTGGCAAGCGGGGCGCCGAGGTGGACAAGCTCCGCGATGAGCTGGCGCAGCTGACCGACAAGGAAGTCGGCATCAACGTGGAAGAGATCAAGCGTCCGGAGCTGAGCGCCCAGCTCGTGGCGAACAACGTCGCCTATCAGCTGACTCAGCGCGTCTCGTTCCGGCGAGCGCTCAAGCGTGCGGTTCAGAATACCATGCGCATGGGCGCGCAGGGTATCAAGATCAAGGCCGGTGGGCGGCTCGGTGGTGCGGAGATCGCCCGGGTGGAGGGATATCACGAAGGCCGTGTCCCCCTGCACACCCTGCGCGCGGACATAGATTATGGCACGGCGACGGCCAAGACGACCTACGGTACCATCGGTGTCAAGGTGTGGATTTTCAGCGGTGAGATCGTAGAAGATCGTCGTGGTCGAACCTACAGCACGGGAGCATAGCGGTGCTTGCGCCGAAGCGAGTCAAGTATCGTAAACGGATGAAGGGTCGCAGTCGCGGACTGGCCACCCGGGGAAATTCCGTGGCCTTTGGGCAGTACGGATTGATGACGCTGGATCCGGGGTGGATCACGAGCCGGCAGATCGAGGCGGCCCGGGTCGCCTTGACGCGGCACATGAAGCGCGGTGGCAAGGTATGGATCCGGCTGTTTCCCGACAAGCCGATCACGAAGAAGCCGGCCGAGACGCGCATGGGCAAGGGAAAAGGCAATCCGGAGCATTGGGTGGCCGTCGTGCGGCCCGGCCGCATCATGTTCGAATCGGAAGGTGTTCCCGAGGCGGTGGCGCGGCGCGCGTTCGATCTGGCGTCGGCGAAGTTGCCGGTCCGCACCCGATTCATCATTCGCGAGGATATGTAGCCATGTCGCTCAAGGATCTGGAGAAGAAGGCCGTCGGCATGGAGCATCTGCGCGAGCTGAAGGACGAGGAGCTGGCCGCCGAGCTGGAGCGATTGCGGGAGGCCCGGTTCCGATTGACGTTTCGATCGGCGACGGAGGACGCGACAGGTGGAAACCCGATGATCTTCCGGACCATCCGCCGCAATATCGCGCGGATGAAGACGGTGTTGCGTGAGAGGAAGTCGGCATGAGCGATCAAGGGAAGGCCCGACCGCGGCGCAAGGTTCGGGTGGGGGTCGTGGTGAGCGACAAGATGACGAACACGGTGACCGTGCAGTTGGAGCGGCAGCTTGCGCATCCGTTGTACGGGAAGCAGGTGCGGCTGACCAAGCGCGTCAAAGCGCACGATGTGCAAGGTGCCAAAGTGGGTGACACCGTCCAGATCGTTGAGACGAGGCCGCTTTCAAAGACCAAGCGTTGGCGTGTTGCCGAGATCACTCGGCGCGCCGAGTAGGCGGGGGAGACGTGGTTCAACAGGAATCAATACTCAAGATTGCCGACAACACAGGTGCGCGAAAAGCGCTGGTGATTCGGGTGCTCGGTGGCAGTGGGCGGCGGTACGCGGGGTTGGGTGATATCGTCGTGGTCGCCATCAAGGATGCCCTGCCGACGGGCCAGGTGAAGAAGGGCGAGGTGGCCAAGGCCGTCATCGTGCGCACCGTAAAAGAAACCCGGCGGCGGGACGGTAGCTATATCCGTTTCGATGATAATGCCGCGGTGTTGATCAACGATGCTCGCGAACCCCGCGGGACCCGCATTTTCGGCCCGGTGGGCCGCGAGCTGCGCGAAAAGCGATTCATGAAGATCGTTTCGCTTGCTCCGGAGGTGTTGTAGGTCATGAGGCGACTGGTACACCGAAAATCCAAACGCACGCGCAACGGCCCAGTGCTGCACTACATGATGGATATCACTCGGGGCGACGTTGTGCGTGTCGTGTCGGGCGATGACAAGGGCAAGGAAGGCCGCGTGGTCCGCGTCGATCGCAAGCGGCGGCGCGTGGCGGTTGAAGGCGTGAAGATCGTGAAGCGCCACAAGAAGGCGCGATCGGAAGGCGAAGAGAGCGCCATCATCGAGTTTCCGGCGTTGATCGATGCATCCAACGTGATGCTGATCGATCCGAAATCAGGAGAGCCGACGCGCATTCGCCACAAACGAGACAAAGATGGCGTCGCCGAGCGCATTAGCGTAAAGTCAGGTCAGGCGATTTCGAGAGCGTGAACATGGCAAAACAAGACGAGAAACAGGGCAAATCCAAGAAGGCCGAGGGCAACGGCAAGGCGCCGAGCGCGCCGGCGCCCACCCCGCGGCTGCTCGAGCGGTACATGACGGTGGCGCGTCAGAAGCTGATGCAAGAGTTCCAGCTCACGAACGTGCATCAGGCGCCGACGCTCGAGAAAATCGTATTGAACGTCGGCATGGGGGAAGCCCCGAAGAACGCCAAGTTGCTGGACGCAGCGGTTGCTGAGCTGGCGGCCATCACCGGGCAACGGCCGGTCATCACCCGTGCGAAAAAGGCGATCTCGAATTTCTCCCTCCGGGCGGGAATGGCGATTGGCACGTCGGTCACGCTCCGGCGCGCACGGATGTGGGAATTTCTCGATCGATTCGTGAGCCTCTCGATACCAAGAATTCGAGATTTCCGCGGCCTGCCCAGCAAGTCGTTTGACGGGCGTGGGAACTACACCGTCGGCATCAAGGAACAGATGGTGTTCCCAGAGGTCGACTACGACCGCATCGAGAAAATTCACGGAATGGATATCACGTTCGTGACGTCGGCCGATCGGGACGACATTGCGAAGGCGTTGCTGCGTGAACTGGGTATGCCGTTCCAGGGCGACGTGCCCGTGATCATCTGACGGAGAGACACATGGCTAGAAAGTGTTTGGTCGTAAAGGCAGGTCGAAAACCCAAGTTTGGTGTGAGGCGATATAGCCGCTGCAACCGGTGCGGCCGGGCGCGGGGCTTTCTTCGGAAATTCGGCTTGTGTCGGATTTGCTTCAGACAATCAGCGCTCTTGGGAGAGGTCCCAGGCGTTCGCAAGGCCAGCTGGTAACGCACATGAATGATCCGGTAGCGGATATGTTGACACGGATCCGGAATGCCGGCCGAGCAGGACATCGGCGGATCGACATTCCGGTCTCGAAGTTCAAGACGGAAATCGCACGGTTGCTGCGCGACCATCACTTCATCCAGGACTTCAAGGTGCTGGACGACGGTGCGCACGGCAAACTCCGGGTGTATCTGAAGTTTCATGGCGATGCGCCGGTCATCAAGGAGATCCAACGGGTCTCCACGCCCGGGCTGCGTCGGTATGTGAAGGCGCGTGCCATCCCACGGGTGAAGAACGGGCTGGGGATGGCGATCCTGTCTACCCCTCGCGGTATCATGAGTGATGGCGAGGCGCGGCGTCAACGCGTGGGCGGCGAGTACGTCGCGATGGTCTGGTAGGAGGACCGATGTCTCGAATCGGCAAGAAACCCATTGTGGTTCCCGAGGGCGTGACGGTCGTGTTGCGGGAGAGTTTCGTCACGGTCAAGGGCCCCAAGGGTGAACTGTCCCGGTCGCTGCCATCGGAGATGGCGGTTTCGATGGAAGACGGGACCGTGACCGTGACGCGGCCCTCGGACGTAGGCCGGCACCGCGCGCTACACGGGCTCACCCGCACCCTGGTCAACAACATGGTGGAAGGTGTCACGAAAGGCTTCATCAAGAAATTGGAAATCCGGGGCGTGGGGTACAAGGCGGAGGAAACGGCGCAAGGCGCCCGGCTGGTGGTGGGCTACTCCCATACGGTGGATTTCATCGCGCCCCAAGGGGTCAAGATCTCGGTGGAGGGCGGTACGACGGTGACCGTGGAGGGGATCGACAAGGAGAAGGTTGGCCAGGCGGCCGCCGACATTCGGAAGATCCGCCCCCCCGAGCCCTACAAGGGCAAGGGGATCCGCTACGTGGGTGAACACGTGCGGAGGAAGGCGGGCAAAACGGGAGCCAAGGCATGAGGGCGATACATCAGCCAAAGACGAAGGCCGAGCGGCGGCATCGCCGTCACGTCCGGATCCGCCGGAAAATTCGGGGGACGGCAGAGCGGCCACGCCTCGCGGTCTTTCGATCCTCGAAGCACGTTTTTGCGCAGATCATCGACGACGACAAGGGCCATACCATCGTCGGCGTCTCGGATCAAGCGAAGGGCGTGAAGAGCGAGAAGAGCGGGAAAGTTGCCGCGAGCTTTGCAGTCGGAAAGCTGCTCGGGGAACTGGCGGTGGCGGCAGGAGTGAAGAAAGTGGTGTTCGACCGTGGAGGGTACCCGTACCACGGAAGAGTGAAAGGCCTGGCGGACGGCGCCCGCAAGGGCGGACTGGAGTTCTAGGAGCATGGCGCAAGAGAGACAACGAGGAGGCCAACGCGGCCGCCCGAGGCAGGAGCGCGAGTCGGAGTTCATCGAGAACGTCATTGCCATCAACCGTGTGGCGAAGGTGGTCAAGGGTGGCCGGCGATTCTCCTTCACCGCCCTGGCGGCGGTGGGAGATGGAGCGGGCAGCGTGGGCGTCGCCACGGGGAAGGCGAACGAGGTAGCGGAAGCGGTGCGGAAGGCGGTCGATGCCGCCCGCCGCAACATGAGTGAGGTTCCGCGGGAAGGCACCACCATTCCCCATAAGATCATCGGTCGCTTTGGTGCAGGGCGCGTGTTGCTCAAGCCCGCCTCGTCGGGAACCGGGGTGATTGCCGGCGGGCCCGTCCGCTCCGTCCTGGAATGCGCCGGGATCAGCGACATCCTCACCAAGTGCCTCGGGTCGCACAATCCGGTCAATATGGTCAGTGCGACCATGGACGGCCTCCACTCGCTCATGACGCCGAACGAGGTGGCGCGTCGCCGTGGTATCCAGGTATCCGAGCTGGATTACCATCCGCGGCAACGGCGGGTGGAGGAAGAGACTCATGCCCGCTAAGTCCACTGGGAGTGCCAAGAAGACCACTGCCAAGAAGGCCGCCAAGAAGAAGACCACGGCCACGGCCACCAAGAAGGCTGCTCCGAAATCCGCCGCGAAGCCGGTCACCAAGACGACCAAGCCGGCTGCGCCCAAGGCGAGGCCGGCTAAGCAGCCGGCGGCAGCGAAGTCTTCGGGACAACGGGTGCGGGTGCGCCAGACGCGCTCGGGAATCGGCCGCCGGCGGGATTTTCGGCGGACTCTGGAGGCGTTGGGAATCAAACACCACCAGGGTGAAGTGGTGGTGACGCGGAATCCCGCGATCGACGGCATGCTGTACAAGGTCCGGCATTTGATCAGCGTGACTCCGGAGGAGTAGGACACCATGGCAAAAGACCAACGGCCCTTGGGGCTTCACAATCTCCCCGCGCCACGCGGCGCTACCTCCACCCCGAAGCGCAAGGGGCGTGGACCGGGGAGTGGGCTTGGCAAGACCGCGGGCCGCGGCCAGAAGGGCCAGCGCTCCCGTGCCGGAGGCAACGTGCGCCCCGGGTTCGAGGGCGGCCAGATGCCACTCATCCGCCGGGTCCCCAAGCGTGGTTTCTGGAACCGGTCGCGCGTGCGATATCAGGTTGTCAACGTGCGGGACCTCGGCCGGGTGAAAGGCGACGAGGTGACGCCCGCCACGCTCATCGAGTGCGCCCTGATCGCCAAGTCCGGCCAGTCGGTCAAGATCCTCGGTTTCGGCGAGGCCGAGCGGGCATTCTCGGTGAGGGGGTGCGCACTCTCCAAGACCGCCCGAGAGAAAATCGAGGGCTCGGGCGGCCGGGTCGAGGCGTAGCATATGGCCGGTCCTCGCATCCCGAACCTGCTGGCGGTTCCCGAACTCAAAGAGAAGCTCCTCTTCACGTTCATGTGCCTGGTCATCTATCGCCTGGGCGCGCACATCGCCACGCCTGGCGTAAACGTGCAAGTCCTGTCGGATTTCATGCTAAACCAGGGCGCGCAGACGCTGTTCGGCGTTTATGACATGTTCGTCGGTGGCGGGTTCTCCCGGGCAACCGTGCTGGCCTTGGGGATCATGCCGTACATCTCGGCGTCGATCATGTTCCAGCTGGCGGGCGCGGTCTTTCCGCACATCGAGAAATTGCAAAAGGAAGAAGAGGGCCGCACCAAGATCACCCAGTGGACGCGGTACACCACGGTGGTGCTGGCCCTCGGCCAGGCCTACGGCTTTGGGATTTTCACGGAGTCGCTCGCCGGCGCGGTGACCAACCCGGGGTGGGGCTTCCGGCTCGTGACGATGCTGACGCTCACGACCGGTGCCATTTTCGTGATGTGGTTGGGCGAGCAGATCACCGAGCGGGGGATCGGCAACGGGATGAGCCTGCTCATCTTCTTTTCGATCATCGAAGGGATGTGGCCCGGTATTTTCCGGACGCTCGACTTCGTCCGCCAGGGTGTGGTCAGCTTCCCTGGTCTCGTCGTGCTCGGGGCGGTGATGGTCGGGGTGATCAGCGCGGTGGTCGCCTTGACGGTCTCGGCGCGACGGATTCCCATCCAGATTCCACGCAAGGTCATGGGCCGCGGGCGGATTCGCGAAGGGGCCAAGACCTACATTCCGATTCGCATCAATTCGGCGGGCGTGATGCCGATCATCTTTGCTCAGTCGATCATTATCGTTCCCGGCACGATCGCGACTTTCAGCACGCTGCCGCTCCTACGGCGAATGGCCGATGCGTTTCAGCCCGGCACCGGTGCGTACTATGTCACATATGCCCTGCTCATCATGTTCTTCACCTATTTTTATACTTCCATTATCTTCAACCCGGTCGACCTGGCCGAGAACCTCAAGAAGCAGGGTGGGTTCATCCCCGGGGTCAAACCCGGTGCCGCGACGGCCGACTACATCGACGACGTGTTGAGCCGTGTCACGCTCCCGGGAGCGCTCTTCCTGACGGTCGTGGCGCTGCTGCCATTCTTCATCTTCAATTGGTTCAACGTCCCCTTCTATTTTGGCGGCACGGCGTTGCTCATCATCGTGGGCGTGGCGCTGGATACGATGCAACAGGTGCAACAGCACCTGCGTGTGCGGCACTACGACGAATTTATGAAGCAGGGCCGCATGAAGTTCAGAGGGCGTAGGCGCTACTCGTAGCGATACGAGCGGGATCGATGAACATCATACTTCTCGGAGCGCCCGGGTCCGGCAAGGGCACACAGGGCGAAATCCTCTCTTCCAGCCTCGGCGTGCCGCGGATAGCGACAGGCGATGTCTTGCGTGCGGCGGTGGCGGCGGGGGCACGACTCGGCGAGAAGGCCCAACGATTCATGGACCGGGGAGAGCTGGTGCCCGACGATGTGATCCTAGGGCTGATCAGGGAGAAACTCGCCTCTCCCGAGGCGGCCAAGGGCGTCATCATGGACGGCTTCCCCCGCAATCCGGCACAGGCGACGGCCGTGGACGGATTCCTCTCGAGCCGGGGAGCGCGAGTCGATCAAGTGGTGAGCTTCGATGTCTCAGAGGGCGAGCTGGTGCTGCGGGCCATCGGACGGGCCTCGACCGAGGGGCGTTCCGACGACACGCCCGACACCATCCGCAAGCGGCTCGAGGTGTACCGAGAGCAAACCCAGCCGCTGATCGAGCACTACCAGAAGCGGAATATCGTGTCGATCATCGACGGCACCGGGACGATCGACGAGGTCGCGAAGCGTGTGGAGGACGCGGTCCAATCATGATCACGATCAAGTCGGCGCGGGAGGTAGAGACGATGGCGGCGGCCGGCCGCATCCTGGCCGACACGCTGGCCTTGATCGAGTCACACGTGCAGCCGGGACATACCACGGAAGAGCTCGATCGGCTGGCGGAAGAATTCATCCGGAGTCATTCGGGCGCACGACCCTCCTTCAAGGGTCTGTACGATTTTCCCAAATCATTGTGCACGTCGATCAACAGCGAAGTCGTGCACGGCATTCCGTCGGCGAAGCGCGAGCTGCACGACGGGGACATCCTCAGCGTCGACTGCGGTGTGTGTCTGGACGGCCTCCACGCCGACTCGGCCCGCACGATGCCCGTCGGCACCATCGACGCCGAGGCCGCCCGGCTGCTTGCCGTGACCCAGGAGTGTCTGGAGGTAGGCATTGCCGCCGCGGTGGTCGACAACCGCACCGGCGACATCGGCCACGCGGTGCAAACCGTGGCGGAACGCGCCGGCTATGCCGTCGTCCGCGAATTGGTGGGCCACGGCATCGGGACCCGATTCCACGAAGAGCCGCAGGTTCCCAACTTCGGCCGGCCGGGGCGGGGACACCGCCTCACCGAGGGGATGACGATCGCCATCGAGCCGATGATCAACGCCGGGCAGAAAGAGATCCGCACGCTGTCCGACAAGTGGACCGTGGTGACGGCGGACGGTTCGCTGTCGGCGCACTTCGAGCACACAGTGTTGATTCATGCGGACGGGCCCCGGCTGCTGACGACCGTTCCAGCGGGGACGCCGGTCTAGACCGACCGGGCCGCGCGGAGCTTGGGCTCCAGCAGGTGTTCGGCAAGCGGCCTCGCAAGCTTCAAATCGGCCTCGGTCACGTTCGCCACCGCCTGTTCGGGAACCAATCCCACGAATTCGCTTGTCCACACTCCCACGTGCAAGTCATCCGCGAGTCGGGCGACGGCGGCAAAGGCCTGCGCCGGGGTGGTGGTTGCGATGTCGAGGAGGTTCATCGAGACCTGCGCCCGCCCTCCGACGTCGAACCCCTTTGCCTGCACGGCCGGCAGGCCGCCGCTGCTGGCGCGTACCCGGGCGGCAATGCGCTCCGCGACCGTCTTGTCCGGCGTGTCGAGGAAGATGTTGTAGGCGACCAGGAAGGTCCTCGCACCCACCGCGGTGGCGCCGGCTGTGGGGTGCAGGGTCCCGGGTCCGCAATCTGGCGTGCGGGCCGATCCATGAAGCGCCTCGCCGAGGGAGGCCAATCCGCCGCGGCGCAGGTCGATCAGGTAGCAATGCTCCGGGGCGCGGGCCGCGTGTCCGTAGAGAAAAACCGGGATGTCGAGCTCGGCCCCAATGCGCGCGGCGAGGGACCGCGCCAATCCGACGCAGGTGTCCATGGACGTATCCCCGAGGGGAACCAGCGGTACGACGTCGGTGGCGCCCACGCGTGGGTGCTCGCCTTCGTGCAACGTGAGATCGATCCGGTCCGTCGCGATCTGGGTCGTGCGAAACACCGCCTCACACACCGCCTCGGCTTCTCCGGCCAGGGTCAAGACCGAGCGATGGTGGAACGCGTCGGAGTGCACGTCCAGGAGATGGGCCCCGGACACCGATCCGGCCGCGTGTGCGAGCGCGTCGATGACGGTGCGATCGCGGCCCTCGCTGAAGTTGGGCACGCACTCGATCCACGTCGTCATGTCTCGTCCTCGCCCTGGGCCCCGTACGGGACGGCCTCCAGGAGCCAGGGTTGGATACTCGGGTTCCCTGCCACGATCGAGCCATGCTTTAGCACGTCCTCCGAGCCGGCGGCATCGGTGACGATGCCCCCCGCTTCGCGAACCAGCAGCACGCCGGCGGCCACGTCCCACGGTGCCAGCTGCAGTTCCCAGAACCCGTCGAAGCGACCCAGGGCGACGTCGACGAGATCGAGGGCGGCGGATCCGGCCCGGCGTACTCCTGTGGTGTGACGGAGCAAGTAGGCGAACTGTTCCAGGTACTGGGGAAGGAGATCCAATGCCTTGAACGGGAATCCGGTTCCGATGAGCGCCGCCCCCGGGTCGGCGATCCTGGAGACCTCCATGGGGGTCGTGCCGGCGAATGCGCCACCGCCTGCGACGGCTGTGTAGGTGATCTGGCGCACCACGTCGGCGATGACGCCCACGCGGGGGATGCCTCTATGCACCCCGGCGATGCTCACCGCGTAGGCGGGAAACCCGTGAAGGAAATTGGTGGTGCCGTCCAGCGGGTCGACGATCCAGACCAGGTTGTCGGACTCGGTGTCTGGACTCAGCTCTTCTCCCCGCACCAGCGAATCAGGGACGTGCTCCACGAGGTAGCTGGTGACCATGCGTTCCGCTTCCCGGTCGACTTCTGTCACGAAGTCTTTCAGTCCCTTCCGGCCCCACGCCGCGGGGTCGGTGGGGGCCTTCGCCTCACGAACGAAGGCCGCCGCACGCTCCGCCGCGTCGACGGCAACAGGGAGTAAGTCGCTAAATTCGAGCATCTTGCGGCCCTTTCCGTGGCCCCGTAGGTTGAGCAGATGGCACGCATATTTTCGGGTATTCAGCCCTCCGGTGAACTCCACATCGGCAACTATCTCGGTGCCGTCAAGAACTGGGTCGAGCTGCAGGAGAAGCACGAATGCTTTATTTGCGTCGTCGACTATCACGCCATCACCCAATCGTATGACATCGCCGCGTTCGAGGGACGGACGCACGACATGGCCCTCGGCTTGATGGCCGCCGGCATCGATCCGACGAGGTGCGTCCTGTTCGTGCAATCCCACGTCGCTCATCATACCGAGCTGGCCTGGATCTTCAACACCGTGACGCCCATCGGCGAACTCGAAAGGATGACGCAATTTAAGGACAAATCCCGACGGCAAGAGAGTATTCTCGCGGGGCTTCTCAATTACCCCGTGCTGCAAGCCGCGGACGTGTTGCTCTACAAAGCAGACCTCGTCCCGGTGGGCGAGGATCAGGTGCAGCACGTCGAATTGATGCGGGAAATCGTGCGCAAATGGAATGCACGTTACAGCGAGGGTTTCTTTCCAGAACCGCAGGCATTGGTCGGATCCGGCAAGCGAATCAAGGGGCTCGACGGCCAGGCCAAGATGTCGAAGAGCCTCGACAACGCCATCGGCATCTTGGATGAGCCCGATGAGATCTGGAAGCGACTGCGCCCGGCGCCCACGGACCCGGCCCGAGTGAAGAGGACGGACCCCGGAACGCCGGAGAAGTGCAATTTGTACGACCTGCACCAACAGTTTTCTTCATTGCCGGTCGTGGAGGATGTCGCCGAAAAATGCCGCACGGCCGGGTGGGGGTGTATAGATTGTAAGCGAGTGCTCGCGGACAACATGGCCGAGGCGTTTGCCCCCATGCGCGCCCGAGCCGCGGAGCTGCGGGCGGCGCCGGAGCTGGTTCGGGACGCGCTCGCCGCTGGAGCGGGGAAGGCACGAAGGGTCGCAGAGGAGACCATGACCGGTGTCCGGGCGCACATGGGCTTGATGCCCGCGAAGTCCATCGCGTCCGTCACCTGAGACCGCCTATATAATGAATGAGTGGTTTGTTCAGGCCGTTCGGGATCTGCGGCTCGACCTCCTCGCCCTCCTCGTGCTGGCGGTCGTGCTCGGGGGAGCCATCGGGGTCGAGCGCGAGCTGCAGCAAAAGGCCGCGGGGCTCAGAACCAATATCTTGATCTGCATCGGCGCCACGCTGTTCACCGTGCTCTCACTGGAGATGGCCGGCCCGACGGGTGATCCGGCCAGGACCGCCGCCCAGATCGTCACGGGCGTCGGCTTTCTCGGCGCAGGGACCATCATGCAAAGTGGGAGCGGTGTCAGCGGCTTGACGACCGCGGCGACGATGTGGCTCGTTGCGGCGATTGGGATGGCGATCGGATTCGGTGCGGTCCTCGAAGCCACGGGTGCGACGTTACTGGTGTTGTTGGTGCTGAGTGTCCTCAAACCGATCGAGCGCTCGATCGAGGCCCGGGGTCGATCGCGGGCGGGAAGCGCCGACTGAGTTCTCGCATTTCCATCTGGGGTATTGATACATGGAGCACGTGATCAAGGCGGCGGTGGCGCGGGGCGCCTCGGATCTGCATGTGAAGGCGGGCGACGTTTTCCGAGCTCGCATCGACGGTGAGTTCCAGCCGCTGACCAAGCGCCGGTTGACGCCCGAGCAAACCAAGGCCATTGCCATGCGGTTGATGCCCAACGAAGCGGATCGCGAGCGAATCGACTCGATTCGGGATTTTGATTGTTCGTGGGGTGCGCCGGGCATCGGACGCTTCCGGGTGAACATTCTCCGCCAACGGTCGTCGTTCATGATCGTGATGCGTGCCATCCCGTTCGACGTCCCCACAGTGGAAAAGCTCGGGCTTCCGCCCATCGTGTCGAAGATCGCGGAGGCCGAACGGGGTCTCGTGGTGGTGACCGGCCCGGCGGGCAACGGCAAGAGCTCGACGATCGCCGCGATGATCAGCCAGATCAATGCGACGTCGAACAAACACATCGTCACGCTGGAGAATCCCATCGAGTTCCTGCACCGAGACGTACAAAGCTCGGTGACCCAACGCGAGGTGGGTGTGGACACCGACGGGCTGGCCGTGGGGGTGCGGGCCGCGCTGCGCCAAGACGCCGATGTCATCTTCGTGAGCGAACTGCTGGACCATGACGTCGTGAATGCGGCGATGCAGGCTGCCGAGATGGGGTCGCTGGTGATTTCCTCGATGCACACGGGCGATGCGACGTCGACCATCTCCCGCATCGTTTCCATGTTTCCACCCGAAGAGCAGGAGCTGACACGGCTGCGCCTCGCCGACAACTTGCATGCCGTGGTGTTTCAGCGACTCCTTCCCCGAGCGGACGGTGAGGGTCGTGTGCCCGTGGTGGAGGTCGTCGTGTGCACCCCGGAGATTCGCGCGGTCGTGAAGGACCGTACGCGCGCCGGCGAACTGCAGGGTCTCATCGAGGCGGGCAGCGAGGAACACGGCATGCAGTCGCTCGATCAACACCTGCGCAAGTTGGTGGAAGCCAACGTCATTGCGCAGGAAACGGCTGTGGCCACGGCGAGGGATCCGTCGGTGTTCGAGCCCCCCCGGAAGAGTCGCCGCACTACCAAGAAGAAAACCACGAAGTCGACATGACGGTGCGTGATAGACTCCGGGGTGTGCTGGCCCCTCTCACGACGCCGTTCGACGCCGCTACCGGTGACCCCGCGGCGGTACCGCTGCGCAGCAATGCTCGAGCGGTCCTCGAGGCGGGAGCGACGGGCGTTGTGGTGGGTGGATCGACGGGCGAGGCGCCGTTGCTGGGCGAGGAGGAATACCGCCGCATGGTGGGGTGGCTTCGTGAGGTCGTGCCGGACGATCGGCTGTTGATCGTGGGCGCTGGCCGCGAGTCCACCCGCGCGACGGTGACGGCATGTCGCGAAGGCGCGGAACAGGGCGCCGATGCAGCGCTCGTGCGGACCCCCGCGTACTACGCGCCGTCCATATCTCAACGGGCACTCATCGATCATTTTCGGACGGTGGCCGATGAGTCTCCGATTCCCGTTCTGGTGTACAACATTCCCAAGTACACGAATCTCCCCATCGCTGATGCGGTGTTGACGGCGCTGGCCACGCATCAGAACATCGTCGGTGCGAAGGACTCGTGCGGGGATCTCAAGAACTTCGCCGCGTACCGCGACGCGGTCCCGGATTGGGCGCTGTTCATCGGCTCCGGCGCGTTACTCTACGCCGCACTCGAATTGGGAGCGGTCGGGGGCATTCTGGCCGTAGCCGATTTTGCCGCCGAGCTGGCGGTGGCCGTGGCGGAGGCATTCGAGCGGGGCGACAAGGCGGCCTCGGGTCGGAGCCAGGAGCGCCTGATGCCCCTCCACAAGGAGATCGTGGCGGCGCACGGCCCTGCCGGCGTGAAGTGTGCGATGGATGCCGTGGGGCTTGCGGGCGGCTCGGTGCGGCCGCCGTTGCGGGGCCTGAGTGAGTCCGAAGCGAAGGGCGTCGCCGCTTTGATCGGCACGGCCGAGTTGGTGGCCGCCTAGGCCGGTCGTGGACTGGCCCGACGGCCTGTTCCGTCGCGTGGCGGTGCCGCGGTTGCCGGGTTCGCAGGCGGTGCGCGCGGTAGAGGACCTCATCGTGGATCGGCTCGTCGCCACGGGCTATCGTGTCGAGCGTCAAGCGTTCCGGACCTCGGTGGCGCGTCTGCGGGCCGTCGGGGTGGTGGGGGCCGGCCTCGGATGGTGCGCGCTAGCTTTTTTCCCTCTGTTCGTCCTCCCATTCCCCGGTTACGTGGTCGCGGCCACGGGCGCGGCGGCGCTGGCAATGGTTGCCCTCGTGGCGGTTGGCGTGGCGCGGCGACGCCCGAGTGAGACGGAAGCGGTGGCCGCCACCAACATCATTGCCACCCGGTCGGCAACGCCAGCCTGCTGGCTGGTTGCCCATTCCGACAGCAAAGCGCAGAAGTTGTCGTTGCGGGGGCGCGTCGTGGCGTTTGCGGCGCTCGGACTCGGAACCTTGGGGCTCGTGGTGTGCCTGATCATCCGGGTGGCCGGTCCCCTGCCCGTTGGCGTCGTGGCGCCATGGATCCTGTTCACGCTGGCCGGCGGTGCCGCCATGGCCGTGTCGTGGTCGGTGGGGGACTCGCCCGGGGCGGTGGACAACGCGTCGGGAATCATCGCGGTGCTCGTTGCAGCCGAACTGGCGCGGCATCGGTCGGACATCGGTGTGCTGATCACCGGCGCAGAAGAGTATGGCATGGAGGGCTCCCGGGCGTGGACTGCCGCGGGCGCCCCCAGGGGGGTGTTCGTGAACTTCGACGGTCTCGACGATCGTGGCGCGTTCACCCTGATGCGCCACGACCCGGCGAGGACATCCGCCTCCCCCGAGGCGGTGTCCGGCGTCGCGGTGTTCGATGCCGTTTCGGCCGCTCTCACCGACGACGGGCATGGCCTGCGCCGTTCACGGCTCCCGCTCGGGATCTTCGTGGACGGTTCCGTCCTGGCGGCGGCGGGGATGCCGGGTGTCACCCTGAGCCGCGGGGATTGGCGTACACTGGGGGTCGTCCACACGGAGCGGGACACCGCGGACCGCGCGGGGGTGCGCAGTGCGGTAGAGGCGGGGCGACTGGTCGCCCGGGCCGTCGACGAGCTGCTCGGTTGACGCGATTCGGGTCCACTCCTACCTTTCGTCAAAGGATGCTCCGACGGAACCCCCGCGGGGCTTTTTGTTTGCCCTCAGATCAGCCAGCGGTTTGTTGCGGCGATGGCTCGGCGTGCGCTGGCGGCCAACGCTGCGGGAGAAAGTATGTTCGGTCCAAAGCGGCACTGTGTCGTCGTGGTAGGGGCGCAGTGGGGTGACGAGGGGAAGGGCAAGATCGTCGATGTCCTGGCGGAGCGCGCCGACCTGGTGGTGCGGTATCAGGGCGGTGCCAATGCGGGACACACCGTCATCAAGGGCGACGACGAGTTCATTCTGCACCAGATTCCCTCAGGAGTACTGCATCCGTCGACCCGGTGTGTGATTGGAAACGGCGTCGTGCTGGACCCGGAAACGATGCTGGAAGAATTGGATGACCTGGTGGCCCGGGGTGTCGACGTGGCCGGGCGGGTGGTCGTGTCCGATCGGGCTCATCTCGTGCTGCCGTATCACAAGCGACTGGACAAGGCGTCCGAAAAGGAACAGCGAATCGGGACGACCGGTCGCGGCATCGGTCCCGCATATGAAGACAAGATCGGCCGGCGCGGCGTGCGGGCGGGAGATCTGCGATGCCTTGAGCGGCTGTGGCCTTTCTTGGAGAAACGTGTCCAAGAGGTCAACCAGCGACTCGAACTTCTGGGTGCGGACGACCGGGTCTCGATGGAGGATCACGTGAGCTTGCTCGAGCGGGTGGCGCCGCGGTTGGTGCCCATGTTGGAGGACACGGGGCTCACCACGTTCCTGGCACTCCAGGAGGGACGGCGCGTGCTGCTCGAGGGTGCCCAAGGGTCACAGCTGGACGTGGACCACGGTACGTACCCGTTCGTGACGTCGTCCAACACCACGGCTGGTGGTGCCGCGCTCGGTGCGGGGATCGGTCCGATGAAGATCGATGCCGTGCTCGGGGTCGTGAAGGCGTACACGACCCGCGTGGGCAACGGCCCGCTGCCCACGGAAGCGGACGAGACGGAGGCGGCGACACTCCGATCGCTCGGTGAAGAGTATGGGGCAACGACCGGCCGCCCGCGGCGCTGTGGATGGTTCGATGCTGTGGTGGTGCGTTATGCGGTGCGGGTCAACGGGCTCACCGACCTCGCCGTGACCAAGCTCGACGTGCTCGACAGTTTGCCACGCATCCCCTTGTGCACCGGATACAGCATCGCCGGCGATGTCGTGGACGAAATGCCTTCGGATGCCGACGCGCTCGAGCGCATCGAGCCGCAGTATGAATTCGTCGATGGGTGGAACCGTCCCACCTCGGATGCACGGTGCCTGGCCGACTTGCCGCCGCAAGCGCGCGCGTACCTGGATAGGATCCAGGACCTGGTACGCGTTCCGATCAGTTACGTGAGCGTCGGCACACGCCGGGACCAGATCATCGGCGTGGATTAGTGAAGAGCAAAGCGCGCAGCGCGGCCGCTCGGAAGCAAGTGTCGGTGCGGAGCCGCACGGCCGTTACGGGCTAAAATCGCTGGGTACTACTTGAGCCCAGCAACCCGCGAAGCAACGGCCTTGACACGTGAGCGCACGTGCGGCAGGTTGCGGCGGTACGAATAGTAGGAGTACTGCGGGTCCTTCCGATTCGTGACGGCGTTGAGGATGGCGCCGGCGATCCGCGCCCGCACCCGGCGCAGCTGTTCCAGCGCGCGCTGTGCCGCGATTTCTTCGGTGTCGCCACTTCGCACCACCAACATGGTCGCATCGGCGGTGATGGACACGACCGCTGCGTCGGTCACCGGCAACGCCGGCGGCGTGTCCATGATGATGTACTCGTAGTCATGCCGTAGTTCCATCACGAGGGCATCCATGGCCGACGACCCGAGAAGCTCGGACGGATTCGGCGGCGTCGATCCACTCGGGAGAAGATCGAGGGACGGCGCAACTTCCGGCCGAATGGCTTCGGCTGCGCTGACGGTGCCGACCAGCACGTCGGTCAATCCCGGATCCTGCACCAGGCCAAAGGCGCGATGCACGGACGACCGGCGAAGATCGCCATCGACGAGAATCGTTCTGCGGCCGCTCTGCGCCAGCGTGAGGGCCAGGTTGACCGCCGTGGTCGTCTTGCCTTCGCGAGGTCCGGGGCTTGTCACGGCCACGAACTGCAGCGACTTCTCGGCTCCGACGAATGTGACGTTGGTGCGAAGCGCCCGGTATGCCTCCACCGCCGGTTCGTCCGGATCCAGGTTCGCGATCGTAGCACCCGGCGCCAGGGCGCCGTTCGACTTCGACGCAAGCTTGGGGTCCAGCGGGATGATGCCCAGCACCGGCACACCCAGGACCCGCTCGATGTCGGAGGGGGTCTTGACGGTCTGGTCGAGGTATTCCAGGAAAAAGGCCGCGGCGAGGCCTAGCAACAGGCCGACGAGCACGCCGAGCAGCACCCGCTGCCGCACGCTCGTGCCCACGTCGAAGGCCGGTGAGGCGTCGTCGAGTACCTCGATGTACGGCGCGATGGTCGCTTCCTGCATGCGAGCGGCCTGGTACTGCCCGAGCAAGTAGCGCTGCGTCTGGTTCAAGATGTTGGACTCGAGGTTCAGTTGGCCGATGCGCGACTCCATGCTCGGAAACGCCGACAATATCTCGCGTTGTCTCTGAATCTCGCGCTGGATGGCGCCGATGCGAGATTCGACGCTGTTGATGGTGGCGTCCACGGCGCTGCGCAGGGCGCGGTGCCCTTGCCGGATCTGTTGATCCACCGCCGAGACCTGTGGGTTGGTCTCGTTGAATCCGAGGGCGCCCGCCGTCAGGCCGTTGCGCTGATCGTAGCGTTCCAGCAACCCGGTGATCTGAAAGCGGAGTGCGGCGTTGGCGCCGATACCCTCGATGGCCGCCAGCCGATTCAAGGTCTCGACACCGATCGAATCCGGCGATGCCATGGCGTCGCGGATCGTCGAGACCTGCACCATGGCAGAGTGCCGGTTCTCCTCCAGCTGCCGGATCGTTTGCATGACAGCGTTTTCTTGGATGCCGAGGTCGGTGATCTGCTGACCTTCCTTATATTCCTGTAGTTCGCGGAGGCTGGCCTGAAACTCCACCGTCGACTGTCGGAGCTGGTTCTCGATATAGGTTCGGCGAGCCGCCGCCGTCGCCATCGCGCGCCGAACGCCCATGGTGCGGAGCAGAAACGCTGCACGCTGCAGCACCACCGGCACGAGCGTCGGGTCGGTGCCCGTGTACCACATGTCGACCGCATTGGTCCCGTCGCGGACGCGGTACGAGAGCCCAGCCGACACCCGTCTCGCGGCGGCGGCCCGGGTCACGACGCGAATTCCCACCGACCGCCCCGGATCCTGAGGAAGGGCCGTGAAGGAGAACCCCGGGCCCGTGACCGGCTCCTCGAGGGTTCCCGTGCTGAGGATCGTACCGAAGGCGTCCATCAAGCGGTAGCGTTCAGTATCGACCTCCAACTGGTACTCGCCCGGCGGAGCGCTCCCGGAATCCACGAGGATCCCCGTCATCACCCGGCCCCGGAACACGGTCGGATCGTCGATGCCGATCTGGAGCTGCCTGCCGTCGACGACTTCCAGCGCGAGTCCCTGGGTCGTGAGCACCAGGGCCTCGGAGAGGATCGGATCGGTCTGGAGCGCCAGTTCATCGACGTCGATGTCATCGAGCCGGGCGAAGACCTGCTTCGGAGAGTGGATCTGGACGGTAAGCCGGGATCGGTATTGGGGCACGGCCTGCCGACCGGCATAATACGCCCCGCCGCCGACGAGGATCGCGAGCACGCTCACGATCACCCAATGGCGATTGATCACCGCGATCAGATCCCGAAGGTGGATCTCGCGGTGCATTGGCAGGGCGATATCGGGCGCGTTCGGACCCGATTCCGGTCGATTCACTGGGTTGGTGACCTTTCTCCAAGTCCTCTGGAGGGCGATTCTGTAGCGGCATTTCCAGCCTGCGGGTCACTCGCCAGAGGTCGGGAAACGGCCTTTCGCCCTTGAAAAGGCAACAAATATGCCTCTTACAGGGTGCCGGGTCTGTGACGGATTCCCCGGCCAGCCGGGTCAGGCGGTTTGGGACTGCAGGCTTGGAACAGGACCGGAAATCGGTTTTGGGTCGCGGAGCAGATCGCCTGACTCCTGTGATTGAAAGCGCCTTCGGCCTCTGGTCGGACACAACATAGTAATTGCCTGGGTGTTGCACAAGTCATTATGATTTATGACTTTACGTAGATTTTCACCATGTACTGGACCCGGTTGGGGATGGATCGGATGACCGACAGACCCCGGGTGCTGATCGTGGCAGGGGCCTTCAAGGAGAGCTTCGGAGCTCCAGAAGTAGCGGGGATCTGCCGGGAAGCGCTGGCCGCCGCGGGGGCGAGCACCATCGTGATACTGGCCAGTGATGGGGGGGATGGCCTCCTGGATGCTCTCGGGGCCCATGTAATTCGCACGACTACCCACGAAGTGCAGGGCCCTTTGGGGAATCCGGTCCGTCCGGCTGTGGGCTGGCTGAACGATCGGACGGCGGTCATCGAATCCCGCATGGTGTGTGGTCTCCGGCTCGTTCCGCCGGCCAGACGGGACCCGGAAAGGACCTCCACCGAGGGATTGGGTGAGCTGCTGGCCTTCGTAGCGGATGCGGGGGCCCACCGGGCCTACGTGGGCCTCGGTGGCAGTGCCACGATGGACGGTGGGCTGGGTATGGCGCGGGCCTGGGGGTGGACTCCCCGGGACAATGCGGGCGGTGTGCTGGGACCGGGTGGCGGCGCCCTCCGGCATCTCTCGGCGCTGGAACCCGGAACCCCGCCCCGCCTCGAGGTGACCGGCCTGGTGGACGTTCGTAACCGGCTGAGCGGTCCCGACGGAGCCCGGGTTTACGCCTCTCAGAAGGGGGCATCGGCGAAGGCGGCCGACCGGCTCGATCAGGGGCTCGAGCGTCTGGTCCAGATCCTGGGGGAGCGTGGGCTCGAGTGGGCGGCGCGGGAGGGGGCCGGCGCGGCCGGCGGGCTCGGGTTCGGCGTGCTGGCCTTCGCCGGCGGGCGGCTGGAGCCGGGCGCCCCCTGGTTGCTCGACCGGGCGGGGTTCGACCGTTTTCTCGGGCGGGTCGACGGCGTCATCACCGGCGAGGGCGGTTTCGACGCAACGTCCCTGGCCGGCAAGCTCACGGGCGAGGTCATCCGGCGGGCCCGTGAGGCCGGCAAGCCGGTAGGGTTGCTCGCTCCCACCGCCACCGACGTGCCAGACGGCGTGATGGTGGAGCGCGGCGGCGGGATGTGGGATGCGGCCGAGCTGGGGAGGCGTGCTGCAATGCTGGCTCGGCGCCTGATTCGCTTGCCGCCCGGATAGCCCCCGTCTATCTTGCTGCTGCTTTTTTCGTTTCGGGATCCCGGATCCCGCCACTCGCAACTCGGTGGTTCCTCAGTCCATGGACAAGCTCGTGTCGCTCGCCAAACGGCGAGGTTTCGTGTTCCAATCGTCGGAGATCTACGGCGGACTCGGTTCGGTGTGGGATTACGGGCCGCTCGGCGTGGAGCTCAAGAAGAATCTCACCGAGCGGTGGTGGCGGTCGATGGTCCGCGAGCGGGACGATATCGAAGGGATCGAGTCGGCGATCCTGATGCATCCACGGGTGTGGGAAGCCTCGCAACACGTATCGCAGTTCACTGATCCGCTGGTGGACTGCCGGCAGTGCAAGAATCGATTCCGCGCCGACGACGAGCGCATCAAGGGTACGCCCGGTGAAGCAACCGGCCAGTGCCCCGTGTGTGGCAACAAGGGCACGTTGACCGAGCCGCGCATGTTCAACCTCATGTTCAAGACGTTCATGGGTCCCGTGGAAGACGAGGCGGCGCAGATCTTTCTGCGGCCGGAAACCGCTCAAGGCACGTACGTGAATTTTCTGAACGTCATGCAGGCGGCGCGCCAGAAGATGCCGTTCGGCATCGCGCAGATCGGCAAGGCATTCCGCAACGAGATCACCCCGGGCAATTTCATCTTTCGGACCCGCGAGTTCGAGCAGATGGAGATGCAGTTTTTCGTCAAGCCGGGTGACGACGAAGAGTGGTTCGAGTACTGGCACGAACGCCGGATGCAGTGGCACAAGGACCTCGGCATCAATCCGGACAAGCTCCGATATCATGCCCACGGGCCCGATGAGCTGGCTCACTATGCCAAGCGGGCCGAGGACATCCAGTACGAGTTTCCGTTCGGGTGGCAGGAATACGAAGGAATACACAATCGCACCGACTTCGACCTCTCGCGCCATCAGGAGTATTCCGGCAAGAAATTACAGGTCGCCGATCCGGGTTCCAGCGAGCGGTACGTGCCTTACGTGGTCGAGACCGCTCTGGGAGTGGGCAGGTTGTTCCTCGTGGTACTGGCGGATGCCTATCGCGAGGAAGAGGTCGAAGGTCAGGTGCGCGTGGTCCTCGGGTTGCATCCGTCCATCGCGCCCATCAAGGCGGGCGTCTTTCCCTTGGTGAAGAAGGACGGCATGCCCGAACTGGCCAGAACGATCCACGCGGATCTGAAGACTCGGTTCCCGGTATTCTATGACGACGGGGGATCGATTGGTCGGCGGTATCGCCGGCAGGACGAGGCCGGAACACCCTTTGGGGTGACGATCGATGGCGAGACCGTCGCGGAGCACACCGTGACCGTGCGCCATCGGGATACGCTGCAGCAAGATCGGATTGCGATGGACCAACTCGCCACTTATCTGACCGAGCGCATCGCCGGATGAGTGAGGTACTGAATCCAAGGGGGATAGTGTGACCGGCAACCACGAGACGTTCTCTTCCCGGTGGGTCATGATCCTCGCCATGCTAGGCATGGCGGTCGGTACGGGCAACATCTGGCGGTTCCCGCGCATTGCCGCGCAGAACGGTGGCGGGGAATTCCTCATTGCGTGGGTCGTGTTCTTGTTCATGTGGTCGATTCCCTTGATCCTGGTCGAATTCGGAATGGGTCGGAAAACTCGGTCGGGCCCGGTCAGCGCGTTCATGCAGATGATGGGTCCGAAGTGGGCGTGGATGGGCGCCTTCGTTGCGTTCGTTGCCGTGGCCATCATGTTCTACTACTCGGTGGTGGCCGGATGGACCCTCCGGTACGTCTTCGCCTCCGCGACGGGCCAGGTTCCGGGTGCGTCGCCGGGCGAGTTCTGGAATTCCTACATTGCATCGCCCTGGCCGGTGGTCACGCACGGCCTCGCCATGGGGCTCGGTGTGCTCGTCGTGTCTCGGGGCGTCAGGGCCATCGGGAACGTCGCCAAGGTGTTGATGCCGTCCCTGCTGGTCCTGATCGTGGTGCTCGCCATCCGTGCCGTGACCTTGCCGGGCGCGTCCGACGGACTGGCCTACCTCTTCAGCGTCGATTGGGCCGCGCTCGGCAACCCGCGCTTGTGGGTCGAGGCCCTCACGCAGAACGCGTGGGATACCGGGGCCGGTTGGGGGTTGGTGCTGTGTTACGCGGCGTACCTGCGGGAACGGGAAGACACCGCCCTCAACGCGTTCATCCTGCCGGTGGCCAACAACACGATTTCGTTGTTGGCCGGTATCATGGTGATGTGTACCGTGTTCTCCGTGGTGCCCCAGCTGATTTCCAGCTTTGCCACGAACCCGGATGCCCTGGCCGCATATCCCGCACTCCATGCGGCCGTCGAGGCGGGAGAGCAGCTCTCTCCCGAACTGATGCAGAGCACGATCTTCGGGGCCGGGAACGAGGGATTGACCTTCATCTGGATGCCGCAGCTCTTTGCGACGCTTCCGCTGGGGCGCATCCTGATGGTGCTGTTCTTCGTCGCGTTGGCCTTCGCGGCGTTCACGAGCCTCATGGCCATGATCGAGTTGGGCACGCGGGTGCTGGTCGATGCCGGTGTGGATCGCGCGAAGGCCGTTCGCATCGTGGGCGGGGCCGGTTTCCTGCTCGGGTTGCCGTCGGCGTTGTTCAATCGCTTCCTGCAGAACCAGGACTGGGTGTGGGCGGTGGCGTTGATGGTGTCGGGACTCTTCTTCGCGATCGCCGTCATCACCTCAGGCGTCCGGCGGTTCCGTGAAGAGCAGCTCAACCACGAAGACTCGGACATCCGGGTGGGGCGTTGGTGGGATGTCGTCGTGTCCGTGCTCATTCCACTGCAGGCCGTCGTCTTGATGGTTTGGCTCCTGGTCGATTCAGCGAAAGCGTCGGACGACTGGTTGGATCCGATCAGCACGTACAACGTGGGCACGGTGCTGGTGCAGTTCGCCGTCGTATTTGCGGCCTTGCTCGCGCTGAACCGATGGATTGCTTCTCGCACGGCTTCCAGCGAGCTTCCGTAGTGGTTCACGAAATGCTGACTACGCTCTCGGGGGACGAGGTGATTGCCCGGGCCAAGGTATTCTTTGCTGAGCGCAATCCGCTCAGCAGCGCGTTTCTCGAGCATGAAGGTCCCACGCACGCGACGTTTCGCGGCCAGGGCGGTGAAGAAATCGCCATGGCCGTCGTCGCGGCTGACGGGGCCACGCGGGTTCGTGCGTCCACGTTGCTCTTGGATCAGGCGATCGGCCGGTTCTTCTCCACGCTGCCCTGCGCCGACGGGGTCTTGTCATGACGACGCGCGCCGGTGCCCGGATGACGGTCCGGGTCTGGAACACCGAGGTCTGGGACGTCGTCGATGTTCCGGCCACGCCCGACAGCACGTTCGCCGACGTGAAAGCCTCCTGTTTGACGGAGGCGTTGGGGCGGCCGGTGGACCCCGCCGGCTACGAGCTCAAATACCGCGGAGCGCTCGTGCTAGACGAAACGCAAACCCTCGCGGCGCTCGACGTGCCCGACGGTGCCCCGATGGTCGTGGAGCCGGCACGACGCCGACCGGTGCGATAGGACAGTACCATTTCCGATCACGATCCCTCCAACAGAGATTGGATCGCCGAAACGCAGGCCAGTGTGGCCCGGCGCCGGCGGCCTGGCCGGGTGGTGACCATCCTCGCGGTGGGTTTCTTGGCGCTCGATGGTGTCCTCCTCATCATGGCCGGATTGTGGTCGGGGCGATCGGGATTGTTGTTGTGGGGGTTGGGCTTCGCGCTGGGCGCGGTTGCCGTCTGGTTCTATTGGCGGCGTTACCTTCGTGGTCTTCGGGAACTACACGAGGGCCTCGAGGCGCGTTTCCGGGAGCTCCAGGAGTTGATGGGGGATTCCCCTAAGGAATAAGCCCAGCGTCCGACCCCAGCATCTGGATTGTCATGTCCGTACACGTCATTTGGCACCCGTCCTCGCTGCGACACGACCCCGGTCGCGGTCATCCGGAGTCGCCGGCCAGGATCCAGGCGATTCTCGACGAGCTCCGGGGATCCCAGTACGGCGACATCGTCGAGTGGTCAGAAGCTCCTGCGGCAACCCCGGAACAGCTCCAGCGCGTGCATCCGCCGGATTATCTCGAGCGCCTCGAAGCCATGGCCGGGCGTGGGGGTGGCATGGTGGACGGGGACACGTTCTTGAGCGCCGACAGCTATGAAGCGGCGGTGCGGGCGGCCGGGGCGGCCGCGATGATGGTGAGGCACGCCCTCGCCGGCCAGCCCGCCTTTGCCGCGGTGCGGCCGCCCGGCCATCACGCCACGGCAGAGGTGGCCATGGGCTTCTGCCTCATCAACAACGTGGTGGTGGCGGCCCGCTCGGCGCTGGTCGATCACGGGTTGGAGCGGGTTCTCATCATCGATTGGGACGTGCACCACGGCAACGGGACGCAGGCCCTCGTGCAAGACGACCCCAGGATTCGGTTCATCTCCTTGCACCAGCATCCGCTGTATCCGGGGACCGGGAGGCCTGAGGAGCGAGGCGTGGGCAACGTGTTCAACGTTCCCCGGCCTCCCGGTCTCCCGCGGGCGACCTATCTCGCGGATCTCAACACGGCGGTGGACGAGGCGACGAGCGGCTGGGAACCGGAACTGGTCCTGGTCTCCGCGGGATTCGATGCGATGGCCGGCGATCCCCTGGCGGGATTCACCCTGGAGCCCCTCGACTACGCGACCTGGATTCACGATTGGAAGCGGTTGGGGACACCCCTGGGTGCGGTGCTGGAGGGCGGCTACGTGCCGGAGCGCATCCGCTTGGCGGCAGGCGAGATGGTTCGCGCGTTGGCCGCGTAGGCCGGGGACCCGGTGAGCCTGCCCACCACCTGCTCGGTCATCCTCCCGATCCCGGTCGACACGCCGTACCGCTACGGCATTCCCACCGCCCTGGCCGACCGGGTGGTACCGGGGGCGCGGGTGGTGGTACCGATCCGGTCCCGGGAGATGGTGGGGATCGTGCTCGACGTCGGTGAAGAATCGACGGACGGGCTTCGTCCCGTGCTCCTCGCGCCTGACCCCGCACCCATGGTACCGGCCAACCTCCTGACGTTGGGGGCTTGGGTCGCGCGCCATTATGCCGCGCCGCCGGGGCTCACCCTCAAAGCCATGCTCCCCGGCACGTTGTGGGGCACGTCCAAACTCCTGGCGACGACACGTGATCGATCGGCTGCGCCCGGCGGGGTCGGTACCAGGCTCATGGACGAGCTCGACCGGGCGGGCGGGCGGGCGACCGCAGGCGCGCTGGCGCGCTGCCTCAAGCGTCCCGTGTGGGAGACGTTGCAGCGCCTGTCTCGGGTCGGGGCCATCGAGCTGACCACGGTGGCGCCGCAGTTGGGTCCCGGGCCGGGCGTCGAGACGGTGGTCGTGTTGTCCCGACGGCTGCCGTCGCTCCTCGAGCGCGATCAGGTGTTCGGTCGGGCGGCGCGGCAGCGGCAGGCCTATGACACCATCGATGCGTTGGGCGGTGAAGCGTCGGTGAGCCGCGTGACCGGCGAGCTCGGATTCTCTCGCGCCGTGATTCGCGGGTTGGTCGAGCGGGGCGTGGCCCGGATCGAAGAGCGGGAGCACTTGCGCGACCCGTTCGATGGGGTGGCGTCGCCGCCGCCGGCCACGCCGAGCGACGACCAGCGCCGGGCCATTCAGGCGATCCTCGAACTGCCGCCGGGGGGCGCGGCCATGCTCTTCGGGGTGACGGGAAGCGGCAAGACCTTGGTGTATCTCGAGGCGATGCGGGCCGAGGTGAGTCGGGGGCGTGGCGCGATCGTCCTGGTCCCGGAGATCGCGCTGACACCACAAACCATCGCGCGCGTGCGCGGCGTGTTCGGCGACGCGGTCGCCGTGCTCCACAGCGCGCTCTCCGACGGGGAGCGCGCCGATGCATGGCGCGCTCTGGTCACCGGCAAGCGGCGGGTTGTGGTGGGAGCCCGCTCGGCCGTGTTCGCGCCGGTACAAGACCTCTCGATAATCGTCGTCGACGAGGAGCACGATTCGAGTTACAAGAACGGCGAGTTTCCCAGATACCACGCTCGCGACGTGGCCATGTGCCGGGCCCGGCTGGAGGGGGCGCGCCTGGTGCTGGGAAGCGCGACGCCGTCGCTGGAGACCTGGGCCGCCCGTGAGCGGATTCGGGTGGTGTCTCTCCCGCGGCGGGTTGCCGCCCAACCGCTTCCCCCGGTCGCCTTGGTGGACATGCGCACCGCCGCACGCGTCGCCGATAGCGGTGCGGTGCCGTGGTCGGAGACCCTCGACGGGGCGGTGCGCGACCGCCTCGCGCGACACGAGCAGATCATTCTGCTGCTGAACCGCAGAGGCTTCGCGCATTTCCTGCAGTGCGTGGCGTGCGGCGACGTGCTGGAGTGCCCTTCGTGCAGCGTGGCCCTCACGGTGCATCGCACGCCCGCCGGGCTGCGCTGTCACTACTGCGGGTTCAGCCGGGGCTTTCCGCCACGCTGCGAAGTCTGTGGTGGAGAGACGCAGCGGACGCGGGGCGCCGGCACGCAGCTGCTGGAGCGTTGGCTCGCCGAGCGTTTTCCCGACGCGCGCCTCGCGCGCATGGACGCGGATACGACGGCGACCAAGTGGTCGCATCGCCGGATTCTGGATGCCTTTGCCCGTCACGAGATCGATCTGTTGTTCGGCACTCAGATGATTGCCAAGGGACTCGACTTTCCGGGCGTGACCCTGGTCGGCGTCGTGGACGCCGACACCGGATTGTATCTGGCCGATTTCCGGGCGGCGGAACGCACCTTTCAGCTCATTGCCCAGGTCGCCGGTCGCGCCGGGCGCGGTCCCGCTGGCGGCGAGGTGTTGGTGCAGACGCGGGTGCCCACCCACTACGCCCTGACCGCCGCGGCGCGACACGACTACGAGGGGTTCGCCAAGCAGGAGCTGGCGGAGCGGCGCTCCCCGCCCTATCCGCCGTATCACGCCCTGATCAACGTCGTGGTGAGCGGCACGTCCGAGAACCGCGTGGCCGGCGCGGCGGGCCAGGTCGCCGACTGGTTACGCGCCCTGGTCGCGGAAACCGCACCCGCCGCGGACGTGGTAGGGCCCGCCCCGGCACCGCTGGCCAGGATCAAGGGGCGCTGGCGGTGGCACATGATCCTGCGGTGCGAAGACCGCCGCCTCTTGGGCCGGCTCCTTCGATACGCGTCACGCCGTGCCCCCCACACCACCCGCGGCCCAATCCGCGTCATCTTCGACCGGGATCCCGTCTCCCTGTTGTAGGACGCGCTCGACTCCGGGCAGCGGGTTGAAACTGGTTCTCATCCCCGATAACTTCCGGCCGCGCCATGACTTCACCGCAACCGATCCTTGCCGGGGCATCCACCCCCGTCCCCGGACTGGGGGTGGGGTGGTCGAAGGTCGCGGATGCGGTCGGGAAGCAGGTGACACCGGACGACATCGCCCGGATCTGGATTTTCCCGCCCATGCGTCGCGACGGCCGGGAATGGGGAACCGCCGTGGTGGCGACCAATGCCGACGAGGATCGATTCACGGTGTTCACGGCGAAGTACATGCTCATCACGCGGGGGCGGCAACGGGGGCAGTGGAAGGTGGAAATTGTGGAAGTTGGTGCCGGGCCGGTCGAGGTCGTGCAGGACGTGGTGCGCGGCGTGCAGACCCGCGCAGGGGAGGGAGAACCGCCCATCGAGATCGCTCCGAAACTCTGGTTCTCACCCGCCGATGACGAGCCCGCCGCCGAAGCTTGACGGCAAGGAACTTCTGGATCGGTTTCGCAAGTACATGCGAGATCGGAATCTGCCATTGACCCAGCAGAGGCAGGCTGTCGCGTCGGTCCTGTTTTTTTCCGACGAACATCTCTCGGCGGAGGATATCGAGTCGGCCTTGCGCGACGACGGCATCCGCGTGGGTAAGGCCACCATCTACCGCACGCTCGACCTGCTGGTACGCGCTGCGTTGATCTCGGAGCATGACTTCGGCGACGGGTTCAAGCGGTACGAACCGCGCGGCGTCACGAGCCACCACGAGCACCTCATTTGTCTCGAGTGTGGCAAGGTCGTGGAGTTTTCCTCCGAGCGTATCGAACGCATGAATGCGCTCATCGCCGATGAACACGGTTTCCGACATCATCATCACCGCCTGGCGATCTACGGGGTGTGCCACGAATGTCAGGACAACGCCGCCGTCACCCTCGAAGCCGGCTCGGGACGGCGGGGAGTGAAACACGAGTGATCGACTCGCAAGCACTGGTACCGCAACTAGCCTTCTTGACGAAAGGCATCGGTCGTCACAAGGAACGGCTCACCAGCTATGAGCTCGCACTCCGGAACGCCGAGATCGCGCAATACAACCTCGTAACCGTGAGTTCGATCTTTCCCGCACACTGCAAGTTGGTTCCGGTCTCTAGAGGCATCCATTCTCTCCGGGCCGGCCAGATCGTGTTTGTGGTGCAGGCCCGGGCGGAAACGAACGAACCGTCCCGTCGCGCGGTGGCGTCCATTGGGTTGGCCATTCCCAAGGATCCGAGCCACCACGGATACGTTTCCGAGCACCATGCCTTTGGCATGCCCCAGGCCCAAGCTGGAGACTACGCCGAGGATCTCGCGGCGAGCATGTTGGCCACGGTGCTCGGCGTGCCGTTTGATCCCGACGAGGCGTGGGATGAGAGGCGCGAGCAGTGGAGACTGTCCGGCGAAATCGTCAAGACGACCAACATCAGTTCCACCGCCATAGC
The DNA here is from genome assembly GCA_027294455.1 of Gemmatimonadota bacterium. Classification (GTDB taxonomy): domain Bacteria; phylum Gemmatimonadota; class Gemmatimonadetes; order Gemmatimonadales; family GWC2-71-9; genus B3T1B10. Next base: position 32,558 of record JAPULZ010000079.1, read on the forward strand.
GGCGAACGACGGACGGTGGGTGACTGTCGTCAGCGCGTTGGTTTTCTGCGGATGAACGAGTTCCGCGAGGCGGCGGCCGGCGTCCCGGGGTCGCTGGCGGAGTTCGTGTGGGGCGCCCCCGGCACGTTTTTGGGGCTTCCTCCCGAGCACACCGACTTCGAAGAGGCGGGTGTCGTGCTGTTGCCCGTGCCGTATGAGGCGACGGTGTCGTGGATGAGCGGCACCAAGCACGGACCTGGCGCGATCATGACGGCGTCACATTACGTCGAGTTGTACGATCACCAGCTCGACCGCGAGCCTTACACGATTGGCATTCATACGCTCCCAGAGTTGCTGTTGACGCACGAGGGGCCCGAGCAGGCCTTGAACGAACTGCGCAGGGTGATGGATGTGCTGGTGGCCACCGGCAAGCTTGTCGTGATGGTGGGGGGAGAGCACAGTCTGTCATCGTCGCCCATTCTCGCCCACGCCGACCACCTCGGCGGCAAGCGCCTGTCGGTCCTGCAACTGGATGCGCACACAGACTTGCGAACCGAGTACGGTGGCACGCCGTTCTCGCATGCCTGCGTGATGCAACGGGTGCACCAGCGTGTGGACCTCGTCCCGGTCGGGATCCGGTCGCTCACCCGTGAGGAGCGCAGCTTGATGCGGGAGAAAAACATCCCGGTCATCTTCGCACACGAGCTCGACACCGACGGCTGGATCGACCGGACGTTGGACGCCCTGGGCCCCGAGGTGTACATCACATTCGATGTCGACTTCCTGGACCCGAGCGTGATGCCGGCCACGGGCACGCCCGAACCGGGCGGCGGATCGTGGAATCCCACCGTGCGGTTGCTCGAGCGGGTGTTTCGCGAGCGCCACGTAGTCGGCTGTGACGTGGTCGAGCTGGCGCCGATTCCGGGGATGGTGTCGCCGGACTTTCTTGCCGCGAAGCTCATCTACAAAATGATGGGCTTCCATGCGGCTCAGGCCTGAGCAAGCCGTCGGGAACCTGCTGACGGTGCAGGGTGTTGGGTGGATGCTATGGAATCGACGACTTCAATAGGTTTTTTTGTTGCGTTCAGCGCCGGGGTCCTGAGCTTCCTCTCGCCTTGCGTGCTGCCGCTCATCCCCAGCTATCTCTCGTTCATCACCGGGATGTCGCTGGAGGAGATGGGCGATCACCGGCGCGCCGCGTTTACCCACGCCCTCCTGTTCGTGAGCGGCTTCACGATCATCTTCTTGGCGTTGGGTGCGACCGCGACGGGACTCGGGCGCGTCCTGCAGGCCCATCAGGTTTGGCTCGAGCGGATCGGCGGCGCCCTGATCGTGTTCTTCGGTTTGTACTTGCTTGGGGTATTCCGCCTGGGCGCCCTGGCGCGTGAGCGGCGCGTGCATATCCAGAACAAACCCCTCGGATATTTGGGGACGGTGCTGGTCGGGTTGGCTTTCGGGGCGGGCTGGACTCCGTGCATCGGGCCCATCCTGGGAGCCATCCTCACATTCGCCGGCACGCAGGGGCGGGTGTCGCAGGGCATGCTGTTGTTGTCGTTCTACTCACTGGGCCTCGCCGTGCCGTTTCTGGTTGCGGCCCTGGCGGTCGACCGCTTCATCGACTGGTTCCAGCGATACCGGCGATACATGCCGGTGGTGACGAAAACCTCCGGGGGTATCTTGGTGTTCCTGGGGTTGCTGCTCATCTCGGGTTACTTCACGGTGCTGGCGTCGTGGCTGAGTGATCTTACCCCTGCCTTTTTGCGTGACCGTATCTGAGTTTCGTCATCAGTATGCCCGCGCGCTGCCTCCGGCGCGGTCCGCCACGCCAATCCAACCGTTACCCCCACGGCCAATGGCCGCGATCTCGGCACTGTACACCGTGCGTTCGACCAGCGTGTGACCCATCGCCTGCAACCGGCTGATAGTGCCCGGGAACAAGCCACCGGGTTGGTACACGATCTCGTCGGGCAGGGATTGGTGATGCACGCGGGGGGCCGTCGCAGCGGCATCTCGTCCAACTGGTGGACCGCCACACCCCGCCAGCACGGGGCTCAACCCGAGCAAGACGCGGGTCCCGGGTTCGAAACGGCGCACCAGGGAAGTGCCATTTTCCGCTCCATCTCCTACCTTCTTCGTTTCACGTACCTGTGTGCCGAGTCATACTGCTGCCTTGAAGAGGGGCCAATGGCACGAAAGCCGGATTTTCTCGACGAGCGGCTCACCGAGCGACGGAATCCCCGGACCACCGACATCGACGTGGCGTCGAGCGAAGTGATCGTCGACCTCATGCACGCCGAGGACCGCCGCGTCGCCGCCGCCGTTTATGCCCAGAGGGCCCAGATCGCCCAGGCGATCGAACTCGCCACGAAGGCGATCCGGCAGGGCGGTCGACTCGTGTATGTGGGTGCGGGGACCAGCGGTCGACTCGGAGTGCTGGACGCTGCCGAATGCCCCCCCACGTTCGGCACGCCGCCCGAGATGGTCGTCGGGATCATCGCCGGTGGGTCGCCGGCTCTCACCCGGTCGCAGGAAGGGGCGGAGGACGATGCCGACGCGGCCGCCGCCGACATCGAGCAGGCAGGCGTATCCCAGCGGGACTTCGTCCTGGGCACCGCCGCCAGCGGCACCACGCCCTATGTCAGTGCCGCCCTCGAGCGGGCCAAAGCCCTGGGCGCAGCGGTTGGCCTGCTCACCTGTTCCCCCGCGCAGGAGGGCCTCGCCGCCGCGTGCGACGTGCGCATCCTCGTCGCGACGGGGCCCGAAGCCCTCACTGGATCGACCAGGCTGAAGGCGGGAACCGCAACGAAGTTGATCCTCAATACGATCTCCACCGGCACCATGCTCCGGCTCGGCAAGGCCTACGGCAATCTCATGGTCGATCTGGTGGCGATGAGCGACAAACTGGTGGACCGGGGCGAGCGGGTGGTCATGGAGGCCACCGGCACGAATCGGGAGGAGGCCAGGCAGGCCATCCAGCGGGCGGGCGGCAGGGTCAAGCTGGCAATTGTCATGGTGCTGAAGAGCGTCGATGCCGAGGAAGCGACGCGGCTCCTGGCAGACGCCGGAGGGATCGTGCGAAAGGTCGTGGGGGATCCGCCGCCGGTCGTATCTCCCTAAGGAATGGTTCTTCTGGGCCGACGATGCAATCAAGCTGCATTCTGCAATCTGCAATCACCAATTTAGCGGATCCCCTCCAGCAGGGTGCGCGCATGCCCGGCCGGTACGGCGTACACCAGGCGCCCCCCGGTTCCTTCCTCGCCGCCGTAGAGGATCCCGATCACGAGACCGTTGGCGTCGAAGACCGGGCTGCCGCTGGCGCCGTGCGTGCCGTAGCCGTTGATCTGGATCAGGTTCGGGAGATTCTTGCTCAGGGTGCCCACCGTGAGGCTCGCCGTGGCGTAGGTGCCGCCGTCCAGCATCCGCTGGGGGCTGTCCACGCCTCCGGGGAAGCCGATCACGGCGACCGGTGCACCCACCGCCACGGTGTCCGGCCGGCCGTTGAATCCGAGGACGACGGGGACGGGACCGGCCAGCTCGACCTTGAGCAGGGCCAGGTCGATGTCTTCCTCACGTGACACCGCCACCACCCGGGCCGCGAACGTCTGCTGAGAATCGGCAAACCGCACGCCGATTTGCACGGGACGCAATGTGCCGTCCCGGCCGGCGATCACGTGACGATTGGTGATCATCGTGCCATCGGAGCGGACGGCGAAGGCGGTGCTGGTCTCGACGTGGGACCCGAAGTCCACGAACACCATGGCGATGGCGCGCAGGTTCGCACGGGTGATGCCCGCGAAGTCGATGCGGGCGGCGTGTTGTTGCTGTGCGACGGCCGTGAGCGCGGTCTCCAACTCGGCGCTCAAGACCTCGATCCGCTCCCGATTTCCGGCGTCACGAGCGTCGGACAACTGCTGCTGGAGTGACTGGAGATCCTGTTGCGACATGCGGAGTGCGCTCGCCAGTTCCTGCATCTCGCCCTGCAGCGCCGTGGTCGTGGTGCGAGCATCGCGCAACACGCTGTTGATGCGTGCTTGCAGCTGGATGATCTCCTCTTCCCGCGTGAGGCGTTGCTGGCGGTTGACGAACACGAGGCCGCCGCTCACGAGCACCAAGGCCACTGTGACCGACATCGTGATCCGTCGCATCTGCTTCGTCTGACGGGCGACTTCGACCCGGACGCGTTGGGTGGTGCTCGATCGCCGAGCAGGGGTTGCGCCCGCACTCGCCGGCGCCGCGGCGGCGGCCGGGCGCGCCGGCATCTCGCCCGTGTCGGGGATGGTGTCCGCGACGAGCCGGAACTCGATGGTCGGGCCGGCGGCGCCGAACCGGATTTGGTCGGTGTCGTCGAGCTTGGTATCGGATTGGATCCGGTGACCGTTGACCAGCGTGCCGTTGCTGCTGCCGAGGTCGCGGACGAACCAGCGGTTGTCCCGTCGGATGATTTCGGCGTGACGTCCGGAGACTTCGAGGGCGGTTTGGGGATTGAACTGGAGGTCGGATTCGGGGTGCCGGCCGATGGCGATCCGCTCTTTGGAGAGGACACGGATGATGCCCGCCTGGTCTCCCTTGATGACCTTGAGTTGGACTTTCACGTACGGCGCGCCGCGTCTAAGCGGCGAGGATCAAGGCGACGGCCATGATCATCGCAGTTGCTAGCGTGGCGATCACCATCTGTTTGACATCGCTGGGTGGAGGCGAATCGTTTCCCTCATAGACGGGAACCGGTTCGGTGGTGGAGTCGCCGTCGAGGAGTGGGTACACGGCGCGGCCCACCGATTCGCCGTCGGTGGCGGCCTTGAGTGCGTCACCGTTGATACGCGCGACGACGGCGGTGATGTTGTCGGGTCCGCCCCGCTCATTTGCGAGATCGATCAGCGCCCCGCACGCGACGACGAGATCTTCGTTCTTGGTCACGGCTTCGGCGATTTCCTCGGCCGACACGAGGCCCGACAACCCGTCCGAGCACACCACCACGGTGTCGCCCTTGCAGATCTCCTGGTGCGTGAGATCGACGCGGACACGGGGATCCGGGCCGAGGGCCTGCAGGATGATGTTCTTGCGTTCGCTCCTCTCGGCCTCTTCGGCGGTGAGCTCGCCGGCATCGACGAGTCGTTGCATCAGCGATTGGTCTTTGGTGAGCTGTGTGGCCTCGCCGTGCCGCACGAGATACGCGCGGGAATCCCCCACCTGTGTCAGAAACAGACCGTCACTCAGAATGCCCACCGCGGTCGTGGTCGTGCCCATGCCCCGGTGGTCCGGATTCTGCTTGGCGTGTTCGTGAATCTTGTGGTTGGCGTCCTCCACGGCCTCGCGGAGGCGAAACGCGAACTGCTGGGGGGTGTTGTCCGTGTCGGTCACCCAATGGGTCTTGAGGTGTTCGTACACCGTTTCGGTCGCCATCTCACTCGCGACCTCCCCCGCCGCCGCTCCGCCCATGCCGTCGGCGACCATGAGCAGCGATCCCTTCGGTCCCAGCACGTGTTCCCGCACCTCGGGCAGCAGCGATGCGCGTCCCTGCGAGAGATCCGCAACGAGAAAGCTGTCCTCGTTATGGTCGCGCTGCTTGCCGACATCGGTCCGTGCGAACACCGATACCTTGATGGACGATTCTTTCTTGGTTCCGAAGAGGCTCACGAGCCCCCTCCACGGCTGAGGTCGTCGACGAGTTGCTGGTATGCGGTGCTGCCTGGTTCCTCGCTCAGGGCCCGGCGTGCCCACTCGAGCGCGTTCAAACGGTCGTTCGATTTGCTAAACGCGATGGCGACGACGTACGCCGCGGTGGCTTTGTCCTTGGCCGCCATGCCGGTGGCGTTGAAATAGGCCACCGCGGTGTCGCGGACCGCGGCGTGGTCGTTGCTTGCCTCGTCGAGCCGGAACAACATGTCCAAGAGGTGCTCGTCCGCGCCAGCCGGCACCAACCACGCAGGATTCGTCGGTGTGGGGTCCACGCGCCGGCCAGCGGGGGATCCACCATCGCCGGATCGCTCGTCGCCCGCGTTCGGATTTCCGCTGGCGGTCCTTCCGCCTTGGTCCGGGGTGGTTTGTCCCCCGGCCTGCGGGCGTTCCCCTCCCTCCGGCGAACCTGCGCTCGCTGCGGAATCTGATTCTGTGCCGCTGGTCACATTGTTCGCCAGGGCCAGGCTATCCGGCGGAGCGGCATCGCTCCCGTTGCCGTTCCCCATCACGACTGTGGCCCCGGCCCCGCCCACCACGAGCGCGCCGACCACCGCGGCAATCGCCCCTACCGAGCGCCTCTTGCGCGGGCCCGGCGCGGACGCCGGCATCGGCGTCATCGGGGTAGTGGGCGAGGGCGCTTGGCCGGAGATGCGCGTCCTCGGAATCACCGCGGTGCCGTGTGGCCCCACGGCCTCCTGCGGCGGGTTCCGTTGATGGGTATCGACGAGCTGGGTGGCGCCCGCCGCGTCGAGTGGGGCCGCAGTGGGATCGGCAATGCCCGCCACGGCGTTCACCGCGTCGCGTCCGAACTCCGCGGCGCTCGCGTACCGGTCCGACGGCATGCGCTGGAGGGCGCGGTCGAGGCTCTGCTGCAAACCTGCCGGGTATGCGCGGCCGGACCTGGCCTCGTTCAGCTTGAGCGGATCGTCGGTGAGCCGCTTGACCATGATTTCCTGGGCGCTGTCGGCCTGGAAGGGCAGCAGCCCGGTCAGCATCCGGAAGAACACGAGACCCAGCGAATAGATGTCGCTGCGCCCGTCCACGGGATCACCGGAGAGCTGTTCCGGACTCATGTACTCGGGGGTCCCCACCACGAGACCGGTACGCGTGACATTCTGTTTCTCGTCGCCGCCCATCGCCTTGGCGATACCGAAATCGACCACCTTGACCACGTCGCTGCCGTCACGGGCCCTGGCGATCATGATGTTGTCGGGTTTGAGATCCCGGTGAACGATGCCCAGCTCGTTCGCGGCTTCGAGGGCCTGGGCGGCTTGTTCGAGAATGTTGGCGGCGCGCTTGGGCGCCAACGCGCCCTCGCGATTGATGATGTCGATGAGGGCCTCACCCTCGATGAACTCCATGGCGAGGTAGATGACACCGTCGTCGGTCTCGCCGAAGTCGTAGATCGCGCAGACGCTGGGATGGTTGATGCGGGCGGCGTTGGCGGCCTCACGGTTGAAGCGGGCGATGGCATCCGCGTCCTCGGCCATGGATTTGGCCATGACCTTGATGGCGCTCTTGCGGCCCATCTTCACGTGCTCGCCGAGATAGACGGTTCCCATCCCGCCCTCGCCGAGTTTGGTCAGGATGCGGTAGGCGGCCACGACGCCGCCCACCAGGTCGGCCGACGTGGTGGACCGGAGCGAAGCGCCATCGAGCGGGCAGAAGCTTTGATTGTCCGGATATTCTCTTCCGCAGGTCGTGCAAACTTTCACGGCAGATCCACTCGAAGCATCTTGTCTCCTACCAGGATGCGGGAATGCTGGGTCAGCTGGATGCTGCCGCGCACGTTCACCGCGACACCATTGCGACTGTCGGCATCGATCAGCACGAAGTCCGCGTCGTCCGATTGGATCTGCGCGTGCAATCCGCTCATCGAAGGGTCGTACGAAAAAATCCAATCACCCTGATCCCGTCCGATCGTGAGGTTCCTGCCCGGCGACAGGTGCATGACGTCGCGTGCGCTCCCGTCACTGCGGGTTTGCGTGAGGGTTGCGATGTCCGCGCTGGGCGTCAGGCTGCCGAGACGCCGGGTTGCGTCCGCTTCCGGAGGATGCGGCCCCGGGTATCCCAGGCGGCGGAATCGGAAAATCTGTGACCCTACGAGCACCAGATCACCGTCGGTGAGTTTGTACGGTGCTTCGATGAAGAACCACGTTCCGTTTCGGCTTCCCAGGTCCCGCACCGACAGCACGCCATCCTCGAGTATCAGCTCGGCGTGTCGGGGCGACAGGTACCGATCATCCGGGAAATCAATATCGGCTCCGTCGCGGCCGATGGTCGTGGTCTTCGTCACAATCGGATGGGTACTCAGCTCCTGCCCGGTTTCGTCGAGGCGGGTGAGGACGATCCCGGTATCGACGGCGGGTGTGTGCATCGAGGACGTACGCCGGTGGGCCCGGGCGCCGGAGTCGAGCCCGTAACCGCACTCGGGGCAGAACTTGGCATGGGGACCGGCGGCCGAGGAACACTTCGGGCACAAGCGGGAATCCTCGGTCTTATCCAGCTGGGAGCCGCAGCCGGGGCAATAGGGCAGGCCGGGCGTGAGTCCCGTCTTGCAGATGGGACACTGGGACGCCTCTCTCATTTGCCCCTTGGGAGCACTGAAAAGCCGGTTCATGGTAAAATCCTGGCAAAGGTCATAGCCCGTCTATATTAATGCTTCGAAACCGGGACGACAAAACACCACTTGACCGCAGCTTCTTGTTCTAGCGCACCTTCCGCGATCGTGCCGGCCCCCCCCCGAACGAGCCATCCGCCGGGGAGGATCGGCGTATCATCGATGGTCGTGTTCCTCTGGGGGTGCTCCGCCGGGGTGATGACGCCCCTTTCGCCGCCGGCCCCCGTCAGGGGTCCCCTCGGGATCCAGGTTGCCTATCCCCCGCCGCAGGGGTCCCCCCTCCCGGTCACCGACGGATCTCTCATCCCAGTCGACTCGCTGTACGTGATCGGCTCGGCGGATTCGGTGTTCATCTACGGGTCGGTGGGCCGGGGAGACGCCCGGCTGACGGTGAACGGCCGGGAGGTGCCCGTCTACCCCACGGGCGGGTGGATCGCGTGGCTGGCCGTGCCCGAGGAGTCCGTGGCGCGGTTTCGGTTGGTGGCCATCGCCGGGGGCGACACGGCCCGGGCCATCTTCGAAGCGCCGATCGCACCCCGCTTTGTCCCGCCTGAGTTGGGGGTCTGGATCGACACCGCGGCGCTGGCCCCCCGTGGAGACCGCTGGGTGAGGCCGGGCGAGGGGTATGCGTTGAGCGTTCGGGCGGTGCCGGGGGCGAGTGTGCGGGCCATCGGGCCGGGTGGCGACACCCTGGTGTTCCTGCCGGACTCCGCGGCCTCGCCCCGGGCGTGGGGATCGGAGGCGTTCGACACGGGGCGTCCTGGCACTCCTGTGCCCCTCCGCGACCGCTACGTGGCGTGGCAAGTCGGAGCCTTCGGCCCCGATCCCGGCCACGTCATGTCCCCCTGGCTGGTTCCGCCGCCGGAGGACTCGGCGTGGGTCTGGCTCGAGGTGGCCCGGAAGGCGGACACCGCGCGGTACCGCTGGCCTCTACGGGTGGGGGTCATCGAAGGCGGCGTCCCGCCGGTGGTGGTGGTGGACGACGACACGGCCCTCACCGGAGAGACGGATCGGATCCTCGCCGGCCGGCCGGTACCCTCGGGTACCTATCACTGGTTCTTCCCCAACGGTACGATGGCGGTGGTGAGCGGCCGTCAGGGCGATCAGGTCCGGCTCCAGCTTTCGAGGCGTAGTGTGGCCTGGGTGGACGCCGTGGGGGTCATACCGCTGCAGCCGGGAACCCCGCCCCCCGGCGGCGTCGCCCGCTCCATGCGCCTCGTTCCCGGTGCGGGCTGGGTGACGCTCCGGGTGCCCCTTTCCCGGCGGATCCCGTTTCGGGTGGACGAGGCGGGGCGCCGCCTCGTGGTGCGGCTGTACGGGGTCGCTGCCGACATGGATTGGATCCAGTACGGCGGGACGGATCCCTTCGTCCGGTTGATCGAGTTCGGCCAGCCCGCAGGTGACGAAGTCGAGATAACGGTGCACCTGGCGGAATCCGTGTGGGGGTACCGCACCCGATGGGTGGGGAGCGACCTGCTGCTGGAGATTCGCCGGCCACCCGGGATCGATCCCGGGGCGCCGCTCCGGGGGCGGCGGATCGCCCTCGACCCCGGCCACCCCCCGGGAGGATCCCGCGGACCCACCGGAGTGGCGGAGGCCCAGGTGACCCTGGAGGTTGCCCGGAAGCTGCAAACCCTCCTGGAACGAGCGGGGGCGGACGTGGTCATGATCCGGGACGGGGTGGCCGCCGTGGGCCTGATCGAGCGCACCACCCGGGCCGAAGCCGCCGATGCCGAGATCCTCGTTTCCATTCACGCCAACGCCGTCCCCGACGGCGTGAACCCCTTTGTGAACAGCGGGACCAGTGTCTACTACTATCACCCCCGGGCCGCCGAACTGGCCCGGGAAATCAACCGGGGGCTGGTGCGGCATCTGGGGTTTCGGGACCTGGGCGTGGGACGGGGGGACCTGCATCTCGCCCGTCCCACCTGGATGCCCTCGGTGCTGGTGGAGGGCCTGTTCATCATGCTACCCGACCAGGAGGCGGTACTGACCAGCGACGAGGGCCAATGGCGCTACGCCCGCGGGGTACATGAGGGTATAGAACGATTCTTGCTGCGAAGGCTGGAGGAACCCGGGTAGGTGGGGCGCGATCTCGTGTGGCGCAGGGCCCGTGACGGTCGTCACACGGGGCCTGCAACCCACGAGGTTGCACCGGTTGGAGCCCGTCGCCACCTTGGTATGCTGGCTGAAATCCAGTCGGAATCGTCGGAGTCGCTATGTATTGTTCTCGCTGTGGAGTTGAATCCTCAAACGAAACCAACTTCTGTCCGTCCTGCGGTCTGGATCTGGCGGCGACGACCCCTATCGCCGCCATCCGGGATCGCGGCGCCCCCGGCAAGTCCGAATTCGACATCATCAAGGACGCCCTCAAGTCCGATTACATAGTCGAGAAGGAACTGGGACGTGGGGGGATGGCCATCGTCTTGCTGGCCCGGGAGGAGGCCCTCGATCGGGAAGTCGCGCTCAAGGTCCTGCCGTTTTCCCTCTCCCACGACGACGAATTCGTAGAGCGGTTCCAGCGGGAGGCCCGAACGGCGGCCAAGCTCGAACACCCCAGCATCATTCCCATCTATCGGGTCGGGAAAACCGGCGACGTGATCTACTTCGCCATGAAGCTCCTGCGCGGCGGCTCCCTGGCCGACGTGATCGAGGAGCGCGGGTCGTTGGCCCCCGAGGAGATTCGCACGCTCATGTCGCAGTGCGCCGGCGCGCTCGGCTATGCCAACCAGCACGGCATCGTGCACCGGGACATCAAACCCGACAACATCATGTACACCGTTCGAGGGGTCCCGGTGCTCACGGACTTCGGCATCGCCAAGGCGGCCTCGGGCACGCGCCTCACGGGCACCGGCATGGCCATCGGGACGCCCTACTACATGAGTCCGGAGCAGGCCAGGGCCCAACCTGTCGATGGGCGCAGCGATCTGTACTCGTTGGGGGTCGTGGCGTATCAGTGCCTGGTGGGTTCGGTACCGTTCGACGGGGAGGATTCCTTCTCCATCGGCTACAAGCACATCATGGAGGAACTCCCGACTCCCAAGTTGGAGACAGCCGAGCAGCGCGCGTTGCTGGACATCATCCGGCGCATGATGGCCAAGGAACCCGATGAACGATTCCAGACCGCCGACGAGCTGATCGCCGTGCTGGGCGGCGCGGTGGATGTCGCCTCCGTGTCGGCGAGCGGCTCGGGCGTCGCGGAGGCGGCCACCGTGGTCGCTCCTGTCGCCGAGGGGCCCGCCCCGGCGGCCACGGGGCCCAGCACCCCTACCACACCCATGCCTCGCTCCTCCCTGGACGCGCCGAGGGTCAGGAAGAAGAAGTCTGGCATGCTGGTGGGCGTATCGGCTGCGGTCATCGCGGGAGGCCTCGGTGGCGGCGGATATTACTATACCGCCGTGATGGGCAGGTCCCTGCCCCTCATCGGAGCCCCGTCAGGGTCGAACGAGATCGTCGTCGCCGGGGACGACTCCACGACGGAGCGCGACCCACTGGCCATCCTGGTGGACTCCGTGGCGGTGGATTCTGCTGAGGTCGAGGACACGACCGGGGTCGAGGCCGACAGCGTTGCCGTGGAGGATACCGCCATGGTGGTGGTCGATCTCCCACCACCCGACGGCTCGCTGGCGCTCATCTTGACTCCCCGGACCTCCAGTATCACCATCGACGGCCGATCGGTTTCCGGTCTGGACCACATGCTCCCGCCGGGGTCGCATCGCGTAGCCGCCTCGGCGCCGGGGTACGTACCGGTCACCCGCAGCGTGGAGATCACCTCGGGTCAGCCGACCCGCCTCCGGATCGCGCTGGTCGAAGACGCCCCGCCGCCGCCGGTGAGCCAGTGCACGGACTTCGATCCCGACTCCTACAACCTGAACGGGGAGTGCTTCGATTCGCGAGCGCGCCCTCGGGAGACGACGCTCGTGCCCCTCACCGAGGAGATCGTCGACGTGCCCTCGATCGCAGTGCTGGCCATCAAGGTCCGAGCGGACGGCACCGCCGAGACCGTGATCCCCGTGACGCCGTCGGACAACACCGCGTTCACGATTCTGGCCCTCAACTTCGCTCTCGATCTCGACTACCAGCCGGCCCAAAAGGACGGGCGGGCCGTGACCGCGTGGACCCAGCAGGTCTTCCACCCCAAAGCGCGCTGATGTGATCGATCCCCCGGTCTTCATCGCCCTGGGGGCGGTGGTTCTGGGGGACGTCTCGCTCGGAGCTGTTTCCTGCGTGTCGTACAACGCGGTGGGCCACCGGCCTATGGTATGATATGTTTGTGATGTGGATAACCATAAGCCCTTGCTTGCCGTGCCCTTTCCGGCGCTCTTGCGTGGCCATTTAGCCGAGCTACCTTGTCATCCCGCACCGACGAATCACCCGCGGACCCATGCGTTCACATAAATTGCCCCGCTCCCTCGAACCGGGCTCAGGCTCTTAAGGAACGTCCGTCATGGCCAAATCCTCCCCTCGAAGGGCTCCGGAATTCGGCGACAATGCCCTGACCGTCCTCAAGCGGCGGTACCTGATCAAGAATGACCAGGGGGAGCCCGCCGAGAACCCGGAGGATTTGCTCTGGAGGGTGGCCACCACGATTGCCGCGCCCGATTCTCGGTACGGTGCGAGCGATGGGGCCGTCGAGGCGTTGGCCGAAGCGTTCTATGATCTGATGACCACCCGGGTGTGGATGCCCAACAGCCCCACACTCATGAACGCGGGCCGGCCCCTGGGCCAGCTCTCCGCCTGTTTCGTATTGCCGGTGGACGACGCCCTCTCCAACGGCAAGTCGGGCATCTACGACACGCTACGCAACATGGCGCTCGTCCATCAGTCGGGTGGGGGAACGGGCTTTGGATTCTCCCGGCTTCGGCCCCGGAGCGCGATCGTGCGCTCCACCATGGGCGTGGCCTCGGGTCCGGTGTCGTTCATGTCGCTGTACGATGCCTCGACCGAGGTCGTGAAGCAGGGGGGAACGCGCCGCGGGGCCAACATGGGGATTCTCCGCATCGATCACCCCGACATTCTCGAATTCGTCACGTGCAAAGACGACATCTCCAAGGTCACGAACTTCAACATCTCGGTGGCGGTCACCGACGCGTTCATGGAGGCGGTTGCGCAGGACGACGACTACGACCTGCTCGATCCCCGCAGCGAGCGGGTCGTGGGCTCGCTCAATGCCAGGGAAGTGTTTGCCAAGATCATCCACGGAGCGTGGAAAACAGGTGAGCCGGGGGTGTTCTTCATCGACAAGGCGAACCAGTACAACCCCGTGCCGCACCTCGGCAGCTACGAGGCCACCAATCCGTGCGGCGAACAGCCGCTGTTGCCGTACGACGTGTGCAATCTCGGGTCGGTGAACGTCGGATTGTTCGTCAAGGACGGGGATGTGGATTGGGACGGGCTGGCCAAGGCGGTCCACCTCTGTACGCATTTCCTCGAGAACGTCATCGACGCCAACAAGTACCCCTTGCCGCAGATCACGAATCTGGCGCAGCGCATTCGCCGCATCGGCTTGGGCGTCATGGGCTGGGCGGACTTGCTGGTGACGCTCGGCATTCCGTACAGCTCCGACGAAGCCGTCGCCCTGGGGTGCAAGCTGATGCAGTTCGTGGATGAGGAGTGCAAGGTCGAAAGCGAGCGTTTGGCAAAACTCCGCGGCGTGTTCCCCGAGTGGGAGCAGAGTATCTGGGGGCCGGACGCCACGTGCGCCCGGGACGCCGACGGGAACCGGATCCGGTCGATGCGGCGTCTGAGGAACTGCAACTTGACCACGGTGGCGCCCACCGGGACGATCTCCATCATCGCCGGGTGTTCGTCGGGAATCGAGCCGCTCTTTGCGGTGGCGTTCATGCGGAACCAGGCCGGCGTGCTCATGCCCGACGTGAACGAGCAATTCGTCCAGATCGCCAAGCGTGAAGGCTGGTACTCCGAGGAGCTGATGACCCGCATCGCCGAGGCGGGCCACATCCACTTCGACGAGGTACCGGAGCAGTGGCAGCGGGTGTTTGTGGCGGCCCACGACGTGACGCCCGAGTCGCACATCCGTATGCAGGCCGCCTTCCAGGAGTACACGGACAGCGCGATTAGCAAGACGTGCAATTTTCCCCAGGGCGCCACCGAAGACGACGTGCGGCAGATCTACGAGCTGGCGCACTCGCTCAACTGCAAAGGCGTCACGGTCTACCGCGACGGCAGCCGTGAAGGTCAGGTGCTCTCCACCGGCAGCACGGCGAAACAGGTGGCCGGCCAGCATCAAGAGGTCACTCGCGAGGGCGCCGCGGAGTTCAAGTCGCGTATCGCCGAGCTGGAAGCCGAGTTGGCCCGGACCAAGCAGACCCTCCATGAGGTGGAGAGCGAAAACCTTCAGCGGCGGGCCACGCGGTCCCGCCCCGAGCTGCTGCGGGGCACGACGCGTCGGGTGGACACGCCCATGGGCACGATGTACGTGACCATCACCGAGGACGACAAAGGCCAGCCGTTCGAGATCTTCATGAGCCTCGGCAAGGCGGGCGGCGCCTTGATGTCCGATGTCGAGGCGATCGGACGATTGGTGTCCCTGGCATTGCGCTCGGGCATCCCCCTGAGCACGATTTACCGGCAACTACGTGGCATCTCCTCCGATCGGACCATCGGGCTCGGACCGAACAAGGTCATGTCCGTCCCCGACGCGGTGGGCATCGCGCTGGAGAAGTGGATGCAGGAGAAGCAGGGTGTGCAGCAGGATCTGTTGGATAGCCCGACCGGCGACGCGGCCGTCACCGTCGTTCCCAAGGCCGAGAGCGGGCCGTCCGGCGAACTGATGCAGTACTCCCACGTGGATCACCAACTCTTCACCGGGGCCTGCCCTGATTGCGGCTCCCAGCTCGAATTCGCCGAAGGCTGCAAGAAGTGCCACACCTGTGGCTACAGCGAATGCGGTTGAGATGAGCTAGCGCGCCCATGGATGGAAGGGCTTGGTGCATCGGCGGGGCTGGAAACTGGTCCTCGTGTTCGTGGCGTTCTATCTCATCCGAGATGTCATCCTCTACCTGCTCATTCCCCTCGCCGTGATCGCCGGTTTCCGGGGGTAGCGCACCAACCCCCGCTCTAGAGGAGGCGTCCTGGCGTCCGTGCCGGCTATATTTGAGATCCCATGGCAGCAATAAACCGCCGTTCCACCGTCACGACCTGGGTCGGGGGCGTGCCCGTAGGGTCCGCCCACCCCGTGGTCGTGCAGTCCATGACCAACACCGACTCCGCCGATGTGGAGAGCACGGTGGAGCAGGTAGCCGCCCTGGCAGAGGCGGGATCCCAGCTGGTTCGGATCACGGTCAACAACGATGCGGCTGCCCAGGCCGTGCCGGAGATCGCCCGGGGCCTCGAGGCCCGGGGGATCGGCGTGCCCATCATCGGCGACTTCCACTACAACGGCCACCTCTTGCTCACCAAGTACCCGGCCTGCGCCGAGGCACTGGCCAAGTATCGCATCAACCCCGGTAACGTCGGGAGCAAGCGGCGGGACGAGAATTTCCGAACCATCATCGAGGTGGCCCTGGAGCATGAGAAACCCGTACGGATCGGGGTGAACTGGGGCTCGCTGGATCGCAACCTCCTCAGCCAGATGATGGACGAGAACGCCGAGCGCAGCGAACCGCAGGACGCTCGGGACGTCATGCTGGATGCCATGGTGGAGAGTGCCATGCGATCAGCCCGCCTGGCCGAAGACATCGGCCTGCCGCACGAACGGATCATTCTCTCGGCTAAGGTTTCCAACATTCAAGATCTGGTGGACTGCTACCGTCGGCTTGCACCGCTGGCGGATTACCCTCTGCATCTCGGGCTCACCGAAGCGGGCATGGACATCAAGGGCGTCGTGGCCAGCTCGGCCGCCCTCGCGATCCTGCTGCAAGAGGGCATCGGCGACACGATTCGCGTGTCCCTCACCCCCAAGCCCGACGGCGACCGACGCGAAGAAGTACGCGTGTCACAGCAGATCCTGCAGTCGCTCGGTCTGCGGAGCTTCTTGCCCGATGTAGTGGCGTGCCCCGGGTGTGGTCGGACGACCAGCACGTACTTCCAGCAGCTGGCCGAGGACATCCAAGACTATTTGCGGGATCAGATGCCGGTTTGGAAAGAGACACATCCGGGTGTGGAGGCACTGCGGGTGGCAGTGATGGGATGTGTGGTCAACGGCCCGGGAGAATCGAAACACGCCGACATCGGCATCTCGTTGCCAGGGACCTTCGAGGAGCCCAAGGCGCCGGTCTATATCGACGGTGAGTTCAGCGTGACGCTCAAAGGCGACCGGTTGGTCGAGGAGTTCATCGACATCCTCAACGACTACGTGGCCCGGCGGTATCCGTCACCAGCCGTTCCGGCGTCCTAGTCCCGGACGGCGCGAGGGAACTGGGCTCTGTGGCTCAGTTCAGAATCACTCCACACAGGCAAGCGCTGGCCGTCATCACCTTACCAGAGGCGAGATTTTTGGTACGCGGTCGATGACTGTTTTGCCACAGAGAACACGGACGGCACAGAGAAATTGGAAATGCTGACGTGACGGGTCCACTCGACGAGGCAGCCGGGCTGCTCCGCGGGGCCAAGCGCGTGGTAGTGTTGACGGGTGCGGGCATGTCGGCGGAATCCGGCGTGCCCACGTTTCGGGACGCGCAGTCCGGCTGGTGGGCGCGATACGACCCGGAGGACCTGGCCACCGAGCGGGCGTTCCGGCGCAATCCGGACCGCGTGTTTGCGTGGTATGTGTCGCGACTGCACGCCGTGCGCCGGGCAGAGCCGCACGACGGATATCACGCGCTGGTGCGGCTGGCGACGTTGCTCGAGGGTGTCTTGACCGTGGTGACGCAGAATGTCGATGGGCTCCACGGCCGCGCCGGGAGCCGGGACGTCGTGGAATTGCACGGCTCTCTAGAAGCGTTCCGATGCATCGCATGTCGGCACCCGGCATCGGCGGACGACATTGCACGGTTGGAAGACGGTGCCACAGTGATCCACCCCCCGGCGTGTGCCAAATGCGGTAACTTTATCCGGCCGGGGGTCGTGTGGTTCGGCGAGACGTTGCCTGTCGACGCGATGGAGCGAGCCTGGCGTGCGGCGAGGACCGCGGATGTCGCGTTGGTCGTCGGGACGTCTTCCCTCGTGTATCCGGCGGCCGAGTTACCGTCGTTAGTCGCCGCGGGCGGGGGCCGGATCGTGGAGATCAATCCGCACGAGACACCACTCAGCTGCCGGGCCGATGTGTACTGGCCGGCGGCGGCGGGCGAGGCGCTTCCGGCGCTGGTTGCCGCTTGTGGCGGATCGGTTGCAAAATGAATGGAGTGACGTGGTGAAGTACGATCCCCGTTTTCGTCGAACCAAGATCGTCGCCACCGTCGGGCCGGCGTCCTCCGATGAGGACGTGATTCAGGCCATGATCGAGGCCGGCGTCGCCGTCATGCGGATCAACAGCTCCCACGGCACGCCGGAGTTCCGGGGGGCGGTGATGGACCGCATTCGCAACGTGCGCGACCGGCTCCGGCAGTCGGTGGCCATCCTCGTCGATTTGCAGGGACCACGTATTCGGGTTGGTGCGTTGGCGGAGTCCCGCCAGCTCGTCGAGGACGGCGAGGTGAGTTTCGCTCCTGAAGACGAGGCGACCGGGGACGACATTCCGACGACGTACGGTCAGTTGGCCGAGGACGTCACCGTCGGCACGCGCATCCTTCTGGATGACGGGTTGTTGGAAGTCACCGTGACGGCTGTGCACGGTGCGAAGATAACTTGCCGGGTGGTGCACGGGGGGGAGCTGAAGAGCCACAAGGGCATGAACCTTCCCGACATTCGCGTCAGTGCACCGTCGGTTACCGAGAAAGACCGGGACGACATCGCGCTGGCCGTGGAGCACGGCGCGGATTTCGTGGGCCTGTCGTTTGTCAGGAGGCATCAGGACGTGGAATCGCTGCGCGGATTGTTGCCGGCGGGAATGCGCATCGTGTCCAAGATCGAGAAGGCAGCGGCCCTCGAAGACCTGACGAGCATCGTGGATACTACGGATGCGATCATGGTTGCCCGGGGCGATCTCGGGGTGGAGTTGCCGTTCGAGGAAGTGCCGGTGGCCCAGAAACGGGTCATCAGTCTCGCCAACCAATTTGGCCGGCCGGTGATCACGGCAACCCAGATGTTGGAATCCATGATCGAGAAGCCTCGCCCGACTCGTGCCGAAGCCTCGGACGTGGCCAACGCGGTGCTCGACGGCACCGATGCGGTGATGTTGTCGGCGGAGACCGCGGTGGGGGCGTACCCGGTCGAGGCGGTGCAAGCCATGGCGCGGATTGTCGAGCGCACGGAATCAGCGCACATGATCGCAGAGATACCCGAGCGACAGCGCCTCAACCGCCGGTTCGCCGATGAGGGTCCGGAAACGGCGGACGCCATTGCCGCAGCCACGTGCGCGGCGGCCGAGATGCTCCGCGTTCCCCTGATCGTGTGTTTTACCCACAGCGGCTTCACGGCCCGCAAGTTGGCGGCGTGTCGCCCGAGCGTTCCCATCATCGGTCTCACCACCGAGTCTTCCACGTTCCACCGACTCGCCCTCACCTGGGGCGTGCACGCCGCTCTGGAGGAATCGCAGCCGACGTATGATCGCATGCTCGCGCTCGCCCGAGACTATCTCACGTCGCGCGACTACGTGCAGGAGGGGGATCGGGTCGTCGTGACGGCCGGCGTTCCCTTCGACACTCCCGGCACCACCAACCTGCTCAAGGTCGAAGTCGTCTGATGCAAGCGGTGGTGTTGGGATCAGGCACGTCCATGGGTGTTCCCGTCCTGGGTTGCACCTGCCCGGTGTGCCGTTCGGACGATCCCCGCGATCGACGGACCAGAGTGGGGGGTCTTGTCGAAGGGGCGGACGGGCGGCGGATCTTGATCGACACGCCCCCGGAGCTGCGGCTGCAACTGCTGTCGGCGGAGGTGGATGCCATCGATGCGGTGTTGTACACGCATGACCATGCCGATCATGTGCACGGCATCGACGATTTGCGCGCCATCTGGCGGCGCAACGGCGCGTTGCCGCTCTACGGTCCGGCCGACACGCTGGAGCGCATCTCCCATCGGTTCGACTACATCTTCGATCCGGCCGTCGTGGCGCCCCAGGGCACCTCGAAGCCCAATCTGGAGCCACGTCCGCTCGAGGCGGGACGCGAGGTGGAGATCGCGGGCATGCGTGTGTTGCCCATCGCCCTGTCGCACGGGGCCATGACCGTCTTCGGCTATCGCTTTGGACCGTTCGCGTACCTCACCGACGCCAAAACGGTGCCTGACGAGGCAATCGCGGCGCTCCGGGGTGTGCGCGTCCTGGTGCTGAACGCCTTGTTCGACCGGCCCCATCCCACCCATCTATCCATATCGGAGGCCATCGACGTCGCGCGCACCGTCGAGGCCGAACAGACGTTTCTGACCCACCTCACGCACCAGTTCAGCCACAAAGAGCTGGCCGCCAGGCTCCCCGAGGGGGTCGCCCCGGCGTACGACGGATTGAGGGTCACGTTTTGACGGCCTCCCAGGTAAATTTCGGTCCATGACACGGCGGCACGATTGGAACGTGTTCCCGTGCCACGGCACCGTGGACAACAGGGGGATGTATGAGTGAACACCGTGAACCGTCAGTTGTGGTCGTCGAGCGCTCCGACAGCGGGCTGGGAGGGTTCCTGTTCGGCCTGGCCTTTGGCGCGGGCCTCGCGCTGTTGCTCGCTCCGAACACCGGTGAGGAGACCCGCCGCCAGTTGAAGAACACGGGGCGCCGGTTCCGGGCGGCGGCGGCGGAGAAGGCCGAGGACCTCCAGGAAGCGTTGAGTGCCGGATTCGAGCGGACGCGAGACCGAGTCGACGAGGAGCTCGAGAACGTTCGCGAAGTGTTCGACGAAAAACGCGAGGGCGCGAAGGAAGCGGTGGATGCGGGCAAGGCCGCGGTCCGATCCGCCCGGTCGGAGCTGGAGCGGCGCCTGTCCAAGTCCAAGTCCAAGTCCGCGAAGACCGCGGCCCGGAGAAGCGGCAACCGCAAGAAAGCGGACGACGAGGAGTAACCCTCCGCCAGCCGACGGCGTCTTGCTTGCCATCGATCTGCGGAGCGATACCGTCTCGGTGCCTTCGTCCGCCATGCGCGCCGCGATCGCGGAGGCGGAGGTGGGTGACGACGTGTTGGACGGCGACCCCACGACGAGACGGCTAGAGGCCGACGTCGCACGGCTCCTCGGCCACGAGGCGGCCCTGTTCTTTCCCACCGGCACCCAGGCGAATCAGGTAGCGCTAAGCTTGTTGAGCGAGCCGGGCACCGAAATCGTCGTGGAGGAATGCGCGCACCTCACAGACTGCGAAGAAGCCGCCGCTGCGGCGTTGTGGGGTGTACAGCTTCGCACAGTGAAAACCCCCGACGGTGTCATGACCGCCGACCTGGTACGGGAGCGGATCCGGCAGGGCCGATTTTGTCCGCGGACGTCGGCCATCGCCGTCGAGAACACCCACAACGCCGCCGGGGGCAAGGTGGCCGACCTCGAGACGATGGCGGCATTGCGGCAGCTCGCCGACTCGCACGAGCTGCCGCTGCACATCGACGGTGCCCGGCTGTGGAATGCCGCCCATGCGCTGGGATGCCCGCCCGAGCGACTGGCCCAATTCGGCACCACCGTCATGGTGAGTTTTTCCAAGGGGCTGGGATGTCCGGCCGGGGCGTGTCTCGTCGGGCCGGAGTCGTTGTTGGAGCGTGCCGTAGCGATACGCCGGCAATTGGGGGGTGGGATGCGTCAATCCGGGATCCTGGCCGCGGCGTGTCTCTTCGCCTTGGAGCACAACCTCGCGCGCTTGGGAGAGGATCATGCCAGGGCCCAAATCGCGGCCAGGATGCTGGAGCACCACGCAGAGGTCACCCCGGTGCCGCCGGACACCAACATCGTGATGCTCGATCTCCGGACGTTGGCGGCGGACGAGGCGGCGCGGCGCCTCGCGGCCGCCGGCGTGCTGGTGTCGGTCTTCGGACCTCGTCGGTTGCGGCTCGTGACGCATCTTTGTGTGAGCGAGCAGGACGTGCGGGAAGCCGCCCAAACCATCGATCACGTACTCGGTGAAGGGGGCTCGTGAGCGTTGTCATCGTCGGAGCTGGCGAAGTCGGTTTTCACGTGGCGCAACGCCTCTCGAATGAGGGGGAGACGGTCGTGGTGGTGGACGTGGCGCGGGAGCGGCTGGACTATGTCGACAGTCACCTGGACGTCGGGGTGATCGAGGGAAACGGTGCGAGTCCCGCCGTATTGCGCCGGGCCGGTGTCGAAAAAGCTACCCTCTTCGTGGCGGTGACCAGTCTCGACGAGGTCAATCTCGTTGCTTGCATGGCGGCGCGGGGTGGACCGGATCTGGTGAAGGTGGTGCGGGTCTCCAACCCGGATTTTTACACCGAGGCACGGGATCTCGACGCCGCGCAATTCGGCGTCGACGTGATGATCAACCCAGAGCGGGAGTTGGCGATCGATACCCTGCATTTGCTGCAATCGACCGTGGCGACGGACATCGCCGCGTTCTCCGACGGCAAGGTCCAGCTGATGAGCCTCGAGGTCGAGGCAAACGCGCCGATTGTCAATCGGAGTCTGGCGGACATCACGCTCGAGATCCCCGACGTGCCGTTGTTGACGGCCGCCATCGATCGCGGGGGGGAGACGTTGGTGCCGGACGGATCGACGGTCGTGCGGGCGGGCGATCAGGTGTACGTCGTGGCCACGGCCGAGGCGGTGAACAAGGCCCTCGAGTTGACCGGGCATCCGGCGGCCAAGCTCAACCGCGTGATGATTGCGGGCGGAAGCGTGGAGGCCTACTACCTCGCCCAGCTCCTCGAGGAGAACCGCGTGCATGCCACCATGCTCGTGCATGAACGGGCCCGTGCGGGGGAGCTGGCGGAGAAGTTGCCCAAGACCCTCATCCTCAGCGGGGATGCCACGGACGTCGAGCTGTTGGAGGCCGAGGGGGTGGGAGACATGGACGCGTTCGTGGCCCTGACTGACGAGGATCGGACCAACATTCTGTCCTCGCTCGTGGCGAAACATGCCGGGGCGAAGCAGGTCGTCACGCTGGTCAATAAGATTGAATACGTTTCGCTGGCACGCCACATCGGGCTGGACGCTGCGGTGAGTCCCCGCCTGTCAGCGGCGAATGCGATTCTCCGCGGCGTGCACCACGGCAGCGTGACGCGGGTGTCGACGTTCAAGGACACCGACGCCGAAGCGATTTCATTCAAGGTCTCCCCGGCGTGTCCCATCGTCGGCCAGCCGCTCATGGCGACCGACTTCCCCAAGGGCGCCATCGTGGCCGCGATCCTCCGCGGGGAGTCCGCGATCATTCCCCGCGGGAGCGATTCGTTGCACGCGGGTGATACCGCCGTCGTATTCGCCCTGCCGGACGCCGTCGCGAACGTGACGAAGTTGTTTCCCGGTTGAGGTACAGGGTGCTTCCGGGCCGGTTGTGGCGCGCGCGCTCCGGCCTGAGTAACTTTCCCATGCCCCAGGTCCGGAGGGCGCATGCCCGTGAATCGCGTCAGGACCGTGCAGGTAGCAGCGCTAAGCGATCGCAAGTGTCGCTTCGGGAAGCCTGGGGCGCTTTTCTTTTATCATGAGTCACACCGCTCTCGCCCGTAAATACCGCCCCAGGCGATTCGCCGACCTGATCGGCCAAATGCACGTGGCCACGGGGTTAGCCGGTGCCGTCGCCAAGAACCGTGTGGCGCACGGATACCTCCTGACGGGACCACGAGGGACGGGCAAGACGACGGCGGCTCGTATTCTCGCCATGGCACTCAACTGCGAGCGCCGGGATCGGGGTGCGTCCGACGGCGAACCGTGCGGTGAGTGCGAATCCTGTCGTCGGGTATGGGCGGGATCGGCCAACCTCGATGTCGTCGAGATCGATGCCGCCAGCAACCGCGGCGTGGATGACGCGCGCGAGTTGCGCCAGCGGGCCATGTATGCGGCCAGCGGTCCCGACCGGTACAAGGTGTACATCATCGATGAAGCGCACATGCTCACGCGCGAGGCGTGGAATGCGCTCTTGAAGATCTTGGAAGAACCGCCGTCACGTGTCGTGTTCGTCTTCGCCACCACCGATCCGCAAAAAATTGCCAATACGGCCAGCGCGGTGCTGAGCCGTCTGCAGCGATTCGATTTTCGGAACATCGGGCCCAAGGCCATCGTGGATCGGTTGCGGGAGGTCGCGGCTGCCGAAGAACTCACGGCGGAGGACGACGCGTTGGCGCTGATTGCACGGATCGCTCGAGGCGGCATGCGAGACGCGCTGTCCATGTTCGATCAAATCGTGGTCTTCGGCGATGGGGCCGTCACCACCAGCGGAGTCCATGAGGCGCTTGGGCTCATCGACGACGACATGTACGGCGAGCTCCTTACCATGGTCGCGGAACGCCGCACGACGGACGTCTTCGGCTATGTCGCCCGCCTGGTGGAGCAGGGAGCGGACCTCACGGAGTTCGTGGGCGGCACGGGCGAAATCCTTCGGGCCCTGATGCTCAAGATCCTCGGGGGCAATCCCGAGGGGTTGACCGAGAGCCTCAAGGGGGTCATCGACCGTGTGGCGGCCGAGCTCTCCCAGGGCGATCTGCTGCGCATGTTGAAGTTGTTGCAGGAATCCGAGACCTCGATCCGGCGGAGTCCCAATACGCGGCTCCACGTGGAAACGCTCCTCTTGCAGTGGACCATGCTGGATCGAACGGTGGAGATCGCCCAGGTCCTGGAGGCGGTCCGTGCCGGAGGGGCTTCGCCTGGGCCGCCCGTGTCCCCCGCGCCGCCGACCCAGTCGCCGCCTCGGACCGCCCGGAGGTCTCCTGGCCCGTCCGGAGGCCAGCGGGAGCCCTCGCGAACGGCTCCCCCGGGTCCCGAGCCGCAGGCCGCCCCGGCGGACGACCCGCCCAGGGCGGCAGGCCCTCCCACCCTGGAGGGCCTGCAGGCTGCGTGGAGGACGGTGCTGGAGGGGATCGGGCGCAAGAACCCCATCTTGAGGGAGACCCTCTCCCAGGCCCGGCCCAGCGCCTTGGCCGACGGCGTCGTGTCCATCGAGGTGGCGGGTGGGGAGCTCCAGATCGAGGGCTTGATGCGAAACAAGAGCGTTGTCCAGGACGCCCTCGCCGGCTACTTCGGCACCGCGACCGGCGTCGAGTTCACGGCTGGAGCCGAGCACCTCCCCGCGCCCAAGCCCGAGCCCCGTCGCCAGACCCAGGATGCGGATCGCGAGGACCGGTTGCGCGCCTATCGGGGCCAGGATCCTGCCCTCGATGCGGTAGTGGACGCCCTCGATCTGGAGCTTTTGGAGTAGCTTGCGGCGTTTTTGCGGCTGGGGTAGCTTGTAACGCTGGTAACTCTAACAACTGCACGGATATATGTCGGATTTCTCGCAGCTCCTTCAACTGGGCCAGCAGATGCAGGGTCGCATCACGCAGATGCAGACCGAGCTGACCCAGCGCACCGTGACGGGATCCGCCGGGGGCGGCATGGTGACCGCTACCGCGGACGGGAAGGGCCAAATTCGCAAGATCAAGATCGACCCGAGCATCGTTGAAGACGGCGATGTAGAAATGATCGAGGACCTGGTTTCTGCGGCTGTGGCCGATGCCCAACGCCGCGCCGAAGAGATCTACAAGGACGAGCTGCGCAAGGTTACGGGAGGGCTCCCGCTCCCCTTCCAGCCGCCACTTTAGACGCGTGTCTGCCATCGAGGATCTGACGGCGGAGCTGGCCAAGCTTCCCGGGATCGGTCGGAAGACGGCGAGCCGTCTCACGTTTTTTTTGCTAAAACAGCCCCCAGGTGCCGCGGAATCCCTCGCTGGAGCAATCCAGCGCGTGGCGGAGCGTGTCAATCTGTGTTCGACGTGCGGGAATTTCAGCGAGGGCGACCCATGTTCGATCTGTACGGACACACGGCGGGATCGGGGGACCGTGTGCGTCGTCGAGGAGGCGTCCGACATCGAGGCAATTGAGCGCTCGGCAGAGTTTCGTGGGCTGTATCACGTTCTGGGTGGTCATCTGTCACCGCTAGATGGTGTCGGTCCTGACGAACTTCGAATCGATGCTCTGCGTCGTCGGTTGGAGAATGGCTCCGAGGTGCGGGAGGTCATTCTTGCGACCAATCCCTCCATGGAGGGTGAGGTGACGGCCACGTACCTTCGTGGCGTCCTGGCGCGAGCCGGACTCAAGGTGACGCGCATCGCGCTCGGGCTTCCCATCGGCGGCGATCTGGAGTATGCCGACCGTGTCACGATCGCCCGGGCGCTCGCGGCCCGCACGGAGATGGCGGAGTAATGGGGACCAAGGTCAAGGCGGCGTTGCTGACGTTTGGCTTTGGAGCGTTGGTGGGGGCGGTCTTGGCGCAGGAGTCGATGGGACGGCATCGCGGTGATCTGTTCAGCGGACGGCCGCTCCGCAGACTCTCGGCGCTCGGGTTTCTCAGCGGGAACCCCAGCGTGGAGACCGTACGCCTGCTCCACGATTATCTGGCCTGGGAGCAGCACCCGATGCTGCGCCGGAGGGCGGACGGCATCGTACGCAAGATGGAAGCGAAACTTGGATAAGGTGAGGGCCGAATGACCGGTGCCGGTAGTTGGTCTTTAGGCGAATCTGACTACAACAAGATCAACGAGCATTTGCTGGCTTTGCTCCGCGAATCCGATGCGCGGAGCGCTATGGTCGTCGATCGAACAGGACAGCTGCTGGCGAACGCCGGCGAGGAGCTATCGTTCGATCCGACCGTCTTTGCGTCGCTCACCGCCGCCGATTTCAGTGCAAACGACCAGCTGGCCAAGATGATCGGGGAGGCGGAGTTCGCCTCGCTGTTTCATCAGGGCGAGAAGGAATCCATGTATCTCGCCGATGTTGGGCGCAAGCTCATCTTGGTGGTTTTGTTCGATAAGCGGACGACGGTTGGGATGGTCCGGCTTCGCGTGAAACAGACGGTGCAGGATCTCGACGTGCTGATCACGGAGATGTTCGGCCGAGCCCCAGGGGATCCAGCCAGCCCAGAACAAGGCGGATTGCTAGAGGGAGCGGACGACGAAATCGACAAGCTGTTCGGCGACTGAGGGGGAGTATCGATCATGTCGATGATCAACTACGCCTCCCGCGAAATCAACTGCAAGCTCG
Organism: Gemmatimonadota bacterium; assembly: GCA_027294455.1. Taxonomy (GTDB): domain Bacteria; phylum Gemmatimonadota; class Gemmatimonadetes; order Gemmatimonadales; family GWC2-71-9; genus B3T1B10. The sequence continues at coordinate 58,976 of JAPULZ010000079.1, forward strand.
TTTATTACGGTCCGGGTTTGGGCGGCAAGACGACCAACTTGGAACATGTGTACGGCAAGGTGGCGCCCGACAAGCGCGGCAAGATGGTCTCCCTGGCCACAGAGACGGAGCGGACGCTCTTTTTCGACTTCCTGCCGGTAGACCTGGGCACCATCCGCGGCTTCAAGACCCGGTTTCATTTGTACACCGTGCCGGGCCAAGTGTATTACAACGCTTCGCGAAAGCTCATCCTCAAGGGCGTCGACGGCGTCGTGTTCGTGGCCGATAGTCAGATGGACCGCATGGAAGCCAACGTCGAATCCATGCAGAATCTGTACGACAACATGGCGGAGTACGGGTACGATCTGACCAAGATCCCGTTCGTGGTCCAGTACAACAAGCGGGACTTGCCCAACGCGGCACCCATCGCCGACCTCCAGGCGCAGCTGAACCCGGGGTGGGAGGTGACCGACCGCGCCAGACAGCGCGTCACCCCCGATCCGGTCAATGAGGGCGAGAGCCTCATCGAGCAAGTCGATGGGACCTGGATCGAACGAGCGCCGTACTTCGAATCGATCGCATTACAGGGTCAAGGGGTTTTTGAGACCCTCAGACACGGTGCGAAGTTGGTTCTCAAGACACTGAGCTAGCGAGCGGGCATGGTCTGGACGCTGCCCAACATTCTCACCGTGTCGCGCATCGCGCTGACGCCGGTGGTCGCCCTCTTGCCCTTCATCAATGGCTACCTCCCCAAGCTGATCGCATTTGTCGTGTTTGTCATTGCCGCCATCAGCGACCTCATCGACGGGCATCTCGCACGGCAGCGCGACGAGGTGACGGACCTCGGGAAACTGCTGGATCCCATCGCCGACAAATTGTTGTTGTTCGCCGCGTTGATCCCCATCTTCGCCATCACGCGCTCGTCCATGAGTCAGTACGGAATTCCATGGTGGGGGAACTTGCCGCTGATCGTGCTGCTGCTCCTCGTGGGCCGCGAGATCGCCATGACGGTGTTCCGCCACGTGGCCAAGGGGCGCGGAGTCGTGATCGCGGCGGACTCCGCAGGGAAGATCAAGACGGTCGTCCAGAACATCTTCCTGGGGGCCACTATCGCCTGGTTTGCGTGGCGCGATATGCGAGTGCAGTTCGGATGGGAGACGGGCTGGCTCGGGGACCTATGGAACCGCGTTCACGGAGCGGTCGTGGCCGTGACACTCGGAGGAGCGTTGGTGCTCACGGTGTTCTCCTTGTTGAACTACTTCTATCGCTACCGCAACCTCTTTCGGAGTACCTCGGCCGTTTCGCCGAAGTCGGGCCATGGAGCTTGAGCTGGTAACGATCGGCAACGAACTGCTGCTCGGTTTTACTCTCGACACCAACACCGCCGAACTCGCGACCGCCCTCAATGCGGTGGGCGTGCGTCTCGTGCGCTCCACCACCGTGGCCGACACCCCCGATGCGATCCGCGACGCCGTGCGCGACGCTTTGGCCCGGACGGGCTTCGTGGTCACCACGGGCGGCTTGGGACCGACCCGGGACGATGTTACCAAAAAAGTCGTCGCCGATCTTTTCGGCGCGCCGTTGGACCTGGACGCGGAGTACCTCGAAGAGCTCCGCAAACGCTTCGAGCGTCTCGGCCGGGGACCGATGTCGGAGAAGAACCGGAGCCAGGCCGAGATTCCCCGCGGCGCGGTGGCGCTGCAAAACCCCAGGGGCACCGCCCCCGGGGTGTGGCTGGAAGGTCCTCCGGGTGTGGTAGTGATGCTGCCGGGCGTTCCGCATGAGATGCGGGGACTGCTCGAAACCGAGCTCGTGCCGCGGCTGGTGCGGCGCATGGCAGGCAGCGACACCACCGTGACGCGCTCCCGCCTGCTGCGAACGACCGGCATCGCCGAATCGTCTCTGGCCGATGAGCTGGAGGGTGTGGACGAGCGCATCGCCCCGGTGACCTTGGCCTATCTGCCGAGCCTCGAGGGCGTCGATCTTCGGTTGACCGCCTGGCACATGGCGGCGGCGGCGGCGGATGCAGCCCTGGAGGACGCCGTTCAGGCCATCCTCCCGCTGCTCGGCCGGCGATACTACGCTGAGGCAGACGGCGATCTCGCGGCGGTCGTACTCGACGGATTGGGCCGCGCCGGGCACCGTCTGGCGACGGCCGAATCCTGTACCGGGGGCTTGCTGGGCGAGCGCATCACGGCCATCGGGGGTTCGTCGGCGGTCTACGTGGGCGGTGTCGTGGCCTATGCCAACGAGGTGAAAGGCGGCGTCTTGGAGGTGTCCCCCGACATCCTGGAGCGGCACGGTGCGGTGAGCGAGGAGGTGGCCCGGGCCATGGCCCGGGGGGTGGCCGAGCGGCTGGGAGTGAGTGCGGCCATGGCGGTCACCGGGGTCGCGGGGCCCGGTGGCGGCACGCCCGACAAGCCGGTGGGGACGGTTTACGTGGCGGCCCGGCTGGGGGACGCCGATCGGGTCGTGAGACTCGGCTTGTCCGGCGATCGGGACGCCGTGAGGCGTCGCAGCGCCCAAGCCGCGCTGGATCTGCTCAGAGGCCTCCTGGCCAGGAGCGTCGGAGCGGAAGATCCCGGCCTGGCAGGTTGATGCCCTGCCATTGTGGCGCTAGCGACTGGTACGGCCTTTGCCAGGTCAGTATAGTTCGATCCGTCGCATGATCCCCTGCAATCGACACCAGGTAGCGACCAGGGAGTGTGGATGAAGTCACGGAAACCCAAACCCGAGGCGGCACAGCCGGCGGACGCCGAAGTCCAGGATCCGCCAGCAGGTGAGGCGCCGGCCGCGGCAGCCGAGGCGCCGGTGGTGGAGGAGGAAACCACCGCCCGGCAGGTTCTCGAGAGCCCGGAACAGGCCGTGACGCGGCTGCAGGGCCAGCTGGCCGAGATGCAGGATCGGCATCTGCGCGTCGCCGCGGAGTACGACAATTTCCGCAAGCGTACCGCTCGGGAACGCACCGAGCTCTGGACCCGGGCGCAAGCCGACGTCGTGGCCCGCGTTCTCGATGTGCTGGATGACTTTGGACGGGTGCTCGATGTCGATCGGTCGCAGGCCACCATGGAAGACGTGATCAAGGGCGTGGAGCTTGTCGAGCGGAAGTTGGTGCGGGATCTCGAAGCATCCGGCCTCGAACGGGTGGGCGAGGTGGGTGAGCCGTTCGATCCCAATCATCACGAAGCCATTGGATCGGTGCCCGCCGAATCAAAGGAACACGATCACACCGTGGGGACCGTTCTGCAGCACGGCTACAAGTTCGGAGGTGCGCTGCTGCGGCCGGCGCGGGTGCAGGTTCGCATGTGGCACGATGACGGGGGCGCAGCCGGTTGATGCCGCAATCGAGAGACTATTATCGGATTCTCGGGGTCGCGAGTTCGGCGAGCAAGCAGGAGATCAAGAAGGCCTACCGCAAGCTCGCGAAGAAGTACCATCCCGATGCCAATCCCAACAACAAGTCCGCTACCGAGAAGTTCAAAGAGGTTTCGGAAGCGTATTCGGTCCTGAGCGACTCCGCACAGCGCAAGAAGTACGACATGATGCGCAAGTTCGGGGCGTTCACCGGCGCCGGCCGGGGGACGTCGTCCACGGGCCGTGGTTCCGGCTCGCCGTTCGAAGATTTCGACTTCAGTGCGGGCCTCGGCGGGTTGGGCGACATTTTCTCCTCCATTTTCGGCCGGGGCAAGAAGACGGAAGCCGTCGAGGCCATCGAACAGACGGTGGAGGTGACGTTCCGCACGGCCATCCTCGGCGGCAAGGTGCCGGTGACGGTACCGGTGTCGGAAGCGTGCCCGACCTGTGGGGGGAGCGGCGCGGCGCCAGGAGCGCAGATTTCGTCTTGCGACGAGTGCAAGGGCCGAGGCACGGTGAGCTTCGGTCAGGGAGGGTTCGCTGTGAACCGGCCGTGTCCCAAGTGCCGCGGTCGCGGGACGGTTGCCAGCGAGGGGTGCTCGCGATGCGGCGGTGGGGGCGAGGTGGATCTCAAGAAAAAGATCATGATCACCGTCGCGCCGGGCACGGATTCGGGTAGCAAGGTGCGGCTGAGGGGACAGGGCCAGCGCCACCCGAGCGGTGGCAAACCGGGGGACCTGGTGGTTACGTTTTCCGTCAAGCCCGATCGCTTCTTCCGGCGTGACGGGGACAACCTGATCTGTACCGTCCCGATCAATCTGGCGGCAGCCACGCTCGGCACCAAGGTTCGCGTCCGCACGATCGACGGCAAGCGCGTCGCGTTGCGCATTCCGCCGGGCACTCAGCCCGGTCGCAAGTTCCGGGTGAGAGGCATGGGCGTCGAACGCAACGGCAAGCGTGGCGATCAGTTCGTCGAAATCGACGTCAAGATTCCCGAAAAGCTGGACGAACGCCAGGAAGGCCTGCTCAAGGATTTTGCCGAGGCCGCGGGCCTCAAGTACTAATTCGGGTTACCGCAGCCAATTCTCCACGCTGTCCGGGCGGAAGCTGCCGTTGCGCTCGACCGTGAAGGTAGCGTTCGGACCGGGCGCCGACCATTGCAGAATGTCGCCGTCAAGGCGGCCCATGGTGTACACGATGAACGTCTCGTCGCGCGGCACGCCGGCGATGACGTGAATTCGTCCGTGCCGGTCGATGGCGATGTCGGTGAGAAACGCGGTCTCCGCCCACGGCCAATCCATCCGCCAACGAATATTACCGAATTCGTTGTAGAGGGTGACGTGCGCGCCGGGAACGGCGTGCAGCACGCCACCGGCCGCGCCCGCGATCAAGCTGAGCCGCATACCAACCTCGACCAGCGCGAAGGTGGCGGAGGAGTCGCCATCCAGCACGACCAGTTGGTCGTCGGCCGACTCGACGACGATCTGCCCGTCGGGCAACACCGCAAACTGGTGCGGGATGGATGAGATCCCCCGCAAATCGATCCGGCGCTCAAGCGTTCCGTCCCAGGAAAGCACGACGATCTCTGGCTGCCCGGCGTCGCCGAGGTCGGAGACGTACCAGCGGCCACCTTGCTGCTGCACATGGAGTGGGTGCCGCAGGGCGTCGGTGCCGATGGTGTCGGCGATGTTGGATCGCAGGTCGT
>JAPULZ010000008.1 GCA_027294455.1 Gemmatimonadota bacterium
AGCGGCTCGAGTCTACGCATTGGAAGCGTCGTCTGCCGACCGTTGCGATGGTAAGCCAGACCGCAATCGGTGAGTATTACCTCCGACCGGTCGATTACTAGTCTGTCAAACATCTAGCCGGCACGAATCTACTATGTCTGAAGGTGGACTTTCCTCACGACCGGTGCGGGATTCACGGTCGGTGATGAGCGAGCTAATGATGCCGCACATGGCCAATAACCTCGGGAATGTATTCGGGGGCGTGATCCTTTCACTGGCGGATAGCGTAGGGGCTGTAGCGGCCAGGCGTCACTCGCGCAAACCATGCGTGACCGTGTGCATGGACCGCGTGGTTTTTCACGAGCCGATTCACTTGGGAGAGCTGGTCACGGCTAAGGCGAGCGTCAATTTCGTCGGACGCACCTCCATGGAAGTAGGCGTGCAGATCGAAGCGGAAGACCTGATTACCGGTCAACGCCGGCACACCAACAGCTGCTATGTCACGTACGTCGCCTTGGACGAGCAGGGCCGACCCGTTCCCGTGCCGGACGTGGTGCCCGAAACCGAAGCCGAACGGCACCGCTATGATCGTGCCGAGGCACGGCGCACGCGCCGCCTTGCGGAACGCGAGTCGGGACGCCCATGAAGAAAGTCATATGCGTGTTGAGCGGAGGAACGGCTAAGGGGGCCGCACACGTGGGCGCCGTCAAGGCGCTTCAGGAGTGGGACCTTCAGCCGTCGCACTATGTCGGGACTTCGATCGGCGCCGTGGTGGGAGCGTGTTTTGCCAGTGGCTTGGCGTATGGCGAGGTGCTGCGACGAATATCTACGTTGACTCGCCGCGACGTAGCCGTTTTGTCGCCGCGGGCCGTGTTGGGCGTGTTCGCCACGGCTTTGTTCCAAAGACGCCCCTGGCGCGAGACCATTGAGATGTTGGTGCCGGCGTCCACGTTCGACGAGCTCGAAACCCCTTTGACCGTGACAGCGGTGGACGGTGAGAGCGGTGATCTGGTGTTGTTCGGGGCCGGCGGGCGATCGGACGCCGGCCTGCCGGAGGCCCTCTACGCATCGTGTGCCCTCCCGTTGTACTACCCTCCCGCACGGATTGATGGCCGTCTGTACTTGGACGGCGGGTTGCGCGCGGTGTTCCCACTGGATGTCGCTGCGCAGTTCGAGCCTGACGTCCTGTTTGGGGTCAACGTGGGACCGCTGTTGTACTCGGCCCCTCTAGTGGGTGAGCGGCCCGCCCCCGGCTTGCTGGGTGCACACCGGCGGGCGATGCGGATCATGATGGGAGCACAAACCGAAGAGGTGATTGGCCGTTGGAGGCGAGAACGGCCGGCCGACCTCGTGCTCGTGCAACCCTCCATCAGGGGACGGGCGACCTTCTCACTCCACAAAATTGTCGAGTATGTAGAAAAGGGATATCGGGCCGCCCACCGTGCACTTTCGGACTGGCAAACTGAATGATCGGGACCCGGATCGCCGCCTTTCGGGCTCTAGCGTATTGTTTGACTTCGGTGTGGGGCCCGGCTTCGGCCGTGGTGCGATTGGTCTCCTTGGCTGCGCCGTGGGGAACCACAGGCGGTTGTCGGTGGCTATGAGATGATGGAGATCATCGTCGGTCGACGTGAAGTTTCTTGGAGGCGGGAACGATGACAGTGAGGCATTTCACCGTCGAGCAAGCCAACCAGACCCTGCCCCTCGTGGAGCGGATCGTGGCAGACATACTCGGAGACTATGATACTTGGCGTGACCGGATGGGGCGGTACGAGCTGCTCTCCGCCGGCACTACCGGTGAGAGCGGGGAAAGTCCGGAGCAGATCGCATTACGCAATGAAATAGACGACGCGGCTCGCCGCATCAACGGCTATATGGAGGAGTTGTCGCAAATCGGCTGTATCTTCAAAGGGTTTGAACAGGGATTGGTCGACTTCTACAGCAAGCAGGACGGTCGTGAAGTGTTTCTCTGCTGGAAACACGGTGAACCTGCGGTTGAACACTGGCATGAACTCGACGGTGGCTTTTCCGGACGGCAGCCGGTGGACGCAGAATCTCTGCGAAGTGAAGGCTGACGAATGCTCCTCGCTCGATTTGCTCATTTCTTCGGGATGTGCCTCTGGCTGGGAGGCATGGTTGCGGCGATGGTGATTGCCGTGGCCGCTCGGTCGGAGAGCGTATCGTCGAGGGTCTCCCTCTTTCACCTGCTCGGCAGGGTTTACTCCATTGTGATCGGGCCGGGTGCGATCTTGACGCTATTGTCCGGCGTGGCCCTGACGATGTCCATGGGGCAAGCCACGGTAGGTGGAACGGGAAGCCTCGGAACCTGGGTGATGCAGGCGACCGGACTATTAGCCGGTGGGCTGGTCCTCTTCGCCGGACTTCCCACGGCGACCAAGCTTGCCCGCGTGGCCGACATGGTGGATGAAAACGGGCCGCCACCGATTTTCGACCGATTGCGAAAGCGACTGGCAGCAGTCGCGCACGTTGTCGCTGTCCTGGCGGTATTGTCACTGTATTTTGGAACGGTGGTGCGGTAAAGGGCTCGGGTAACATGGCCGCTGTGTTGATAGATCCTCGCCGAATTGTCGGACGCTGGGCGTTGAAATCCGCCGCGCACGTCGGGGGGATCTCCCTGTTCGTTTTCGAGCTGGCCCGGGGGCTGGGCGAGTGGAGGGATTGGTACCCTCCGGCGCTGCGCCAAGCACGAGACATCGGGTACGGCTCGATGTTCATCGTATTCATCACGGCGTCTTTCGCCGGCGCGGTCACGATACTCCA
>JAPULZ010000080.1 GCA_027294455.1 Gemmatimonadota bacterium
GTTACTACCCGGAGCGCACGCGGTCCTGGCTGTCGGCGCCGGAATGTAATAGCCGATCTCATTCGGGTGGAACGGATCCCGGACGTCGACGGCGCGCACACCGGCATTGAAGTGCGCGACGAACATGATGCGGTTGTAGTAAATCGGCGTGAAGTTCTCGTGCGTGGAGTGCGTTCCGAACCGCCCGCCCGGCGCGCAGAAATTGCCGCTTGCCTCGGGAACGGTCCAGTTCGCCACGCCGAACGGTCGCGTCTCGGTCGTGATGTCGGCGATCCACATCATGGCGCGCGCCGCTGCCGAGCACGATTGCCCGATCGCCTCGTCAACGATGACGAGCATGTCGCGGACGTTGTCCGGCTCCTTCGAGAACTCCGCGATCGGCATGCGCAGGAGCGGAAACACGTTGTGCGCGCCGACATTCGGCGGCAAATCCATCCGGCTGATCTGCGGGTACGCCAGATTGGCCTCGGTCGGCTCCCCGGGCCCCTTGAGAAGCTTTTCGCGGTCGACGATCTGCACGATTCCTTCACGGACGAATCCGTAGGCGAAGTAGACGCGATTCCCTTCCGGTCCGGTGGAGACCGGCCCGTGCAGGCCGTTGTCGCCGGGCGGTGTCCCGGTCGATCCCGGCTGATGCCCATGCAGGCCGAAGTCGCGGATAAAGACCGGCCTTGCCGGATCGCTCAGGTCGTAGATCTTCGTCATACGAGGCACGCGCCATCCAGGCTGGCCCGACACGAGGTACGCGATGCCGGTATCGCATTCCCACCAGCTCTTGTGCGTCCCGGTCAGGCCGCTCACGATCACGTTGATGCGACTGGGGCTGGACGGGTTGGTTACGTCCCACAGCTCGTGCGCGGACTGCGCCGTGTTGCCGTACGAGCGCAGCAGATAGAACTTGGTCCGGTCGGCCCGCGGTAGCGTGGCCCCGCTGCAGATGCGCACCATCTGCGCTCCGCCCGACGTACGCGAATCGCGGATGACGGGCTGGCCGGGAATGTGCGCCAGATATGTCGGATTCGTGGGGTCGGTGACGTCGACGATCGACGTGCCGTTCGGCTCCTCCCTGCCCGTCAGCGGATTGAGCAGGTCGCCGCCATGGTGGCCGACGTAGGCGATCCAGCGATCGCCCTGCCGTATGATCTCGGGCTGATATGCACTGCGCCCCTGCAGATCCTGATGGCCGACGAGCCGCATGTTGCTGCTGTCGGCGACCTCTCCGCTGTCGTTCCCAGCTTGCCGCTGTGCGGCCACCGCGACGCCGAGCAGGATCGTCAGCGCCGCACACATCAGATGCCGTCGTGTCATAACACTCTCCTTGAAGGTCCGGCTGAAGCCCGAGACCGCGCACGATTTGGTTCGCGCACGGAATCTGCGTACGCAGTATCCATCTTTAGGCACACCGGCGCTACCGAGGGGACATCACGCCCCTGCACCACTTGAACCCCGTGTGGTCAAGAAATTCATGCAGCTGCCCGGTGGTACGGCGCGGTGCGCTGCCGCGTAGCTGCAATACTGAGCGGCCTAACGTTTCTGAGCGGCTGGCGGCACGATGGCCGGCATGGAGTCTTCCCAGCGGCTTCTGGTTAGGACCCGCTGATCCGAACCATCTGCCTTCATGATGAAGATTTGTGCGAACGGTTGAAACGCGTTGTCGTACAGCGCCGCCTCGTCCTTGAAGCCGTAGCGTCCGCTCGTCCAGAGAATGGATTTCCCGTCAGGAGACCACGATGAGTGACTGTCGTTGCCCGGCGCGTCCGTCAGTCGCCTGACATTCGTACCATCGGGCCGCATCGTGAAGATGTCATAGTCATAGTCTTCGGTGCCCCCGGAACGCCGGGTAAACGCAATCACATCGCCGTTCGGCGACCAGGATGGAAAGTTGTCCAGTTCCGTCGTCAACGTCTTCACCGAGCCGTCTGCCAGATTCAACACGCGAATGCCGTACTCACGTTTGCCATCGTATTCACCCCAGACGCGGTACGCGATCCGCGTTCCGTCGGGTGAAAAGCTGGGAAATCCGCTGTTGGGCGTTCCTTTCGTGAGGTCCGTGGTCTGCGGCGCTCCGTCCGCCCGCACCATCATCACTTTCGCTGGTCTCGTGTCGCGCGCGCCGAAAAACGCGCCGAACCCGAACGCGATCCACTGGCCGTCCGGCGACCAGGTAGGAACGAAGGCGGAACCGGACGGATCGGAGAACACCACTCTCCTGTTGGAGCCGTCCGCGTCCATGACGGAGATGGATGCCATCGGCGTGGCTAAATTCCGCAGGTCGCTGATCGCTAACCTTCCATCTCTGGAAAACTGCGGAAACACATCCGTGTATCGCACGTCCGTATCGGTGTCCCAGCTATACAGCGGTTGATTCTGCGGGCGCGCCGTGAAGTCGGCTTTGTGATACACGACGCGCATGCCATCGGGCGACCAGGCGGGATTCCGAAAAGATCCGCGGGTGCCGGTCCCGCCCGTGGTGAAGGCCAGACCGGCTTGCTCCGCCGCAGGCGCGGCCTTGACCAGATACCCAATCCGATCGGCGCCCAGGAACTGCGGCGACACTTTCAAGCCCGGACCTGAGGTGTGTTCGGTTCTTGCGCCGGTGGCCACGTCGATTGACACAATCTGCGAGGTCACCCTGTTTTGCGCGAACACGCGTGCCGCGAACGTGAGCGCGGTCGGCAATTCGTAAAAGACGATGCGCTTACCGTCAGGTGACCACCTCGGCGACCCGGCAGTCACGCCCGCGGGCGTCAACCTGCGGAGCCCGCGACCGTCAGGCTGCATCACGTAGATGCTCAGCTCTTGCGGATGCTCCCAACCGGGTGCTGGCTCGACGTGCGGCTTGAACGGAAAGTTCCGGTCCGACGTGAACGCGATCCACGTGCCGTCGGGCGACCAGGAAGGCCTGAAGGACCCGTTCAACGTGCCTGTGCCCGCCGCACCTGCTGGCGTCCGCCCACCTGTCAGGTTGCGCGCCTGCCTGGTGGACAGATCGAGAATCCAGATATTGGCGGTGTGCGAACCACGCGTCGAGACAAACGCGACGTGACCGCCGTCGGGAGACATCGCCGCCTGGTCGTCCAGATCCGGATCGTTCGTCAGACGCTCGAGACCCGAGCCATCCGGACGGACACGATAGATATCCGCTTGACCCGAACCGGCGCGTTCGGACGTAAAGACGATCCATTGGCCGTCCGACGAAAAGGACGCGTTGTAGTCGAAGCCGGAGGTGCCAAACAGCGGCCGCTCGCCTGCACCGTCTGCGTTGGCGATATACAGAACCATCTGCGATGGTCCCAACCGGTTCATGAGAAGGGTCTGCGTCGCCGCAGCCAACGACGAGAGGGCCACGGTGCAACCCAATGTCACGAAGAGGACAATTCTCGCTTTCATTGGGGGTCTCCTTCGCGTCGCCGCGTGTCCCAGAACATGGGCAGTCCTAACCTTCGGCGGACGTGGCGATATTGTGTCACAGGCAGCGATGGGCGTTGGTGCACGAATCGAAACTGACCCGCTATGATCCCAACCCAGAGGCCTTTCACCGGCCGATGGCGTACGAGTCTGGCCGGCCCATGTCGGTTCATCGCATTCAGCACATTGCACGCGAGCCGCGCCTCGGCTATTTGTCCGCCAGGCGTCTGGGCTCGAAGCGC
>JAPULZ010000081.1 GCA_027294455.1 Gemmatimonadota bacterium
TTCTTCGAGCTCACCCGCGTTCGCCAGGTTCCGTGTTGCGCCAAAGACTCGCTGTCCGCGCCGCGCGAGTTCCAGGGCGGTGGCCAACCCAATCCCTCGGTTCGCGCCGGTGACGAGAATCGTGCCCATAGGTGTCCTCCGTCTCGGCCGCGAGTCTAGTAGACGTGCGGGAAGAGAGACGCCAAGGAGAGCGAGCGTTGGGGCCTCGACCGGGGCGGCTCACGATGTGCTCATCGTGCGCACACTTCGGCGAAGGGCGCCGTCGTCTAGACTCGGCACCGTCGAGCGGAGGAGGCGCCTGCGGGCGTTTTCGCGAGCGGCCGAGGGGGACGGCGAGATGGCGACGCCGGTGATCCAGTTCGCACGGGCTGCCGATGGGGTGCAGATCGCCTTCGCAGCCGTCGGGGATGGTCGTCCGCTCGTGTTGTGTGATGGGCCGTTTCAACCCCTTCGAAGAGGCGGGAGCCAGGGAATCGCGGACCGGCTGGCCGGGTGGTTCCAGGTGGTCCGTCTTGACCACCGCGGTACGGGGCGATCCGATCGGCAGGCCCAGCCCGAGGGCTTGGCGTCGCAAGTTCTGGACCTGGAGGCGGTCGTGGACGAGATCGGCGCCGGTCCATTCGCCCTTTGCGGCTATTCGCATGGCGCACACGCCGCGATCGCTTTCGCCGCCCGCCACCCCGATCGGGTGACCCACTTGGTCATCTACGGTGCGCCGGGGCCTAACCAAACGCCCCGATCGGCACAGCAGCAGCAGTACGACGCGGCGTTCGATCGCCTCTTGGAGCAGGCGCTGATGGAAGAGAATCTCTTCGCGCGGCGGGCATTCGCGATGGCAATGATCCCTTCGGCGTCGCTGCCCGACTTGGACCAGTATGCAGAGGAGTTCGTCGAACACATCACGGCCGGCGTGATGCTTGCCTACAACGACGCTTCACGAGCTTCAACCATCGAGCTGGTGGCCCCCGATGTCACCGCCCCGACGCTGGTCTTGCACGTCGCCGCCGATCCGCTTGAGGAGTTCGCCGGAGGCCAGCGACTCGCGGCACTGATCCCTGGCGCGCGACTCCTCAGCCTTGATGGCACGGACCACCTGCTGCGGGCGAATCAACCGGAGACCGAGACCTTCGTCGCCGAGCTCGTGAACTTCGTGGGGGCACCAGCAGAGGCCAAGCCCACATCCCCTGCCAGCGAATTGACGCCACGCGAGCGTGAGGTCATCGAACTCCTCGCACGTGGCGACTCAAACCAGGAGATCGCCCATGCCCTGGGACTCAGTGTCCGGACGGTTGAGCGTCACGTGGAGAACCTCTACCGGAAGATCGCGGCGCGCGGTAGAGCGGACGCGATCGCCTATGCGCTCCGACATGATCTCGTGGCCTCACCAACCTAGTCCGCGGCCACTTGGGTAAAGTCCGCCAGCCGCTTGGGTGGGGACACGGAAGTCGCCGCCGTTCGAGCATCTCTAGCCTGGTCGCATCAATAGCTTGAGCTCTGCCGACGGGCTCACGAGAGAGGCATCGAACATGGCGCCGGAGGAGAACAGGCAGTTGATCGCGCAGGTCTACGAGCTCCTGAACGCACGGGACCTGGACGGAGCGTTCGCCCTGTACACGAGCGACTACGTCTACCACGGGCCCGGCGGGCAAGAGCTCCGGGGACGGGACGGCATCCGCGGGCTGTGGGCGCAGTTCTTCACCGCCTTCCCAGACCTGTCTGCCACCGTGGACGAGGTGATCGGCGAGGGCGACCGTTGGATGGTCCGCTGGACGATTCGCGGCACGCACAAGGGCGAGTTCCCCGGAATCGCGGCGCCGACCGGCCGCTCGGTCGAGCTCCCTGTCCTGGAGCTGTTCCGGATCTCCAACGGCCAGCTCGCCGAAGCCTGGGATCGGTACGACCGCCTGCATCTATTGGAGCAGTTGGGCGCCGTCCCGGCACCGTCGGAGGCGTAAGGTTCAGAGTCGCCTCGGTACGATCAGTTCATCGTGCGCGTCGAAACCAGCCCGCTCTGCCTGGTAAAATCTGGCAAAGAGCCACCATTGGCCACTTGCTGGCCAGGGTGGTTCGTGAGCTCGACTACCCCGTCGTTCATCGCGGTTCGGGAACTTGTTTCTCGCCTTGTCACCGTACGTGCGGCAGAGGAGACTCGCGGCGCAACCGAGCACAAGGACGCGGGAGAGAGGTTGACCCATGACATCGATCGAGACTCTGCCGGTGCTTCCCGGCCGACTGGGATCGCCGGATCTGCAGCTGAAAGACGATCCACGCGCCGACCCCCGGATGCTGCAGGCCATGGCTCCGTTGGGGATCGATGTCGCCCCCGAACCGGCCCCAGTCGACGCCACCTCGCCGATCGACGCGATCCTCGACTTCTGCTCGGAAATGGAGGTGGGATTCGGAGATGCCTTTGCGGGCCTCTTCGGCGATCTGCCGCCCGTGGAGGGTGTAGCCACCAGCACCGAAGTGGTTGAGGGCGCCGATGGCAACCCGATCACTCTCTACCTCCACCGGCCGGTCGAAGCGGAGGGCCCGCTGCCGTGCATCGTCCATACCCACGGCGGCGGCATGGTGATCAACACAGCGACCGACCTCTACCTGGTGCGCTGGCGGGACGAACTTGCCGCGAGCGGGATGTTGGTCATCGGCGTCGAGTTCCGCAACGGGGCCGGGGCGCTCGGCAACCACCCCTTCCCCGCGGGCCTCAACGACTGCGCCAGTGGGGTGCACTGGGCCCACGCCCAACGCGACCGACTGGGCATCTCAACGATCGTCGTGTCCGGCGAGTCGGGTGGGGGCAACCTCTCCGCCGCGGTCGCGCTGAAAGCGAAGGCGGAGGGCTGGCTCGGCGAGATCGACGGAATCTACTCCCAGTGTCCCTACATTTCCAACGCCTGGGCGGAAAAGACGCCCGAGCTGCCGTCCCTCTACGAGAACGACGACTACCTCCTAAACGTCTCGATGATGGGCGCCATGGCCCGTGCTTATGACCCGGAAGGGGCCAACGCGAGCAATCCACTGGCCTGGCCGCTCGTCGCGCGGAGCCGGGATCTGGCCGGGCTGCCGCCACACGTCATCTCGGTCAATCAGCTCGACCCGCTACGTGACGAGGGGCTGCGATACGCCGAAAAGCTGCTCGCGGCCGGGGTGAGCGTGGTGAGCCGCACCGTGAATGGCACTTGCCATGCTGGCGACGTGATCTTCCGACGCTCCATGCCAGACGTGTACGCCGCAACGGTGCGCGACATCAAGGGATTCGCCTCGGCGCTCTAGAACCCACGATGCCCTCATCGTGTGCGGGGCCAGGAACCTCATTGGGCGGCGACGGCATGGCTCGACTGAGCGTTACGAGATCCGTGACACTGCCCCGGCGCGGGAGGGCCGCGTTGCACGGGGATAGTTCTCACACATGAATGCGCCATCGATTGGTCTGTCCGTTCTCGATCTCGCGCCGGTTCCTGCGCGCACGGCGGCTGCGTCCGCGCTGCGGAACTC
>JAPULZ010000082.1 GCA_027294455.1 Gemmatimonadota bacterium
GAGTAGTAGACGATCGTGGTACGGGACGGATGTCCTTCGAAACCATCGACGATCGCCGATGCCAGACCGGGCGAAAGTTCTGGGACAAATCCGCTCTTCAGATACGCAGCGCGGGCCCTCGGATCGTCGGTGTCGCCGGACCGCTGCAGGGCGACGTAGTCCATGGCCCGGATGCCGTCGACCAGCGGCTGACCCAA
This sequence comes from Gemmatimonadota bacterium, assembly GCA_027294455.1. Lineage (GTDB taxonomy): Bacteria > Gemmatimonadota > Gemmatimonadetes > Gemmatimonadales > GWC2-71-9 > B3T1B10. The sequence goes on from JAPULZ010000082.1 coordinate 198, forward strand.
CCTGCGGACGGGTGCGAGGACGCGCTCCGCCTCGCTCTCGGATCCCGAGTAGCACACACCGAAGCCGACCATGCCGGGCGCTCCTCCCGGGGGCTGCACCATCACGAGGCCCATGGTAAGCTCGTCGGGGGCCTCGGCGCTGAACTCGGCGTAGAAACTGAGGAGATCCCGTGCCCGTGCGACCGGAAACATGATGTCGCCGCCGACGACGGTACGTTGCATCGGGTGGAGTTGGAACTGGAACGACGTGACGATCCCGAAGTTTCCACCACCCCCGCGCACGCCCCAATGCAGATCCGGGTTCTCGTCCTTGTTCGCCCGTCGGAGCTGCCCGTCGGCTGTCACCACGTCCACCTCGGTGAGATTGTCGACCGCGAGACCGAAGCGGCGTGCCAGCCGGCCGAATCCGCCTCCGGTAACGAGACCTCCCACACCGGTGTGCGATACGGTTCCCATGGTCGTAACCAGGCCGTAGGCCATGGACTCGTGATCGAGCAGCGCCAACAGGCTCCCGCCGGTAACCCGTGCCGTACGAGCCTTCGGATCGATACGGACGTTGCGGAACGGTGACAGGTCGATCATCATGCCGCCGTCACACGTCGATTTTCCCGAGAAGCTATGACCGCCGCATTTCACCGCGAGCAACAGACTGTGCTCCGCGGCGAATTCCACCGCGGCTCGAATGTCCGCCGTGCCGGTGACCTGCGCGATGAGCGCGGGGCGCTTGTCGAATGACGGGTTGAGGATACGACGCGCCTCCTCGTACCCTTCGTGCCGGGCAAGCAAGAGGCGGCCCTGCAAACGGGAACCCAACTGGGCCACCGCCCTCCCCCGCAATGTGACCTGCCCGCCGTCGCCGGTAATCGCGTCGAGGTCGGCTTGATCTTGGGATACGGCGTGGTACCGGGCGAGAAGTGACGAACCGGGAAGGGCCACGCCAGCAGCAGCGGCAAGCGTGGATCGGACAAAGACACGGCGCTTCATGGGAGACCTCCACGGAGTTGGAGCTTGATAGACCGGATCAAAGTACCTCGGCGGCCCGACAGTGGTAACACCCAAGGAGAGGGGGAGTCCGACGCTGTGTCCGGCGATGTAAGGGCGACGCGTGCGTCGCCCTTACGGCTTAGCCGGTACAGATCGGGTCGCCGGCGGCGGCGGCCTCGATCATCGCGACGATCTCCTCGAGGGTTTCCTGTCCCTCATCCTCGGCGTACCAGGCGTACTTCTGATCCAGCCGATCTTCATGGCTGAGCTTATCCTCGTTTGACAGCCACCAGTCTTGCAGATAGCGCGGCCGCTCCACAAAGCACCCTGCCTCCTCGAAGTCCTCGCTCAGCAAGATCACGGTGGGTGTCGCCGCACGACCGTCGGGAGTCAGGTGCGCGTCCATGATGGCACTGCCTACGGTGGAGTTGATGATACGCATGTCGAGATTGCCCGCCACGTCCACCAGTTTGGCCACATAGGGAATGGTATTGGCGGAGTCGCCACACCAGTCCTCGGCCACGACGAGGAGTCGCCACGAGCCGGGCAGTGCGGTCACGCGCGTGCGGAGCGCGTCGGGCACCTGGGCGTGGGCGTAGTGGTCGTTCCAGGCCTCGACCCGCCGCGTCGCGGCGTCTCGGAATTCGACGTAGGTCTTGCCTTGCGCGTAGAGGGTTTCGAGGTCGGATCGGTGGTCCCCAGTGAAGGTACCGATGTCGTGGCAGACGACTGGAGTTCCGGACAGCAGGGTCAGCGATGCGATGGCCCAACTCAGCATGTGTTTTCCTCCGTCGTAAGTGACCTCAACCGCTCGAGCGGATCGTGACGCGTGGCGCTGCACGGGACCCTTCGGCGGACTCCAAGGATACATGTGCGAGATTCAGACATCCAGGTCAGTGCGGCGAGGGACTCGAATCCCCGCCGTTGGCACAAGACCTTGACGAATCGGCTCACCGAGACCATATAGTCACAACGGGACTTTAATAGGAGGCTTGATGCCGCCCAAATCGCTCGCCGAGTTCGAGCTTCTCGTGATGTTGGCGGCGCTGCGTCTGGGCGCCGAGGAAGCCTACACCGTCTCGATCGCGGACGACATTCAGCGCAAGACGGGGCGGTCGGTACGACGGGCGAACGTCTACACTACGCTGCAACGACTCGAGGCGAAGGGACTCGTCTCGACCCGCCTCGGCGATCCGCGGCCCGAGCGGGGCGGAAAACCGCGAAGGCTCGTCGCGCTGGAGCCGGACGGTATCGCCGCCGTGCGATCTACGACCGCGGCTATCCGGGCCATGGCCGCCGAGCTCGACGACGCGATCGGAGGGGCCCGTTGACCGCGCCCAAATGGGCGGCTGCACTTCTGCGGCGGCTCGCACCGCCAGGCCGAGCAGAGGATGTGCTCGGGGATTTGCATGAGATGCACGGTCGCCGCGTTCAACGCCGTGGGCCATTGATCGCCAATACGCTGACGGCGTTCGACGCTCTGGACATGGCAGCCGCGCTCTTCGGTCTACGAGTTCGCCGTGGAAACACTGTAAATCTGCGAGGGCCTGACCCCGGTCTGGGCGGAGACAGAAACAACAACAGCAGGAGGTGGCAGATGCGCCGATCGCTCGAGGCCTGGACGAGAGACTTCATGTACGCGGCTCGCGCTCTTCGACGCGCGCCGGGCTTCACCGTCGTGACGGTGGCGACGCTCGCCCTCGCAATCGGGGCTAATACCGCGATCTTCAGCGTCGTCGACACCGTGCTGCTCGATCCGCTCGACTACCCCGCCGCTGACCGGCTCGTCATCATCCGCGCGTCCGCCCCCGGCACCGACATGCCGGAGGAATTCTCACCCGCGCCTGAGTTCTGGGTGCAATACCGCGACAACGCCGACATGCTCGAGGACCTGGGAATGTTCCGGGGACCGGGCCAGACGACTGTGCGGTCGGACGACCACACCGAGCGGCTCTTCTTTCTACAAGCGGTGCCGTCCCTATACTCCACGCTCGGCGTGACGCCGGCGCTGGGGCGCCTGCCCACGACCGAGGATCCCTCAGGCCGGGTGATGGTAATCAGCCATTGGCTTTGGACGACGTGGTTCGGTGCTGACCCGTCGGTTATCGGCCGCTCGTACGAGGTCTCCGGCAACCCTCGCACGGTGATCGGCGTCATGGGCCCCGAGTTTCGATTTCCAACCGATCGGACGGCCCTCTGGCTTCACGCGATGCTCGGTGACGAGACCCAGATCAGACCGGGAAGCTGGGGGTTCAGTCTCATTGGACGGATGACGCCGGGAACCGAACACGTTGATCTGGAGTCGCAACTCGCCATCCTGGCCAGCCGCCTTCCCGAGCGTTTCGGCGGCTCGGCCGCATACAGGCGCATCATCGAACAGCACCGCCCAATCGTGCGCTCGCTGGAGGAAGCGTTGGTGGGCGATTTCGAGAAGCCGCTCTGGCTGTTGTTGGGCACGGTCGCGGTCGTCCTCCTCATCGCTTGCGCGAACGTTGCGAACCTGTTCACCGTCCGGGCGGAAAGCCGACGGCGTGATCTCGCCGTGCGGCAAGCCCTCGGCGAGGGACGGGCCGGCCTGGTCCGCACCCAGATGGCCGAAGCCCTGCTGCTGGCGGCAATGGGTGGTGTGGGCGCCGCCCTTATCGCCTGGGTCGGCCTCCCGTTGCTCCTACGCGCCGCTCCCGAGAACATCCCCAATCTCGCGGCGACGCGCCTTGATTCCGCCGCACTGATCTTCACCGCGGGTGTCTCGTTCCTGGCCGCGTGTGCGTTCGGGCTCGTGCCGGCAATCCAATTCTCGAAACCGCGACTCGTGGGGGCATTGAGACAGGCGGGTCAGGGGGGAGAAGCGGGCGGTCACCGGGGCCGCAACGCTCTGGTTTTGGTGCAGACCGCATCCGCCCTTGTGCTCCTCGTGGGCTCGGGCCTGCTCATACGCAGCTTCTGGACGCTGAGTCACGTCGATCCGGGGTACGACACAGAAAACATCTTCAGCTTTCAGGTCGCTCCGCAGCGCGCCGAGTTGAACAACGCGCCGGCATTCGCGCGGTTCCACGAAGCATTCATGGACCGCGTGGCCGGGCTGCCCGGCGTCGAGTCCGTGGGTCTCACCAACTGGCTCCCGTTGGACGAACGGGCGGGGAACGCCCGCGTCTTCACCGAGGCGACCCGGATCAGTGGTGAAACACCACCGCCGATGCGCTACACCAACGTGGGCGGCGATTACTTCCGGACGATGGGGATCGCAGTCGAGCGCGGTCGGCGGTTTGAGCGCAGCGATCACCTGGGAGGGACGGTGAACGCCATCGTCAGCACCTCCGCCGCCGAGCGGCTCTGGCCCAACGAGGACGCCCTCGGCAAACGCTTCCTGCACTCCACCGACACGACGGGCTGGGTTACCGTAGTGGGAGTCGTAGAGGACATCTTTCTGGCGGACTTCCGGCAAGAGGCGCCCGACCCGATGATCTACCTCCCGATGCTGGGCCCCGATCCCAGTAATCGTAGATGGGTGATCGGGTCACCGGCGTATGTCGTGAAGACAGCGCGAGCCGACGTGATCGCTCCCGACATTCGCAACCTCATGCGCGAGGTCGTACCCGAATCCCCGATGTACAGAGTCTTCACCATGGAAGGCCTGGCCGCGCGCTCGATGGCCCAACTCTCATTCACCATGCTCATGCTGGCCATCGCGTCGGGCCTGGCCTTGATCCTCGGCGCCGTCGGGCTCTACGGCGTCCTCTCGTACGTGGTATCCCTTCGGACTCGAGAGATGGCCGTGCGCATGGCGTTGGGCGCGGAAGAGGTGCAGGTGCGTCGGATGGTGGTGCTGCAAGGGG
>JAPULZ010000083.1 GCA_027294455.1 Gemmatimonadota bacterium
CGCTTTGGCCCGATGCGGAGCCCGGCGAGCACGCCGACGCGATTGCGCGGTACTTCGCAGGCACGCTTCGGGAGCCCATCATGGTCCTGTTTGCCGAGGATGGCCACGCGCGGCCAAAGGGGTTCGTGGAGCTGTCGCTGCGGGCATATGCGGAAGGCTGCAAAAGCGACAACGTGGCGTACGTGGAAGGCTGGTACGTGGCGCCTGACGCGCGTGGCCGCGGCGTCGGCCGAGCATTGATCGAGGCGGCGGAGGACTGGGCACGGGGGCAGGGGTGCACGGAGCTAGCCTCGGATGCGCAGTCGAAGAACGTGGTGAGTGCAGCTACCCACGAGGCTTTGGGATTCAGCGAAGTCGGGCAGATCCGGTGTTTCCGGAAAGTGTTGTGACCGGAGCTGCTGTCTGACAAGCTCATGCAGCTGGCGGCGCTCACGTTCTCAAAAGGAAAGTCATTGTATTGTGAAGCTGGTAATCCTTGTCACACGACCCCATCGATTGGGCTGGCGAGCGGTCACGCCGCAGCTGATGGGCAATCCCGTTGGGCGGAGGAGGATAGCTGCATGACGACACCCGTGGGCCTTGGCCAGCGGCTCGTACCGGCCCTCCTTGTTCGCGACATGGGCGAAACACTGGCGTTCTATCAGAAGCTCGGTTTCCGGCTCACTGGATGCCATCCTGATCCAGCGGCGCCCAGCTGGGCTGAGGTTAAGCGGGATTCCGTGGTGCTCCAGTTCCATACGGAGCCACCTTGCGGCACGCCGCCCACGCCAGTGTGCAGCGGTACCTTCTATATCTATCCGGGCAGCGTCGATGCGCTAGCCGACGAGTTGCGCGGCAAGATCCCGTTTGCCTGGGGGCCCGAGGTGATGGACTATGGAATGCTCGAATTCGGAATCCAGGATCCCAATGGCTACTACCTTGCTTTTACCGAACCCAACTAACAAGCCGATGCAGCCGGACGCGGCTTCGCCGCGCCACTGATCGCCAAAGCGTTAGGTGGCGCCGTAAAGAAAAGGGGAGGGTATAACACCCAGAAAGGAACACTGCATGCCAAAGTACGTAATTGAGCGAGAGATACCGGGCGCCGGTAGCATGACGCCCGAGGAGTTGACCAGCGTTGCCGACACGTCGCGCGAGGTGCTGCGGCAGCTTGGCACTCAGATCCAGTGGGTGCACAGCTATGTAACCGCCGACAAGATCTACTGTCTGTATATCGCGCCCAACGAAGAGCTGATTCGGGAGCATGCCCGGCTCGGCAAATTCCCCGCGAATCGCATCTCGGAAGTCACCTCGATCATCGATCCGACGACGGCAGAGCGGCTGGTTGAGCGCAGGTGAAGGCCGTTCCATTTCGTCGAGGAACACGCCATTCTGTGACATTTCGCCTGGCGGGCTGGTCACGCCGAAGCCGATGGGCCAAGCCGCTAGGCAGCTAGCCCGTGCCTGATGGGGGATGATGTCGTCAGAAACCAGCGATTTGGTGGTGCGTTTGGCCACCGTGGAGGATGTTTCGCGGTTGGAGCAGCTTGTGGAGCTGTCGATCCGGCAACTTGCGGCAGGGTACTATGACGATCGCCAGATCGAGAGCTCCCTTCAGCATCTGTACGGCGTGGACACACAGCTGGTGCGGGACGGGACGTATTACGTCGTCGAGTGTCAGCGCCAAGTTGTCGGTTGCGGGGGTTGGAGCCGTCGGCTCACGCCGTTCGGTGGGGACAATGTCGGCGCGATTCGTGATGCGGGATTGCGCACGCCGGGCCAGGACCCTGCGGTCATCCGCGCCTTCTTCGTGCATCCCGATTGGACGCGCCGGGGCCTGGGACGCAAGATTCTGGAGACTTGTGAGAAGGCCGCGCAACAGGCCGGCTATGACCGCTTTGAGCTCACGGCGACGCTCATGGGTCGGGCCCTCTACGCCGCGTGCGGATATCGTGAGATCCGACCGGTCGACATCACCTTGCGTGACGGTCAGGTCCTGCCGCATGTGTTGATGGAGAAGCCTTGAGCGTTGCTAAATACAAGGGCCCCTGAGTCGTGAGACTGGCAAGGTCCGGCAACAGGTCGAAATCTAGGAGCTCGGAAGTGGTCACGCCTCTGCCGATGGGCAGATCCGCTAGACAGCAGCTCTTCTGGTGCGGGCGGGTATCGATGGCTGGCCAGCGGGGTACAAAAACCGGGCGAGACACATAGCAGGGGGTGTTAGGGTGCCCGCTCGTCTACAGACACTCGGAGAAGAAGTCGCGAATAGCGTCAGCCATGGGATTGGCTTTCTGGCGGTCCTGGCCGTGACGCCCTTTCTAGTGGTGGCTGCGATCCCCCACGGTGCCGGGAGTATTGTGGGCGTGAGCATCTTCGCGGCGACGATGGCCGCCCTGTACCTCGCCTCCACTCTCTACCACGCCTTGCCCAGCGCGCGAGCAAAGCGCGTGTTTCGGGTACTCGATCACGGGGCGATCTTCCTTCTCATCGCCGGTACCTACACGCCGTTCACCCTTGGGATCCTGCGGGGTGGCTGGGGATGGGCGCTGTTCGGCGCCATATGGGGCTTGGCGTTGGCCGGCGTGATCTTCAAAACGGTTGTGGCGTTCCGGTACCCGATCATTTCTACGGGGATCTACGTGGCGATGGGCTGGCTGATGCTGATCGCCGTTCAGCCGCTCTGGCAGCGGATGCCTCATCATGGTCTACTGTGGCTTCTGGCTGGGGGCCTCGCATATACGGGCGGGGTAGCATTCTACGCCGCGACGCGACTGAGATACGGTCATTTCGTTTGGCACCTGTGCGTTCTGGCCGGTACCACTTGCCACTGCTTCGCTGTGATCTGGTACGCGGCGTGACACGACCAGGCCGCAGGGCTAGACGGCGCGCGTTTTCAGAAGAATGGCACCCTTGAATGTTGTGGAAACAGACCGATTGGTCCTTCGCCGACTCACGGTTGACGATGCCGAGTTCCTTCTCGAGTTGCTGAACGAACCCTCGTTCTTGCAGTACATCGGGGACAGGGGCGTCAGGACCCTCGACGATGCCCGCGAATACGTTCTGGCAGGGCCGGTGGACAGCTACGAGCGGCACGGGTTCGGATTGTATCTGACTGCGCTGAAGGAACAGGGAGTGCCGATCGGCATTTGTGGGCTGTTGAAACGGGAGTCGTTGGAGGATGTCGATATCGGCTTCGCTTTTCTCCCGAAATACTGGTCGAGGGGATATGCTCTCGAATCGGCCTCGGCCGTGATGGACTACGGAAGAAACGCACTGGGACTGCGACGTATCGTGGCGGTGACGGCGCCGGACAACGACGCTTCGATCAGGGTGCTCGAAAAGTTGGGCATGCGATTCGAGAGGATGGTCAGGCTGGCCGATGACGGCCCCGAGAGCAAGTTGTTTGCGGCATGAGTTTGTAGAAAGAAACCGACGATGCTTTGGTATTGGCTGTTCCTGATCGCCATCGTGCTGGTCGGCGCAGCACTCCACGCCGCTGGGCTCGCCCGGACCGACACGAAGCGCCATTGGGCCATGTGGGTCATCGTGGCTCTGGTGTTGCTGAACGCCGGGTGGATGGCCTTTGATGGAGCCAGAGCCTTGGTCGTCGGCGATTACGTCACGCCGCAGAGCTCTGGCCGGCTTGGCCCTTGGTCGCAGCTCGTGCAGGCCGTGGGCATCGACCCGCGCTCCAACTTGATGAAGGCCGTGTTCGTTTTCTATGGATCGGGTTTCCTGATTGTGCTGGGGGCGTTTCTGGTAAGGGTCTCCTGGTCCTGGCGGGCGATGATGATTGCGGCGGCGCTTGGCTTGTGGTATGTGCCGTTCGGAACCGCGATAAACGCTACAGTGATGGTCCTATTGTCGGCGGCGCCACTGGCGACTGGTCGACAGGCAGTTGATGGACAATCCCGTTAGGCCGCACGCGAGCCACGGCACGGCGGAGCCCGCGAAGCCCCATATTCGAGAGGCGACGGCCATGGACACCGACGCCATCGTGGCCATCTTGATCGCCTCCAAGGAAGGCTCCTTCCCCCATCTCATTGACGATCACGACCGCGACGTCCCGTTCTGGACGAACCGCTGGCGTCGGTACCTTTCGGAGGGGAGCCGCGCGCAGCAGTCGCGGGGTGATGGCTTTGCCTTCTTGGCGGAGAGTGACGGCCGTCCCGTAGGTTTTGCCGCCTATCATCACACCACGCGGCACGGCGCGGACGCAGAGCTTCAGGCCATTTACGTTCTCAGAGAGGCGCAAGGCCGTGGCTTGGGCACCGCCTTGTTGTGGGTCATCGGGGGCCGCCTGTACGCTGAAGGATCCCGCACGATGTGCGTCGGTTATGATTCGCGAAGTCCATACAAGCGCTTCTACCTCAAGCACGGTGCCGTGGAGATCAACCGGCATTGGGCCAGATGGCAGGATCTAGGCATGTTTGCCCAAGTGAAAGCGGAGGAGCGATGATGTCCACCTGGAGGGTGCTCGGGATATTTGCACCACTCGCAGCCTACGGGGGGTGTTCGACCTCGGAGGGCGAACAGGCCGTCCAGATCTCCTTCGACCGGATCCAGGTCGAAGTGGGCGTTCGAACCACAGCGATCTTGACGTGGGACATGAACCGGGATGGCCGCCTCGACCTCGTGGTCTCTGGAGGAGGGAGGGTCGTTGTCTTGCACGGTCGTGGCGACGGGCACTTCGACGTCGCCTCATCGGTCGACGCCGGCGATGATCCCGTCGACCTGGCGGCCGCCGATCTGGACGGGGACGGCCTCGCAGACCTCGCGGTCGCAAATCACGATACCGACTATGTGACCCTCTTGTTCGCGGTAGCCGGCGGAAGTTTCGAGCGTCGCAGCCACTCGCAGTTCGTCGTTGGCGTGTCCCCGCATCCCCATGCGGTGCGACTCCACGACATAGATGGCGACGGCCACGCCGATCTCCTCGTCGATGACCGAACGCCGCAATCGATCCGGGTGTTCGCCGGGGTGGGAGACGGCACATTCGCCAACGCAAGGTTGATCGGGGTCGGCGGAGACCCGTACCGCGGGATGACGCTCGCCCACCTCAACGAAGACGAGTTTCTGGATTTGGTGACGCCGAACCCCGATCACGTTTCAATCCTGTTCGGTGATGGGTCGGGTGATTTTATCCAGAGCACGACGCTGCGATCTGGCCTTGCTCCATTTTCGGTTGTCGCCGCGGACGTGAACGGAGACGGTATTGCCGACCTGGCGGCCGGGTCGAGCGAAGGAGCGGGAACATTGGCCGTGTGGCACGGCCGCGGAGACGGCTCGTTTGGCACCGCCGGAGAGTACCAGATCGCCGCTGGCCCGACAAAGTCCACGGCCGCCGATCTGACCGGGGACGGCCTCGCCGAGGTCTTGGTGGCGAGCTACATGGGAAGCGAGGTAGCCATTCTGACCGGAGGAGAATCGCCGGTGCTGTACCGTCTCGAAGTCGAAGGCTATCCATATGGCTTCGCGACAGGTGATTTCGACGGTGACGGTCTGGTGGACTTCGCCATTGCAAACGATGGCGTGGATCAAGTTACGGTTTTCTTGTCGCGGAACTGACGGGTCGGGCGGCCTTCCTCGGTGACCCGCGGGCTCGCAAGGTTTCGGGCCCAGGGACTTGGCAACCCCGGCCTGGCAACGGGCCCGCCCGCGAGTACCTTATTTCGAGACCCCCCTGGCGGTGACCATGGACGAAAAACGACCATCCGGGCCGAATTGGGCATCGGGCGTATTCCGGCGGTATTTCGGCGACTCCGAGCCGGAGGACGCCAGCCGCCGTACGCTCGAGATCCGGGACATGGTGCGTCACCAGAAGAAGAAACACCGTAAGGTGTTTTGGCGCAGCATCGGGGTCCTGACCGTGGCAGTGGCCGGGCTCGGCGCCACCCTCTTCGTCCAGGCAAAGCGCCTCGAGCAGCAGCGTGGGGTCGGGGCCGACCTGTTCTATGCGATGAAGGAGATGGAACTCGACGTGGGGCGGTTGCAGCTCGCGGCGCCGGAACGGCAGGAGTACAGTGAGCGGCGAGAGAGGCTACGGGAGCAGTACGAGTCCTTGCTGGAGCGCCTGCACGTCTACGGGAAGGGCGTTCCGGAGGACGAGCAGATTATTCGGCGCACCCTCGGCCGTCTGGGCGAGGCCGAACTGCTCGTGCCCGAGACGTTCATCGCGGACGTGAAGCGGCATATCGAGCGATGGCGTCGCGACGACCGGCTTGAGAAGGCCATGCGCCTCGCCGCGGAAAACGGGTATTACCAGCGTATCGGACAGACCATGCTCGAGCACGGGGTACCATCCGAATTCTTTTTCCTGGCCGTGCAGGAAAGCGACCTCAAGACCGAGGCGGTCGGCCGCGCCACGCGCTTCGGGATCGCCAAGGGGATGTGGCAGTTCATGCCCGCCACCGCTCGGGGTTACGACCTCAAGATTGGGGCCCTCTCCGGCGTCCGCCGTGCCGATCCGTCGGACGACCGCCACGACTTCGAGAAATCCACCCGAGCCGCCGCGCGATTCCTCCACGATCTCTACCTCTCGGATGCGCAGGCCTCGGGCCTCCTGGCCATCGCGTCGTACAACTGGGGCGGGACGCGGGTGTTGCGGTTGGTCCGCTCGTTGCCCGAGTCCCCGGCGGAACGGAACTACTGGACGCTGCTGGAGCGATACGGAGACCAGATCCCGACAGAGACCAAGATCTACGTGCTGAACATCGTGGCGGCCGCGGCCATCGCGACCGATCCGCAGCTGTTCGGCTTCGACTTTCCACGACCCGGCCTCGAGAACGCCGTCGCGGTCGATGACGCAGAGTGACTTGGTACTCCGTCGCCTTCTTCCACTCGTCTTCGTTGCCCTCGTCGGGTGCTCGTCAGCGGCAGGCGATCGCGCGGCCGAATTCGCGGATCTGCCGGCACTGCTCGACAGTCTGATGACCGAGCACAGGGTGCCCGGGGTGAGCCTGGCCGTGTTCGACGACACGGGAGTGCTCTATCACCATGTCGCCGGCTTCAAGAGCCAGGAGTCCCAGGAACTCGTCGATGCAGAGACCGCATTCGAGGCCGCGTCGATCAGCAAGCCGGTGTTTGCGTATATCGTGTTGACCTTAGCTCGGGACGGCGTGCTCGACCTGGACGTTCCGTTTAGCGTACTCGGGATGGACCTGCCTTCGGTGTCGCACGACGCGCGGTGGGAAGCCCTCACCCCGAGGATGCTCTTGTCCCACGTCGGCGGGCTCCCCAACTGGCGTGCCAGATTGAGCTTTGAGGCCGAGAGCTACGAGGAGCTCTTTTCTCCGGACGACACGCTCAAGTTCGTCAGCGAGCCCAACACGCAATACGGTTACTCGGGGGAAGGCTATGTCCTCTTACAACAGGTGGTCGAGCAATTGACCGGCAAGGGTTTGAAGATGTTGGCGAGAGAGATGGTTTTCGATCCCCTCGAGATGGAGAGAAGCAGTTTCAGCTACGACGACCGCATCAAGATCAACACGCCCCGGGGACACGATAGGGACATGAATCCCGACAAATGGGAGATCGCGCTTCCGCTGGCCAGTTCCACGCTGCACACGACGGCGTTGGATCTCGCCGCCTTTGGGATTCATCTGGCGTCCGGCATACGGCAAGGCGAGTACTACTCGGTAATGGCTGAGCCGGCTGTCACGGTAGGCACGGCCAGCAATGTCGAGAGAAGCTGGGGCCTGGGCCTGGGCATTATAACGGATGAACTCGGCAGGTATGTGTATCACGGCGGAAACAACGTGATCTTCATTGCGGACTTCATCTACGGGATCGAGGAAAATCTGGGATACGCGCTACTGACGAACTCGGCCAACGGCCGCGCCGTCGTGGAGGGCATGGAGCGGCGCATGTTTGGGAGAGATTTCCCACGGTAGCGCATGAGAACCGTCGCAGCCGGCGCCGCGGTTTGCGACCTTTCGCGACAAGGCGAAGCGCTTGGTTGATGCTTGTTGCCAGGCTGAATCACGCCCGACCCACAGGAGTCCACGAATGCGTAACCACAGTTTGGCAACGAGCCTCATGGCCGCCGTAGCTTTGGTAGCGGTGGTAACAGCGGACGTCTCGGCGCAGGCAACCAACCCACGCTTCGGCGTGTGGAAGCTCAAGTCCGACGCCCCGCCGCCTTCGAGCAACATCATGACCTACGAGCCGTACGGCGACGGCGGCATGCGGATCACCGTGGAATCGACGAACCGCCGGGGCAACGAATCCAAGTGGGGGTACGTCACCATGTTCGACGGCGTGTTCCGCCCTGTCACCGGGCAAGAGAATGCGGAGACATCGGTCGAGCTTCTGGACGATCGGACGACGCGAATCTCGAACAAGCGGAACGGCCGGGTATCCCAGGTTATCATCAACACCCTTTCCGAAGACGGCAACACCATCAACAACGAATACGTGCGCTTGGATGAGAACGGTGCCATCGTGCGCGTGACTCACGCGGTCTACGAACGGATCCGCTAGCGCGAGGAACACGCGCTCGGTCGGTGAGGTAGCGGCGGAAAGATGCAGGGGAGACGTACGTGGACAACATGACGTCGAGCGGCCCAAGGCCACGATCACGGAGCTGGACCCGGCTGGTGGGGATCTTCCTACCGGCCGTCCTTCTGGTGGGTGCATGTGGGTCGACGGAAGAATCGTCGTTCGAGTTTGCACTGATGGGCGACAACCCGTATGGCGAGAGCAACGTTCCGAAATTTGAGGCGCTCATCGAGCACGTGAACAGCCGACGCGACCTTGAGTGGGTGCTCCACTTGGGTGACACGAAGGGCGGCAACGAACCGTGTACGGATGAATTACTGCGCTCGCGTTTCGAACTCTTTCAGCGGTTCGAAGCGCCGTTCATCTTCACACCCGGCGACAACGATTGGTTCGACTGCGCCGATGACCCCACTGGTGGGTTTGATGAATACGAACGGCTGGCCTTCGTGCGACAGCTCTTCTTCCCCGATCCGCAGCACACCACCGGCGGCCGCGCTATGCCGGTGGAATCACAAGGTTCGTCCGCGGCATTCGGGGAGTTCGCGGAGAACCTGCGGTGGATACGGGGCGAGGTCGTGTTCTCGACAGTCCATCTGGTCGGCCTGCCCCGGCCCTCGAGGAACCCGGCCACGGCCGAGCGTCGCATGGACGCGGCGCTGGCGTGGATCGCGAGAGCCTTCGAGATCGCGCAGGAGCGCGACGCCCGAGGCGTGTTCCTGGCGACGCAGGCGGATCCGTGGTTCGTGTCGGGGCTGCCCGCCGTGATGAACATGATGTTCTGTCCCCAGTGTTTGGCGCCGAGGCCGGGCCTGGAGCGTCTGTACACCGCCCTTGCGGAACACGCGGTGTCCTTTGGGCGCCCCGTCGTGCTTGCGGTGGGCGATACCCATGTCTTTCGCGTCGACAAGCCGCTGCACTCGGTGGAGACCGGCCTGCTCATCGAGAACTTCACCCGCGTTGAGACGTTCGGTTCGCCGGATGTGCACTGGGTGAGGGTGACCGTGGATCCGAGCACGCCGTGGCTATTTGAGTTTCATCAAGAGTTGGTCGAAGCCAACGTGAGAAAGTGAGGAGTTGCGATCGGTGACCGAGAGTTATGCTCATCATATTGGCGAGCCGAGGTCGGACAATTTCGGTATTGGCGTGTGGAGCCGTCTTCCCTTCGAGGAAGGTGGCGTGGTCCGTCTCGGTGGCGCGGGGCTTCCGGCCGTGCTGCGGGTGGGCTACACCGGGCGAGGAGCTTGCGTTCGTTGTACACGTGGCCGGTGGGGTTGCCGATTCTAATGCTGCAGCTCGACCACTGTTTGCACACGGACGGCGTGATGGCCGCCGGGTTGGAGGTATTGCCCGCAATCGGGTCGGATCACTATCCGCCGGGAGGAGATCGCACGCAAGATGAGGGGCTAAAGGCGGCACATCGTCGCCAAAGCCTAATTTGGCTGGTAGTAGCGGTTCCGCTGGTACTGATTGAAAGGTACCACGCGCATGACCGGCAGCGGCTGGTGCGTGGTCACGCGAATCATGGGCACCCGCTGGCCTTGGGCCAGTTGTTGTTCGACTCGGGTTCGCATTCGTGCGAGTTGCTCTTCGGGAATGGTTGACGGGTCCCGATTACCCAAGAAGGCCGCCATCGCCCCTTCGATGGTAGTGGGCCGCACCTCGAGCACGTGGTCGGCCCAACCCCAGGTGATCAGGTTGTCGTCGGTCTCGGGTTCCATCAGATAGCTGATGAGGTTGGCCCGGGATTGTGCGGTCGGGATCCAATACCAACCCGCCACAACCTCGAGTTGCTCCGTTCGTTTCTCGACCTCCACCGACTTCAAGTAGTGCCCCTGGAAATAACTGTCGCGTTTGACCCGGGTGGCGTAGTACACCTCCGCGTCCAGCGTGGCCGGCTCGCGAAACCGGTACACGGCGATATCGTGGTCTTGTAGGAGCGGCACGACGGCCGCCATCGCCGGGGGTAATACGTATCCGATGGGGCGCGTGGTGGTTCGCGTGGGCTCCCAGCGCAGGTAGACGGGAACGTCCCGCAGCGTGTATCCCAGTTCGGCGTCTTCGTCGGGCATCCAGACCGGTTCGGTTCCCCGGGATTGCACCGCGTACTCCAGGACGATGGGGTCGCCGCCCGTGGTCCCTGCCTGGATGGCGCGCATCCGTGCGTCGTTGGTGACCGCCCGAATCGCCTCCCGCTGCTCGGCGGCGGCCCGCAGAATGGTGCTCATAGCGATCACGCCGCCGCGGATCTGGTGGTAGTAGCGCTCCTCCTGGGGAATCTCGGCGACGGTCCCGTCACGCATGACGCGGCGCGAATTATTGGGGGTCTCCAGCAGGATCCCTATGCTGTTTGTGAGACCGGTGTATACGTGGTGCTTGCGCGGCTCGACGGACGTGGATCCCCAACCGAGCACGCCGTTCTCGGTGCGGGTGCCGGAATAGTGGAACGACAGGTAGTCTTCGGCGCGGACGGCCTTGCGGATCAGCGGGAAGATGTGCTCGTAGGGGTAGGCCCTGAGCTCCGCATCGGCGGCGGGGTTGAGGGTCCCTTGATACGTGATGACGTACGGCGCCGATCCGCCGTGATGGCCATCGACGTGGATGTCGGGAGTCCACTCCGTCATGACCTGCGTCACCAGCGCGTGGATCTCCTGCGACTCCAGCTTCACGTAATCCCGATTCATGTCGTATCCGGATTCGTTGGTGCGGCGTCGAACCTCGCCCCCGTCCGGATTGACCAGCGGGAGCACGAGGACGATCACGTCCTCCAGCACCGACCGCAGGTCGCCTCCCACCAGCTTCTTGGCCACGAGCTGGACGGCTTCCTTTGGTGAGACCTCTCCACCGTGGACCGACGGTGCCAAAAGCACTATGGTCTTGCCGGTGCGGAGTGCATCCTGAGGCGTTGCGATCGCAGGCTCGGCGATGGTGACGAGAACCATTTCGCGATCGAGGAGCGTATGGGTCAGCGGTTGCATGCTGACCAGCTCGCTCATGGCGTCGAGCTCGTACCAGAATTCCATCAGGGGCTCGAAGAGGGTCGGGCCCGCGCGGAACATGTTCTGCTCCTGCCAGGTCTCGGGCAGTTGCTGTGCCGAGAGGGTGGATCCCGCGCCGGCCATGAGCGCCGACGACAGGACGACGATGGTGAGCCTGGATGCGATGGTCATGGTAGTCCTGGAGGTTGAGAAAGCCGCGCCGAGCTGCAATGGTACTGTTGCCGCATCTGCGGGGGAAGATGCACTAGCGGCCATACCCAGCGTTGATTGACGAGTCGCCATGCTGCCGAGCGACAAACCCAGAGCCTCCCGGCAAGGAGATTCCCCATACGTGAAGATCGCGGGATCGGAGTGATTCGCATCGCTTTGCGATTGTTGGCAGGGATTGTCGTCATCGTCGGAGCATATTGGATGCTGCTGTTCCTGATGCAGCGCCGCATGATGTTTCCGGCACCCATGGCGGCAGGGGCGGCGCCCCGTCCGGCCGACGCCCAACAGGTCTGGCTCCCCGGCTTGGCGGGCGAGACCGAGAGTTGGTTCCTACCGCCGTTGGCTGGCGCAAGACCGGCACCGCTCATGATCTTCGGCCACGGGAACGGCGAGCTGATCGACTACTGGCCCGACGACTTCGTGGAGCCCCGCCGCTGGGGGGTGGCGGTCCTGCTAGTGGAGTTTCCGGGATACGGCCGCTCCGGCGGTACGCCTTCCCAGCGCTCCGTCGAACAGGCGTTTCTGGCGGCCTACGACTGGGCCGCTGGGCAGGACGGCATCGACGCGGACCGCATCATCGGCTATGGCCGGTCGCTGGGGGGAGGCGCAGTGGGTCTGCTCTCGCGCAAACGGCGCCTGGCGGCCATTGTGTTCGAGTCGACCTTCACCAGCACTCGGCCCTTTGCGCGCGGCTTCGGCGCACCCGGCTTTCTGGTCAGAGATCCGTTCGATAATCTTGCCGCCGTTCGGGCCTTCCAGGGTGCTCTTTTGATCATCCACGGCGAGGACGATCGGATCATTCCCACCGACCACGGCCGCACATTGGCGGCGGCGGGCGTCGACCTCCACACGTTGCCGTGCGGGCACAACGACTGCCCGCGTGCCTGGCCCCTGGTCCGTGACTTCCTGACCGACCACGGGGTTCTGCGCTAGACCACGTGTCGCGACCATCGCCGGGTCACGCAATACGTGACACCGAAACATCGCTGCGGCGCTGGGGTTGAAGAACGTAGTCGCCGGACGTGCCGCGTCGGCGCTGGATGCCCCAGACTATCATCAATAGCTCGTAGCGAGGGACCGCCGCTGTGAAACTCTTCGACTCTCTCCGGAATCCCCTGATGACCGGAACGCTCATCGCCATGCTCGCGGTGGTGAGTTGTGATTCCCCCACGTGCGCGTGCTCCGATCCGACACAATTTCGATTGGACATCTTCAGTGGCCGTGGTCAAAGTGGCGCCGCCGGCCAGCCGCTTGCCGATTCCATCGTCGTCCAGGTGACCCGATTCCCGGATGGGACCCTGGCGGCGGGAGTACCGGTGGCGTTCCTCCCTCTCAGCGCAGGGTCCGTGTCGCCGGCGGAAGTGGTTACCGATTCTCTCGGGCGGGCGGCGACCGAGTGGACGCTGAGTCTCGAGCCCGGGATCGATACGCTGATCCTCGCGATGCGCACGATCCTCGAGGGTAACGCGATGCTGGTGACCGCCACGGTCCAGTAGTGTAATCTTCAAAGTACAACAGCCATTAGTAGAGGAGAGCCTCGCCGCTGGCGGCGTGGCGCGTGCACGGCAGATTGGAGAACACGATGGCCGAGTTGAAGACCAAGCCGGCCCGCGCGAGCGTGAAAGCCTTTCTCGATGCCATTCCCGATGACCAGCAACGCAAGGACTGCCGGGTGATCGCCCGAATGATGCGAGACGCCACCAGCGCGCAGCCGAAGATGTGGGGGTCCGACATCGTCGGATACGGCAGCTATCACTACAAGTATGCCAACGGCCGGGAGGCAGATTGGTTCCTGGCGGGATTCTCTCCCCGCAAACAAGCTCTGACGCTGTACATCATGGCGGGGTTTCACAACTACGGCACGCTCCTCAAAAAACTGGGGAAACACAAGACCGGGACATCGTGTCTGTACATCAAGCGACTCGACGACGTGAACGCGTCGGTCCTTGAGAAACTCATCACGGCTTCAACGAAACACATGGCGAAACAGGCCAAGGCACGATGAGCGGGACCACCATCCATCGCAGGCCTGACCTACCTGTGATGGACGTGGGAGCACCCGAGCCCGCGCTGCACGAGGAGGGCGACACGGCCTGGGCTGCCTACCGCTGCTTCAATCCAGATTTGACGGAGTGGAGATGGAACTGGTGTTCGACGATGGTGTCCGTGCGCGATTGTGCAGCGGGCTGGAGACGCAAGAAACCGTGGTCCTCAGGTGAGTGAGGCAGCGAGCGCACCCCAGATCCGCCCGAAGGCGCTCTGCGTGTTCCAGACCGCCAATCGCATCCTGGTCGGCCACGGATACGACGCGGTGAAGCGGGAGCATTTCTACCGTCCGCTGGGGGGCGCCATCGAGTTCGGGGAGACGGCGCTCGAGACGTTGCGGAGGGAAATTCGCGAAGAGCTCGACACCGACATCGCCGAGCCCCGGCTGCTGGGTGTGCTCGAGAACATTTTCACATGCGACGGTACGCCGGGACACGAGGTGCTGTTCGTGTTCGATGCCCGCTTCGTCGATGCGTCCCTTTACGCGGAGCCGCATCTCGCCGTGCTGGAAGGCGGGTGGGAGCGAGCCACCTGGGAGCCGCTGGCGGAACTGGGAGGAGGCGAGCGGCCGGTGTATCCCGAGGGCTTGCTGGAGCTGTGCGCGGCCACCGGATGACCACGGCATGACGGCGCGGCCGCTGGGCGATGCGGCGAATCGATCGTACGCCGACAAACTCGAGGCTTTCGATAGATTTGCCGAGCCGGAGATTCGCGCCGCCGTAGAGCGGCTCGGCATCACGCCGGGGAACAGGATCCTCGATGCGGGGTGCGGCGTTGGGCTCGTGACCTCCTGGCTTGCCGAAGCCAATGGACCGTCGGGTGTGACGATGGGGATGGACCTGTCACGTCCTCATTTGCTTGCCGCCGGTCCCCGCCGTGCGACCCACCTCGCGCAAGCTGACATCGCGTCTGATCCTCTTCGGCCGGCTTCCCTCGACTTGATCTGGTGTTGCAACACCGTCAATCATGTCCACGATCCGGTGGGGACATTGGGCCGATTGCGGCGGGCCCTTAGGCCTTCCGGGAGGTTGATCTTGGCGCAAAGCGGTCTCCTGCCGGAGATGTACTTCGCCTGGGACGCTGGATTGGACGAGCGGGTGCGGCCCGCGTGCCACGCTGCGTATCGTGACAAGTATGGTTTGGAGGAAGACACCACGTCGGGCGTGCGGCGCCTCGTCGGGTTCCTCCATGAGGCCGGCCTGTCGCTTGGCCCCACGAAGACATACGTCATCGAGCGCACGCAGCCGCTTGCCGATGCCGATCGCCGCTATTTTCAGGACGTCGTGTTTCAAGGGTATTGGGGAGACAAGGTGCAGCCGTACCTGAGCGATGGTGATTGGCGCAGGCTCACAGCCCTCTGCGATCCGGCGTCGGGGGACTATTGTCTCGACCGGCCGGACTTTCACCACCTCCAGACACTGACGGTAGTGGAGGGGCGGACCGATAGGGCGTCCTGATAAGGGTCCGCTTCCTTGCCTCTACCGGGCCCAATCCCCAAAATTGGATTGCCGCGGCGTCGAGCCGTAGCCGTCAACGTCGACTGGAGGAGATGGCCATGCGTGTATCGAAGCGATTCTGCCTGGTGGGGCTCGCCACTATGCTGGGCGCCAGCGCGGCGGCCGCGCAAAGCAGTCCCGCGGATTACCGTGATGAGTTCCTGGATCATTTCGAGCGATCGTCCCGCAAGATCATGTCCCTCGCCGACGTGATTCCCGAGGAGCTCTATTCGTGGAGTCCGGGTGAAGGCGTCTTGCCGATCGTGCAAGTCTACATGCACATCGCCCGCTACAACTTCATGTACCTGGAAGACAACCTCGGCATCCCGGCGCCTCCCGGGGTGGACGTGCGCAACCTCGAAGAGATCACGGAGAAGGCTCGCGTGACCGAGTTGCTACGGCAATCCGTCGAGCATGTGCGGACACGCGTGTCCCACATGTCGGACGAGCACTTGACGAAGATGACGACCCTCTATGGCCGCCGTGTCGCCGGCTGGGCCGTGTTACTCCAGCTCATCTCCCACATGAACGAGCATGTGGGGCAGTCGGTCTCGTACGCCCGCATGAACGGCATCGTCCCGCCCTGGTCCATGTAGCGCCATGGTGATGGTGCCTAAGTGGTAGGCGTCACTCTCTCCGGGGCGATGCGGTTTTCCAGCAACGGCTGCTGGTTCTTGGGCGGGGCCGCGTAGCTCGCCAACCTGTGCATGAGCGCGGTCAGCGCGCATGCGAGGCTGAACACGTCGGTTCGCTCGTTGAGATCTGTCCGGCCCGCGGCCTGCTCGGGGCTCATGTACCCGGGAGTTCCCAGCCTTGGCGGTGGGCGTAACCCAGCGCGTCCGCCGTCTGGCGGATGAGGCGCACCGTCTCGCAGAGTGCAGGGCGTCCCTTCCTGACCGGGAGCCCGCGGAGTGACTCCCCTGGATGAAGGGCATGACGTAGTGGAGCAGGCCGTTGGCGTCTCCCGAATCGAGCAAGGGGAGGATGTGGGGATGGGTTGGCTGGGCGGCGATCTCGATTTCCCGGAGGAAGCGGTCTGTCCCTAGGGATGCGGGCAACTCGGGTTTGAGAACCTTTACGGCGACCTCGCGGTTGTGCCGACGTCCCGCGCTCGGTAAACCGTTGCCATGCCGCCGCTGCCCAGCACACTGAGGGGATCGTACCGACCGGCAAGCGCCGACCTCAGAGTTTCCGGGCCATCGAGCATGTCACAAGGTAAACGGGCGACGTTGTGTTGACATCTACCTACTAATTGGTAGGTTGGGCGCGTGGCTGACCGAAAGACGCAGATCATCGACACCGCGGCCGACCTCGTGCAGTCGAAGAGCTACAGCTCCTTCAGCTACCAGGACCTTTCGGATGCGTTGGGGATCCGAAAGGCCAGCATCCACCACCATTTCAAGACCAAGGAAGACTTGGGCGTGGCCCTGGCCGAGCACTTTCGCCGTCAGTACGGCACCCGGCTCGAGGAGATAAGCCGCTTCTATGAGAATCCGTGGGATCTGTTCGAGGCCTATCTCGCGGTCACGTCCGATATCATGCTCAGCGCCGAGCGGATCTGTGCCGGCGGGGTCTTCCAGTCGGAACACAACGTGGTGCCGGCCTCGGTGCAGGTGCTGATCACCGAGATGATGGAGGCCATCCGGGAGTGGCTCGCCGGCGTTCTCGCCATGGGCAGGGAAGGAGGGGTCATGGAGTACCCCGGAACACCGGAATCTCACGCGGCGCTCATCGTGGCCGCACTCCAGGGTGCCCTCCAGAATGCCCGAGCGGAGACCCCTGTGCTCTACCGGGCTGTCGTAGGGCAGCTTCGGGCGGGGATGCGTACCAAGTCATAGCGCCACAACACGATACGACGCTCGATCTCGGTGCGGTTCCCTACCTACTAGTAGGGTGCCTTGGTTTTTCTCTCAAACGCTACGATTCTGACTCGGTTTCCTCGGTCGCCTTCTTGGCCTTGGCTGCCTTCTGGGCCTTTTCGAGCCAGCTCTCTTGTTTCCGTTCGGCCGCCCAGTAGTCCGACGCCCCGCCGGATTTTCCCTTGCTCTCGCTGCGTTCTTCCTGTTTGTCTTCCATCTGGCCGCCTCAGGGCTGAGGTAAAGACAGTACCTCCTGTCCGTAGTCTACGGCTTCGCGCCGCTGCGTCCAGTCCCACGGACCGCCAGTCCCGCCCCCTTTCCGTCATTTAAGAGTACGGCTACTCCGATCGCAGGGCGATCATCGGATCGACGGTGGTGGCGCGCCGCGCCGGGACGAGCGTGGCGAGGACGGCGACTCCCGCCAGCATGACGGCCACGCTGACAAACGTCACGGCGTCGGTGGCAGCGATGTCGAACAACAAACCCGACATCACGCGCGCCAGCGCGACCGCCCCCACGATCCCGATGGCCAGCCCGATCAAGACGAGCCGCATGCCCTGCCAGAGGATCATGCCAAGGACGGAGTCGCGGCGTGCGCCCAGGGCCATGCGTACGCCGATCTCGTGGCTGCGTTGACTCACCGAGAACCCAATCACTGCGGCGACGCCCATCGCCGTGATGATGAGGGCCAGCCCGCCGAACGTGGCCAACAACAGGGCGGTGAGCCGCGGTGACGCCAACGACTCGCGTCGCACATCTGCCAGGGTCTGGACGTCGATGACGGGGACCTCCTCGGCCACGACGTGAACGGCGTCGGTCACCGGCCGCACGAGATCCATGGGATTGCCGGTGGTCGCGACGACGATGCGGGCGAACGAGAACGGGATCTGAAGAAAGCTCAGATACACCTCCCCTTCGATCTCGGCATCGAGCGCCTTCCGCACGTCGCCCACGATGCCCACGATGGTCACCGCTTGCTCGCCGAAGAAGCTCGGGACGAGCAACAGCTGCCCAATGGGGTCTTCGTCGGCAAAGTGGTTGCGTGCCAGGGTCTGGTTCACGACGGCCACGAGTGGCCGCTCGACCCGGTCGCCGCGCTCGAAGGTACGGCCGCGGATGACGGGATGGTTGATCGTGGCGAAGTATTCCGACGTAACGAATCGCATGTCGGCGGTGGGTTGCTGGCGGCCCTCGGCAGTTCTGCGCCCGACCACGTCGAACGTCCGATTGACGGGTGCTGCGCCCAGAGGGAAGGTCGAGCTCAAGGCCGCCGTGGACACGCCAGGCAGGGCGCGCACCCGCTCGAGGATGCCGTCCTTGTACGTGAGGTGGCGCGACGGATCGAAATTGAACGGCACGGCCAAGGTCATGGTGAGCACGTTGTGGGCCTCGAACCCGGCGTCCACGTGCTGCAGCCGCCACAGGCTTCGGACGACGAGCCCCGCGCCAATCAACACCATGAAGGAGACGGCGAGTTGCGATACGACCAAAGCGCCGCGCAACCGCAGGCGACCGGCATTGGCAGTTGCCCGGCTACCGTCCTTCAATGCCTCACCGAGGTCGTGTCGTGCCGGCAGCGCCGGGAGCAGTCCGAACAAGAGACCCGTCCCGACGGAAATGACCAGCGTGAAGAGCAGCACGGAGCCATCGATGTCGATCTCGCGTGCTCTGGTGGTGAACCGCTCCGTGAACGTGATCAACAGGTCCAACCCGCCGATCGCGAACGCCAATCCCAGCGCGCCGCCTGCCACGGTGAGCAACGTGCTCTCCGTCACCAGCTGCCGTGCAAGGCGCCCACGGCCCGCGCCGAGGGCCGACCGGAGCGCCATCTCCCGCTCGCGACGGAACAAATGTGACAGCATCAGGTTGGCCACGTTGGCGCAGGCGATGAGCAACAGCAGTCCCACGGTCCCCATCAGGATGAATAGCGTGGGACGGGCGGCACTGGTCAGTTGGTCTTTGAGGGGCCGCGTGTTGACCGCGTGCCCGGTGAAGTTCGTATAGTGCTCCGGGTGGCTATCGTGGATGTTTTGGGACAAGCGGCCGAGCTCGGCGTCGACCTGCGCCGCATCCACACCGGGGCGCACCCGTCCGAAGGCCAGGATCCCCCTCGCACTCCGATTGTCGGCCCAGGAATCGGCCGAGCGAAACGGGCACGCCACCGTGGGCATGTAGACCTCGTTCTCCCTGGGGTAGTGGGGCACCGGCGGCAACACACCGACGATTGTGTGAATGTGGTCGTTCATCTCGACGGTCTGGCCCACGACGCTCGAGTCCCCGCCGAAGCTGCTCTGCCAATAGCGGTGACTGAGCACCAGCACCGGCTCGGCTCCGTGCAGGTCGTCCTCCGGTACGAACGCCCGTCCGAGCAGCGGCCGGAGCCCCAGGGTTTGAAAGAAATTCCACGATACCACGCCGGAGCGTACCCGCTCCGGCTCACCACGTCCGAGGAGATTGAAGTTCAAGGAGTGGTACTCGACGACCTGCTCGAGTGTCTCGGATTGCTCGCGGTAGTCGAGGATCTCCAGCGGCGAAAACGTCGTGTTGCCGTTGGGGAGCCCCTGTTGATGCAACTGCACCAGCCGACTCCCATCGGTGTATGGAAGCGGCTGGAAGATGACGGCGTCGACGACGCTGAAGATGGCCGTGTTGGCTCCGATACCCAGCGCCATGGTGATGACGGCTGCGGCAGTGAACCCCGGGTTTCTGACGAGCGTGCGCACAGCGTACCGAAGGTCTTGCATGAGCGATGCTCCAATTTCGTTCGATCCTGGCCCTCGTGAGCCGTGTTGTTGTCGTTTGCGGCTGGGGTCCTGGAAGTTGAGCCGATGTTCGCGGAGCGCCGTGCGCAGCGTGTCGAGCACCGAGCGCGTCATCAGGCCGAGCACGCCCCGCGCTCCCTTCAGCTCGTACGTCGATTGGGTGAGCATGGACGATGCGCGTGCGATCTCGACGGCGTACTGCCGATAGAACCGCCGTGGGTAGAGCCTTTGCAGCAGGCCGAGGGTCCGATCGGCCAACCGCACGATTACCGGTCGCGTCGTGCTGATAGTGGTGGACATGGTGTGCCTACGCGGTCGTGAGGCGCTTGTCCCGCGCGACCCGGATCAGGGTGGCCATACGATCGGCCTCGGCGGCGGCGAGCTCGCGCCCGGTTTTCGTGATGCGGTAGTAGCGGCGGCGTTCGTCGCCTGAGTCCGAGGAGGTGCCGTCGCACTCCTCGATGAGCGACGATGCGAGCATGCGTTTGATGGTGCTGTAGAGCGACCCCGGCAGCAGCTCCACTTTGCCGTCGGTGCGTCGCTTCACCTCCTGCATGATGGCGTATCCGTGGCGCTCCTGATCGGCCACGGCCAGCAGGATGTAGAACACCGGTGGGCTCAGTGGAAGCTGTTCGTCACGTCGTCGTATCTTGGGAGCCATTGCGCGTCCTCATGAAGTGGAGGGGGTGGTGTCATGGGGACCATTATAATGTCATACATGATATCACGCAACCCCGACCTCCCGCGGCGCCGCGGGCCGGAATGGCGGGACCTGCGGCTAGCGGCGCAACAGGGTCAGGACCCGGACGCCCTCGGCGATGAAGTCCTGGATGGCCTCCGGACCCACCCGCTTCGCCGCCCGGTAGTGGATGAGTTGCCGCCCCTGGGCCTCGGTGCTCAACGTGCGATCGGTCTCGTAGAACGACAGCGCCTCGCTGCTGAACGTGTTGCGCACCGCGTCCTCGTCTTTGCCTCGTAGCAGGTACCGCTTTGAGAATTCTTCATGGGTGGCAAAGTCGATGTCTTGATATCCAAACAGCTGTCCGAGCTTGTGAAACACGCTTTCCGGCCTCAGCGCGAACTGAGGGAACTCGAGTCCGTCGGATTCGAAGAGCATGACAGTTTGTCGCCAGGTGCTGGAGTTCTTGCCGCCACCGGTAGTGTAGCGATAGTCGAAGGCGGACACGTCGAGATCGCCGGCCCGGCCGCCAAAGACGTTGCGGATCCTCTTCGAGTGCCCCCGCGAGAACAGGGCGAAGTGCTCGAGCGTGCGCAGTAGGTGGGGACTGGCCTCTTTCGAGAACGTGAAATTCATTCTGGCCGCGGCAGCCGCCATATCTTCGGTGCGTTTCTTGTCCCGCTTGATCGCAATGACGATGATCACGCCGATGAGCGAGAGAATCCCGACGATGATGGGGATGATCATCACTGCACGTCACGAGCGACCCGAAGGCCGCTGAACTGCCACCGGGCGGCCGGGGGGAAGAAGTTGCGGTAGGTGGCGCGGATATGCGATTGCGGGGTCGCGCAAGAGCCGCCGCGCAGCACCATCTGGCTCGACATGAACTTGCTGTTGTACTCGCCCAACGGCCCGGGCGGTGGTCGATAGCCGGCATACTGGGTGTAAGGGCTTTGGGTCCACTCCCACACGTCGCCGAAAAGTTGTGCCATGGCCTGCGGGGCTTGCCAAGGAGCTGTTGGGTGCAGCAGGCCGCTTTCGACGAAGTTCCCGTGGGCATCCAACTCCGCCGCGGCGGTTTCCCATTCGGCTTCGGTGGGCAACCGCGCGCCCGCCCAGCGGGCGTAGGCGTCGGCCTCGTAGAAGCTCACGTGCGTGACCGGGTCTTCCTGACGGATCGGCTGCAACCCGGCCAGGGTGAACGCAAACCACTCTCCGTTTTGCTCTTCCCAATAAAGCGGCGTGCGCCAACCCTGCGCCCGCACCGTCGCCCAGCCGTCGGACAGCCACAGCGTCGCGGTCTCGTAACCCCCGTCGGTCATGAACTCCAAAAATTCCCCGTTCGTTACCGGGCGCGACGCAAGCTCGTAAGCCTCCAGGAATTGCCGGTGGCGCGGCCCCTCGTTGTCATAGGCAAACCGGCTGCCCTCGTGGCCGATCCAGCGCACGCCCTCCTCGAACGCGACCCACTCGACCGGCGCCGCTGTTGGTTCGCCGGCGGGAACCCGGCCGTGATACGCCGGCCGCAACGGATTGCGTGACAAGAGGTGTTTGACGTCGGTGAGGAGAAGCTCTTGGTGCTGTTGTTCGTGATGCAATCCGACCTCGATGACGCTACAAAGGTCCTCCGAGAGCTCTCCGCCTGCGCCGAGCAGCGCGTGCATTTGGCCGTCGACATGCGCGCGGAAGTTCTTGATCTCTTCCAGTCCCGGCCGCGTGATCAGCCCCCGCTCGGGGCGGTAGTGTTGTCTGCCGATGGTGTTGTAGTACGAATTGAACAACACACGAAAATCGTCATTGAAATGCCGGTATCCCTCAATCGCCTGCTCGAGCACCAGCGTCTCGAAGAACCACGTGGTGTGCGCCAGATGCCACTTGGCCGGACTCGCGTCCGGCATGGACTGGGCTGTCGCGTCTTCCGGCGACAGCGGAGCGCAGAGTGCCTCGGTGGCCTCCCGCACGGCACGGTACCCTGCTGCCAGCTCCGCGATGCGGTCGCTCGATGGAAACGGTGTGATTTGGGTAGGCGATGCGGTCTTGGGGTTCATGGTCGCCGCGCGTCGAATCTATCCCACTTTTTTCGGTGTAATCACCGTCTCACACGGCTCCACCTTCACCACACACACCTTTAGTTCGGCGGTGTCGGTGATCGGGTCGTAGCCGGATCCGGTGAGTCTATTCACCGGCACGTCGGCGAAGCTGAAACTGGTGAACACCGTTCCCCGCGGCGAGCGGCTCGTCGCTTGCACCTTGATGTCCACCGTCCCGCGGGGGCTCGTCATCTTGCACCATCCCCCGTCCCGCAATCCCCAGGCCGTTACATCGTCGGGATGCACTTCGAGGCTTTCCTCGGAAAGCAGGTAGTCGATGCCCGCGGCCCGGCCGGTTTGCGTCCTGGTGTGGTAGGATGCCAATCGGCGGCCCGTGGTGAGCCAGATCGGATATTCCTCACAGATCGTCTCGGCGGGATCGCGATAGCTCGGCGTCTTGAAGATGCCACGCCCGTTGGGGAACGTCCCTTCATGCAGGCGCGGCGTGCCCGGATGTCCCTTTTCGGGTACCGGCCACTGGTATGCTCCGTCGTCGATCCGATCCCAGTCCAGGCCGTGGTAAATCGTCGAGAGCTCGCAAAGTTCGTTGAAGACTTCCTTGGCGGACTCGTACTCGAAGCCCTGGATTCCGACGCGTTTGGCGATTTCCGAAATGATCCACCAGTCAGGCTTGGACTGGCCGGCCGGGGGCACGGCGGCCCGCAACCGCTGCACGCGTCTCTCCGTGTTGCTGCACACGCCATCGGCCTCTCCCCAAGCAGCCGCGGGCAGGACCACATCCGCCAGCTGGGCGGTGTCGGTCATGAAGATGTCGATGACCACCAGGTGATCGAGGCTGGTCAACGCGTGTTCGCAGTGCGCGCGATCCGGATCGGACAGGAGCGTGTTCTCGCCGTTGATCATCATGGCCCGGATGCGGTCTCCCGCGAGGTTGAGCGCGGTGACCTTGGTCATGCCGTTCTCGAGGTCGACCTCCCGGCCCCAGGCCTCTTTGAACTTGGCTTGGTTGGCTGGATCGACGACCGGCTGAAACCCCGGATAATTGTTGGGCAATGCCCCGGAATCGCCCGCGCCCTGAATGTTGTTCTGGCCACGCATTGGGTTGATGCCGGTGCCTTCGCGGCCCACGTTGCCGGTCATGAGCATGAGATTGCACAGGCTCTGCACGTTGTCCACGCCGCAAATGTGCTCGGTGATGCCCAGCGTGTAATAGATCGCGCCCCTGTCGGCGAGGCCGTAGATGCGTCCGGCGCGCTCGATGTCGGCGGCGGGCACGCCGGTGATGGTCTCCGCCCACGCAGGTGGAAAGTTCTTGATGTGCTCCAGGAACGGCTCGCTCTCCCGGGTGCGTTGCGCCATGAACTGCTCGTCCATGAGGCCGTCCCGCGCGATGACGTGGGCCATGGCCAGCAGCAACGCCACGTCGGAACCGACGCGGATGGGTAGGTACAAGTCGGCCATGTCGGCCAGGCCGATGCGCCGGGGATCGGCGACGATCATCTGCGCACCCCGGGCCAGCGCCCGCTTGAGCCGCGTAGCCGCCACCGGGTGGCACTCCGTCATGTTGGTGCCGATGCAGAAGATCACATCGGGTTTTTCCATGTCGGCGAGAGGATTCGACATGGCCCCGCGTCCGATGGTGGCTGCCAGACCGGCAACCGTGGGGGAGTGTCAAGCACGGCTGCAGTTGTCAATCTGATTGGTGCCGAACCCCGCGCGTATGAATTTCTGCATGGTGTACGCGGCCTCGGTAGGTGCGCGTCCCGATGCGATGCCGTAGATGCTGTGGCGGCCGTGCTCGGCGGCGGCCTTGGTGAATCCAGCGGCGGCCTTGTCGAGGCCCTCTTCCCAGGTGGCCTCCCGCAGCCGGCCCTCGTCGTCGCGGACGTACGGCGTCATCAGCCGCTCGTGGTGTTGCACGAAGTCGGTGGCGAATTGTCCCTTGACGCAAAGCGCCCCCTCGTTGGCCGGGCCGTCCATGGCGGGCTGGGTGCCCACGATCTTGTCGCCCTTGGTCATCAGGTCGATGGAGCACCCCACTCCGCAGTAGGGGCAGATGGTGCGGGTCTTCTCGATGGGCCCTGCGAGATCCGCGTACCGCATCGCCTTGCGATCGCCCAACGCTCCCGTGGGGCAGGTTTGCACGCACTGGCCGCAGAAGGTACAGGCGGAATCCTTCAGCAAGCCGCTGAACTCCGTCGTGATCTGCGTGTGGAATCCCCGGTTCTTGATGCTGATGGCGTAGTCGCCCTCCTGCTCCGCGCAGACGCGCACGCAGCGATAACAGGAGATACACAGATCGTAGTCCCGCATGATGAAAGGGTTGTCGTCGTCGTCGCGGCTCTTGCCGGATTGCATGCCGGCGAACCGGCCCGTGCGCGCATCGTACTTGTCGAGCAAGTCCGTCAATTCCTGGGACGCGTATCCTCGCAGCGGATCGACGTCGAGCTCGCGATTCTCCGACGCGACCATCTCCAGGAGCACCTTGCGGTAGCCCTCGACGGCAGCGGTCTTCGTGCGCACGACCATCCCCGGCGTCGCTTGCGTGGTACACGACGCCACGGGGTTGCGGGCGCCCTCGAGTTCTACCACGCAGAGCCGGCACCCCCCAAACGGCTCGAGGCGCGGGTCGTAGCAGAGTGTCGGGATCTCTCTGCGGTACCGCTCGGCCACCTCGTATATGGTTTCGCCGGGGGTGAAGGTGACCTCCTCCCCATCGAGCGTCATGGTCTGGGGTTCAACCTTGGTTTGCATGATCATGTATCAGATCCTCACTTCAAGACTGCACGTGTGCGGCCACGTCCGCTGAAAAGTACCGAATAAGACTGTCCGTGATCAGGGGGGCGGCGATCCCCAGCCCACACGCGCTCGTCGCCTTCATGGCGCCGCCGATATCCGTCACCTCGTCGATCCACTCGGTGACGTCGTCGGGGCCCGCCGCGCCGCTGAGCCGCTCGGTGAGGCGCTGGGTCCCGATCCGGCACGGGAAACACTTGCCGCAGGATTCCTCGGCGAAGAACTCCATCGCCTCCTTGGCGACCTCGACCATGTCGTGGCTGTCGTCGAAAACCATGATGCCGCCGGCCCCCAGGAACGAGCCCTTGCTGCTGATGCTGGGCTCGTCGAGCGTCACATCCATGTCGTCACCTCCCAGAAACCCTCCGGACAGACCGGCCATCGTGACGGCCTGGATGGTGTGCCCGGCCGCCGGCCCGCCCGCCCACTCGTACAGCACGGTCCTCAGCGGAAAACCGAGGGGAACCTCATAGTTGCCCGGCCGCCGGACGTCGCCGGACACGCTGATGACCTTCGTTCCCGCTTGCTCGCCGAGGCCGAGACCGCGATACCACTCGGCCCCCCGCCGGAGGATGTGCGGGACCGATGTCAGCGTCTCCACGTTGTTGACCACGGTGGGAAGGTTCTCGTACCCGTGAGTGACGGGAAACGGCGGACGATTGCGCGGGAAGGGATGTTTGCCCTCGAGGCTGTTGAGCAAGGAGCCCTCCTCGCCGCAGATGTAGGCGCCCGCGCCTCGCCGTACATAAAGATGGAACAAGAAATCCGTGCCTAGGATGTGCTCGCCCAGGTAGCCGGTGTCCTGCGCCTCCGTGATGGCACGCTCGAGCGTCCTCGAGGTGTCGGGGTACTCGTACCGCAGATAGATAAACCCCCGGGTTGCACCGGTAGCGTATGCTGCGATGATCATGCCCTCGATGACGCCGTGAGGATCGTAATCCATGATCGCGCGATCCTTGAAGCATCCGGGTTCGCCTTCGTCCGCATTGCAGACGATCGTCTTAGGGCGCCCCGGAGCATCGGCGACGGCTTTCCACTTCGTGCCCGTGGGAAAGCCGGCTCCGCCCCGGCCGGCGAGCCCGCTGTCGGCGATGAGTTGCAGCACGTCTTCGGGCGGGCCGCCGAGCGCGGCTTGCAGTCCTTCGTACCCGCCGGTGTGACTGTATCCGTCGATCCTCGCGCGCTGCGGCTCGCGAATCGCCGAGAATACACACTCCTCGATGCCACTCGGGTTGGGTACCGGCATCGGGGAAGGTGCGCTCACCAACGCCGCGGCGCTCGTTCCCACCAACACTTCGCCGCCGCGAAGCACCGGCACGGGCTGATCGCACCGGCCGGCGCACGGCATGGCGGTCGCCCCCTGGGGGCCCAGCGCCTCCAGGATCTCCTTCGCGCCGCGGCGGCAGCAGATCGGGCCGGTGCATACCCGCGCCGCGGCCTTGCCCTGGGGTGCTGGTGCCCCCGGTTCGCTGCGCGCGAAGTGGTGGTAGAACGTCACTGTGCCGTACAGATCGGCGATGGGTATCTTCAGCGCCTTGGACACGCTTTGCATGGTGTCCGGCGACAGCAGGCCGTCGCGGTCGTGGAAGGCATGGAGCATGGGAAGGAGCGGCGCCGGTGCGTTCTTCCAGCGTCCGATCAGTTCGTGATCGGTCGGGGCGATCATGCGGCGGTATCTATGCGGGCTGTCATCTCTGGCTCAACGGTTGAAATCGGGATGCGGTTTCCGAAGACATCGAGGCCGCGGCACACACAGAGGCGGCCGCGGCGCAAATCCCTGTCCCGGGTGAAGATACGTGCTTCTGTCAGGGTCGTCCAGCCGAGTAGTCGTCCAGCCACGATCCCATGAGGGGATCCGAGCCGGACTGGGTCACATGGCGAATACGCTCGAGGGCGCCGGCCCGGAGTTGTTGCTTGACGGTGGCGTATGCCCCGGCGGGCATCTGGCAGCGCTCCGTCGCCACGGCCATCGCCCGATCCAGGACCGCCTCGGGCGCCTGCAGTTCGTCGAGGATTCCGTGCGCCAGCGCCTGCTCAGGACCAAACCGACCGGCTCCCAGGAGCATCAGTCGCCGGGTGGCCGGAGCCAGCTCGGCGTCGATGATGGCCTGCGCGGCTGCCGGGTAGGGAATCCCAACGCGCGCGCCCGTCAGGCCGAAGCGAAAATCACCGCGCGGCCCCACCCGATAGTCGCACGCCAGGCTGAGGAGCGTGCCGGCGGCCACCGCATGGCCGTTGACCGCGGCAACCGTCGGACGCGGGTGTCCATACAGCCTGCCGAGCAGCCGTCCCAATGCGAGAATCATCTCGCGCTGGTCGGCTTCGTCGTAATGCGGAACGGCCTTGAGGTCGAGTCCGCCGGAGAAAAACGTTCCGCTTCCCGTCAAGACGATGGCTACGGCGTCTTCCGCCGCCCGGTCGAGCGCGTCGACCGCCGCCTGCGTCAGTGCGAGGTCGAATGCGTTGGCCGGGGGCCGATCGAATGTCACCACCGCCACGCCGTCCGACCGCTCCACGCGCACGCTCACAGCGGCACTCCCGCTCGGCGGGTATTCACCCGCGGATGGCTGCGGCGCCGCGGTCCGGGGCCACTTCTTGTCCCATCAAGAATACTCCTGCACGCCATGCACCCCGAGGTTGCCGGGATACGGCATGGACCAGCGTTCATCCGGCCAGTTGCGCCGGACGAAACGCACCGCCCACGGCAAGGCCAGGCCGAGACAGATCGCCGCGATCCACCACTCCTGGCGAAAATCTGCCACCGTGTAGGTGGCGTTCGGGCCCTCGATAGCAGTGAACACGATCCCCAGCAGGTAGGCTACCAGGTTGTTGAGTACGTGGCAGAGGATGACCAGTTCCAGCGACCGCGTCTTGATGTAGAAGATCGCCATGGCAAACCCGAACAACGTCGCGCCAAGCGGGTCGGCGTGCAGCGACGCGAACACCACCGTCGTCGCGACCACCGAAGCCTCGATGCCCCAGGTCAAGGCCCATCGGTGCAGGAGGTATCCGCGGAAAAAAATTTCCTCAACGACCGGTGCGAGAACCACCAGCGCCACGGCTCCGAGCGTGCTGATCGCCACGTTCATCGGTCCATCAAAGACCATCACGAACGCGTCGTTGTCCAACAGCATGCTCTGGACGAACTCGGGCCACCCCAGCGAAATCGGATGATAGAGAATCCAGATCGTGCCATACGAGAACAGCAACAACGGCACGACGGCCGCCAGTGCCCGGAGGAGCGTGCCGGATTCGGGGAAGTTGCCCTTGATGCGACTGAAGTCGACGCCCGCCCGTCTCGCGGCGATGGAGATTCCCGCCGCCGTGAAGCCGTAGAGACCAAACCCGAGGAGGGCGCGGCCCAGGCCAGCGCCGTCGGAGGGTACCAGCAGGTCGCCGATGACCGAGACCACGGTGCCGGCAACAAACCCGCCGAGCAGCACGGCGATCAAGGTCTTGCCCGTGAGTCGCCGAAACGGATCGTGTTCATCGGCGGTATCGCCAGCCGGGACGTTGCGGGTCGTCCACAGCTGCCGCGTAATGCCGAAGAACAAGACCGCCCCGAGGCCGGCGAACATCGCCGCTACCCACTCCCGGGCATACAACGCGTAGGCGGCGCCGAGGAGTGCACCGACCGCGGACGCGCCGACGGCCAACCTGATGAGTTGAACGAACATGGGTCGCTCAAAGCTCCCGGAAGAACCCCGGGAGTCAAGGTCCGCCCGGTCTCTTGCGCGGGGGGTGTCCGGCGGAAAGCTTGTTCCCCTACCACCGGCTCGGAGCGGCGGATCATGACGACATCTTCATTGGCATCGGACGTGGAGCACGCCCTCTTGCAAGACGTATCGGTGACGGCCGGCTGGCAGCTCATCGAACGTTTCGCGAGCCTGGCCCGCGAGTCCGGGATGACAGACGAACTGGACGCGGCGGACTGCATCGCGGCGGCACTGGATCGCTTTGGGGTGTCGTACGAGATGTTCGAGCCGGACCTGTACCTCTCACTGCCGCGTGGCGGATCGGTGTCGGTGGGGGAACACGAGTTCCAGGCCAAACCGCCGTCATTCGCCAGGCCGACGCCCGAAGGGGGTGTGACGGCGCCGGCCGTCTATCTCGAGGTCCCTCCGGTGCGCGACCTCGGCGAGTTGTTCGACGACATGCACCGGGAGGGCGCAGCATCTGTCGCGGGAAAGGTCGTGGTGACCAACGGCTACGCCATGCCGTCGGCCGTGCAACGGTTCGAGCGCGCTGGTGCCGTCGCACAGATCTACATCAATCGCGGAGACAACATCCATTGGGGTATCTGCACGCCCATTTGGGGCACGCCCATCGACGGCAACATCGATGAGAAGCCACGGACGCCGGTGGTGGCCATCAACCATCCCGATGGTGAACGGCTCGTCGCTGCGGTGTCGGCGGAGTCGACGCCGGTCACGGTGCGGGCAACGCTGGAGGAAGGATGGTATCGCTGCAAGCTTCCGGTGGCCACGATCCCGGGCGCGTCGGACGATTTTCTGTTGGTCCACGGACACTATGACAGCTGGGGCGTCGGCATCGGCGACAACGCGGTGGGCGATGCCACATTGCTGGAGTTGGCGAGGATCTTTCATGGGCGTCGCGACCGGCTGCGGCGGTCCCTCAAGGTGGCCTGGTGGCCTGGCCATTCCACGGGCCGTTACGCCGGCTCCACGTGGTTCGCCGATCAGTTTGCAACGGAGCTGCGCAAGCGCTGCGTGGCGGCGGTGAACATCGACTCGCCGGGTTGCCGGGGCGCTAGTGCGTTCGAGGACGTGATGTGGATGGCGGAAACAGATCGGTTGTGCCGCGGCGCCATCACCGATGCCACGGGGCAGCCGTCCGAACGCCGCCGGCCCATTCGCGCCGGTGACTACTCGTTCAACCAGATCGGGCTATCGTCGTTCTTCATGCTCCTATCGAACATCCCGGCGAAGCAGCGTGAGGAGCTGGGTTACTATCCCGTTGGTGGATGTGGTGGCAACATCGCGTGGCACACGGAAGACGACGTCTTGAACATTGCCGACGCCACGCATCTCGAGCAGGATCTCAAGGTCTACGTGACGGCCATCGCGCGGGTCCTCAACGCGGAAGTCTTGCCGCTGGATCACCGCGCCGCGGTGCAAGAGATCGCCGAGGGCCTCGCGCAGCACGAGGCGCAGGCCGACGGCCTGGTAGACTTTGGCGCGGTCAACCACGAGCTGCAGTCGTTGCAGGAGGGGCTCGACGGATTCTACGCGGCCGCGGATGATCTGCCGCCGGTAGCGGTCAACCGCACCATCGTGGAGCTGTCGCGCTTGCTCGTACCGCTCAACTACGCCAGGGGCCCGCGCTTCCAGCATGACCCGGCGTTGCCGCTCGGCGTCGTACCCATCCTCGATGACGTGGCGAAACTGAAGCCGTATGCGGCGGAGCAGAGGGAGCGGCTGCCCTTCCTGCAGGCGGGGATTCGGCGATCGCTGAACGTGGTGGCGAACACCCTGTATGAGGCCGCCGAGTTGACTCGCCATCACTCGTGACGGGCGCAGCGTGGGCGAGCGTCGCCCTGCTGGCGCAGCTCGGGTCTGCCACAATCGACATTCGGGTGAGCGATTCCGCCGCCGTGGTCGACGCGCGGTACCGCATCTTGGATGCCGCCGACGCCGTACGCGTGGTGGTGATCCGATTTCCGCGGCAACGAGTGGAGTGGTTGGACGGCCCCGTGTTGCGCACCGCGGATGGTTTGTATGAGGGGATGGTGGCGGCCGGCCCATCGCAGCTGCACCTGCGGTACCGAGTGATCGGTGCCATCGACCGTATTCCGTTGCCCGTACCCAGCTTGGCCCTCGCGGGATCGGCCGGCGCGGTGTCGATCCGGGTGACGGGAATAGAGGCGCTGCGTCTCGACGACGCGTTTCCGCGGTTCGCCCGGGACGGGGCCGAGTTCGTCGCGCGCCCGACCAGCGTGCCGAGCTTCGTTCGGGTCCCGGGAGGAAACCGTTTGTTCACCAATCGTGTGGCGGACGGGGTCGTGCTGGCGATGGTGACGCTGGCCATCGCCCTCGGCCTGTGGCGCGAGTGGCACCGCCGCCGGCGGGCACGGGCATGACGAGCACGCTGGCTGCGGTCCTGACCGTGTATCTACTCACCATCCTCAGCATCTCCGTGTGGAGTGCGTTTCGCACCAAGACCGAGGACGATTTCATTGCCGCGGGCCGAACGATCGGCCCGTTCGTGGGCGGAGCGGTGCTGGCGGCTACCCAGATCAGCGCGGGCACGGTCGTGGGAACTCTCGGACGACACTACCTCACCGGCGTGTCGTGGTGGTTCATCTGGCTGGGGGCGTGGGCGGGATGGCTGGTGTCGGCGTTCTTCGTCGCGCCGAAGTTGCGCCGCTTCGGCGCGCTCACCGTTCCCGATTACATTGCAGCGCGGTTCGGCAGTGAGAAGGCCCGCGCGCTTGCCGCCGTGCTGATCGTGGTGTCGTACACGATCTATCTGGTCGCCCAGTTCCAGGCGAGCGGCGAGATCGCGCGCATCGTGTTCGGCATGCAGCCCCTCACCGCCATGCTCATCATCGTCGGCAGTACCGCCGTCTATACGCTCCTGGGCGGTGTCCGCAGCAGCTCCTACATCGAGTTTCTGCAGACGCTCATCATGGTCGCGGGACTGGCGATCGCCGTCCCGGTGCTGCTGAGCAATGCGGGTGGGCTCTCCCAAGCCATGGGATTCTTGAGGTCACTCGACGGGCGATTGCTCGGGTGGTATTACGGCCCCCGCGAACTCATCGCGTTTGGCGCCGCGTTCTCGTTGTCCATTGCGGCCGCGCCCTACGAGATGACACGCTTCTACTCGATGCGGGACGAGCGGACGGTCAAGCAGGCGATCGGCGTCGCGATCGGCTTCCAGGTCATCATCGGCCTGTGCGTGCTGGCCATCGGTCTGCTCACCCGGGCGTTGTTCCCCAATCTCGCATCAGCGGATCAAGCCAGTGCGGTCATGGCCTTCGAGGTCCTGCCCCCGCTGGCGGGGGCGCTGCTCGTCGTGGCCATGGCGAGCGCGATCATGTCCACCGTGAATTCCATCCTGCTCGTGACCGGCGCATCGGTGGCCCACGATCTCTACGGCAAGTTCATCAACCCCGGGGCGACCCAGGCACGATTGGTGTTCGTCAACCGGGTGGCCATCGTCGTGCTGGCCGTGATCCCGATCTACTTCGCGCTCCAGGAGTTCGGCGACGTGCAGGCCATCGTGGTCGAGCAGGCGAAATTCATCGCGAGCTTCTTCTTCGTACCGGTGGTGATCGGGTTGAACTGGCGCGGTGGGACGGCGACTGGCGCCATCGCCAGCATGCTGGGCGGGTTCTTGGCGTGTCTGGTGTGGGAGTTGACTGGACAACGCACCATCACCGTTCATGGCATCGACGCGGTGGAGGTGGGTGTGGTGGTGAGTCTGGTCTTGTTTCTGCTCGTCTCGCGGTTTACCAGGCCGGTGGCGGGTGGCAACCTGGAGATTTTCTTTCCTGACCGCGACGACGCTGGCCGGTGAGAAGCTTGCCTGGGACGAAGTACTGAGTACTGAAAACTACCTCGGCGCCGCTTCCTCGAGTTTCCGCTCGCCGAGCTGCCGGTCGAGCAGCAACAACGCCGCGCGATTGTCGCCGGCGAGGTTGAGGGTCTGGATGATCTCGTCGAAGATCTTCTCCTCTTCGATCTGCTCCGTGATGAACCACTGCAGCTCGATCTGCGTGCCGTAATCTTTTTCTTCCTGCGCCAGCTCGTACAGGCCGTAGATCGACTTCGTGACGGACAGTTCTTGCGCGAGGGCCTTGGTGAAAACGTCGAGGGGGCCGTCGAAATCCGATGCGGGCCGGTCGACGCCGTGCACGGCGGCGCGGCCGCCGCGGGCGTGCACGAAGTCGAAGAGCCGCATCCCATGGGAGATCTCTTCCTCGTATTGCAGCCGGGTCCACTTCGCGAAACCCGGGAAGTTCGTGTCTTCGAAATATGCGGTCATGGCGAGGTACACGTAGGCGGACGAGAACTCTCGCTTGATCTGCTCACTGAGTGCGTGCTGGATGGCGTCGCTGAGCATGCTCGATCCTCGGAGGGTTGGGCCTGTTGCCGTCGCTGCAGCACACAATATAGTCACCTCACTCGAGCGCGAGGGCCGCCTCCGTGGTGACGGCGGCAGCCGCGGGCGCAATATCTCCGGGCGCCGCCGCCGCTGACTCGTGTTCGCTTTTGGGACGTCGGATCCCGGCCGCGGCGACATCCTGCTGGTCAATAGAAATCGTAAGTTCTTGTGATATAATAACTTAAAGTACTCGTGAATCTGGCACGGGGGTTGCTTCGTAGTGAAACACGATGACGCAACTGACGAGTGCCCAATTCCAGTCCGCCCTGTCCAACCGATACGTGTTCGATCGCGTATTGGGCCGGGGCGGCATGGGCACCGTGTATCTGGCCCGCGACGTCAAGCACGGCCGCCAGGTCGCCATCAAGGCCATGTCACCCGAGGTGGTTGCCGCAGTCGGCGCCCGCCAGTTCCTTCGGGAAATCCGGGTGACCGCACAGCTTCAGCATCCCCACATCCTGCAGTTGATCGATTCGGGCGAGGCCGCAGGCTGTCCGTACTACGTGATGCCCTATATCAAGGAGGGCTCGCTGCGGGAGCTGCTCGACAGTAAAAAGCGGCTCTCCGCCGACGACGCCCTCGCCATCCTCAGCGACTTGGCGGGCGCATTGGAATACGCCCATGAGAACGGGGTCATCCACTGTGACATCAAGCCTGCCAACATCTTGATCTCGGCGGGGCACGCGGTGCTGGCCGATTTCGGGATCGCCCGGGCCCACCGGGTACAGTGGCGGGCATGGCGGGCCGTCGTGGATTCCTCGGCAGGCACGCCCGAATACATGAGCCCGGAGCAGGCCACCGGCGACGTGGTGGACGGCAGGAGCGATCTCTACAGCTTGGCGTGCGTGCTGTACGAGATGCTGGCCGGCGAGCCGCCCTTCTCGGCGGAATCGGATCAAGCCATGATCGCAGGCCGGTTCACCAAACCCATTCCCCGGCTCGACGAGGTGGTGCGGCACACGATTCCCGGACTATCCCTGGCGGTGGAAAAGGCGATGGCGCTGCACCCGCGGCATCGGTTCCCCTCCATCGCCGTCTTCATGCGAGCCGTCGAGTCGGAAGTCTCCTCACCAACGGCTAGCGGATCTCGGTCGCGCCGACGGTGGTCTGAGGCTTTTGGCCTCATGAGTTATCGGATTGCGTTGCGGCTCCGGCGCCGTCTCAGAAAAACCGTGGCGCAGTCCAAGCGCGGCCTGGACGCCGCGGCCGCCGGGACCAGCGGCCGCGGGTGGCAGCATGACACGCTCGGCTAGTTGATTGCGTGCTCCGCGTGCATCTCCAGAAAATCCAACACCAAATTGGCCATGGCCCGCATTCCGATGGGGATGGAGGCGTCGTCGGCCTGGAAGTTCGGCGTGTGGTGTCCGCCTGACGTGGTACCAGGTGCCACCATCCCCAGCCTGAAGAAGAATCCCGGAATCTCGTTGGCGTAATAGGCGAAGTCCTCACCGCCCATGGTGGGGTCCAGGACTTCCACCTTCTCCGATCCAACCACGCGCTCGAGGGTCGGGACCATCTGCCGGGTGAGGGCGATGTCGTTGATCGTGGCGGGTGTGCCCCGCTCGTAGTCCAGCTCGTACGTTCCGCCGCCTGCCGCCGTGACCCCGGCGAGGATCTCGCCCATGCGCCGCTCAACGGCGTCGCGGACGTCGGGGTTGTAGGTGCGTACGGTTCCCTCCAGGTACACCTCGTCCGGGATGATGTTGAACCGCGTGCCGCCCCGGACGATGCCCACGGTGATCACACTTGGTTCCAAGGGGTTCAAGTTGCGGGACCGGATGGTCTGAAGCGCCGTGATCGCCTGAGCGGCCATCACGATGGGGTCCACCCCGAGGTGGGGGTGCGCGCCGTGGGATTGTTGACCCTTCACCTTGATGCGAAAATGGTCAACCGCAGCGAGGGCGGGGCCTTCGGTGTAGCCGAGGATGCCTAGCTCCATCTCGGCGAGGGTATGCAATCCGAAGATGGCGATCGGCCGGGGATTCTCGAGGACGCCTTCGGCCACCATGAGATCGGCACCGCCCTCTTCGCCCGGCGGCGGTCCCTCCTCGGCCGGTTGAAAGATGAACTTGACGGTCCCGGGAATCTCATCGCGCATCGCCGCCAGCACCGTGGCCACGCCCAACTGCACCGACGTGTGGATGTCGTGGCCACACGCGTGGCTGACCCCGACCTCCTGGTCGAGATACATCGTCCGCACGACCGACTTGAACGCGAACGGCGTGTCCTCGGTGACGGGCAGCGCATCCATGTCGGCGCGCACCGCCACCACCGGGCCGGGCCGGCCCCCCCGGAGCATCGCCACCACGCCGGTATGCGCCACACCGGTCTGCACCTCGAACCCCAGTTTCTCCAGATGCTCGGCCACGAGGCGGGCGGTCTCGAACTCCCGGTTGCCCAGCTCCGGGTTTTGATGAATCTGGTGCCGCAATTCGATGATCTCGGCCACGTGGCGCTCGACCTCTCGGTCGACCGTGGCGTTCTGCGCGGCGGCGGCGATGGGCGTCATGAATCCGACGATTGCCATTACGATCACACGTTGCACGATGAGCTCCTTGTTGCCGAAGATGATGTAACTGAAGCTAACTCCGCCCGTGCCGAGGCTGCCAGGAGTGTGGCGTGAAGTGCCGCCTGACGTTTCATTATGTAATCTCCGCAGACTCCGGGATTCCGACGGAAAGGCGCGATGTCGACGATCAGTTCGTTCATGGGTGTTCACTTCAAACACTTCAATGCGCGCGAGATCGTCGATGCGGCGGAGGGATGGAAACGGCTACTCGATCGCGGCGGGCAGATGTTTCTCACGTTGGCGGGTGCCATGAGCTCGGCCGAGCTGGGGATTTCTCTCGCGAAACTCATCCGTGCCGGTAAGGTGCACGGCATTTGTGCGACGGGCGCGAATCTGGAAGAGGACCTCTTCAACTTGTTCGCCCACAACGAGTATGCGACGATCCCTCACTACCGGGATCTCTCACCGAAAGACGAAAGCGAGCTACGAGACCGAGGCTTGAACCGCGTGACCGATACGTGCATTCCCGAATCGGTCATGCGACATACCGAAGGCATCCTGACCGAGCTGTGGGCCGAGGCCGAGGCGGCGGGCGAAGCCAAGTTTCCGTGGGAGTTTGCGTACGACCTGCTGGATCGCAAGGAACTGGAACAACACTATCAGGTGCCGGCGGAGCATTCGTGGGTGCTGGCCGCGAAGGAACAGAACCTGCCGATCTTCACTCCGGGGTGGGAAGATTCGACGCTCGGGAATATCTTCACGGCACGGGCGATCGATGGTCGTCTGAAAGGCCACACCGCGGTGCGACGTGGCACCGAGCAGATGGCAGCGCTGGTGGAGTGGTACCTCGAGCGCGCCGCAACGTCGACCCCGGTGGGGTTTTTTCAGATCGGCGGCGGGATCGCCGGGGACTTTGCCATTTGCGTCGTGCCGCTGATCATTCAGGATCTGAAGCGGGACGTTCCCTTCTGGGCCTACTTCGCGCAGATCAGCGACAGTGTCACGTCCTACGGGTCCTACTCCGGCGCCGTCCCGAACGAAAAGATCACGTGGTACAAGCTGGACGAAGACACGCCCAAGTACATGATCAACTCGGATGCCTCGATCGTCGCACCGCTGATCTTCGCCTACGTGTTGGGAGAGTGATCGCGTACCTGAGGGTATAGCCACATGTTCGCACGCATCATTCGAGAAGGTTTCGTCGCAGGGCTCATCGGGGCCGTGGCCGTTGCCGCGTGGTTCCTTCTCGTGGATCTCATCGGTGGCGACGCGTTCTATACCCCGTCCATGCTGGGTTCGGCCCTCTTCTGGGGTTTGCGGGATCCTGCGGAGGTCGTGGTGAACTTCCCCACGGTGATCGCTTATACCATGCTCCATGCCGTGTTGTTCGTGCTCGTGGGCATGATTGCCGCGGCGTTTGCGACGATGGTCGACAAGTTTCCGTCGACGCTCTTCTTGATCATCGTGTTCTTCGCGATCTTCGAAGTCGGCTTTTACATCGTGGTCGCCACCATGGGCGCCCCGCTTCTCGGACGCCTGGCGTGGTCGAACGTCGCCGTGGGCAATCTCATCGCGGCGCTGGGGATGGGGTACTATCTTTGGACCGTGCATCCGCAGATCCGCGAGCAGTTGTTGGAACATCCCCTGGGAGAATCGGCGGACGGCGAGTAGACGCGGGTTGGCGCCGGGCGGCTACGGGTGGACCAGCGGGCTCCCGCTCACCGGCTGGTAGACGTACCGAAACGTCGGGCACCCGCCCACCATTCCTGGACAGTAATACCCGAGTAGCTGCATCTTGGCAAAGCGCCCGGCGGTGGTCCGCACGATGTAGACGTGACCGGCCGGTTTCATGAGATGAGTCAACATGCTGTAGTGGTACCACCGGTCGATGGCGGCGTTCACCGTGTCGCGTCCGAATGTCGTCAAGACGAATGGGGCATCGGCCGCGTCGCGCACGTCGTCGAAACCGACGACGCCGAGGTCGGCTACGGCATCCGCGGCCACGAGGGTGAACCGCCTGACGGCGAGATCCCATCCGACCGTATCCGGGGGGAGCACCACCGACTGGCGATCGAAGTCGAAGAAGCGCCACGCCGCCGGGTCACTCGCGTCGATGGTGACCGTGTCTTGCACCAGCGTGTCGGTGGGTGCTCTGGGCGCCACCGCCGACGGCGGGTACACGGCCGCCTCCTTCGGGATCATTGCCGCCACGATCAGGTAGCCGATCAGCAGGACGAAGATCGCTAGCGTGCCGAACAGGACGATCTGGGCTGTTGCGACGCCCCGGGGCGTGCGCTCCGGCAGTGCAGGAGACGGGGTGGGTGAGTGGGGCGAGGACATGGCGGTGAGCAAGGTAACCAGCGGGGCTTGCGGTGGCATGGCTCCCTAGAGATCGTGCAGGTCATGTCAACGGGAACTGGTGTGAAGCCAGCATGGCCGGCGGCGCGGGCGCAAAAGTTCCGCCAGGCGGCGTTCGTGTACCTGCATGTGGCCATGCTGTACGAGTTTGCGGCCTATGCCATGATGCGCGCCGGACTGTTGCCCGATCGATTCGGCTCCCCCTGGTTGTGGCTGGCGGCCGGCGCCGTGGTGTCGGCTCTCATCTTCGTGGGGCTGTACCGCTGGCAGAATGTGTGGGTCGCCCGCGGGGTCTGGGGACTGCATGGGTTGCGACTCCCCGCCTTGA
Organism: Gemmatimonadota bacterium; assembly: GCA_027294455.1. GTDB lineage: Bacteria > Gemmatimonadota > Gemmatimonadetes > Gemmatimonadales > GWC2-71-9 > B3T1B10. Next base: position 38,696 of record JAPULZ010000083.1, read on the forward strand.
TTCGGGGTGCGTTCTTCGCCGATGTGGCCGCCGTCACGCCGCCCAGCTTCTACCTCACCGCCATGGTGGTGGTGATGATCAACCTCTGGATGCTGGCGCGCGCGGGGTGGGACCTGTGAGCTATCGGACCTACCACGAGATTCACGGCGAGGACGAGTCGCGTTTGTTGTCGCAGGTGACCGAGCAGCGGGCGCGGGTCGGACGCCGGTTGGAGTCGGTGGAGCGCGTGATCGCAATCATGAGCGGCAAGGGTGGGGTCGGCAAGAGCTATGTCACCGCCCGGCTCGCCGCCGGTGCCGCGAGTCGCGCCAAGGCGATCGGCGTCCTCGACGCCGACCTGCGGAGCCCCACCGTGGCGCGGCTGTTGGGTGCGGAGGGCCCCCTGGTGGTGACCGACGACGGCGTGGACCCGGCCCTGTGTCGGGATGGGGTCCGCGTCGTGTCCACCGACTTGCTGCTGGAAGAGGGACAGCCGCTGGCCTGGCGGGAACCAGCCCACGAGCGGTTCGTGTGGCGGGGGGTGCAGGAGACCGGTGTGCTCCGCGAGTTCCTGAGCGACGTGACCTGGGGCCGCCTGGACCTCCTGCTCGTGGACCTTCCGCCGGGGGCGGATGGGGTGGTGGATTTGAAAGAGCTGGTCCCCGATATCACCGGAGCGCTGATCGTCACCATTCCCAGCGAAGAGTCGCGCCGCTCGGTTGCCCGCACCATGCGGGCGGCTTCCGACGCGGGAATCCCCCTGCTCGGCGTGGTGGAGAACATGAGCGGCTATCACTGTCCGGAGTGCGGTGGCAGCCGCCCGCTCTTCGCGGGAACGGCCGGCGCGGACCTGGCGGAGGCGTTCGGCGTGCCCCTCCTCGCCCGGGGTCCCTTCCTGCCGCAGCACACGACGGCGAGCTTGGACCACGATGACTCCGACGCGCTCGTGGACGGCTTCCTGAGAATGCTGGCATGAAATTCCTGTGTATCGACTGCGATGAGCAGATGACGTTCACCGACCGGAAGGAGCCGGGGGACGGAACCTTCGGCGCGTCGTTCGCCTGTCCCACGTGCGGCCACCGGGTCGCCATGCTGGCGAACCCGATGGAGACGCAGCTCGTGGGATCACTCGGGGTGAAGATCGGCGGCCGGATTCTGGACGAAGAGCCCATGGAGCTCACCCGCAGCTCCCTCCTCGGCAAGGACGATGCGTTTCACGATGCACCGAGTCCCACGCCGGGCAAGGTGCGGTTCAGTCCTGAGGGCGAGGAGCGCTTGGCCAAGGTCCCCAATTTCGTGCGGGGGATGGTGAAAAAAATCTACGGCGAGTGGGCCGCCCAACGGGGGATCGGCGAGATCACCCCGGAGGTGATGGACCAGGCCCGAATCGATCTGGGGCTGGAGGACATGTAGATGCCGCTCCTCGACGACCGCAAGATCGGCGCCCTCGCGGTTCACATCGACCGGAGCCTGTGCGTGGGCTTCGGCGATTGTGTGACCGAAGCGCCGGACGCCTTCCAACTGGACGACGACGACATCGCGGTATTTGGAGAGCGTCCCGAGATGGTGGGCCGGGAACGACTCCTACGGGCGTGCGAGGCGTGCCCGGTGGACGCGATCTCGGTTTGGGACGAATCCGGGGAGCAGTTGGTCCCTTGACAGGCCGCCCATCGAGTCTCATACTCGCGGCGTCATGGAGGGTCCTTGCCGGCCAGTCGCGGTCTTTCCCACGGGGTGGGGGAATTCGTCGACGCGACAATCCAGCTCCGACTTGGTTCCCGCTCGACCTATCAATGAATACGTGCAGTACTGAATCCTGAACGACCAACACTGGCCGAAGGGTGTCGTATGTACCGTGAAGTGCTCATTCCCGTAGACAATTCTCAACATTCCGACTGGGCCGTGGACCGGGCACTCGAGCTGTGCGTCCGCAGCGGAGGACGGATCACCGGCAACCACGTATATGCGGCCCGCCTCCACGATGTGCGGTTTCGCCAACTGGAAACCGGACTTCCGGCACAATTCCAGACGCCGAAGGAGATCAAACGCCAGCGCAGGGTCCACGACAAGCTCATCGAGAAGGGGCTCCAGCTCATCTCCGACTCGTTCCTCGACCAAGTGGAGAAGCGGTGTGCCGCAGCCGATGTGACGTTGCGGCGACAACTGCTCGAGGGAATCAACTTCGAGGAGATCGTCAACGAAGTGAATCGCGGCGAGGGCCAGCTGCCGAGCCTTATCGGGTTCGATCCGAACATCGCCGCCAACTACGACGGGGGCGAACGCGTGCGCAGCGACGTCACCCTCGGTGAGGACGGCCGCATCGTGGGCGAAGACGAAGAGCTCGCCGACAAGCTGGCTGGCGCGTCGGGACGGGAATACGATCTGGTGGTCATGGGCGCGCACGGCATCGGGCAACAGTCGTACTCGCAGCTCGGGAGTGTCGTTTCCCGGGCGGCCAAGGGTATCGAGAAGGACATGCTCATCGTGCGCAACGATGTGCCGCTGAAGAACGGGAAACTCATGGTGTGTGTGGACGGGTCGGCGTATTGCTACAAGGCGTTTCGCCAGACCATGGAGCTGGCCCGCGAGTTCGACGCCACGGTATGCGCCTGCAGCGCCTTCGACGTCGAATACCACCACGCGGTGTTCAACAACATCAAGGACGTCCTGAGTGTGAAGGCCGCCAAGGTCTTCAAGTTCGAAGAGCAGGAAGAGCTCCACAACAACATCATCGACAAGGGGTTGCTGAAGCTCAGCCAGGCCCACCTCAAGCGGGCCGAGGCGATCGCCCAGGAATTCCCCGCTGTGCGTCTCGAAACCCAGATTCTCGTCGGAAAGCCGTTCCAGGTGATCCTGCAATGGGCCGAGGAGATCGAGCCGTCCCTGCTCGTCATCGGTCGGCACGGCGCGCATCGCATCGACGGTACCGACATGGGCTCCCAGGCGGAGAACTTGCTACGGCTGGCGCCATGCAATTTGCTGATCACGGGTACCGTGGGTCTCCGGCCTGAAGACATTCCGTGGATCGAGGAGGACGGCGAGGAGGGATTGCCGTGGGCGCCCGAAGCCGAGGTGCGCATTCAGCGGGTGCCGCCGTTCGCCCAGGGCATCGCGCGGCGGGCCGTGGAAGAGTACACCAAGGAGCACGGTGCCGACCTCGTCACGAACAAATGGTTGGACCAGGCCATTCAGAAATTGTTGCCCACGCACATGCAACTGCTCATGGGCATCGGTGACGCCGAAGAGCTGGCCCGCGCGGAGCTCAAGGCCGAAGAGCAGATGGCCAAGACCCTCGTGCTGGGGAGCGAGGAGCACGGGACGGTGGAGGGCGAGATGGTCGACGTGACATGCCCGGTGACGGGACACGTGACCACCCGCGCGCGCACGGCGGCCGACCCGCCGGTCTGGACAGTGGAGGCCTTCGAGCGGCTGAGGGTGGTGCCGTTGGTTGCCCGACCGCTGGCGCGGGGCACGGTGGAAAAATTCGCCCGCAACCATGAAATGTGGCAGGTCACCACGAGTGTGATGGACGAAAACAAGCAAGCGATGATCGAGGCCGACGAGTTCGACGCCGACGTCATGATGGGCATGTTCCGGGAATTGCGCGCCAAGCAGATCCGGGCCGAAGCCGAAGGCGGCGACGCGCTCGGGCCCGAGATGCGGCAGTTCATCGAAGAGGCGAAGAAATCCGGAATCACCCGATGTCCCATTCGGGACATCGAGGAGCAGATGACGGAGTGCCCCGTCGATTTCAAGACGGTCTCACCTGCCGACGCGAAGGCCGCGGTCGAGCAGTTCATGCAGCGGGAGGCAAGCGAGTAAAATGGACCTGCCATGTCCTCCTGAGGGGTACTCGTAGCGATGAGTGTTGCTCCGCTCGCGGTCCTGGGAGACGCGCCGGCCGGCAATCCAGAGTCGGGCCACCTGCCTCATGTGATCGCCTGGAATCTCACCAGCCGCTGCAACCTCGAGTGCGCGCATTGCTATATCTCCGCCGGACCGTCCGAGTCTGCCGCCGGCGAGCTCACGACGGACGAATGTTTCCGCATCGCCGACGAGATTTTGGCGCTCAATCCCTCTCCCAGGTTCAGTCTCTCCGGGGGCGTGCCGCTGCTGCGGGAGGATTTGCCGCAGATCGCGGCGTATGCGTCGGAGCGCGGGGCCACCGTCGTGGTGGGGACCAACGGCACGCTGTTGACGGACGAGCGGATCGAGGAGCTCAAAGCCGCCGGGGTCACGGGTGTAGCCATCAGCGTCGAGTCTCTCGATTTCAAGTACCACGACCGGTTTCGCCGGGGGCATGGCTCGCTCGAGGCCACCCTCGCGGCCGTCGATCGCCTGGGCGAGCACGGCTTGGACTTCGTGATCCAGACGACGCTCACCAAGGGCAACCGCGACGAGTTGCGCGCCCTGGCCGACTGGTCGGCGGAGAAGGGCGCGGTGTCGTTCAACGCCTACTTCCTGGTCCCGACGGGACGGGGGGCCACGATGTCGGAGCTGGCACCGAGCGACTCCGAGGAAATCCTCAACGAACTGGTCGATCTGCACCTGAAGTATCTGGGCCGCATGATGGTGCGCTCGAAGTGCGCACCTCAGTTCATGCGGCTGGTGCACGAACGCGCCCCGGATTCCCCGCTGCTCAACTACGGCACGCGGTGTCCCTGCGGCGTGCACTACGCCCGTGTGACACCCGATGGGCACTTGACGGCGTGCCCCTACATGCCGCTGCCCGCGGGCGATCTGCGGGTGCAGTCCTTTGGCGAGATCTGGAACGAATCGGAGCTGTTCCGCGGTTTGCGCCGGGGGGAGGTCGGGGGAAAGTGCGGCCGCTGCGAGTACCGCTCGTTGTGCGGTGGCTGCCGGGCCCGGGCCTTTGCCGATGTCGGCGATCACCTTGCCGAGGACCGGTCGTGTGCGTACGAGCCCGACGGGACACGGCCCGTGGTGCAGTCGGAGCGCCCCGCCACGTATGGCGTCCGCGTCGAGGCCGAGTTAGCCTGGACGGCCGATGCCAAGGCGCGGATTCAACGCGTTCCCTCCTTCGTGCGCGGCGTGGTGGTGAAGCGGGTGGAAGACTACGCGCGGCGCGGGGGCCATAGCGAAATCACCGCTGAATTGATGCGCGAGGTGCGTCGGACCATGCCAGTCGACTTCTCGAAACGGCTACCCTTCTTCTCACGCGATGATTAGCACACTAACGCTCGTGCAGGCCGCCGCGGACGCGTCCCAGGCGTACGGCGAGTTTCCGGTAATCGGCGGGCGGGGCGCGGTGTGGATCGCGGCCCAGCTCCACCTGATGTTCGCCGCGTTCGTGTTGGGTGTTCCGATGTTCGCCGTCATCACAGAGCTCATCGGCATCGTCGGCAAGGACACCAAGTTCGACAAGCTCTCCAAGGAGTTCACCCGCCTCCTCGTGTTCGCCTACAGCGCCACGGCGCTGTGGGGCGGCGTGTTGTTGTTCTTCGTGTCGACGCTCTATCCGTCCTTCTGGCGCCACATGGCGGACATCTTCCATCTGTCCATGTGGCTCTACGCGGGCTTGTTCTTCATCGAGTCGTTTACCCTCTACCTCTATTATTACGGCTGGGACCGCTGGAACGAGGGCAGGGCGAAGTGGGGTCACTGGGGGTTGGGCCTGTTGCTGAATGTGTGGGGCACGATCGTGATGGTCATCGCCAACGGGTGGCTAACCTACATGATGTCGCCGCCCGAGGGAACGACGGTCGCCGAGGGGCTCCCCGAAGGCGTCGGGCTGTGGAACGCCATCGCCAATGCGACCTGGATGCCGCTCAACATTCACCGGATGATCGCCAACGCCGTATTCGGCGGCGCCATCGTCGCCGCGTACGCTGCCTACCGGTTCCTGGCTGCGAAGACCGACGAGGAGCGGGCGCACTACGATTGGATGGGGTACGTCGGGACGTTCATCGCGATCTCGACGTTCATCGTCCTGCCCTTCGCCGGGTACTGGCTTGGCCGGGAGATCTACGAGTACAACCAGCAGATGGGCATCACCATGATGGGTGGCTTCATGAGCTGGCTGTGGATCGTGCAGGCGATCCTGATCGGCGTGTTGTTCCTGGCCGCCAACTATTACTTGTGGACCGGCATGGGTCGAATACCGGGGGCCGAACGGTTCATGCCCTACACCAAGTGGATGCTCCTGGTGTTGATCATCTCCTGGATCGTGTGGGCCACCCCCAATACGATGATCGCCAGCCGCGACGAATTCGCCGCGATGGGGGGCAATCGCCACCCGTTCCTCGGCGTGCTGGGCTTGATGAGCGGCAAGAACACCGCCGTCAACTTCATGATTCTCACCACGTTCCTTTCCTTCCTTATGTATCGGCGCGCGAACAAGATCCCGACAGTGACGTGGGCCAAGACCGGCACCATGGTGCAGACGGCCATGTTCGGGCTTTCGGCGTCCGCGGTGCTCATCATCGGGATCTGGGGCTACTTCGTTCCCACGATCGTCCGGATCGGGCTGAGCGTGTATCAGGTGTTGGCCGTGCTGTCGTGCATCATCGGAGTCACCGTGATCGACATTTTCATGGGACGAGGTGCGGGTTCGCGTGGGGAGATACGATGGGGTGAGATGCCCGACCGGTCGCAGTACGCAATCTTCGTGCTGGCGATCACGTTCACGTGGTTGATGGGGCTGATGGGCTTTGCGCGCAGCGGCATCCGGCAGCACTGGCACGTGTGGGAGGTCATGCGCGATACCAGCGACTACGCAGCGACGCCGGCGTTGGGATACGCCGCAAATATGATCAGCATCTGCGTCGTTATTTTCCTGGTGATGGTGGCATTCATTTTCTGGTTGGGTGGCCTGGCTGAGGCCGCCACGGCGAAACCGAAGGCTGCCCCTCCGTTGACTCCGAGCTCACAACCCGCAGCTCCGGCGGAGTAGCCCATGTGGCAGACGAATCTCAAGGTTATCATGTTGGGCGCTCTGGTGATCGGTTTTTACACCTATGTGGCGCACATCATTCCCCAATTGCAGTCGGAGGTGCCGGCGCCGCTGGATTTGAGCGGCGATCTGTCTCCCGAGGTGCTCGTGGCGGCCGGCGACGCGCTGTTCAGCGGGGCCGGCGCGTGCACCGCGTGTCACGGCCTGGGAACGCGGGCACCCAACATCCGAAGCGATCACGCCGGTGAGGGCTCCATCGGGCAGCGGTGCGGCAGCCGCAAGCCCGGGATGGATTGCAAGAGCTACCTCTACGAGTCCCTCACCGATCCGTCGGTGCACCTGGTGGATGGCTTCACGGCCATCATGCCCGACGCCCGCCGGCAACTTTCCGACGACCAGATCTGGGCCATCGTGGCGTATCTGCAAAGCCTGGGAGGCGAGGTCACGGTCACCGCCGCCGACGTGGGCGGAGGAACGCAAGCCGGCACCACGCAGCAAACCGGGCCGCCTGCCGCCGCGTCGTTCAGTGCCTCCACCGATCCGACCGAGCTCTTGACCCAGAACGCGTGTCTGGGCTGTCACCCGATGGACGGCGCCGGACCGCCCATTGGCCCGTCGTTCGACGGCATGGGATCCCGCCTCTCCGCCGATCGCATCCGCCGCGGCATTCTCGACCCGGGCGCCGAGGTGGCCGAGGGGTTCGAGCAGTTCGCCGGGATCATGCCGCCGACCTTCGGACAGAGCCTTTCGGCGCAACAACTGGAAATCATCGTGCAAGTCCTCGCGGGGCGCCGATGATGCCGAAGATCATCGATGGGCTCAAGCACCCCCTTGGCCAGGCGATCGCGCTCACTGTCGGCGCGTTCCTGTTCTTCAAGTACGGTATCCCGCTCTTTCCGGGGAGCGCGCCCGTGCCGAACAGTGTGGTGCTGGAATACACGCTCATCGCCATGGTGGGCGTGCTCGTCTTCGTGAGCGACAACGAAGCACGCTGGAAGCGTTTCAAGGAGCCCATCCACGACACGCTGGTGAACCCCGAGCGGCGGGTGATGCGCGGTGTGCTTCTCGCGGCTCTGCCCCTCTTGATCGGCGCCGCGACATTCAACATGACCCGCCCCCGTGTGGGCTCCACGGCCCAGCTACGCGCGATTCACCCCGCACCGCCTGCGAGCATCACGTTCAACGGTCAGAGCATGCAGCTGGCCGGCCTGGAGAATCCGCTCCGCTCCCGCGGCTCCATCGAGGAGCACTATCTCGAGGGCCGCCGGATCTATTACCAGAATTGCCTGCCGTGCCACGGCGACCTGCTGGACGGCAAGGGCCACTTCGGCCCCGGCTACAACCCGACGCCGCTGTCGTTCGCAGAGGCGGGGACCATCGATCAGTTGCAGGAGAGCTTCCTGTTCTGGCGGGTCGCCAAGGGCGGGCCCGGGCTGCCCCGGGAGGGGACGCCGTGGAATTCGGCGATGCCCGTCTGGGAGGACTTTCTCACGGAGGAGGAGATCTGGGCGGTGATTCTCTTCCTGTACGAGCAGGCCGGGCTGGAGCCGAGAACGTGGGGGGAAGAGGGGGAAGGCCGTGAATAAGACGCTGGCCATGGCGTTCCTGCTACTGCCTGGCGCGGCGCTGGCGCAGGACGCGGACCGGGGCAAGGTGATCTACGACAAATGGTGCGCCGGGTGCCATGGCGAGACCGGAGCCGGCGACGGCGAGGCGGCTGCCTACATGCTCCCGCGGCCCCGCGATTTCACCGGAGCCATCTATCAAGTCCGCACCACGGCCAGCGGCGAGCTGCCCACGGACGACGATTTGCGCAAGGTGATCGACGAAGGCATGCCGGGGACGACGATGCCGGCGTGGAACGACCGGTTGAGCGGGGGCCAACGCGACGACGTGATCGCCTACCTCAAGACGTTTTCCCGGTTTTTCGACGGTGCGGATCCTCAACCGATTACCGTGGGACGGCGACCGGGAAGTCCGTCCGAAGAGGATCTCGTCGAGGCGAAGCGTCTGTTCGACGACGAGCTGCAGTGCTTGCGGTGCCACGGCAACCTGGGTCGGGGTGACGGCAGGTCGGCCCCTGAGCTCACCGACGATGCCGGGTTCCCGATTCGCGCCGCCGACCTCACCAAGAATTGGAGGTTCAACGGCGGCGGGACGGTGGAGGACATCTACATGCGCATGCGGACGGGGCTCGACGGGACGCCCATGCCGTCCAACAGCGATGTGATCGACAACGGCATCATCACCGACGAGCAACTCTGGCGGGTGGCGCAGTATGTCCGCTCCCTGGCGCCGGAGCCGCGCCGGCGAGACGTGATCCGTGCGGCCCGGTTCGAAGGCGCGTTGCCGTCCGGGCCCGACGATGCGGCATGGGACGACGTCGACCGGTACTACATTCCCATGGTCGGTCAGATTACCATTCAGCCGCGGTGGTTCGCCCCGACGGTGGATGATATCTGGGTCCAGGCGGCCCACGATGGCCAGACGCTCGCGGTGAAGATCACGTGGAACGACGCGACACAGAGCCCGGACCCGGCGTGGGATCCGTTTTTCCAGGGGATCGTGCAAACGCTCACGGACGTGGACGGACCGCACCGGAGCGCACAGGGTCCCGACCGCCTCGGCGTGCAGTTCCCCATCGCGCCGCCGACGGGAACCGAGCTGCCGTTCTTCCTCGGTGGGGACACGCAGCGCCCCGTCTACATGTGGCAGTGGACGAGCGATCCGGATCGTGTCGCCGAGGGGACGGCCACCGGACTCGGGACGTTCGTGGCGAACGGCGGATCCTCGCAGGTGAGCCACGCGGCGGTGTTTTCCGAAGGGCAGTGGCAGGTGCAGTTTTCTCGATCGCTGGCCCCGGCGGACTCGAGTGTCGCCGTGCCGTTCACGCCGGGGGAGCCGCTGCCGATTGCGTTTTACGCGGCCGATGGCACGGACGCGGAAGACGATGTCCGCGGATCGGTGAGTGCGTGGTTTGCGATTTACCTGGACGTGCCGACACCGCCCAGCGTTTTTGTGGTGCCTTTCTTAGCTGTTTTTGTGACTGCCGGGCTGGGCATGGTCATCGTCCGGCAGGCCCAGCGGCGTGATCGCGGGGTTTAATATGTTTCTTTGGAGGAGCAATGCGACGTCTTAGCATAGCGGCATCGGCCATGATCTTTCTCGCCTGTGGTGGAGGCGATGACGGTGGTTCCGGTGGCGGAGGGTCGGTGGCAGCGGCGGCTCCGCTGGGTAACGGCTCGATCACCGGCATGGTCATGTTCACCGGTGACGCAGCGCCCAATCCCACCATCGACATGGCCGAGGAACCTCAGTGCGCCGAGAAGCACAGCGGTGCCCCGGTCGACCCGATTCTGAGCGTGGCAGACGGACGCCTGGCCAACGTGTTCCTTCGCGTGACAGGCGGTTTGCCCGACGGCCCCTACCCCATGCCGAGCGAGCCCGCCACGATCGATCAAGACGGCTGCCTGTATCATCCGCGGGTGGTGGGTGTCATGGTGGGGCAGGAGCTGACGATTACGAACAGCGATTCGTTGCTGCACAACATCAAAGCGATCCCGACCGAGAACCGGCCGTTCAACATCAGCCAGCCCCGCGCCGGCATGACGTCCAGGCGTACGTTCAACACCCCCGAGACGATGGTACCGCTGGAGTGCAACGTGCACGGCTGGATGAACGCCTACGTCGGTGTGGTGGAGCACTCGTACTTTGCCGTGTCCGCCGCGGACGGCTCGTTCACCATAAGCGGGCTTCCGGCGGGAACGTACCAGGTCGAGGCTTGGCACGAGACCCTCGGCACGCAGTCAGGTGAGGTGACGGTTGCTGCGGACGGATCGGCCTCCCTCGACTTCACTTTCGGCGGCTGAAGAGATTCCAGCATGAGTTGGATTCTACCACCGAGCGCTTCTACCTTCGCCGGCGACATCGATTTCCTGTATTACGTAATTCTGGTGATCACGGGAATCGCGTTTGTCGTGGTCGAGGGCGGTCTGATTTGGTTCATGATCAAGTACCGTACCCGGCCCGGCCGAAAAGCGGAGTACACGCAGGGAAGCACGAAGGCGGAGATCATCTGGACCGCGGTCCCCGCCGTCACGGTGGTGATCATCGGGCTGATGAGTGGGGGCGTGTGGAACGATATCAAAGGACGCAACAGTGTTCCGCCAGACGCTATTCCCTACGGAATCCACGCGCAGCAGTTCGAATGGAATTTCACCTATCGCGGACCTGACGGGCAGCTGGGGACGGGCGATGATTTCTCCCTCCGGAACCAGCTGCACATCCCGGTGAATCGACCCGTCGTCATGCGGATGACGGCGGAGGATGTGATTCACTCGTTTTTCATCCCGGCGTTCCGCGTCAAGCAGGACGCGGTCCCCGGGATGTTGATCAACGTCTGGTTCGAGGCGACAGAGGAGGGCGAGTATGAGATCGCCTGTGCGGAGCTGTGCGGCCTTGGGCACTATCGCATGCGCGCGAGGGTGATCGTGCACTCGGCCGATGACTACCAACGATGGCTCGCGGATCAGGCCGCGGCCGCTGACGACCAGTAGCCCCCACGTAGAGGACTAACTATGGCGACATCGGCGGCAACGCTCGATCGCGCGAGTCACGTCGACACCCACGAGATGTCATTCATCCGGAAGTACGTCTTCTCGACGGATCACAAGATCATCGGCATTCAGTTCTTGTTGATGAGCTTCGTATTTCTTCTGTTCGGCGGACTCATGGCCATGATGATCCGCTGGCAGCTCGGTTTCCCGGATCGGCCGCTTCCGGCGGGACAGTTGCTTCCCGAGACGATGGCCCCCGGCGGGTTCATCCTTCCGGAGTTCTATAACTCGCTCGTCACCATGCACGGCACCATCATGGTGTTCTTCGCCATCATGCCGCTGCTGGTGGGCGTGTTCGGCAACTTCCTGATTCCGCTCAAGATCGGCGCACCGGACATGGCGTTCCCGCGTCTGAACATGGCGTCGTTCTGGATTGCGATGCCGGCGGGAATCCTCATGATGGCCGGGTTCTTCGTCGAGGGCGGCCACGCCGCCGCGGGTTGGACCGTGTACGCGCCGCTCAGCGCGAGCGCGGAGTGGACGGGGGTGGGCGCAGGCCAGCAGATCTGGCTTTTGAGCATCGCGATTCTGGGTTTGGCCTCGATCTTGGGCGCGACCAACTACATCACGACGGTGGTGAACCTGCGGGCGCCGGGCATGACGTGGTTCCGCATGCCGCTGTCCATCTGGGCCCTGTTCATCACGGCCATTCTGGTCCTGCTGGCGATTCCGATCTTGTCGGGCGCGGCCATCATGTTGTTCTTCGATCAGACCATCGGGACCCACTTCTTCGACTTTACCGACGGCGGCCAGCCGATCCTGTGGCAGCACCTGTTCTGGTATTTCGGCCACCCAGAGGTGTACATCCTCATTCTGCCGGCGATGGGGATGGTGTCGGACATCATCGCCAACGGCTCACGGAAGCCGGTGTTCGGCTATTACTCGATGGTCTATGCCCTCATCGCCATCGCGTTTCTGGGCTGGGTCGTCTGGGGCCATCACATGTTCCAGAGCGGGATGAACCCGACGCTGGGCATGACATTCATGATCTCGACGATGCTGATCGCGGTCCCGTCGGCCATCAAGGTGTTCAACTGGATGGGAACGATGTGGCGGGGCAATCTGCATTTTCACGTTCCCATGCTGCACGCGGTGGCGTTCGTCGCCATGTTCGTGATCGGCGGGTTGAGTGGCGTGTTCATGGCCTCGAGCCCCGTCGACATCTATATCCACGACACCTATTTCATCGTGGCCCACATCCACTATGTGCTGTTCGGCGGGAGCCTGTTCGCGATCTTCGCGGCGGTGTCCTACTGGTATCCCAAGATGTTCGGCCGGATGATGAACGCGACGTGGGGCAAGGTGCACTTCTGGCTGACGTTCGTGTTCTACAACTTGACCTTCTTCCCGATGCACAATCTGGGAGTGTTCGGCCACATGCGGAGGATCTACGATCCGTCCCAGTACGAATTCCTCCAACCCCTCGCACCACTCAACCGGTTCATCACGATAAGCGCTTTGCTCCTGATGGTGTCGCAGGTCCCGTTCGCCCTGAACTTCATCATCAGTTGGTTCACAGGGGAGAAGGCGCCGGACAATCCCTGGAAAGCCAACGGGCTGGAATGGACCACGCCCTCGCCGGCACCCCACGGGAATTTCCCCGATGTGCCGACGGTGTACCGAGGTCCGTATGAATACAGTTCACCGCTGGTCGAGGAAGATTTCCTGCTGCAGACGAGAAGGCTGCCCTCTGACCCCGAGCCGGCCGCGTCGGCGGGCCAATAGGAGCGACGAGAACCCACATGGCGCATCCTGCCCTCATGCACCCGCCGGCCCAGCGAGAGATCGGGGCCGACGTCTACAACGAGAAACTGGGGATTTGGGTTTTCCTCGGCTCGGAGGTGATGTTCTTCACGGCTCTGATCGGGTCGTACATCATCTTGCGATTCGCCAGCCCCGAGCAGTGGGCCCTGCCGGGCCAGATCCTCAACATCCCCGTCACGGCCGTCAACACGTTCCTGCTCATCTGTAGCAGCGTGACGATGGTCAAGGCGTTCGCGGCCATTCAGGACGGCGATCAACAGGGCCTGAAGAAGTACCTCGTGGCCACGGTCATCATCGGCGCGGCCTTCGTGGGCGTCCAGGCGTACGAGTACACCGACCTGGTGCACGAAGGATTTCTCCCATCGGGATACGCTGCGGGCAGCGCACTGGCGCTCGAGGCCGCCGAAGGGCATCTACCGGCGTCGATCGGCGTGTACGGATCGTCGTTCTATACGATGACGGGTTTCCACGGCTTCCACGTCAGCATGGGCGTGCTGTGCATGATGTTCGTGACGTGGAAGGCGTATCGTGGCAAGTATACGAAGGAAGATCACCGCGGTGTGGAGGTGATTGGTCTCTACTGGCACTTCGTCGATCTCGTCTGGATCATTCTCTTCACCATCGTTTATCTCGTCTGAGGCGACCCGGGGGACACATGGCCGAAGGCACGACTCAAGCACATCCGAACTACTGGGCCATCTGGCTCTATCTGTCCATCTTGACCGTCCTCGAGCTGGGCGTGGCGTTTCTTCCATGGTCGCGCCAGCTGCTGTTGATCATCCTGCTGTTCATGGCCATCTGGAAGGCGTTGCTGGTGGCGCTGTTCTTCATGCATCTGCGGTGGGAGGGGAACCGCATGCGCATCTTTGCGGTGGCTCCGTTGCCGCTCACCATAATCGTCGTGATCGCGGTGCTCACGGAGTTCGTCTGGTAACCATGTCCTCTCGAGGCCATCGCGTCGTCGATTTCGTGGAGCTGGCCAAGCCGCGG
>JAPULZ010000084.1 GCA_027294455.1 Gemmatimonadota bacterium
TTCGCCTCGACCCGGTTGGGCGCCGACACCCGCGGCCGGCGCTTCTCCGAGCGACACGAGTTCGTCATGCCAATCCTCGACGATGTGCGGTATGCGCTGCGCACCTTCGTCAAGTCCCCCGCGTTTCTCTTCGCGGCCGTCGGCACGCTGGCACTGGGATTCGGCGCGAACGCGGTGATCTATGCGGTCGTCAACGCCGCCGTGTTGCGCCCGCTGCCGTTCCCGGACGCCGACCGGCTCGTGTGGGTGTGGTCGAGCGGCGAGATATCCCTCACACACAAGAGATTCACCGAGCTGCGACCCGAGGTACAACACCTCGCCGACCTGTCGGCATGGGCATTCCGCGGTTACGCCGTGACCGGCGGGGAGACACCCGACGTGATCACGGGTGCCGGCGTGTCGACCAATCACTTCGACGTCATCGGAACCCCACCCATTCTGGGGCGCGGCTTGCAAACCGCGGACGGCCTCGCCGGAGCGGAATCCGTCGCGGTGTTGAGCTTCGAGCTGTGGCAAAGCCACTTCGCCGGCGACTCATCGGTGGTGGGCCGGCGGGTGGACCTGTTCACCTCCGCCAGCATTCCCATGGTTGCGGGGGCGTTTACGGGCGCGGCCTACACGGTGGTCGGCGTCATGCCTCCACGCTATCGACCGTTCGGCTTTCAGGCGCAGGTCTACACACCCCTCGTGATCGACCACGGCGATCCCAATTTTTCGAACATGGGTGAGCTCGTCGTCATCGGCCGACTCCGGCCTGGGTCGAGTGCCCAACAACTGCAAGGCGAACTGGCGCGGGTGAGCACGACGATTCCGTCGTTGCGAGAAATGCAAGAAGCCATCGCCCGCGATCGCGTCATCCCCCTGCACGAGGCGTTGGTCGGACACATGCGGCCCGTGATGTTCGTCACGCTGGGCGCCGTGGGGGTGGTGCTGTTGATCGCGTGCGCCAACGTGGCCAACTTGACGCTGGCCCGCAGCCAGGCGCGCCAACGCGAGCTGACCATGCGCTACGCGCTGGGTGCCGGCCGCGCACGCCTGGCGCGACAACTCCTCACCGAGAGCCTGGTGCTCTCTACCATCGCCGCGGCTTTGGGCTTGATCGGGGCGCGACTCGCCCTCCCGGCCGTCGTGCGTACTCTGCCCCACGAGATCGTCAGCAGCGATGTCGTATCGCTCAATTGGTCGGTGGTGGCATTCATGGTGGGTGCCTTGGTCGTGACGAGTGTTCTGGCCGGCGTCGCGCCCGCGATCCGCAACACCAAGGGTCTCGAAGGCCGTGTGCGAATCAGCCGGGGCGGGCACGTCGTCAACCACAGCCTCGCGATCGGCGAGATCGCGCTGGCCCTCGCCCTCGCCTACGGCGCCGGGTTGTTACTCAAGAGTTTCGACAAGCTGACCAGCGTCGACACCGGGTTTGCCGTGGAGAACGTCCTGACGGTGCGGACGGCACCGTCGGCACAACAATACGGTAGCACCGCCGTGCGTCGCGCGCTGTACGAGCGAATCCTCGAAGAAGCCCGGGCCATCCCCGGAGTCGAGTCGGCGGGGGCCATTCATTTCCTGCCCATCGCCGACGGCGGGCCGGCCATCAACTTCCTCATGGACCCGGCGGATCCCCAGTCACGTCGTTCGGCGGGATACCGCGTCGTGACGACCGGGTACCTGGAAACGATGGATATCTCCGTTTTGCGAGGCAGGCCGATCCAGCCGGAAGACGCCGCCGGGGCGATGCCCGCCGGCGTGATCAACCGCAGTCTCGCCGACCAACTGTGGCCCGGGGAGCGCGCCTTGGGCCGAACCGTGTATCGCACGAACGGCCGGGTGTTCTTCACCGTCGTAGGAGTCGTAGGGGACGTGCGGCAGGCGGCGGTCGGACTGCCGGCGCGCCCTGAGATCTATCTCCCGCTTGCACAGAGTAGCTGGGCGAGTGCGATGACCGTGGTGCTCCGCACGTCGGGACCACAGCCCGGTCTCGCGGCACAGGTGCGGCGCATCATCCGCTCCCTCGACGCCAACCTGCCCATCACCCGCGTTGCGTCCATGGAGATGGTCATCAGCGACTCGCTCGCCACACCGCGCTTCTACGGCATCCTGTTCTCGCTGTTCGCCGTCCTGGCACTCGTGCTGGGTGGTATCGGCGTGTACGGGGTGGTGTCGTTCGTGATGAGTAGCCGAATTGACGAGATCGGCATCCGGTTGGTGCTTGGGGCCACGCGTCGCACGATCTTGCTGCGCGAAGTGGGCAAGGGTGCCGTCATGACGGGGTCGGGCATTGCGTTGGGCGTCCTCGCGGCATCCGCCACAACGCGCTTGCTGGCAAACCAGCTCTACGACATGTCCGCATTTGATCCTGCGATATTTGCCGCGGCGGGCCTGGTGTTGGCAACTGTGGCGCTGTTGGGTGTCATGATTCCTGCACGGCGTGCATCGCACGTCGATCCGATGGTGTCCATCCGCGCTGCGGGCGGGTAGTCGGGCGAGTGCGATCTGTCCGCAATCCCGGCGTTGGTGCGGCTCCACCGGGGATTGGACGGACGAGACCGCATCGGCCCGCCCGTCCTACGTCGAGAACTAGTCGGTTGAGAACCCTGAGAATACGAACCGATAGGAGCGGGACTCCGCATCGTACACTGCTTCGAAGCTCGTCGGCCACTTCACATTCGGGCCAAGGTTCGGGACGGCAGGAATGTCCATCGGAAAACTCTGTTCCTGCATGAGCTTTGCTTTCGCAATCATCGGCTCGAGAAAGATCAAGTCTTCCTCATAGTATCCCACGAGCATCGACGAGCCAAACGGATCGGTCTCCGTCAGTTCGCTCTCCAGAACAGCATGCATTCCCATGCCGGGAACGCAGGCTGCCAAGAGAACCCCGATACCCGGAATCTCGAGATCCGGTAGCGTGTATTGATTCGGAAGCCGTGCCGGTTTGCGCGGATCGGTGCAGTCGATGGCCTGCACTGATTCGGGAGCAACGGTGTAGAAGTGGAAGTCAAAATGTGGCGTGAGCCACAACTCCGGCGGGTGACCAAAGAGTTCCCAGTTCACGCCGAGGTGATTGAACCCCGTCGCCGCCGCGACCTCCTCGGGCAACGCCACTACCGCGACAAAGGGTGGCGGGAAAACCATCTCGCCCTCCATGGGAGCGTTCTCCACGCTCGCCACGGGCACGGTCGCGCCGAACTCGACCACGTCGCCCCCGGCCATGGTGCCCCAGGTGCAGATGTCACCCTCGAAGACGTTCTGACACTCGCCTTCCACGACCCGCTCACCGCCGCACGCGACGAGCCCTGCGATGATGATTCCGACGGTACCACTGGCGAGGGGGGATTTCTTCGCAACCATCCGAGCCTCCTTTATCGGGCAGGACCGAACCAAATTTGAACGCTGAGTGGACCGGGCCTACAATACGTCGGACTGCTGACCACGGCCAGAGGCACCCCCCTCCCGCCGGCGGCGGACCGAATCGTTCCCTGACAAGACCCTGTCCGTTTCCTGACCTGCCTCAACCGCGACGGGCATCCCCGGGACGCAATCGCGATCTACGAGCTGAACGCCGAGTTCTTCCCCAACTCCTTGTCGATCCTGGGACAGTTGGGGCAGCTGTACGAGGAGGAGGGCGATGTCGAGACGGCCATCGGATACTACGAGCGGATGCTCGAGATCTCGCCCAACCATCGCGGGGCCACGGAACGCTTGGCGGAGCTCCGCGGGCAACAGTAAGCCTATGGTAGGTCGCTGACAACGGGGGCGAGGTACCACTTCGCTCGGCGCTTGCGCACGCGCCACCACCGGGATAATTCATTCCCCCATCCCGGTTCTCCTCCAGGAGTCAGCGAAAAATGCACATCCGCGTCGTCTGCCACGCGCCTCTGTTGGTGGCCCTGCCAATGTTCGCGTGCGGCGGAGGCCCGTCTCCCGCTCTCGGAACCGCCGATCAGCGGGCTGCCCTGTTCGATTACATCATCGAGCGTACGGAAACGCGAGAAGCGTTTTCACCGGCAAAACAAGAAGCCCTGGGGTTCGACCCCCTGGAAGAGATGGCGCGGCTGCGGGACGATGTCGTCTCGGCAGCCAGCGAAGAGGAGCTGTTCTACGCTCTCGTACGATTGAGCAACGCCCGACGGGACCGGCACCTGGACGTGGCGCTTGTCTCCGGCGGTCTGGAACTGGCCGACTCGGCGGCCATCGCCGTGGCGGGCGACGACACCGAACGCCTCCCCCACCACGCCCCAATCAAGATGCAAACCGACTACGGCGACGACGCCCACGGACTGTTCGTATCCGACGTGGCCGACGGATGGGACGACCGCTTGCAGGTGGGCGATCGCGTGCTGGCCGTGAACGGTTACGCCGTAAAGGAATACCGCGAATTGCTCGAGCCCTACATCCGATATTCGTCCACGGCGAATCTCCTGTGGCGGTTTGCCGAGATGGTCCCACAGCGCACGGCGGAGCTTCCGGCCTCGTTCTACGAAGACGGCCTCGGCGTTGAGCTCGAACGTGGAAACGAGCGGTTTACCATGTCGCTGCCGTATCTGCACCCCGACTCCATCACGTGGACCGACGTCGCCGAGCCCCGCTACGACGGCTTCACCCTCGAGCGGGTCACCCAAACCTACGATCTCCACGTCTCCACCAAGGGACTGCCCGCCATCGTGCTGGGTTGGCACGGCTTTCGGGAGAATCTGCTTGCCGACGTGGACAGCCTCATGGCCTGGGCCGTGCGGGAAGACCGCCTCGATCACGCCGTGATCATAGACGCCACCCGCAGCCGCGGCGGGTCGGCCGGCGCGTACGCCGTGCAGCGATTCACGGCGAAGCCCTTCAAGACGACGTTCGGGAACCTGCGCATCAGCGACGTCATTCCCCCGTTCATCGCGGAGAAGCGGGCCGACTTCGAGGCCAACCAGATCGATGACGGCGGCGTGCGGGAAACCGTGGACGACGGGACGTGGCTGATTGACTGGCTGGAGACCGACGTGCAGGCCGCGTACGATGCCGGTGCCGAGTACTCCAACGACGTGCCGTTCAAGCTCGCCCACGCACCGCGGGCCTCCGATGGTATCCTGGTACCGGCGCCGGTGCACTTTCGCGGGCCCATGGTGGTGTTCTCCGGGCCCCGGCGCGGTTCGCACCTGGACCAGTTCGTCTCCATCGTGGTGGACAACGACCTGGGGCATGTGATCGGCATGCCTGCCGGCGGCTACAGCAACACGTGGGAGTGGGAAGAGACCCTGGTCTTCCCCGGGACGGAGCAACCCGTCGCGCAGTTCATGTGGTCCATCGGGCACACCATCCGGCCGAACGGTGAGATTCTCGAGGGTAACGCGGCGGCGGTGCACGAGTTCATTCCGGTCACCCGGGAGAACTTCCGGGATTACTACAGCATTCTCTTGCGACGCGCATTGGTCCAGCTCGGACTGCGCGAGTGACGGCACCCGCTCCCACACCGCCGTCCGACGAGTCATTGATCCGCCGGTACAGGCGGCTCAGCCTCGGTACGCGCATTCTCATCTGGATGATCGCCGGCGTCGTGGTAGGCGTCGTCGCCGGCGACCGGGCCACCGTCGCGTGGCCGGTGGGCCAGCTCTTCATCCGGCTCCTCATGATGGCCGCGCTGCCGCTCGTGTTCTTCAACCTGCTGGCCGGCCTCACGTCCCTGGCCGACATCTCCACGTTCGGCCGACTCGCGGTGAAAGTCGTCGGCTACTATCTCGTCACCACGACGTTCGCGCTGGTGGTCGGGCTCACCGTCATGAACCTGCTGGCGCCGGGCAGCGGCGTGCAGCTCACCGAAGCGGTGTCGGGGGACTTTGGGGCCGTTCCCAATGTGGTGGACGTGGTGCTCGATCTCGTCCCGGACAATGCCTTTGCGGCGTTCGCGTCCGGCAAAGTCGCCCAGATCGTGGTCTTCGCCGTGTTCCTCGGCATCGCGACGTTGTTTCTGCCGGATGACAACCGGGCCAAACTCGGCAACGCGTACGCGGTCGCCGCCCAGCTTTTCCGCCGGCTGGTCGACATCGTCATGAAGTTCGGCCCCATAGGCATCGGTGCTTTGGCCGCAGCCACGATCGGGGAGTACGGGTCCCAGATCTTCGGCCCCCTGTTGCTGTTCCTGGTCGGCGTGTGGGGCGCGCAGGCAGTCATGGTCGCCGTGTACATGGTGCTCTTGATCACGTTGACGCGATTCTCGCCAGCCTCGTTCTTCAAGCAAACCGGCACGTTGTGGGCCACGACCGCCGCCACGTGCAGCAGTCTCGCATCGCTGGCGGTCGCGCTGGACGTGGCGGACCGCATGCGGCTACCCCATTCCATCTACAGCTTCACACTTCCGCTGGGTGCACAGATCAACAAGGACGGAACAGCGATCATGCTCGCGGCCGTGCTGCTGTTCACCGCGCAGGCGGCCGGCGTGCAGTTCTCTCTCGGCGCTCAGGCCGTGATCGTGCTGGTGGGGTTGCTGCTGTCGGAAGGCTCCGGCGGCATCCCGGGCGGCGGGCTCGTGGTCGCCCTCATCTTCGTGCAGGCGTTCAACCTGCCGCTCGAGATCGCGGCCATCGTCGGCGGGATCTATCGGCTGATCGACATGGGGAGCACGACCATCAACGTGATGGGGGACATGGTGGGCACGGCCGTCATCGCCCGCAGCGAGGAGTCGCGGCTCGCCATGGATGGTTCGTGACCGACATCGCCGGCGCACGCGCCCTCTTTCCCGGTGCCGAAGCGCAAACCTACATGGACGTCTCGGTGCGCGGGCTGCTGTCCTCGCGCGTGCGGCAGGCGGTGGACGAGCATCTCGACGTGCGCATGCACCAGGGTGGCGAGAAAGCGTACTTCCACTCGCTCGTTGCCGACGCGCGGCATCTCTTTGCTACCCTCGTGGGTGCCGAAGACGATGAGATCGCCGTCGTCAAGAATGTCTCCGAGGGATTGAACGCGTTTGCCACCGCCCTCCCGTGGCAGGCGGGCGACAACGTGGTCGTCTGCCCGGACCTCGAACATCCCAACAACGTCTTCCTCTGGTACAACCTGCAGCGCCACCGGGATATCGCGGTGCGGGAAGTGGAGTCTCCCGACGGCGAGACGGTGCCGGTCGATCGCCTGGTCGCTGCGATGAACGAGCGCACACGGCTCGTCACCGTTCCCAGCATCAGTTTCTCTCCGGGGTTCGTGACGGACGTGCAAGCCCTGGCCCGTGAAGCCCGGACCCGCGGCGTGCTCACCCTGGTGGACGCCGCCCAATCGGTGGGGGCGATCGCCACCGACGTCGAGGCGCTCGATATCGACGCCCTCGCTGTCGCCACGCAGAAATCCCTCCTCGCCTTTTATGGTCTGGGATTCCTCTACGTGCGGCGCGCGGTGGCGGAGACGCTCGAGCCCGTCTACCTGGCGCGGTACGGCGTGGACATGGGACCCGATGCCCATGAGACGGCCATCGCCGCCGGCAATTTCGCCTACGCCTCCGGCGCCCGCCGGTTCGACCTGGGCAACTACAACTACCTGGGTGCCGCCGCCACCCGGGCGGCGCTGGGCCTGATCCTCGAGCTCGGCATCGAGCATATCGAGCAGCACCTGCGCGGCCTGTCCCATCGGCTCGCGCTGGGCTTACACGACCTCGGCCTCCCCGTGGCCGGCGGGGCCCCCGGCCCCCAGCTGGCCCACATCGTCGCCGTGGGCCGCTCCGGCGGCGGCCGGCACTATACCGCCGACGATCCCGCCATGAACCAGTTGTACGCACGGCTGTCCGAGAAAGACGTCAAACTGTCGATCCGCCGCGGCGTGCTCCGGTTCTCCCTCGGCCTCTACAACAGCGAAGCCGACGTGGACCGGGTCCTCGAGATCGTCGCCAAGGCTGATTGACGATCCAAGATCAGTCTCCCCCACATAGCTGGAACCTTCCGGCACCTCGGTCATATAATATCAATTGATATAAACTGAGGTGACCATGGCCGGGCGGCGCAACCAGACTCTCAAGCCACGGTGGTTCCAGATCCTGCTGGCCCTGTCGGATCAGAACCGCCACGGATCCGACATCGTCCGTGAGGTATTGGCCCAAACCGACGGGGAGCTCAGGCTCTGGCCGGCCATGCTCTACGGCTCCCTCGAACAGATGGCGGCCGAGGGGCTGATCGAAGAGGTGCCCGATCATGTCCGGCCCGAGGGGGCCAGCGCCCGCCGCCGGTACTTCGCCATCACCGAATCCGGCCGGGGGGTGCTGGCCGCGGAGGCGGACCGGCTGGATGGCTTGGCTCGGGCGGCCCGGGCCAAAAACGTCTTGGGGCAGGAGCGCTCCACGTGAGCTTGGGCCTCCTTCGCCGCCTATATCGTCGCCTGCTGATCGTGCTTCCGGCCGACTTTCGCCGCCGCAACGCCTCGGCCATGGAGGAGGCGTTTGGGGAGGCGCTGGAGGGAAGCGCCTCCAGTCGGGTTGGCCGATTGGGGACCCTGCTCTCCGCCGCCGGCGACGTCGTCGCCTTTGCGGTGCTCGCCCGTTGGCGGTGGTTCACCGCCCGTCGGTCGGGACGCGCGCATCACTCGAACGATCATTCTCCCAACAAGGAGCCTCCCGTGCTGAAAGCCCTGGCGCGAGACGCGTGGTTCACGATTCGATCCTTCCGCAAGGCGCCCGCCTTTGCGGCCGTCGCCATCCTCACCATCGGTCTCGGTATCGGGGCGACGACCCTGGTGTTCAGCGTGGTCTACGGGGTCCTGTTGCGGCCCCTGCCGTATGACGATTCCGATCGCCTGGTCAACGTGTGGAACGACCTCATCGAGGAACGCCAGTTCCTCCCGGCCGTGCATCCGGCGGACTTTCGTGACTATCAACAGATGAGCGAGACGTTCCAGGAGTTTGCCGCCGCCTCGGGCGCGCAGGCGGTGGGCGTGCAGGGGGTGCTCACGGGAGAAGGACCGCCGCAGCACGTGGATGCTTCGTCGGTCACGCACAACTTCTTTCGGGTCCTCGGCGTCGATCCCATCCTCGGGCGTCACTTTACCGAGGACGAAGAAGCCGTCAACGGGCCGAACGTGGTCATCTTGAGCCACGAGCTCTGGAGCACGCGCTACGGACGCGATTCGAGCCTCGTCGGCAAGAGCGTGCAGTTGGACAGCCAACCCTACACCGTCGTCGGCGTGTTGCCGGCGGGCTTCCGCCTCTTGCTTCCTGACGAGGCGTTCCTCGTCAAGCACTCCGATCTTTGGGTGCCACTGCAACAGGACTACAACAGCCTCCCGCCGCGGAACTGGACGTGGTTCACCGTCCTGGGCCGGTTGCAGCAGGACATCCACCTCGAACAGGCGCAGGCCGAGATGGATCGCATCGCCGAGGAGCTGCGGGCAACCTATCCGGCCCACGCGAACTCGGGCATGCAGATCCGCCTGGTGCCCTTCCATCACGACATCGTCAAGCAGGCGCGGCCCGCCTTGCTGACGCTGTTCGGCGCGGTGGGATTCGTGCTGTTGATCGCCTGCGCGAACGTCGCCCATTTGCTGTTGCTGCGCGGGGCCGCCCGGCAGAAAGAGCTCGCCGTGCGGTCGGCCTTGGGGGCGTCACGAACGACCATCATGCGCCAGCTCCTCACGGAGAGCGTGGTGATCGGCGTCCTCGGGGCGGGTTTCGGGCTGTTGTTGACCAACGGCGGCTTGCAACTCCTGACGGCGTTGCAGCCCCCGAATCTCCCGCGCCTCACGGAGCTGGGCATGAGCGGCGCCGTGTGGGGATTCGCCACCGCGGCGGCTTTGGCCACGGCGGCCGTGTTCGGCCTGGCACCGGCGTATCACGCCTCACGCACCGACATGACCGACGTGTTGAAGGAGGGCGCGCGATCGGGGAGAACCCGCGGCACCATGCGTGCGCGCAACCTCCTCGTGATCGGCGAGATCGCCATCTCCCTCGTGCTGCTGGTCGGCACAGGGCTCATGATCAGGAGCTTCAAGGCCCTGCAAGACGTGGAACCCGGATTCGAACCGTCCGGCGCCCTCACCTTCCGCGTATCGCTCCCCAACAGCGGATACCCGGGGGGAACGGAAATCCGCGGCTTTTTCGACGAGCTCCATACGCAACTCGCCGGCCTCCCCGGCGTCCAAGCCGTGGGGGGTGTGTCGCAGCTGCCGTTGACCGGCAGCACACCGCTCTGGCCCTACGCGTACGATGACGAGACGGCCAGCAATTTCAATTTGAGCGCCGACGGGAAAACCGTGACCGACGGCTACTTCGACGCCATGGGGGCGCGGCTCCTCGAGGGACGGGCCTTCACGACGCAAGATCATGCCCAAAGCGATCCCGTCGTGATCGTCGAGGAAATGCTGGCACGGCGCGCGTGGCCGAATGAGAGTCCCATCGGCCAGCAATTGCAGATCCTGGCCGCCAACACGTTCGTCACGGTGGTCGGGGTGGTCGAGCACATGCGAAACTACGACTTGCGCGAGGACCTGCGGGAACAGATCTACGTGCCCCTCAGTCAACGCTCGAGCCGCAACGTGAGCATGGTGGTGCGCACAGCAGGCGAACCCATGAGTCTCGCACCGGCCGTCCGCAACGCGGTGTGGGCCATCGACGAATCGTTGCCCGTCGACAACCTGCGCCCGCTCGAGGCGTACACTCGTGACGCCATGGGCGAGTCGCAGTTCACGCTGATGTTGATGACGGTCTTCGGCGGGCTGGCGCTGGTGCTGGCGGCCGTGGGAATCTACGGCGTCATCTCCTACGCCGTCGACCAGCGCTCACACGAATTCGGTATTCGGATCGCTCTGGGGGCCCGGCCGGAAAGACTGGTGCGCTCGGTCATGGCGAGCGGCACCCGCCTCGTGCTGGCCAGCATCGGCATCGGCACGCTCGCCTCCCTGGCGCTAGCGCGTTCCCTGGAGGGGCTGCTCTTCGAGGTGAGTGCCTTCGATCCCGGGACATACGCCGCGGTGGCCGTGGTGCTGGCCGCGGTGGCGCTGCTCGCGTGCTACCTCCCGGCGCGGCGGACCGCCTCATCCGATCCGGTGGCGACGCTCAAGTCCGAGTAGGGGCGACGCAGTGCGTCCTGCCCCTACGGTGGCATGCTACTGGGCCGATCGAGACTCGCCAGCGAATTCGTATTCTACACTAATACGAGACCCGGGTTTTGGTTGACCCGATGCCGACCTGAATCGCCAAAGCGGCATGTCTGGATCGAGTCGCCGTTCTCCGACCGTCCCTCGCCTCTACCCACCAACCCGAATTGCCCGGTCGACCGAAAGACCCGGCACCCCCACCACCTCCAGGACGCCCAGCGTGTGGTACGGTGGGCGTGAAAAAGGCTGTGAAGTCATCCTGACAGGCTTCTTGACAAAGCCGTGTGGCGGAGGCATATGCAATCATAGTATCGCTATCACCGACGGCGTCTTTCCCCCCCAGGAAGCGAGGAATGCCGATGTCGGTTGCGATGAGGAGGTCGCGAATCTGCCGTTTTCCCCGGACCGGCCGGGGCTGGGCCCTGTGCGTTCTGGCGCTCGCGATCGCCGAGGCATCTTGTGCGTCCAGGAGGCTCGACACGCCCTACGGGGGTATCGAGCCGGATTGTGATGCCACGACGATCGCCTCCCAGCGCGACCTCGAAGGGGCGACCCTGGGGGACGTCCTGCAGGGGCGGGTGCCGGGCTTGAACATCGTGCAGGTGGGCGGCGCCGCGGGCGGCGGGGTGGCCAGCATTCGCGGCCGCAACTCGCTGTACTCGGGACAGCCGCTGGTCTATCTGGACAACATCCGCATGACGGAGGTGAATTCGACGGGGCTGCGTGGCATGCATTCGCTGCCGCTGTTCGAATACGTCAACGTGGGTGACATCGATCGTATCGAGATATTGCGTGGCCCGGCGGCCACCCTCGAATATGGCTCGGCCGCCGCTGACGGAGTGATTCGCATCTATACGAAACGAGGCCGGGGAGACGACGCCACGGCTGCCGACTCTACGGCCTCGTGCATCGGCAAAGGGAGTTCCAACACCGAGTCTTCTTGAGCAGCCAGGCCGCAAACGGACCATCCGTACGCGCCTCGGCTACCCTACCATCAGGAGGTATCATATGGTTCGGTATCATGGTCACAGGTTACGCGGGGCACCGCTGGCCGGTGTTCTCGCAGTCGTCTTGGGGCTGGTGCTCACAGCGGCACCGGCGGCAGCCCAGACGGCCACCGTCTCCGGCCGTGTGATGGCGGAAGAGACCGGCAATCCCGTCGAGGGAGCGCAGGTTTCCATCGTCGGCACCAACCTCGGAACGCGGACCGACGCGGACGGCCGGTTCACGTTGCTCAACGTCCCGGCGGGGAACCGGCAGCTCCGGGTGTTGCTCATCGGCTATGCCATGGGCTCGGTCACGCTGGCGGTCAGGCCCGGCCAAACGAACACGGCCAACATCCTGATGCGGGCCAGCGTGCTGCGACTCGATGAGATCGTAGTGACGGGGACGGCGGGTGGGGCGCGGAAACGCGAGCTCGGCAACTCTCTCACCCAGATCAACGCCGCCGACATCGCCGACCCGCCACAGAACGTCAACCAGATGCTCCAGGCGCGGGCGCCTGGGGTATCGGTGATGCAGACGAGCGGCATGTCCGGCAGCGGAGCGCAGATCCGGCTCCGTGGGGCCGTGAGCGTCAGCCAGAGCAACCAGCCCATCCTGTACATAGACGGCGTCCGCGTGCGGAGCGGTGGCTATCGGCGCAACCGCCCGCCGGTGGGATTCACCGGCCGGTCGGGCAACGTCGAGGCCAGCCCGCTGGACGACATCAATCCCGATGACATCGAGCGGATCGAGATCATCAAGGGCGCCGCGGCCTCCACGCTGTACGGCACGGAAGCCGCCGCGGGCGTGATCCAGATCTTCACGAAGCGGGGCTCCGCAGGCGCACCGCGCTGGACCGTCCAGGTCAATCAGGGCTTTGCGAAAACCCTCGCCTTCGGGACCGACGAAAACCCGTTCCTGAACCTCAAGCCCTGTACCGAGGGCACGAGCTGCTGGGACCAGTGGACCCAGTCGGAGACCGTCGGTAATTGCGGAGATCAGGACGAGATGCTCAACATCCACTGCAGCTGGCTGCGCAACGGGCGCCGGCAGAAGTACGCGGCGTCCGTCGGCGGAGGCTCGGAGCGGTTCCAGTATTTCGTTTCGGGAACCTACAACGACTACGACGCCAATCTGCCCAAAGACAACGAGACAGCGCTCGTCGCGCGCGGCAACTTCGGCTTCGAGGTCCTCGATAACCTGAAGATCGACGTCACGTCGTCGTATACCAACAACCGGATCGCCAACACCGCCGCGGGGAACAACGCGCACGGTGTGACGCTGAACGTGTTCCGCGCCGAACGGAACTATTTCGGCGACAG
>JAPULZ010000085.1 GCA_027294455.1 Gemmatimonadota bacterium
TCCGCCTACGCCCATCTGGGGGGGCGACGCCATCTATCCCATCGCCTTGAACGCGATCATGGCCCGGCCTTACGGCCTCAGCTGGATGGTGGCCACGGACCACGGCGGGCCCAACCACTCCAAGGTGAACCTGGAGCAGGCCTATCCCGAGCTTCAACTCTCGCGGGAAGTCGTGCCGGAGGTCGTCCAGTTCTACGGCATGGAGTTCGATACCCCGGGCGCCGATCACAGCAGCCTCATCATTCCCCATTCTCATGACGAGGCCAGCACCCTCGAAGAGATCGAGCACGGCTGGGCCAAGAACGAGGCGTGGCCCCACGACCCCCTCCGGAACACCGAGCCCAAGATGCTTGAGGCGCTCAGGTTCATGCGCGAGCTGGATCTGCCGCCGGTGCTCATCGCCAACCATCCGTCACGATCTGCGACGGACATCGGCGTCTACGGGCTGGACCACCCCGCCGAGTTCCGGAGCTGGAACAACACCGCGCCCACCGTGGCTGTGGGCATGGCCGCGGCACCTGGCCACCAGGCCGTTGCCATCAACCCCGACGGCTCCATCGATCCCAACGGCCCCCGGGGCGGCTACAGCCGAGCCCCGACCATGGGCGGCTTCGACCAGATGACCGCTCGCCTGGGTGGCTTCTGGGATTCGATGCTGGGCGAGGGGCGGCACTGGTGGGTCACGGCCAACTCCGATTCCCACGTGAACTGGCGGGAGGGCGGCAGCGATTTCTGGCCCGGCGAGTTCTCCAAGACCTACGTCCACGCCGAGAAAAATCACGCCGACATTCTCGACGGCATCCGGAGCGGTCGGGTCTTCGTCACCACTGGCGATCTCGTCTCGGAGTTGTACGTGACGGCTTCGTCGGGCAACAGCCAGACATCCATCGGCGGAGCGCTCGAGGTGGCCGTGGGCGCCGATGTCATGGTGACGGTTCGCGTGCTCGACCCGGACGGTGCCAACAGCCACGGCGACAACCCCTCGGTGGCACGGGTGGACGTGATTGTGGGTGAGGTGGGCGGCATCCTCACAGATCCCAGCCAGGACACCAACGCGAGCACGCGTGTCCTGACCCGGTTCACCGCTGCCGAATGGACCCGGGACGGCGACTACCTCATCATGTCGGCCACCCTGGAGGATGTTCAAGCGAACCAGTACGTGCGGGTGCGTGGCACCAACACGGACCAACTAGAGCCGACGCCCGATCCCCGTGGAGAGGATCCGTGGACGGATCTGTGGTTCTACTCGAACCCCATCTTCGTGACGATTCACTAACCCTGCCTTCGGAGCGAGACGGTCAGTGGCGCTGCCACGAATCATTCCCAATCGTCTCCTTACATCACCGCCTTACGCCTCACCTACGGTAGCCTCTTCCATCTGCATCAGCGCCGGGATCTCGACGCCGAGTTTGACGATGGCCGAGGCCCACGTCAGGCCGGCACCGAAGGCCACAAGCGCCAGCGTGTCGCCGGGCTTGATCCGTCCGGTGTCGAAGGCCTCGCAGAGCGCCAGGGGCACCGACGCCGCCGACGTGTTGCCGTAGCGTTGTACGTTGACCATCACCTTCTCGCGCGGGATACCGGCCTCTTTCGCAGCGTAATCGATGATCCTGAGATTGGCCTGATGGGGGATGAACAGGTCGATGTCGTCGACGGTGAGGCCGGCCTTATCGAGGGCCTCGCGGAGCGCCCGGCCCATGACGCGGGTAGCGAATTTGAAGACCTCCCGCCCGTTCATGCGGATGACCACCTGATCGACCGTCTCGCGGGTGGGGATCATCGCGGTGCCGCCGGCGGGCACGATGATGTGCTCGGCGCCAGAGCCATCGGAGCCGAGCACGTGCCCGAGGATGCCGCACGGCTCGTTGGTGGCCTGCATGACGACGGCCCCGGCCCCGTCGCCGAAGAGCACGTAGGTCGAGCGGTCTTTGGGCTTGAGCCAGCGGCTGATGAGTTCGGCGCCGATCACGAGCACCGTCTTGCTGGCACCGGTGGCGATGAATTGCTGGGCCGTCACCAGCGCATAGACGAACCCCGTGCAGCCGACGGTCAGTTGCATCGCGCCGATGTGGTTGGCGCCGAGGGCTTCCTGCACCTGGCTCGATACCGGCGGCGTCAGGTAGTCCGGGCTGGACGTGGCGACGAGGATCAGGTCGAGGTCGGCGGCGGTGAGGCCGGCTTTTTCCAGGGCTGCCCGCCCGGCGGCCACCGACATCGTCGACGTCGTCTCGCCCTCGCTGACGAAACGACGCTCGCGGATGCCGGAGCGCGTGCGAATCCATTCGTCGGTGGTATCGACGTATTGGGCGAGGTCGTCGTTGGTGACGACGTTGGCCGGGGCATAGTGGCCCCAGCCGATGATGCTGGCGTGGTGTAAGGTCATGGGCGTATTGATCTAATTTTCCATTGCAATATACGGAAGCGCTTTCGACTATGTAAGTTCCTGAAGACCAAGTTATCCGGGGTTGCTGAGGTTGTCGTTTCACACCCACGTTGGCACGGGTCATCGGTCAACAGTCATCGGTCAACAGTTTTTTTCCCGATGACCGATGACTGCTGACTGATGACCGACGCCAACGGCTCGACGCAGTAAAAACGCCCTGATAGACCTCAAAGCGCTGTAAAAAAGCCATTGCCTGAGTTCGATCTTTTTCTGAGTTATCCTCACGCCGACCAGGAAGCGGTGTCGGCCATCGCCGAGGCGCTGCGCGAGCGGGGCCTGCGCGTGTGGCTCGACGAGGCCGAGATCGCCGATTTCGAGAGTATCACGCGGGCCATTGAGGACGGACTCGCCCGCGCGAAGGCGCTCTTGGCGTACTATTCGAAAAACTACCGCCGCAGCCGCGCCTGCCAGTGGGAACTCACCGCCGCCTACCTCGCCGCCGAGCACGAGGGCGATCCGCTCCGCCGCGTGCTCGTCGTCAACCC
>JAPULZ010000086.1 GCA_027294455.1 Gemmatimonadota bacterium
AATTGCACGGGCGGTCGAAGTGGCTGGTGGGGATCGGCTGACGGGGACGGGGTTGGCCATCGGCACGCCCGCGTACATGAGTCCGGAACAGGCGATGGGGCTGGCCGAGGTGGATGGGCGGAGTGACGTCTACGCGCTGGGCTGTGTGGTCTACGAGATGGTGGGCGGCCGGCCGCCGTTCGAGGGGCCGACGCCCCAGGCGTTGTTGGCGAAGCATGCGGCAGGTACGGTGCCCGGTCTGCGGACCAGCGATCCAGCGATTCCGGTCTATGTGGAGCGCGCGGTGGAGAAAGCGCTGGCGAAGAATCCGGCGGATCGCTTTCCCTCGCCGAGCGCGTTTGCGAAAGCATTGACGACCCAGGCGGTGGTGGCGCGTATGAGCAAGCGGCGGTGGCCCCGCCGCACGATCGCCGGGGCGGCGGTGGTCGTGCTCGTGGCCGCCGGGGGCTGGTGGCTGGCGACCATGGCCGGTGGCCCAGCCATCGAGCGGTTGGCGGTGCTCCCGCTCACCAATCTCACCAACGAGCCCGACCAGGAGTATTTGGTCGAGGGGGTGCACGAGGCGCTGATCGCCGAGCTGGCGCAGCTCGGGATCTTTGTCATCGCCCGCACGTCCATGATGCAGTACGAGAACACGGCGAAATCGATACGCGAGATTGCGCGCGAATTGAACGTCGATGCCATCATCGAGGGCTCGGTGTACCGCAAGGGAGACAGCCTGGAGATTGGTGTACGGCTGGTCGATCCCGAGACCGAGGCCCCCGTGTGGTCACGAACATTCGACGGGGATCTGTCCAACGTGGTGGCGCTCTACCGCGGCCTGACGCGGGCGCTAGCCGAACAGGTCCAGCTGGCTCTGACGCCGGAGGCGGAGGCGCACCTCGCCAGCACCCGTACGGTCGACCCCGAGACCTACGAGGCCTACTTGCAGGGGATTTACTTCGTTAACAAAGCCACCCCGGAGGCCCACGAAAGGGGCATGGCCTATCTCCACGAGGCGGTGGAAAGGGACCCAGCGGAACCCCTGGCGTATGCAGGACTCGCAATCGGTTACATCACTCTCGCTCATGGCCCTGCGCCTCCGGTGGACGCATTGCCGCGAGCTCGAGCGGCCGCTGAGCGGGCGTTGAGGTTGGATTCGACGCTGGCCGAAACCCTGGCCGCTTTGGCTTTTCTCAAAGGCTACTACGATTGGGAGTGGGCGGCTGCGGAACGGGACTTCCAGCGTGCGCTGGAACTGAACCCCAGCCTGGCCATTGCTCACTACTGGTATTCGTGGCAGCTGGCCCTGTTCGGCGACATGGACGAAGCGATAGCGGAGCACAAACGAGCACGGGAGATGGATCCGCTCAACCCACTGAACACCGCTTGGCTGGGATGGCTGTATTACTGGGAAGGGCGATACGAGGAGGCGGAGGACGAAGCCCGGAGGTCGCTGGAATTGAATCCCAATTTTCCGGTCGCGCATTTCGTCCTGGGAGAAGTCTACGCGGCAAGGGGCATGCATGAGGAGGCCATCGCGATAGCCCGGAAGGCGGTCGAGGTCGCCCCCGCTTGGAGCTGGGTTCTCGGGCGCATCTACGCGCTGGCGGGACGCGGTGATGAGGCCCGCCGGATAGTGGCTGAGTTACAAGAACAGGAAGTGACCCCATGGAGCGCTTTCAGTCTGGCCGTAGTTCACGCAGCTCTTGGGGAAAAGGATGAGGCATTCCGCTGGCTGGACTACGAGCGGCCGCACGCCTGGATCCCTTGGGTGAGGGTGGATCATATGTGGAAGCCCCTGTGGGATGATCCGGACGACCCGCGCTTCCAAGATCTGCTGCGGCGGATGAACCTACCGCCGCGGTGAGCTGATCGGCGACCGCCGACCGCCGACGTCCGCCGGCTCTGACACGCAAAGAAAATCCACGAGTAGGCAAAACGCGGTGCAAGCGAACGCCGGCGGGCCGGTTATGTTACGTCGCATGGCTCACGGTGTGGATGCGGCGGCGGTGACTCCGACAGGCGTCCTGAGAGATGTCTTCGGGTACGACGAGTTCCGGCCCGGCCAGCTCCAAGTCATCGAGGCCATCCTGAACGGCAAGGACTGCATTGCCGTCATGCCCACGGGTGCCGGCAAATCCCTCACCTTCCAGATTCCCGCTCGGTTGCTCGACGGCACGGTGCTGGTGCTCTCCCCCCTCATCAGTCTCATGAAGGACCAGGTGGACGCCCTCACGTCCCTCGACTTCAAGGCCACCACCATCAACTCCACGCTGGAGCGGGACGAGTGGCTGGAACGCCGCGACGGGTTGCGGCGGGGCGAGTACGAGCTCGTCTACGTCGCCCCCGAAGCCCTCGATGGACGGCTGCGCGATCTGCTCGTCGACTGTCCCATCTCGCTCCTCGTCGTGGACGAAGCGCATTGCATCTCCCAGTGGGGGCACGACTTCCGGCCCGCCTACCGGCGGCTCCGCGGGCTCAAGGAGCACTTGGGCGACGTCCCGGTGCTGGCGTTGACGGCCACCGCCACGCGCCGCGTGGCCCGGGACATCATCCGGCAACTCGGCATGCGCAAGCCGGATGGGTACAAGGGATCGTTCTTCCGGCAGAACCTCGTGATCCGTTGCCGCAAGAAGGGAGATGGAAACACCAAGCGGGAGATCCTGACCCTCATCCGCCGGCACCCCGGCGAGAGCGGCATCGTGTACTGCCTGTCGCGCAAGACCGTCGAGCAGACCGTGGGTTACCTGTGCCAGCAGGGGGTTCGCGCGGTGCCTTACCATGCCGGACTGGAAAAGACCCAGCGCGCCGCGAACCAGGATGCGTTTGCCCGGGATGACGTGGACGTCGTCGTGGCCACGATCGCATTTGGCATGGGGATCGACAAATCCAACGTGCGGTTCGTGATCCACCGCGACATGCCCAACGACATCGAGTCCTGGTATCAAGAGATCGGCCGGGCGGGCCGGGACGGGTTGCCGAGCGAGTGTTCCCTGTTCTATTCGTGGGTCGACGTGTTGATGCGAGAGCGATTCCTCGAGGAGATCGAGGACGACGA
>JAPULZ010000087.1 GCA_027294455.1 Gemmatimonadota bacterium
GACGATGTTCGGCGCGATCGGCGGCGGAGGCGGAGAAGCGCCCCCGGCATGTGACAGCTACTGCGACGATTAGGCCGAACCGGACGAAGAGAAAGCCGATCGAACGCAAATGTGCGAGTGACGGTCGGCACCCGGGTCGAGCCCGGTGGCAGCACCTTCGCTATCCCGCAAAACCCTTAGCGCGTTTTCGCCTGATCCGAAAATCCTCGTAAGTGATCAAACCGGGCAGGCGAAGGCCACGCCAATGAGGGGTGTTTCGCTCGCCAACGTCGCATAATCACCCTTATGGTTACCGTAGCTATCTGATGCCAGCGCCGTGAGGCCGCAGCGTGGAGTAACTGCTGTCGGGAGGCTGTGGGGACCTGTTGGGGAGGCGCCAGCGTGCAGAGCTTCGATTAACCCTCGGGAGGCCTCTAACCCCGTCGATCACTTGAGTTGATAACCGGCATGCGCGAACCAATTCCGACAATGTCGAGGCTGCACGACCCGCCGCGCACGTTGCGCGGTGCGGCGCAGGGCGACACCGGTCCGTGGCGCGACGGCCCGAATACGCTTCTTCATCAACGCCCACGCGGCTTCAATCGGATTGAAATCGTACGAGTACGGGGGCAAGAAACGCAAGGTGGCGCCAGCTTGCTCGATCAACTCGCGGACCTGCCGCGCTTTGTGCGCGGCCAGATTATCCATGAGGACCACGTCCCCACGGCGCAGGTGCGGTACGAGGTACCGACGCACCCACGCGACGAACCGCCGGGTGGTCATCGCGTCCCACGAGGTGGCGAGCGTCAGCCACCGATCCACACGGATTGCGCCGACGAGCGTCAGGTTGGCGCCCCAGTTCATGGGGCGGGGTTCGATCAACTCGGTCCCACGGGGCAACCAGGCGTGCGACCGTCCCATCGCGAGATTTGCGCCGGATTCGTCGAGAAACACCAACCGCCGTGGGTCTACCCGGTGCGCCCAGCGGCAGAACGCCTCGCGGGCGGTATGGACACGGGCCCGATCCTGTTCCACCGGGCGCGAGCGTTTTTTTTGAACACGTATCCCGTGCGCTGCAACGCCCGCAACACACTCGACCGATGCACACGGGCCGCCGGCACCGCCGCGCGGTTGTACGCGCGCGTGAGTTCGTCGGTCGTCCGGTCCGGCCGCGCCTGCACCAAGCGGTGCAAGAGCGAGAGATCGATCGGTGAGGGCCACCCGCCCCCGCGGGCCAACGGGGCGATCAGTCCCGTCTCGCGAGCGCGCTGGACCCACCGCACCAGGGTTGCCAGGCTGACCCCAAAGGTGGCCGCTACGTCCCGATACCGGTCCGCGCCGCCTTCGTACGCGCGCACCGCCCGTTCGCGCAGGGCCGTCGGATATGGATTGGGCATGCACGCATATAGATCACAATTCAATCCTCAACTCAAGTGAGTTGTGGGGTTAATGTTTCGTCTCAGAACTTGACGCTGAATCCGAGCGAGATGACAGGGATCACTTTGAGCACGTCCAGGTCGTCGTTGATCTCCTCCTGCTCCTTCTGCACATCCGCCTGCAGTTGTGGATCGGTGGCGATGTTCCGGCAGTTGGTGCCGTTCCTCGCGCATGCGCTGCCTCCCAGGCTGAATATCGCCGTCGGCGCGTTCGAAAAGACGACGCCGAACTCGAATGGAATGCTCCATCGCCGATCGCCACGGGGAACAATATTGCCCCATCCAACCCTCACGCTTGGGGCGACCTTCCTGTTGAACGACACGACGGCCGTGCCGGTCACTGGAGTGGAAGGATTACTGGTCAGGCTTTCATCGCCAAGCTCGAATGGCTCGCCGCCGGGAACCAGCGCGGCCGCGTTCACCTCGTTGCCGTTGTACAGCATCACCCCCGGACTCAGATGAAAGCCGCCGCCAAACGGAAACCAGTCAAGGTGCGCGGAGACCGAGCGGAGTTTCAGTTGCGCATCGAGCGTTATGCCATCGTTGTCGAACTCGTGGCTGAGACCGAAGACGTTGAACCCCCCGCGGACGTTCACCTTCTCGCCAACCGGGACGGCGATGTCGGCGCCGAAGCCGAGCGGCGGCGCGAGGGTGAAGGCCACACCGACATGCGAGTTCGGCGACGACAGCGCCTGGCCGGCAGCGGTACGCGAATTCGCCCCGACCAGCAGACAGACGAGCCAGCAAGTAAAGAATGTTTTCATCAGTAACCTATCCATGCCACGGCCCGCCGTTCGTGCGTTGGTGCAGCAGGTTCTACTAGCGGATTTTTCATATGCTCTC
Source organism: Gemmatimonadota bacterium (assembly GCA_027294455.1). Classification (GTDB taxonomy): domain Bacteria; phylum Gemmatimonadota; class Gemmatimonadetes; order Gemmatimonadales; family GWC2-71-9; genus B3T1B10. The sequence goes on from JAPULZ010000087.1 coordinate 2,259, forward strand.
GTTTCGGATCCTCCTACCTTCAGAAACAGGGCGACCCGTAGTCCCCAAACTCCGCTGACCCGTCGGCGGGCGCCGCTCGGCGCTGAAACCCCCTATAATTCAGCCGGTCCCGGTTTCGCTCCCCAGGAGGGTCATGGCGCTCGCCCCCGGCGTTCGGCTTGGTCCGTATGAGATTGTCTCCGCCCTCGGGGCTGGCGGCATGGGCGAGGTCTACAAAGCCACCGACACCCGGTTGGAGCGGGCCGTCGCCATCAAGGTGCTGGCGAAGCAGGACGAGGTGGTTTC
>JAPULZ010000088.1 GCA_027294455.1 Gemmatimonadota bacterium
TACGAATATCGATTGCAAGGAAGTAAGATAGGGGGTCTGATCTTGGCGTTGCACCTGGAGCCGGAAAGCCTCATTGCCCGGTGCAAGGTCAAGATCTGACTCCCTTTTTCTTTGAGGAGGCCCCATGAGCACCCGACGACGGTTCACCGGTTTCGGATTTATTCTGGTCCTTCTCGTCGGCACCCTGATGGCGGGGTGTGCGCCGAGGACCGAGCACACCGTAGGTGCGATCCTGTCCCTCACGGGAAGTGGCGCGGCGTACGGCGAGGACATCAAGCGAGGCATCGACCTGGAGCTCGAGGCCATCAATGCCGCCGGTGGCGTGGGGGGGTTGCCTCTGCGGATCCTCATGGAGGACTCCGGCAGCGACCCCTCCAGGGGAGAGACCGCCGCCGCTTCGCTCATCGAGCAAGGGGTGTCGGCCATCATCGGTGGCGACATCTCGTCGGTGACCCTGGCAGTGGCTCCGCTGGCCGAGAAGGCCGAGGTCGTGCTGCTGTCGCCGGCATCGTCGAACCCGAAGATCAGCGAGGCAGGGCGCTTCATCTTCCGCATCTACCCCTCCGATGTGGTGGAGGGCACCATGATGGCGGAGTTCGCCCTCAACGTCATGGGGCTCAAGCGCATCATGGTCATGGCCATGCACAACGACTACGGCCAGGGACTCAAGACGGTCTTCAACAGGCGCTATCGCCAGACGCCGAACCGTGAGATTGTCGATGTCCAGAACTTCAAGCAGGGGCAGAGCGAGTGGAGCGCCGAGATCGCCCGCATCCGTGAGGTCACTCCGGACGGCATCTACCTGGTGGGCTACCCCGGCGAGATGCTCAGCTTCCTGAAGACCCTGCGCGGCGAGAACCTGCAGATCCCGGTGGTGTCCTCGCGCTCCTTCAACGAAGAGGTCATGCAGGACCCGGCCTCCGAGGGCGTGATCTTCCCGCGCGACCCGTTTGATCCGGAGCGCAACGAGCGCGCCCGGACCTTCGCCGAGTCGTACCGCAACACGTACGGTGAGGAGCCGAATATCTGGGCGGCCAATGGAGCTGACACGGTCAAGCTGCTGGCCGAGGCCATCGAGAACATGGGTCCCAGGCCCAACGAGATTCGCAAGTGGCTCTCCCAGGTACGCGACTGGGAGGGGGCATGCGGTCTGCTGAGCTTCAACTCCAACGGTGACGTGGACAAGCTCCCGGTCATCTCCATCGTCCACGAGGGTCAGTTCATCAGCTTCAAGGAATACAAGGAGGCCCGGGGAAGGTAGGGCGGGCCACCCTTGCCTTGTCCATGACCGCAGATTCTCCGCTGTTCGATGCGGAAGCTCTGGAGACGTGTCTCGCCCCTCACCGAGACGCCGCTCGGCGCATCGTCTTCACCAACGGATGCTTCGACATCCTCCATCCGGGTCACGTCCGGCTGCTGCAACAGGCGCGCAGCTTCGGTGACCTCCTGGTCCTGGGGCTCAACTCCGATGAATCGGTGCGCCGCCTCAAAGGTGCAGGCCGTCCCATCCTGAACCTGGAGGAGCGCGTGCAGGTGCTGGCCGCGCTACGCCCGGTGGATGTGCTCGCGGCCTTCGACGAGGACGACCCGCTGGCTCTGATCCAGCGCGTGCGTCCGGCCATCCTGGTGAAGGGCGGCGACTGGGCAGTGGATCAGGTCATCGGCCGGGCGGAAGTCGAAGGTTGGGGTGGCCGGGTGGAGACCATCCCGCTGCTGGAGGGCCTGTCCACCAGCGAGCTACTGCGGAGAATCAAGAACGGGGCCGGAGCTTGACCTCATACCTCGACGGATTGGGATTGCTCATCCAACCTTCTTGACGGGGTATAAGGTCAAGCTCCGACCCCGTGGTTCCCTAGGGCGCCGGGACACGGTCCTTGGTATCGGGGTTCCAGCCCGAGATCAGCGTCAGGGGCAGGCCCAGCACGGCCGGCGGCCACTCTCCGTCTTGCAGGCGATGGTCGTAGTAGATGTTGGGGGTTCCGCCGGCACCCCCGGTGTCGAGCCCGACGCCGTTCTTGGCGATAATGCTGCCGTAATAACCGGCGTTCCCCTGGGCGGAGTACGCTCCATTGTTGTACAGCATGCCGTAGAGGTTGATCTCCGCCACCACCGGCAACCCGCTGGCGTCCCGGGCGTTCGTGGTGGTGCCGGACGTGGTCACCCCGTCGAGCGTGATCTCGAACGTCTCGGTCCCGGGCAGGAGAACCACGCGGTGATCCGGACGCTCCCCCCCGGGGGCCATCACGGTGTCATAGTTCAGGTTCACCCAGGGCTCGGCGTCGTATACGAGGTCGGTGCCGTTGGGCGGTGGTATTGAGTCCGTGAACGGCTCCGTGGGATCCCAGACACCGTTGCCGTCCAGGTCGTCGAACGTCTCGGCGTTATAGACCCCGGCGTACCCCAGTCCGATGTTGATGGTGTCCTCGTACGGCTCTCCGGGGGGGATCAGGGCGACATCCACACCGGTCCCGCCGGTGGTCCGGAAGTTCTCGGTGTTCAGGTAGAGGAACCCACGCGCGTACCACGTGCCGCTGATCATGATGGCGGGAGTGAGGTTCGAGTTCGTGGCGTTGGGCTCCTTGGCGTCCCGGGTGTCGAAGAAGAACAGACCGGCCTGGTTGTGGGTCCAGTTCGCGAAGGTCTTCACGACCTCTCCCTCCCGGAACAGATCGTCGGCCACCCAGGACAGGTAGTGGACACCGTTTCCCCCGCCCTGCGCTATGGACTTCCAGAGGTCATAGGGAAAGTTCGGGCAGGTGATCGTGGGGTCCAGCTGGAACAGGTTGGAGTGATCCGATGCCTCGTCGTACGCAGGGTCAGCACCCGCGACGTAGGCCGTCGGCCAGGCTTGCGGGTCGGTGGACGGCGCGTCGGTGATGAAGCCGAAAGCCCGCAGGTTGAGCCAGGGGTCCTCGAGGATCGTTCCCACGACGACCCCAGCATCTTCCACCAGGCCCAGGTCCCTTGTGTAAGAGTCCGTAGCGTCCCAGGGTACTCCGAGGCCGACCCAGTGACTCGGGTCGAGCCGGGCGACGCCGCTGTCCCACTTCCCATCGATGGCGCCGCCCGTCGTGATCTCGATGTCTTGCATGGCGCTGACCAGCCCCCAATGCCCCTCGAACGAGCCGGTGATGTCCATGTCCGTGCACGAGTGGAGCATGCCGAAGGGACCCCCGGGCGTATAGGGGATCTCGTTCAGCACCATCTCCACCACGCGTGTGGCCACCTTCACCTCGCCGCCGCCGGACGCCGGGCGGAACTTGGAGGCGGTCACCTTGACGGTGCCGATCCCGTAGCGCTCCCAGGCCGCGCCCACCTGCACGTAGGGCGGCTCGTAGAGTTCGATCTTCGTGATCCGGCCGCTGTGCGAGGTGTCACCGAACAGGGTGTCGTTGATCCCCTGGAGGAACCCTCGGACGTCGGCGCTGGCGCTGTCCTCGCTGATCACGATGTCCGGCCCGTCCTCGGTACCCAGCAGGGTCAGCGCGAGGTCTCCCCGGTACGGCTTCTGGAACAGCGTCAGGGCATGATCGGGGTCGGCGTCGAGGGCCGGCGAGCCCGGCGCGGTGACCCCCTGCCTGTAGTAGACCCAGCCGGGTGCACCCAAGACGATGGGGTCCGAGTCCGGATCTCCGTCGTCGTTGATTTTCCGCTGGTTCACGTCGAAGTACTTCTTCTTGCGGATGTCGTAGGTGTTCAGGAAGAGATGGCTCGGCGAGGTGATGTCGTCGCGGATCGGTTGATCGAACCAGTGCTTGACCATCCGGGCGCCCCCTTCGGCCACGCCCAGGAGCTGGACCCGGTCACGCTCGCTGCGGGCGATCTGGTTCTCGAGGTCGGCCTGGAAGAGGTAGGTGAGGCCGAGGAGGGTCAGCACCACCGTCACCATGATGGAGATCAGGAGCGCCGCTCCTCTGGAACTCGCGTGTGGTTGGGTTCTACGTCGCGACGCTTGCATTTCGTTCTCCAATGCCGGTGGCTAGGGTTCGACCGTTCCGATGTCCAGCGGATCGGTGTGGATCAGGATGTTGCACTGTGCCGCGGATGGGGCCCCGTCGATCTCGTAGAACAGGCTCACGTTGATCGTCTCGCCCTGCGGCGGGTCCAACGTCGCCAGGGGCAGGTCGAACTTGAAGCCCATGATCAGGGGGTTCAGATCGTCCCGGTCGGCGTTGAACGAGAGACCCGGTGTGAGGTCGAGGCTCACCGGCGACAGTGATTGCACGTTGATGATCCCGGTGCAGTTCTCGGGCTGGACGTCGGGAGGCACGCCATAGCACATTTTCTTCATCTTGTGGGTCGCGATGTTGTTGGTCCAGCCCGCGTCCAGGGCGGTGACCGCCAGATCCTGGCCGCAGTTGTTGACCAGGTTGAACAGCAGCGCTGTCCTCTGCTTGGAGAGCTGGCCGGTGGTCGGGCCGAGGACCGGGCTCTGCGGCGCGATACAGCAGGCGACGGGCATCAGGACCGACACCGTCTGGGAGACCGTGTCGGAGCAGCCGGAGCTGTCGATCACGGTGGCCGTCATCGTGTAGTCGCCCGACGGCAGGCCCGTGGTGTCCCAGCTGGCGGTGAACGGCAAGGCGAGGGGGCTCAGGCCGGAGCCGTGGGTGAACACCGTCCCGCTCACCGCGTCGGTGATCACCACGAACCCGGTGAAGCTCTCGGGGTCGCCGACGGGAACGGCGTTCAGGCTCACGTCGACGACGCCGGTGACCGTCGTGCCGGCGGCGGGCGCCAGAACGATGCTGAACTCCAGGTCGCAGGTCACCCCCTCGTTGGGGGCCGACAGAGCCCCCTCGTCGTCGGGAGCAGCACAGTCATTGAGGGCCGAGACGCGGTAGTAGAGCGAGTTCGCCGGGTCCGCCGGCAGCCCCGTCGTATCGTCGGTGAACTGCGGTATCGTGACGTCGGTCACCTCGTGGGGGTTGGGTTCGATGACGTAGCTGCTGTCCCAGGTGATGGCCGATGCCACTATCGAGGGGAGCAGCCCCGCGGGGAGTTCCGCCCGGTAGATCCGGTAGTGGTCCACCTGGGTCGGGTCGCCGTTGGTGTTCACGCTGACCCGGTCCCACTGGAGGTTCATCATATCCGGCACGACAGGGTCGGCCTGCAGGCCCGTCGGCGGGGCCGGGCGGTGCTGTGTGGTGGCCGCGCCCTCCGCGACGGCGGGCCGGGGAAGGCTCTCCTTGTCGCACTTGTCCACTGCCGTGATGTTGTAGTAGTAGGTCCGGCAGGCGACGACGTTGATATCCTCATACTCCTCTGTCCCCTCCTGGAGCGCATCAGGCTCCAGGTACACGGAGGGGGGATCCGCGAGCGCGTCGGAGCGATAGAGCCGGTACCCCTCGAGATCCCGGATCTTGGAGGGCTGCGGGTCGCAGTCGATGTCGTCGGGGTTCGTCGTGACCGGCGCCCACCCGATCCGGATGAGGTCGTCCTCCGCCGCAGGTCCAGCG
>JAPULZ010000089.1 GCA_027294455.1 Gemmatimonadota bacterium
TGGTTTGTCGTCTTCTTTCTGTTGCTGGTCGCCGCAGTGGGGCGTGGAGAGGCTGCTTACCAGGAGTTCATGCGTTGGGCCGCGAACCCGGGCATCGTGCTCGTCAACGTCGTCAGCCTGTTCTTTGTCGTATTCCACGCCGTCACTTGGTTCAACCTGGCACCCCAGGCCATGGTGGTGCACATGCGGGGTAAACGAGTGCCGGGGAAATTGATTGCCGCTTCCAACTACGGCGCATGGGTGGTGACATCTCTCCTGGTGGCGTGGATGATCCTCGCCGGGTCGAGGTAGCGATGGCGAGGCGAGCAACGGTCGAGCCGCTCTTGTGGATTCTCTTCAGCGCCGGGGGCGTGGTGGCCGCCTTGGTGATCCCGGTCCTGCTGCTGCTGTTCGGCCTTGCGTTCCCCCTCGGCTGGCTCTCGCCCCCCAGTCATGCGCACATGCTCGCGGTGCTGGGCCACCCACTTGCGCGCGTGACGATTTTCGTATCGTGCACGTTGTTGTTGTTTCACTGGGCGCACCGCTTTCGCTACACGCTGTACGACGGGTTGCAAATCAAACACCTGAACGAGTTGATCGTCGTGCTGTGTTACGGGGGCGTGCTCGTCGGTACCATTGCTGCAGGGTATCTCGTCTGGCAGCTTCCGTAGGGGAGCAGAGCGACTCCTAGTAGGGGACGTTCGAGGCTGACCTAGAGGAATGGGTCGAACGAGAACGACGCTGACTCCCTAACTGTGCCGCCCGCTCGCTCGCTCGCGTCCCACAGGTCGGATGCCAGCCCCTGTCCAGGAGATGTGGCCATGTCGTCGTCCCCCCGTTTTCGTCTGATTCTCGCCAGCACGTGTTTCCTGGCCCTGTCCGGTGTTGCGGCACCGGATGCCGCGGCTCAGTCCGATCGCCTCGCCGACTACAAGAACCAGGTGACGCGGGCTGTCGAGCAGCGTCGTCAGTTCACCCAACAGATGGTCGATCAGATCTTCAGCTTCGCGGAACTCGGCTTCCAGGAGTTCGAAACGTCGCGGTACCTCGTCGATCTGTTGCGCAACAACGGGTTTGGCGTCGAAGAGGGAATCGCTGGAATCCCCACGGCCTGGGTGGCCACATGGGGCTCCGGCAAGCCGGTGATTTCGGTCGGCACCGACATCGACAACATTCCCAAGGCGTCTCAACAACCCGGAGTTGCCTGCCACGCTCCGCTGGTTCCTGGCGCGCCCGGTCATGGTGAGGGACACAACGCCGGTCAGGCGGTGAACATCACCGCGGCCCTGGCGGTGAAGGACTTGATGGAGCGGGAGGGTCTTCCGGGAACCATTCAGATCTGGCCCGGCGTCGCCGAGGAACTGGTGGCGACCAAAGCGTACTACGTTCGTGAGGGCGTGTTCGAAAACGTCGATATCGTTTTATACGCCCACGTCGGGTCCAACCTCTCCACTGGCTGGGGAATCACTCCGGGCACCGGGCTGATCTCGGCGTTGTTCACGTTCGAGGGTCAGGCCGCCCATGCAGGCGGTGCGCCGTGGCGCGGGAGGAGCGCCGCCGACGCGGTGCAGCTCATGGAGGTTGGATGGAACTTCCGACGCGAGCATCTGCGATTGCAGCATAGATCCCACTCCGTCGTTGTGGATGGGGGAGATCAACCCAACGTGGTACCGTCCCAGGCTTCCATCTGGTTCTACTTCAGGGAACGGAATTACCAGCAAATCCAAGATCTCTTTTCGATCGGTGACTCGGTTGCGCGTGGCGCCGCGATGATGACCGGGACCGAACTCGCCTCGGTCCGCATCCTCGGTTCGGCGTGGCCCGGCCACTTCAACCGGACCATCGCCGAAACGATGTACGCCAACATACAACAGGTAGGACTGCCGGAATGGAGCCAAGGGGACAACGATCTCGCGAGAGGTGTTCAGCGGGAGGTCGGCGGGCCGGAGGCCGGGCTCGCAACCGAGCTCGAGCTACTCGGGCCCGCCCTTCGGGAAGACCAGCGCTCTGCCGGGTACGCCGACGACATCGGTGACATTTCGTGGAACGTGCCGACGGCGGTGTTGTCGTTTCCGTCGAATATTCCCGGATTACCGGGTCACCATTGGGCAAACGCCGTTGCCATGGCCACGCCCATCGCCCACAAGGGCGCTACCGCCGGTGCCAAGGTACAGGCTATGACGATGTTGGATTTCCTGCTTCGGCCCGAGCTGGTGGAGCAGGCGTGGGATTATTTCACTGACGTGCAGACGGCGGATGTCAGCTACACGCCTCTCATCAGGCCGGAGGATAGGCCAGCGATAGAAAGAAACAAGGACATCATGGCACAGTTCCGTCCGGCGATGAGAGAGTTCTATTTCGATCCAACGCGATACGACACATACCTGGAGCAGCTCGGTGTGAACTATCCGACGTTTCGTGGTGCGGACGGATCGTGTGGTGTTGGGATGGTGCAGTAGCGGCAGCCGGATTCGGATGGTGCCGGGGACCAAAGCCTCATTGCAATTGTAGTCACATGTGACTACATTGTGGCATGAAGGCCGTCGGAATCCGAGAGCTCAAAGCCCGTCTGAGCCAATACGTCCGCGAGGTTCGCCGCGGGGAGGTCATTCTCGTGACAGATCGCGGCGAGGTGGTGGCCGAGTTGCGCCAGCCGGGCCGGGGACCGCCTGGCGAATCGGAAACCGACTATGGGCTCAGGCGGCTCGCAGAGGCTGGAGGGCTCGTCGTTCGCGAGCCTCACGACCCGGCTTTGTACCGGGCGTCCCCTGTGCGCGTCGAATCCGGCACGGCTGAGCGGCTTCTCGACGATGAGCGCGCCGACGATCCGTGATCGCCTACGTCGAATCGAGTGCGGTCCTCGCCTGGATCCTGGGTGAAGCCCGGGGCGATGAAGTCCGGGAGCACTTCGGTCGCGCCGAGCGGGTCGTGTCGTCCACGCTCACGGCCGTCGAGTGCGGCCGGGCCATTGCCCGAGGCGCCCGGGACGGAACCTTCGGCCGCACCGA
>JAPULZ010000009.1 GCA_027294455.1 Gemmatimonadota bacterium
CGACCGTGGTTGAATCCACAAACCTGTCCGTGCCCGTCTCGAACTTCCAGATCGTCCCGAAGGGTCGGCCGTGGGCCAGAGACAGGTACCAGTGATCTCCCGTCGGAGCGACGAAGAGGCCGTGGGCGCCGTCGAGGTCGGCCGGATGCCATCCCACGGAGATCGTCTTCTCTTCTTCGATACCGTCGGGACCAAAGCGGACCCGTGAGACGATATCGGACGACTCGTTGGCGACGTAGATCCAGTAGTTCGCCTCTGGTGGCGGGGGCGCCTGCCGCGGGAACAGCATCGGGGTGGCCAGCACGACGCCGGCCAGGAGGAAAGATCGTGTCGCTTGCATGGCTCCAGCTTGTTCTGGGTGGCGGGCGCCGCCGGAGGACGTGCGCCCGCACACGTTTCAAGGCATTACGGAGTGATCACGCGAGAACGCTGGTGCTTCAACACCCAAAGGCCGCTGTTCATGTCACTCAGGAAGATGTTGCCCTTGTGGGGCTGGGGACCCCACGCCATCGCCGAGTTGGGCACGATGGCCTCGCCCTCCGCGCCGTTGGTCCTAATGAAGCCGATCTCGCGGCCCTGCCGGTAGAGGTCGCCACGCAGCTCGCCGGAGACGTCCACGATGCGGAGCCCGCCCTGGTAGTATGCGATGTACATCGTGCCGTCTTCGACCCACAGGTTGTGGGCACCCGCCTCGGGCACTTCGTACTTCGCCACCTCCTCTGGGTGGTCGATGTCGCTCACATCGACGACATGCACGTAGCCGCGCATGCCGTCGGCCGTGCCGATCTCATCGCCCAGGAACACATAATCGCCTTCACGCCAGGCCACGTGCGTGTTGCCTTGCGCGTAGTTGATGCTGGACACGAACACCGGCTCGGTGGGCGTGCCGCCGTGGGTGCCGGCGCCGACATCGAGGATCACGAGCCCGTCATCCCAATACGAAACGTAGGCATAGTCGCCATCGGACCACACGTCGTGCAAGCTCTTGTTCGTCTCGCCGGGGCGCAGCTCCCACATGCCGGCATGGGTCGGACTGGCGGGATCCGACATGTCGATGATGTTGATCGCATTCGTGCCGTCGTTCACGGCATACACGATGTCTCCGTTGATCCAGACGTTGTGAATGCCCGCGGTCAGTTGATCGGTCAGCTCGCTGATGACCGTGGGGTGGGCCGGATCGGTGAGATCGAGCACCACGATGCCATTGGCCCGGTCGCTGGCGCCTTCCCGGGTGATGATCGCCCACGACGCGTCAGCACTCACCTTCACGTCGTTCACGACACGCGCATCCACTACCACCGAATCGGTGAGCACGATGTCGGTGGGATCCGTCACGTCCCATACGAACATGCGCTCGCCGCCCCCGTTTGCGTGGGTGCCGGTGTACACGTAGTCCCGCCCATCACGGCCCTCGAAAACCCAGAGATCGCTGGTCGCCACATGGGCCACCGCGCCGCGACCCTGTAGCTCCACTTCCGATGCCGGCTCGCGGGCCGTGACCTCGACGATGGCGTCGGCGGCCTGGTTCCCCATGGTGACGACGACGCGGTACGCGCCGGGATTGTCCGCCACGAACGCTCCGTCCTCGTACATCTGGGCGCCCGACGAATCCAGTCCGAAGGTCGAGTAGGACATGGCGATGTTCTCGACCACCCGGCCGTTGCCGTCGAGGGCCCGTACGTTGAACCGCACCACGTCGCCGGTGCGCGTGGAGATGCTGCGCGGCGAGATGTCGAGTTGCTCGACCCGATTCTCCATCACCTCCACGGGATAGTCGGCGCTCACGCCGGCGGCGGCTGCCGTGAACGTCACGGCACCCGCCCGGACGAACGAGGCGATGCCGCCGGGCGTGATGGTGGCCACCGCCGGATCCGCGCTCCGCCATTCAGGCGTCGCGGTCCCGTGCGGCTGGCCGTCGTCGGTAATGACGGTTCCCGACATCCGGAACGACGTGCCGCTAAAGGCTGTGTACGCCGGCTCATCGACCTCGATGCGGTCGGCCGGGCGCTCGGCGACACTCGCCTCGAGGGTGCCGGCCGGGCGGATCCCGTTGGCGCCGGAGAAACTTCCCTCCCCCTCCGGCACGACCACCAGCACCCTGATTTGGGCATCGCCGGCGCTCGAGCCGGTGAGCTGCGTCGCCTCCGCCTGGAGCGTGGCGAACCGCGGGGTGATCCCGCCCCGGCTCACGAGCAGTCCCACCACATCCTCGATGGGATTCCCCATGCTGTCGAGGAACACCACGGTGAGGCTCGCGGTCTCGCCGCGCATCAGCGTCAGCTCGGACGGTTCGAACCGAACACTCTCCACGCGCGCGCCGGCAGCCTTCTGGGCATCCGTCGCCGGGGGTATCTGCGCGGACGCGGCCTGCGTGGTCAGGGCGACGGCTCCAATGCCCAAAAGGATCTTCCTGAGTGTCTGGGACATGCGATCTCACCTCATGTGTCGTGGTCAAACGGTCCATTAACCTAGCCTGAATCGACCCGGGGGGAACCACAGCTCCGCGACGGGCCCCCCATTGTCGTGTACGACCGGGGCCGACCGGTGTCAGCATCTGCCGGATAGCCGTCTTCGAGCTTATATAAAAGGAAACTGCGGACGTGTTCCGGCTTGGTGACCTAGGTCAACGCACCGAACAGAGGCATCTCGTAGGTTGGAGGTGAGATCAACTGTATACAATCGTGACAGTTAAAAGGCGCGGTCGACCCACCTGATCTCGGTTGGTGTCTATCACGCTAAAGTATTGTAATACAACAGCTTACGACCGTAACAGTCGGGTCGATGCACGAACCGGATGGGTTCAGCGGCAAGGAGCCGCGCATTAGGCTTTTTTTTGGGAGAGTTGTCATGCCGAATATCACCCGCAACGAAGACGGATTCGCCCTGATGGCGACCCTCTTCGTCATGATACTGATCTCCAGCCTCATCGTGGCCGGTTTCTCCGGCGCGGCGTCGTCATTCCGAACGGCGGATCTCGACTACCGCAACTCCCAGGTCTTCTACGCCGCCGAGGGCGGTGCGGAATCCATTCTGGCGCAGCTCCACCTGGCCCTGATCGACGGCGTGTTGGAAGACCCCGAGCTGGCCGCCATCACTCCGCCCGATCTGGAAGGATTCGTATTCGACAGTTTTTCGGTGGAGAGAGTGGGAGGAATCGTGCCTGAGCGCATCACCGACGGTGCCTTTGCCGGGCTCTACTCGTTGACTCAACGAGTGCAGATCTACTCCTCGGCGCGCGACGTCATGTACAACTCCAGCGCGATCATGGTGTCGGCCAAGGCGCAGGCGATCCCCATCTTTCAATTCGGCGTGTTCTTCGAGCAGGACCTCGAGATCCTCAACGGCCCACCCATGACGTTCGACGGCTGGGTGCACTCCAACGGCAACCTCTATCTCAGCTCGAACAACGCGTGGTATCGGGACATCCTCACCACGCCGAACAACGTGTACCACGACAAAAAATACGCGCACGACGTCAAGAACGGCGTCTACATCGCCGATGGCGGCGGTTTCGACGTTCAGCTCAACTTCGACAGCCGCAGCCATCCTGGTGCCGATGCGTTCCGCGCCGAGAGTGACGCGCAATTCGACAACCGGCTGAAGACCAATGCCTACGACGTCGACTCGTTGAAACTCCCCCTTCCCGACGGCATGGATCCCATCGCCCTCATGCAGCCCCGACAAGCCGGCGACACGCCGCAGGAGCGGCGGACCAAGTTCGCGTGGAATGCCGACTGGTACATCGAGATCCCCTTGAACGAGTTCGACGAGGATAACACCGATGAGCTCTGCGACAGGATGAATCACACTCGGGACGGCGG
>JAPULZ010000090.1 GCA_027294455.1 Gemmatimonadota bacterium
CCAGGACGTGAGTATGAAGCGCGGTACACGGGGCCGCACGAGTTGCAGCGATGTATCCCAGCCTAAGCCCCGAACGCCGCTGGGACGCTCGGGGCCACCCGTTGGGATTCTGCCACGCAGCTTCTCGCTACCGGATCACTATGCCACGGGAACTCACGACGGCATCGCTTATGATCTCGCCAAGGTTCACACCATTCAGCACGGCACTGGTACGCCAGGGCGAAGAGGGCTAAACAGTCACCCTCGTCTGCGGGCCCTGTGCTTTACCCGCACGCCTGCGTCCGCGTTTCCTCGACAAACACGACCGTTCCGTCGTTGCGAGGCACGACAACCGCCGTAACCGGTGCCGTGATAGCTAGAGCAACCACGCAGCCGGGCGCCGGTGACATCTCGACCACGCGGGCCGTGAGTCCTTCGCCTCCTTCCAAGACTTCGTCGATAGCGATGGCATACCCACCGGTCGCCCGCTCGCCCATGGACGCCACGATGACCATACGTTCCGTAAAATCGATGATCGGAGGGTCAGGCTGCGGCACGATGACTCCCGTAAAATCGTTCCAGAAGTCCTGCCACTCGGTGGCCGTAGTGATCACCGTCCGCCGGCGGTCACGAATGCTACTGAGCAGGGTGGTGTGCACTTCCGCGATAACGATGGCCACGCCACCAGCGACCACCAGAACATCTAGCTCGTAGTGACCCGCACTGGCACCGTCAAGACCGGCAACCCGTAAAAAGTACGTGCCGTCGGACGTGACGACGGTCCGCAGCCGTGCGTCGCGAGTTGTGCCATCGGCGTCGTCATTTTCCGCCACCAGCTGGTTGGTCTCGTCCATTACTGCCACGATCGGATTGAGCGTGGACGGCGGATCCAAAGAGGCGGAACGTACCCCCACCGTGAGTGAGTCGCCCGCCATGACGTCAATCGCAAACCAGTCTTCGTCACCGGCCGGCAGGATGTTGAGGGCGTCGTAGGTCCCGCTAGCGGCCGTCCGAACACCGATGGTCGGCGCCGTGGCGGCGTCGTCGCCACTAACAGTTTGATCCGTGACGATCTGGACCGACCTCACCTCGCTGGCGCGTCCCAGCTGCACTACCTCGTTCGTGGCACGCACACGGATGTAGTGGGTGCCGAGCGCGGCCGAGAACAGCAGTGCGGTGGTCTCGGCTGTGGCTGTTCGACTCGCTGTCTGAAAGTCGGGACGGGTAGCCAGCTCAACAACGTAGCCGGCGGCGAGCCGCACCGCCGAGTACGTAACCACCAACGTGGTTGACGTAGAGGGTGAGAGGAAATCGCCCACCGTCGGCACGAAGGACCTCAGTGTGACCGTGACATTCGACGGGGCATCCGCCGAAACGACCACGCCCGTCATACGGCCGAACCGGTCGGCCTCACCACCCACCAACCCCTCGACAGCAACGCTGTAGGTTCCCGTGGGAATCTGCTTAACCAGTCCCTCGAAGCCGTCGTGAGTCCTCACCAGATCCAGCGATTGGGTAACCGGCCCGGTGAGCGTGGCTCGAGCGGCGTTTATCTCAGTCGCGGTTCCCTGCTCCATTGTTGCCACAATCCGCAGCGTCGATTTCTCTGATTCGGGAGACGCCACTGGTTCTTGTGCACAGGCCAACGGCGCGAGAACTACCAGGAAAGGAACCCAAGCCGAGTGCCGCATGATGTCACCTCTTGGGATTAACCAACAATGTCATGACACGGAGGGCGCTCTCAACCTTCGTGTGCTTGGGATACACCGTATGTAACGTGCGTCACGTGTCATTATGAACCGACGTACGTCCCTGGGCTACACAACATTACACCAGCAGGCGGCGCCGACCAAACCCGAGCCGGCCGAGGTGTATACGTACAATGCGGGGGCTCCGTGAGAGCCCCCGCACTGCGGTACGATCGATCCCGTGCGGGATCAGACCACCTCACAGCCGAGGAGCGCCAGGGCCGCAAGGGTTATCAGACGCCGCCCTGCGCGAGGTTGGATTCTCATCTGCTACCTCACTGTTGGATATGGACGATCGTGTTGACCCCCTAGGGCTTCGTCCGCGGGGCCAGCCATCGGCCACCGTCTACGACGTGACTAATGAAACGGGGTACAGGGGGCCGCAAGAGTTGCAGCGGTGCGGTGCTGGCAGTCCGATCACGTTCTAGGAAGGCCCGTGCGCGGCCGGCAGCTCGCCGGCTTGCAAGACCGGCGCGAGGACGGTGATGGGATTTTCACCGTTTGCCAATCTCGCAACCAGCTCGTCCGGTAGCCGCGAGACGTCGAGGTGTTCGAGCACGCCACGGACATCGACGCGCTCCCTGTACTTCTCCGGTCGCAATGCCTTGAGCAGGAAAATCAGCAGGACATCCGAGTATCGCCGCACCGTTCCGCCCGCAACGCCGCGGTAGGACCCGCGCGCCCGCCAGACTCCGGTGAAAACAGCGGTTGGGCGAGGGGACCTTCAGTGGTCGCTCACCTTCGGCCCGAAACTGCCGCACTGCTCGCCTCCGGCTTGCTCCACCAGCTGGGCGATAATCTCCGACATCTTCTCGACTTGGCCGACCATGGCCGAAGGTTCCTCAGAGCCCCTCGCCCACGGTCCCCACCGCGGTTCTGCATCAGAACACCGCGTCCGGAATAATATCCTTGCCCCCCAGGTGCCGCTTGCTCCTCCGTCCCTCCGGCATCTCGTGTTCCAGCGCCTCCGGTGACCAGGCATCGAACTCCCCCTCGTCCGGAGGAGGTCCCGCCGGCGGGGGGCTCGTCGTCGTCGGCCTCGACCGTCCTCAATGCCCGGTGCAACCAGGATGGCTCTAGGCCGGCCCTGTTGACGGTACGCGACGACGCTCTTCGGCGCACCTCGTTTCCGAGTCGTGCCGCGGAATTTGCGATTGACCTCCTCGCTGCGGTTTTTTTAGGGGTTCACGTCTGTAGTTGTTGACGACGTTGTCACGCGGGCTCGCGCACGCGCCATCCCTTGCGAGCCGCCGGGCCACGTGTATCGTTCCTCGCTGATTGGGGTCTAGGTGGTGAGTTCGTTGCCGGAGTGATGTGTTCGTGGGAGAGGGCCGAGTTCCCATCTGCGCAGCATTTTGCCCTCCCATACTCTCACGCCGCCCATAGGAGCGCCGCCATGCGTGTACCTCCGGTCCTCGCGGACCACCGTCACGCCACCTCGATGACCCCTGGAACGCCTTAGGTCAAAAACCTTTTCAGACAGGAGATGAGGGCTATGGAAAGACGATTCCATATGGTGCGAGCGGTGCTCGCTCTGGCCTGCGCGGCGGTTTTGGCGGGAGCATGCGCCACAGACGAGCCGCTCGGCTTGGAAGACACGTTGGAGCCCAGCTTCTCGCAGTCCGGTAACTGGGAGTTCAACGATTTCCACATTGTCTCT
>JAPULZ010000091.1 GCA_027294455.1 Gemmatimonadota bacterium
TGGGTCGTGGTTTCCGGAACGGCGGCCACGCCGATGGAGCAGGTCAGGTCGATCCGCTTGCCGGACCAGATCCACACGGCCTCCTCGATCGAGCCCCGGAGCCGCTCGGCCACGTCGAGCGCACTCTCCCGCGGCGTGCCCGGTAACCACAGCACAAACTCCTCTCCCCCGGTCCGGGCGGCGATGTCTCCGTCCCGCAGCGCGGCCTGGAAGAGTCCGGCCAGGTGCTTGAGGGCACCGTCGCCCGCGGCATGGCCATGGGTGTCGTTGATCCGTTTGAAGTGATCGATGTCCACGCAGAGTATGGCGCAGGGGAGAGACGCATTCGCCATGGCCCGCTCGAGGGCCACCCGGTTCGGCAATCCCGTGAGGTTGTCCCGAGTCGCCCGCTCCTCGGCGGCCTGCACGGCCGAAGCTGCGGCGAATTGCGGAGCCACGTCGCCGGCCAAGCGGATCACCCGCTCCGTAGTCGCGTCATCGAGGTCGTGAGGACCGAATACGACCAGGGCCCCGATGCCGTACCCACCGTCTCGCAACGGATAAGCGGTGCCCGTTTCCACCCGGCGCCGCCGATCTCGCGTCGGCCGCCCGAACAGGTCGTTGGTGGACGCGGCCGTGATGATGCCATCCACCAGACACGCCCGACCGGCCGCCGATTCCGGTGACACCGTGATCCCCTTCAAGCGCCGGTCGGCGTTGGTGGACACGGAGATGACCGTGGCAATCTCCGAGTCGGGATCCCGCAACACGACGGCCGAGGAGCGGCCCGTGATATACCGGGCCCTATCGCAGAGGGCCGAGGCGATGGCTGGCAAGGTGTCGAGGCGCGCCGGGAGGGCAACCCCGTCTGGTGACGTGGCAGCCTGGTCTCCCCGAGTGGTCTGGAGCTCGCCGAGCAGCTTGCGCAGGTCGGAGCTCACGGAGGCCAGCACGTCGTTCGACGGATCGCCCGCCGGTAGGATCGCCGCCACCGCCAACCCCTCATCGGCCACCGCCACCGTGCAGCGATGGTCCCGTACCACATGTTGCCGTCCGTCCGCCATGGCCAATCGAGCCAAGGACACCGCCCTGTCGATGGGCGCGTTGTCGAACCCGATCTCCCCTCTGGCGATGACCGAGTCCAACTCCCGGCCCACCAGACATACCGCCGACGCCTGCAATGCGCGGCGGGCGAGCTCGATGACGTGGTCGATGGAAACGGCCGGACCTCGAGCGGTGGAGCTCCGGCGTGATCCCGGCGGCGTGTGGCGACGCATCGGCCGGCGGCGGCTCCACGCCACACCAATGGCTGCCCCACCCAGCAATCCGACCAGGAGCGTGAGCGCTGCCATCATCGCCTCACACTACGGCACGCTCCGGACCGAGGTACTCCCGGAAAATTCGGTCTGCCTCAGCCATCCGCTCGATCTGGTGCAGGCGACGCCGCAGTTCGGCCGCACCAGGCAAGCCCCGGGTATACCACCCCAGGTGCTTGCGAAATTCCAGCGCGGTCTGGCGCGTGTCGCCCTGGATGTGCAGGGCCAGCTTCGCGTGGTTGAGGGCCACGGAGAAGCGTTCGGCGGGTCCCGGTGCCGGACGCGGCGCGCGTCCGTCCAACAGGTCCCGAGTCTGCGTGAAAATCCACGGATTGCCGAACGAGCCACGGGCGATCATGATCCCGGCGCACTTGGTCTGTTGGTGCATCCGCAGCGCATCTTCGGCGGTTTGGATGTCGCCGTTGCCCACCACCGGCACGTCCAAGGCCTGGACCAATGCGGCGATCTCACCCCACTGCGCCGCTCCTCGGTACATCTGCGCCCGCGTCCGCGGATGCAACGTGACCACCTGGGCCCCGGCGGACTGACACGCCAAGCCCAGCTTGACCGGATCCCGCATGGTCTCGTCCCAGCCGCTGCGAATCTTGACGGTCACGGGGAGCGCCGTCGCCTCCCGAACGGCGAGGATGATGGAGCGGACTAGGCCGAGGTCCTTCAGGCATCCGGAGCCCCCGTTCCGCCGCACCACCTTCTTCACCGGACACCCGAAATTGATGTCGATGAAATCCGGCCGGTAATGCTCCGTCACGAGCGCGGCCGCCTCACCCATGCCCTCCGGGTCGGAGCCGTAGAGTTGAATCCCGATGGGGCGTTCCTTGGGCGTGAAGTACGCCCCGTCATGCGCGCTCTTGACGCCCCGGCGCAAGCCCTCACAGGACAAGAATTCCGATACGACGACATCCGCGCCGAACGAACGGCACACCCTCCGGAAAGGGGGCTCCGATACGCCGGCCATCGGGGCCAGGAACAAGGAGACATCCTCGTGCTCTACGGAATACGGAAAGCGCATGGGGCGAAGTTAATGGGGGCCGGCTTCCCCAGCAATACGAGCCGTTTGACAGTCTCCGCGGCCTCCCGTTACGTTTCGGCCCGCAGGACTCCGCCCCTCGTCGCGGCGAAGATCGCCCTCATGAAATGGGAATGACCGCATGCGTCTGCGAGACTTTTTCTCGGCCGAAACCACGAAGCTCAGCCTCGACGGTGAGACCAAGGACGAACTGCTCAAAGAAATGGTCTCGCTGTTGGCGCTGGATGAGAAATCCGACGGTATGCTCTACAAGATGCTCAAGCGCCGCGAGAACCTGGGATCCACCGGCATCGGCCAAGGAATCGCGATCCCGCATTGCCGATCGCTCGTGGTCTCCCATCTCCGGGTCGTCTTCGGCCGAAAACCCTCCGGCGTCGACTTCACGGCCATCGACACCAAGCCGGTGTACAACTTCTTCCTCATCGTCGCCCCACCCATGGAGGTGTCGAACCAGTACCTACCGGTACTGGGGAAGATCGCTCAGTTCGCCAAGGAGCCCGATGTACCCGAGAAGCTGGCCAAGCTCGAAACCCCCGAGGCCTTCCTCGAGCTTCTCGATGCCCAAGAGTTCTAACCTGCTACCACCAGGGATCAATACGCCTTTGCCCAGACTGCCTCCGCGACCGCTTTTTCGCCACAGACGCATTTCTCGGGCGGCGTAGACGAGCGGAATTCTTCGTCGGGCAGGACGCGAATCGTAGCTTTGGTTTCTTCCTTGATCTTTTGCTCGCAGTCGGCGCTACCACAAAACCCACCGAACACGAACCCCCCATCACTGCCGATCTTCTCCACGAGCTGTTCCATCGTGGCGTTCCGAATCGAATTCTGCACCATGCGCGCCCGGGCGGAATCCAATAACCCGCGCTGCATCGTCTTCAGGGTCTCCTCGACGAACTCGGCCAATTCGTCCATCCTCACGGGGACCTTCCCCCCGGTCCGGCGCGCCAACATGGCCTGCCCCTCCGATACGTCACGCGGCCCGATTTCGAGGCGGACCGGCACGCCGCGGCACTCCCACTCATAGTACTTTGCGCCGGGCTTCATGTCCTCACGGTCGTCGACACGTACCCGCACCCCTGACTCGCACAACACCTGTCGCACGCGCTCGGACACTTGTAGCACGGCCGTCCGCTCGTCGTCGCTCCTCCAAATCGGCACGACCACAACCTGGTCGGGCGCCAATCGGGGCGGCAACACGAGACCGCTGTCGTCACCATGAACCATGATCAATCCGCCGATCAGTCTCGTGGAGACCCCCCAGGACGTGTTCCACACGTATTCGAGGGCACCATCCTGCGTCTGATACTGGACGTTGAACGCTTTGGCGAAGTTCTGGCCGAGATTGTGTGACGTACCCGCCTGCAGCGCCTTGTTGTCCTGCATCAGCGCCTCCATGGCATACGTCCGCAACGCACCGGCGAATCGCTCCGAGTCGGTCTTCAATCCGGTGATCACCGGAACCGCCGCCCAGTCCTCCATGAACCGCCGGTAGAGCCCCATGATCAAGAGCGCCTCTGCTTCGGCCTCGGCCTCGGTGGCATGGGCTGTGTGCCCCTCCTGCCACAGAAACTCGCTCGTGCGGAGGAACAGTCGGGGGCGCAACTCCCAGCGGACCACGTTCGCCCATTGGTTGATGAGCAGTGGGAGATCCCGGTAGCTCTGGATCCAACGGCTGAAGCTGTCGTAGATGATCGTCTCGGACGTGGGGCGGATCACGAGGGGCTCGTCGAGCTCCTTGCCGCCGGCATGGGTGACGACGGCCAGCTCCGGGGCAAACCCTTTGACGTGCTCGGCTTCCTTGGCGAGAAAGCTCTGCGGGATCAGCAGCGGGAAATAGGCGTTTTCGTGCCCCGTCTCCCTGAACATGTCGTCCAGGGCCCGCTGCATGAGCTCCCAGATGCGATACCCGCGGGGCCGAATGACCATCAATCCACGCACCGGCGAATGCTCGGCGAGTTCGGCCCGGGCCACCACGTCGTTGTACCACTTGCTGAAGTCCTCGGCCCGAGGAGTAATCCGCTGTCCCTTGCTCATTCCGTTCCCTGCTTCGGGCCTACGCCCAGGTAAAAGTGTCCCGTAATGCGGTCAGCGACACGCGCTCTTCGGAGCCGTCCATAAGGTCGCGCACGACGGCCTCGCCCGCCTCTCGTTCATCTGGGCCGACGAGCACTGCTCGCCGCGCCTGTCGCGCCGACGCGATCTTCAATTGCTTGGCCACGGCCTGCGCCTTCAGGGCGTATTCCACCCGCACGCCGCGATCCCGCAGTGCATGGCCGAGGCTCAACACCTCCGCGACGTCTGACGTCGTCACGGCTACCAGGTAGACATCGATGCTCGGTCGCCGCTCTGGCAATCGCTCGTGGGACCGGAGCAACTCGCCGAGCACGACGTCCCCCATCCCGAATCCCACACCGGGCAAGTCCACGCCGCCCAACGCCTTCAACAGACCGTCGTACCGGCCACCGCCGCAGATTGCCCGGAGCGAGCGCCCGGCGTCGAACAGCTCGAACACGATCCCGGTGTAGTAGGCCAGCCCGCGCACGATGGAGAGATCGACATCGACAAAATTCCCCAGACCGATGTTTTGCAGGGCGTCGTGGCACGCAGTCAGCCCTTCCCCTACGTCGCGCCCGTCCGGCACGGCCCGCAACCGGTCTGTCACGGCCTCGAGGCCGCGGATCTCTCCGATGCGCAAGATCTCCTCCACCACCTCCGGAGCGAATCCCGCCGCCGCCAGCCGAGCGCGCCCCTTGGCGCGATCTTCCCGTTCGACCTTGTCGATGGTGACATAGGCGGCTGCCAGTTGATCGTCCGCGACTCCGCCGTGGAGGAGCAATGCCCGGATGACCCGTCGATCGGAGATGCGGACGCGCACGTCGTCCGGTCCGAACCCGAGTTCGCGCATCACGTCGATGGCTGCCGCGATCACCTCCGCATCGGCCAAGGGGCCGGCTTCGCCGATGAGGTCCATGTTGAGCTGAAAATGTTCTCGCAGCCGGCCGCGTTGTTGCCGCTCGTAGCGAAACAGCTGCGGGATGGAATACCACCGGATCGGCTTCTTGAAATCCGACGACTTCGCAGCCACCATCCGTGCCAACGTCGGCGTCATTTCCGGCCGCAATGACACGGCCCGGCCCCCTTTATCTTCGAAATGATAAAGCTGGCCGACGATCTCTTCTCCACTCTTGCTGGTATAGAGCTCCAACGGCTCCAGCGGCGGGCCGTCGTACTCCTCGAATCCGTATCGTGCGGAAACGGTTCGCCAGGCAGCAACGATGTGATGGAGGAGAGCGGTGTCGGCGGGGTAGAAGTCCCTGAAGCCGGGCAACGCTTTTGCGGGCATCACACAATCTAGCCGAACGGCCGGAATCCGGGCAACCGCGCCATGACGTCCCCGACGGTGTGAAACGAACCGGCAACCAGGACTGTACCCGCCCCGTCAGCGGCCTCCGAAAGGCAGCGGTCGAGATCCGGCTCGATGCGCGCCAGCGGCCGGATCTCGGCCGCGAACGACTCAAGATCCATCCGGCGATGGGCCGGTGCCGAAGACGGACAGGTCACCCAAATCCTTTCGAGGACCGTGGCCAGCTCCCGAGTCATGGCCACGGCGTCCTTGTCCCGCAGGAAACCCAGCACCCCGTGCACCGGGCCGCCGGGGGGATGGCTCACCAATGCCTCTGCCAGAGCCGCCACCCCCGCCACGTTGTGGGCCACGTCGAAGAGCCAGCGGCCCCGGTGATCGAAGCGCCCGGGGAGCCATGCCCGCGCCAGTCCCGCGGCAACCGCGTCGCCACTCGTGGGCAGCTTGGGCCTCAGCGCCTCCAGGATCGCGACAGCGACTGCGGCGTTCTTCCGCTGGTGACGGCCCTGCAGCCGGAGCGGCCCGGCGTAGATCGCCTCGGCGGGGACTTCCATCACCGGTGCGCCCGCTCCCACGGCCGCACACCGAAGCATGTCCGCGGTTGCGGGATCGGGATCGCCCAGCACGAACGGTACCCCGGCCTTGGCAATCCCCGCTTTCTCCAAAGCGATCTCGGCCAGCGTGTCGCCCAGAAACTCGGTGTGATCCATCCCCACGTTAGTGACCGCGGAGACGGCGGGACACACCACGTTGGTACTGTCGAGGCGGCCACCGAGCCCCACCTCGATCACGGCCACCTCGACACCGCGGGCCGCGAAATCGGCCAGCGCGATCGCCGTGGTGGCTTCGAAGAAGCTGGCCCCGGACGCTTCGATGATGGGACGGAGCCGTGTGGTCCACACCGCGAACGCGTCCTCGCCGATGGGAATCCCGTCCACGACCATCCGCTCCCGGACGTCAACGAGGTGTGGAGAGGTGTACAATCCGGTCCGGTACCCCGACGCCTGGAGCGCCGCGTAGACCATGGTCGCCACCGACCCCTTCCCGTTCGTGCCTCCAATGTGCACCGTGACGAAGCGCTCCTGCGGGTCACCGAGATCCGCCAGCATCCGCCGGGTCGGTTCGAGGGACCACTTGGCGCCCCCACCCAGGCGGGGCACGAGGTAGGTGTAGGCGTCGTGGAAGGACAGCCGCGTGGCGATCAGCGCCCCTGCATCATCCTGAGCAGGCGCGAGGTTGTCGACCGCAGCTCACTGCGCGGAACGACAGCGTCGATCATGCCCTTGTCGAGAAGGAATTCCGACGTTTGGAAGCCGTCCGGAAGGTCCTGCCCGATGGTTTGCTTGATCACCCTCGGTCCGGCGAAGCCGATCACCGCGTTGGGCTCGGCCAGGTTGATGTCGCCCTGCATCGCAAACGAGGCCGACACGCCGCCGGTGGTGGGATCGGTCAGTATGGAAATGAAAGGAACGACTTCGCGCTTGAGGGCGGCAATCATCGCCGAGGTCTTGGCGAGTTGCATCAGACTCAACACTCCCTCTTGCATGCGGGCACCGCCCGAGCGCGACACGATCACCAGGGGTACGCGCTCGTGCAGCGAGCACTTGGCGAGCCGGGCAATCTTCTCACCCACCACCGATCCCATGGAGCCGCCCATGAAGCCGAAAACCATCACCGCAAGATTGATGTCGTCTCCCTCCAGCTTCGCGTGGCCGGTAATCACCGCATCGTGCAGTCCCGCCTTGCGCCGGGCCCGGGCCAGCCTGTCGGCGTACCCTTCGAAATTCAGCGGATTGATCGATTGCAGATCGTCGAACAATTC
This sequence comes from Gemmatimonadota bacterium, assembly GCA_027294455.1. Classification (GTDB taxonomy): domain Bacteria; phylum Gemmatimonadota; class Gemmatimonadetes; order Gemmatimonadales; family GWC2-71-9; genus B3T1B10. The sequence goes on from JAPULZ010000091.1 coordinate 7,527, forward strand.
CGAGAAACTTCCCTCGTCGGCGAGGAATTCGATATACGCGTGGGCATCGATGCGGCGGTGGTGTCCGCATTCGGCGCATACCTCCAGGGCGCGCTCGAACCTTTCCCGAATATCGACATGACCGCACTTGGGACACTTGTCCCAGGCATCGGCGGGAATTTCCAGCTTCTCCCGGGCCGGACGCCGACCTCTCCGATCTTTACGAAACCAGGCCATAAACCTCTGTGAAAGCGGAAACGAAAACTCGAACGGCTACACAATGTGACGGGCTCGAGGCCGCCACGCTACCCTTGGAGGTAGCCCCCCGACCGGGAGTCCCAGGCCACCCTGAGGGTCATGCCCACCCCGAGGAGGCAGATGATCACGAAGGATCCGCCGTACGAGTAGAACGGCAACGGGATGCCGGTGACCGGAAGCAACCCGACGGTCATCCCGACGTTTTCCACGACGTGCGTCAGCAAGAGCCCGGCGATGCCAGCCACCATGACGCAGGAAAACGTGTCCACGGCGCGGCGGGCGATGCGAATCAGCACCAGAAAGAAGAAGAAGAACACCGACAGCACGAGGGCGACGCCCCAGAAACCGAACTCTTCGGCCACGACCGGGAAAATGAAATCGGTGTGTTGCGCCGGAAGGAACGCCAGCCGTTTTTGAGTACCCAGCGTAAACCCCTTGCCGATCCATCCGCCGGAACCGATCGCCACCTTCGACTGGATGATGTTCCATCCCGTCGCCCGTGGATCAATCTCCGGATTCACGAACGAGAGGATGCGGTTTTGCTGGTAGGGTGCCAGGCCCGTCCAGAGCCGGACGGCCACGACGCCCATCATCACGTTCATGCCCCACACGGCCAACCCCTCCACGAGGTAGGGTCGCAGCCAAATCAACAGCAAGGTCAGCACGATGATCCACGCCCCCCACAGGCCAGTCGACACCGCCGCGATGAGGCTGATGACGGGCGACGCGATCAGCAGAAGCAACCACGGCGTCACCCCCACCCAATAGACCATGGCGAAGAAGATCCCCAGGAACACTAACGCGCTCCCCAAATCCGGCTGGGCGGCGACCAGCACCAACGGGATGCCGACGATCCCGCCAGCCGGAATCAGCTCGGCCAAGGTGGCGGGCGGCTCGCGGCGGCCGGCCAGGTGTCGCGCCAGCATGAGAATGGTCGCCAGTTTCGCCAGTTCGGCGGGCTGACCTATGCGTACGCCTGCAATCGACAACCATGAGTGGGAGCTCGCCGCCGTGCCTGCACCCGTGCCGAAGAATACCGTGACGATCAGCAGGAGGATCGCCGCACCGTAAAGGAAGGGAGTAAACCACTCCAGGATACGGGGGGACATTCGAAAGATCATGGCGGCGCCGACTGCGCCGAGCGCCAGCCACACCAGTTGCCGCCGCCAGATCTCGGCCGCCGGCGTCGGAAAATCCGTCTGACCCGCCGAGTACAGGACCAGCGATCCCGTGATGATCAGCACCAAGACCGTAATGAGCAACGGCCTATCGAGCCCGGTCCGTCGCATCAACGCGTTTGTCCCGTACGGCGCCTCCGCGGCTCGATCTCGATGGGGACCGGTGCCGAATCCGAAGGCAAGATCCACCGGACGGGACGGTCTGCCGCGGCATCCGGGCCGAGCAAGTGCCGCTCGATGATGCGGGTCACCATTGGCGCCACCACTGAGCCGTGTTCACCGAATTCCACGATGGCGCCCACCACCACCTGCGGATCCTCCACGGGGCCGAATCCGATGAACCAGCCGTGATTGGGGCCCCCGGAATTTTGCGCCGTGCCGGTTTTCCCGGCGATCCGGAGGTTGGCCAAACGCGATCGCAACGCCGTACCGCGTTCCACCACCATCTCCAATGCCTCCCGCAGACCGAGGATGTTCTCAGGCGACGCGAGTCCCGGCACCAGAACCGGCTCGCCGCGATCCAGCACGAGACGCGGCACCGGGGCCGCCCCGTCGTTCCGCGCGAGCATGGCGTAGAACTGCATCATGTTGATGAGGGTCTGCGCGTTTTCGCCCTGGCCGATGGCAAGGTTGAGCGTTACCGCCGTCGTCCAGCCCCGCGGGCCATACAGGTCGTCGAAATAGCTCCGGCCCGGCGGATACGTGGGCACGACCTCGTTTGGGAGATCCACGCCCGTCCGGGACGTGAGCCCCAGCGCCGCCGGACCTTCGAACAAAACATCGAGGCCGAGATGCAACCCGAGCTGATAGAAGTACACATCGCACGAATGTTGAATCGCTTCGAGCAAGGTGAGCTCGCCGTGGCCGGTCGACTTCCAACACCGGAAATACCGGGTGAAGTACTGGTACCCGCCACTGCACTGAACCGGCATCTTCGTGTCGAGCGTGAGACCCCGCTTCTCGAGGGCCAGCAGGGCGAGGACCAGTTTCCAAGGGGAGGCGGGCGGATAAATACCCTGCACCGCCCGATTGAGCAGGGGCGTGTCCTCAGCCGTCCGCCACTCTTCCCACAAGTCCCGATCGATCCCGCCAATGAACGCGTTGGGATCGAAGCTCGGAGACGAGTACATGGCCAAGATGTCGCCGTTGCGCGGGTCCATGGCCATGACCGCCCCGCGCTGGCCGGCCGGGAACACATCGGCCACGTACTGTTGCAAATCCAGATCCAGCGCGGTGCGGATGGTATCGCCCTGCTCCGGTTCGAGCCGCTCTCCGCCGTCGTCGCCAATCGTCCGCCCGAGCGCGTCCACCACGACCAGGCGTCGTCCGTCGAATCCGCGCAACCGACTGTCGTACTGCTCTTCGAGTCCCCCTCGGCCGACGAGCCCGCCGAGCCGCGCGCGCACGAAGCGGCTTGCCGCGAGTTCCTCTTCGGATACCTCCCCGACATAGCCCAGGAGGTGAGAGATGATGTCGCGGTGTGGGTAGTGTCGCTTCGGCTCCGTTTGCACGATGAGGCCCGGGAACGACGACTTGCGTTCCTCCAACGCCGCGACCATCGCAAACGGCGCGTCGCGCATGATGACTGCGGAGTTGTCAGGCGATCGCTCGTACCGCCCCAACACCTCCTCACGGCGTAGCGAATCCAACGTGCCGTACACCAACATGGAGTCGAGCGTGGCCTCGAACGCGGATCGCGTCGCGGCGATGAGAGATATGGTATAGCTGGGAACGTTGGTGGCAATGACGGCGCCATGGCGATCGACGATGATCCCCCGGGGCGCCCGCAACACCACCGGCCGCCTGCTGTTGTTCCGAGATTGAATTTGGTACTGGTCTGCGCCCACGACCTGCAGCCGGAAAAACGCGCCCACCAACACGACGAACAGCCCGCCCACCATGACCGAGGCGAGTTGCGCCCGGCGTGCTAGGATATGCGGATGGTTCCAGTTCATTCGATGATCCCTATCTTGAACCAGCGCCGAAACGCTACCACCAGGACGATTCCAGTGGCAGTGGTCGTTGCCGCCTGGGCGACCGACCAAATGCCGAGTGCCCACAGTAGTTCCATACCACGCACCTGCCCTCCCGCCACCACCACGATAAAGTTGCGGATCCAGGCCCCGGCAAACAAAAAGCCCGTGGTCACGAGTAGGTTCTCGGGGAAGAACACGGCCTTGCCCCAGGCCAGAAGATAACCAATCACCGTGTGGGCGAGAGCGCCGGCCCCGAAAGCGACGGGTCGCAAGGCGTCAGCCAGAAGCCCCACGCTAAACCCGGCCACGGCACCAGCGCCCGGCCGACTCCGGATCGCGTACAACATCAAAGCCAAGAGTAGAAAATCAGGCGTGACGCGTTCATCGCCGAGCAGCGGACGTATCGTGAAGTGCGTGACGCCCAGGGCAAAGAGCAGCAAGCCGATGACCCTGCCCGTTCGTTGTGGCTTCATCTCACGATGGGTCGAACACGCTGCTCAAGTCCCCTGCCTCCGCCAGGAGCAGCAGCACGTGCGAAACCGAGGCTTCATGCACTGCGGGTTCCAACAAGTAAGTCCGAGACCATTCCACTCTGTCGTCGATCACGGCCCGAATTCTGCCCACGGGGATTCCCCTTGGGTAGACCCCGCCGAGCCCGGATGTGTAGACGACGGTGCCCTCCGGGATCCGCCCTCCATAGGACACTCCACGCAGCTCGAGCATCATCCGCCCGTCGCCGAAACGGGGGCCGACGAGCCCGAACACCGAGTCGTTGAGGGCGGTGACACTCACGGAGAATTCCGGGTCGGTCCAGGTGCGGATCACCGCAGTGCCCCGGTCCACCGACTGCACGTAGCCCACCAGGCCCCCCACGGCGACCACGGGGGCCCACCGCCTGACCCCGTCCTGTTCGCCCACCGAGATGATGAGTTTGTTGCCCCGGGTGGGCTGCGTCTGGTGGAGCACCTCACCTGCAACGTGGTGTACCGGCATGCGGGACCGCAAGCCGAGGATGGCACGAAGCCGCGCGTTTTCCTGCTCCAGCCCCTGGACCCGCCCCGCGATGGCCAGTGCGGAGTCGCTGCGCGCCATGATCGCCGTGAACTCGCTGCGCCGGACGCGCCAGAGTTCGCTCTGGTTTTGCAGTTCGAGAAACGGGGCGAGGATGGTTTCACGGATTGCCGATGCCACGGGATCCGTGTAGGCGAGAGGGGCCAAGCGGGCGGCTACCGCAATCAACACACAAAGGCTGAAGGCGATGGTATCGCCCCGCGTTGAATAGGATTCCGACGTCTGAGCCACGTTCTTAGGTCGCTAGGACGGCGCGATATTTCTCCGGGTCGTCCAGGATACGGCCTGTGCCGCGAACCACGCAAGTCAGCGGGTCTTCATCCAAGCGAATCGGAAGCGATGTTTCCTGGGAGATGAGCACATCGAGACCCCGGATCATCGCACCGCCACCGGCCATGACGATCCCGCGATCCACGATGTCGCTCGCCAATTCCGGTGGAGTGATCTCCAGCGCCCGGCGAATGGCGTCGACGATTTGCTGAATGGGCTCTTGAATCGCCTCGCGAATTTCGCTGGAGTGGACGCGGACCACTTTGGGGATTCCCGATACCAAATCCCGCCCCTTGGCTTCCATCTCCTTTTCCTCGCCAACGGGGGCGGCGGAACCGATCTGGATCTTGATGGACTCCGCCGTGGGTTCGCCAATCAACAGATTGTAGTTCTTGCGCATGAACTGCACGATGGCCTGGTCCATCTCATCGCCGCCGGTGCGAATCGAGGTATCACTGACGATCCCGGACAGGGCAATCACCGCGATTTCGGTGGTCCCGCCGCCGATATCGATGACCATGTTGCCCGTGGGGGTCTCCACGGGAAGACCGACACCGATTGCGGCGGCCATTGGCTCGGCCACCATGTACACCTCTTTCGCCCCGGCGGACTGGGCACTGTCCCGCACCGCCCGCTGCTCCACGCCGGTGATGCCGCTGGGGACACACACGATGACCTTCGGTTTGACTCGAAACACATGCTGGTTGATGATCGACGAAAGAAAATACCGGATCATCTTCTCGGTGATGTCGAAATCGGCGATCACGCCGTCTTTCAGCG
>JAPULZ010000092.1 GCA_027294455.1 Gemmatimonadota bacterium
GCGGTGCACGATCTTCGTGGGGGACATCGAGTCGCCCATCGCGGGTGCCGAGGAACGTTATCCGACTTGCGAGGAGACGCAGTAATGTCCCAAGAACCACGGTCCTTGAAAACCGCCGCTCTCAAAGTCGCATCGACTGTCCTGGCGAGCACCGCCAGGGTGGCGGCGGTGTTCCTCGTTCTCGGGGTCACGGTCGTGTGGTTTTTTGGACGGGCGTGTGCCTGCGGCTCAGCAGACAGAGACAAGGCCTATCAATCTGCCATGAGGAGTGACCTCCGCAACTTAGCGTCGGCGCAGGAAATCTATTTTTCAGATTCTCTACGTTACGCGGCGTCGTTGCACGAGTTGGATTTCACCGCGAGCGAACGCGTCACCGTCGCCTTGACACTCACCAGCGACAGCGCGTGGTCTGCCTCGGCCAGCCATCCAGGGACCTCGGCGGAGTGCACGATTTTCCTTGGGAATATCGAGTCGCCCGTCCCGGATGCCGAGGAGCGTCAACCTACTTGCGAGGAAACTCGGTGATGTCCCAAGAACGGACCTGGATAACCGTCGCCCTCGAAGTCGCGTCGTCCGCCTTCGCAGTCACCGTCAAGATGGCGGCGGTGCTCGTCGGTGTCGTGGTCACGGCCGTGCTGTTTGTTGGACCGGCCTGCAGCTGTAGCACCAAGGCCAGTGCCTATCGAGCAGCCATCAAGAGCGACCTACGGAACCTGGTAGCGGCGCAGGAAATCTACTTTTCAGATTCGCTACGCTACGCGGCATCGTTGCCCGAGTTGGATTTCACCGCGAGCACCTACGTCACCGTCGAATTGACCCTGACGAGCGACAGCGCCTGGTCCGCCTCCGCCAGCCACAAAGGAACCCCGACGCAGTGCACGATTTTCATTGGGAATATCAAGCCGCCCGTCGCGGACGGGGTAGAAGGCGAACCCGGCTGCCACGATCCGTCGTAACCAGGCAGGTAGCCTGCAACCTGCGGTCGGCCAGGAACAGGGATACCGACGCCCCACACCTGCTCACGCACTGATTCGCCTTACTCATACCGCAACGCCTGCATCGGATCGACCCGTGACGCCCGGAGCGCCGGCAGATATCCCGCGCCAAGCGCGACACCGGTGAGGAGCGCGACGACCGACGCGAACACGATCGGGTCATTGCCTTCCATGCCGAACAGCAACGAGCTCGCCGCCTTGCCGAGGCCAACCGCGGCCACCAAACCGAGCACACCACCGACGATGGTCATACGGCCGACCTGCCACAGCACCATCTTCCGCACGCGCCCGCGGTCCGCGCCGAGCGCCATGCGCAAACCGATTTCCCGAGTCCGTCGGGCCACCGTATAGGCGAGCACTCCGTAGAGGCCGATCCCGGCCAGCAGCGTGGCCAGCATAGCAAAGGACGCGGACATCATGCTAATGAAACGATCGAGCACGATGCTCTCGCTGATCTGCTGCTCGAGCGTCTTGAGATCTTCCACCGGCAAGTTCGGGTCGAGGCGTTTCACCACCTCGCGAACCGCCGTGGCCACAGCGGTCGGCTCACCGGCAGTGCGGACATAGAAGGTGAGAGAGCCGATACTCGTGTTCTGGCGAGACGGGGTAAAAAACAGCGGCGGGGTTTCGTCTTTGACGTCGCTGTACTTCGCATCGCCGATGAGCCCGACGATCTGGATGTCGAGCTCCTCCCCACCCCGCGACATGAACCTCCCCACCGCGTCGCGGCCATCCAGCCCGAACTTCCGGGTGAACGTTTCGTTCACCACGGCCACCTTGGCTGCCCCGCCCGCGTCCGCAAGCGTGAACTCGCGTCCTGCCAGAAGCGGGATCCCCATCGTGCTGAAGTATCCCACGCCGATCTCGTTGTACCGCGAGTTATTGTCGATGTCGGGACCCGACTCGAACCCCTCGACTTGGACGCTGGTCCCCCAATTGCTCCCGGCGATGAGCGGCACGCGACCGACTGTCACCGCGGTGACGCCGGGAATGGCCGCGAGCTCCTGCTCCATCGTTTGGAACAGCACGGCGGACCGCTCGGATTCATATCCGTTCCTCGACGGAGACACCGAAAACAGGAGCACGTTTTCTGAATTCAATCCGAGGTCGACGCGACTCACGTTCCGGAGACTCTTGATGAACAGCCCGGCCGCCACGAGCAGGGCCATCGACAGCGCGATCTGGGCCGTGACCAGAGTCGTGCGGAACCGCGAAGCCGATCTCGCCCCGGAGCCTCCTTCGGAGCCGGCCCGGACGAGCGTCATGAGGTCCAGCCGCGTGGCGTGCAGCGCGGGATACATCCCGAAGAGCACGCCGGTCGCAATGGACAGAGCACCCGCGAAGTACAGAATCGACCAGTCGACGCCCAACGTCAGCATGTCGATCGCTTCCGCCGGGAGTATCGACGCGATGAAACGCAGCGTGCCCTGCGCCACCAGGGGACTCAGCAGGCCGCCGAGGGCGGCCAGCAGAACCGATTCGAGGAGAAGCTGGGTGAGCAGTTGGCGTCGGCTGGCACCCAGCGCCCCGCGAATCGCCAACTCCTGGCTCCGGTTTGCTCCCCGGGCCAGTAGCAGGTTGGCGATGTTGGCACAGGCGATGAACAGCACGACGCCCGTGACGCCGAACAGGAGCCCCAACGGCGTCGCTGCGTCTTCGTGGATCGAACTCTGACCTCGGTAACCCTCGGCCAGCACCAATTCCTTGGCCCGGAACCGCTCCAGGGTCGCTTCGCTCATGCCCTCCTGCAGCGGCGCCTCCACCTCATTGATGATCCCGCGGTATAGCGTGTTCAACTCGGCGCCGGCCCGCTCCATCGACACCTCCGGCCTCAGCCGAGCAAAGAGATAGATCCAGTAGGTGCGCCGATTCTCAAACCTGTTCCACCACCTCTGGAGCTGCCCACGCATACTGATCGGCACGAAGACGTCGGGTTGGTTGCCAAGCGTGGTCCCCGAAAAGCCCCGGGGCGCAACCCCCACGATCGTCATCGGATACCCGTTGACCGTCAGGATCTGGTTCAGGACCGCGGGATCTTCACCGAGCTGGCTTGCCCAGTATCGGTGGCTCAACACCACGACCGCGTGGTTTCCCACAACCTCGTCGTCGGCCTGTCCCAGCAGCCGACCCAGGGCGGGTCGCAACCCGAGCACGGGGAAGTACGACCCCGACACCATCATGCCGTCGCCGCTGGTGGTCTGGGTGGCCGTGGCCAGGTTCGCGCCGAACGAGTTGTGCGCCGCGATCCCGGCAAAACTGGTCTGTTCCCGCTCCAGGTCCCGGAACATGGCGTAGCTGAAGACCTCGTCACAGCCGCCCGCCTGATTGCACGAGGTCGATCCCGGCTTGGGCCCGGGGTTGGCGAGGTTGACCAGCTGATCTGGTTCCTCGACCGGGAGTGACTGGAGCAGCATCTCGTCGAACAGTGAGAAAATCGCCGCGTTGGCGCCAATGCCGAGTGCCAACGAGGCAACTGCTACCGTTGTGACAAAAGGGGCCTTGGCGAGCGTGCGAAACGCGAGCTTCAATCTGACCATGAGTCCAATCGGGTTGCGATATGGTAATTAGACCTATCTACGGGGGGTAATGGTTGGAGTTTCAGTCCGCGCGGACATGAAAAAGGCCGCGCACTCGCGCGGCCTACCTCCTCGTCCGACACAGTGGTACTACTGAGCCGTCCGTCCCCTGAACCTCACCCCCAACCCTTCTCGATCGACGGCCGTGCCACGGAGATACACAGCGTCGATCCTCCTGGTGTTGGTGATGTCGTCGAGCGGGTTCGCCTCCAGGACTATGAAGTCCGCGCTCTTGCCCGCCGCCAACGTGCCGACGTCGGTCATTTGCAATAACTCGGCAGAGCTACCCGTTGCCACGGCGATGACGTCGGCAGGGGCCATCCCGGACCGCACCATGTCCTCCATCTCTTGATGGACGGCCCACGGCGCGCTCCCGTCCGTGCCGAACGCGATCTTGACACCCGCCTCACTGAGCCTGGCCAGGTTACGAGCTTGGATGCCGAAGCGCTCCTGAGCTGCCGGCCGATCGATCGACGCCTGCTGCATCTCCGCCAGCTCGTCGGGGGGAACGGTCCCGCTCAACCACCCTAGGTCCATCGCCACTCCCGGACCCGGCAGGTTGGGAACCAGTGTCACGTGCGGACGCTCTTGCCAGAGCGCGACGAGCTCGTCGTCGACGTCACGGTCCCGCACGCCGTGCGCGAACGCGTCGAGTCCCGCCCGGAGGAGCCCCTTCGCGTCCTCGAGCGTGAACACGTGGGCGGTGACGCGCGCCCCGAGGGTGTGAGCCTCGTCGATGACCGCGCCGTAGAGGGCCGCCGACAGCTTGTCGTAGCGGCCGTTGCGATCGTCGACCCAGATCTTGATCAGTCCCACGTCCTGCTCCGCCAACTCTCGCACCGCGCCCCGCGCCTCGTCCTCGGTCGTGATCCAATGGGGGACCTCTGAACGCCCGGGCTCCGGCGACGTGATCCCCCGCCCCGCGGTGAGCCCACGCGCGCCGTCGGGCACGAGTTCGTCCTGCATCTGGAAGGGCACGTCGCCGGTGTCGTGGCCGAGGCTCAAGACGGTCCCGGCCCCGTAGTACGCCATGTGCTGTAGCTGTTCGGTCCGCGCTTCACGCTCCAACGCCAGGTGGACGTGGGTGTTAACGATGGCCGGCATCACGGTCTTGCCGGCAAGATCGACGCGGGTCGCGCCGCGGGGTATGTCCACAGTGGCGCGTGGCCCGACGGCCGTTAAGCGATCGCTCTCGACCATGAAGACCGCGTCCTCGATGGGAGCGCTGCCGTCCCCGATGATCACGCGTGCGCCTTCGAACGCCGTCACGTTCGTCTGGCCGCCGGTGCAAGCGGCCATCAAGACGGCGACGACAGAGATCGGGACAAATCCTGCAACGAAAATGCGCGACTCCCGCTTGGCTCGGTACATGCTTCCTCCTTGGCGGCGATAAAGAGCCCGCCGATCAAAGACTCACGTTTGAGGAGTCGGGGGACCGTTCGCGTTGAACATATCGGCGGTTACCAACCACGTGCCATCCGCTTGTTTCTTCCAAATAGTCAGATATTTGCCGTTGATCGTCACCGGGCCCTCCGGACTGTCCATTTTGATTTCATAACTGCCCTTCGTGAAGCCCAGATCGCCCCCGCTTCCCACATCCGCCGCGTCCGGAGCCCAAGTGACAGAGAACCCCGGCATCGCTTCGAGGCCGGTGATAGCAGCGTGAATGGCCTCCTTGCCCCGTGCCAGGGGAGCATCGGGTGGAAGTAAGGAGCCGTCATCGACGAACTGAGCGGCGAACACGTCCGCCGGGCTATCACTGGCGGAATACGCCTCGGACCAGGCCCGGTCTGCACTCATCAGGGCGTCGCGCTCGGCTTCGACATCGATCTCCGGCTGAGGACTGCAGCCAACAACCATCAAGAATGTGAGTGACGATAGAGAGACGGCGAATCGCATGACTCCTCCTTGACAAGCGTGGATGAAACTGGCCTTCCAGCACCAAATACTGCCACCCTGGAAGGGATTCGGTCAAGAGAGGGGAGAGTGGGAGCCCCAAGGTGCACGGCCGCCCGGCCCACGGACCTGTCGCAGCGGCGCACCTCTTGTGCCCCCCGGTTCCCCGCGTCATAGTCGTGTCCTAGACAGACTGGCCGGAGCTGGGGAGCCCTGATGACAAGCCGAATCAAGACGGCCCTACGAAGATCGCGGGTACCTTTTGCGGTGGGACTGATGGCATTCGCCATCGCAAGCTGTGACGATCTTGTCAGTCCCGATGGAACTGGACCACGCCGAGAGGCCCTGACGGTATCTGGCGATAGCCCGGTCTTCGCCGTCGACGTCTCATTCTGGGCGGGGTTTTTGGCCGAGAGCGAAGTGGCCTGCTGGTACGACAGCGGAGTGCGCCACGCCATCATCGGCACCCAGAGTTCGAGCTTCACCCAACAGCAACTGGGATTAGCCGTGGATGCCGGCCTGAGCGTGGACGCCTATGTCTACCTCTACTGGAACGTCGATATGACCGCGCAGGTCCGGACGGCATTGAACACCATCGCAAGCTATCCCGTTCAACGCCTGTGGCTGGATGCCGAGGCACCACCCAACGGTCGGACGGCCAGTCAGCTCGTGGACAAGCTCCAGGAAGCCGTCGGTGCCTGCGGAGACCAACCGTGTGGGATCTACACTCGCAAGGTCTGGTGGCGGGACAACATGGCCGACAGCCGGGCGTTCGCCCATCTACCAATCTGGTACGCGTACTACAACGGCCAAGACAATTTCGACGACTGGTACAATCCGACGTACTGGTACGAGGGCCCGTTCGGTGGCTGGGCGGACCCGACGGGCAAGCAGTACGACTCGGACTGGACGGCGCCGGATCTGTGCGGTGTCAACGTCGACTACAACGCCATGTACACGCTAGCCCCTCCGGCCGGCCCACCGTTCCAGGCGGAGATCGGCAAGATCACGGTCGATCAGGCGAGCAAGGACGGTTGGCACGCTGTCAGCTTAGACAACACGTTCGCCAGCCCGGTCGTGATCATGCAGCCGCCGAGCTACGCCGGCGCCCAACAATCGACGGTCCGGATCCGCAACGTGACCCCGAGCAGTTTCGAGTTCCAGATCGACGAATGGGACTATCTCGATGGCGCGCACGTGGCCGAGACCATGGGATATCTGGTGGTGGAGGCGGGGGTGCATCAGCTGGAAGGCGGCGCGCTCTTGCAAGCGGGGACGGTGTCGGCCGACCACCAGTTCACGTCGGTGACGTTCCGCGAGGCTTTCGGCAGCGCGCCGGTAATCCTGTCACAGGTCCAAACAAGGAACGAGAGTTCCGCGGTGGTCACCCGTCAACGGAACGCTTCGGCGAGCACATTCGAAGTGCGGCTTCAGGAGGAAGAGGGCAGTGACGGTGTTCATGCACCAGAGACTGTGGGCTACATCGCCGTCACGCTCGGCACCGATGTGATGGAGGGCAGTGCCTTCGAAGCGGCGCTCACGCCCGACATGGTCGGAAGCGAGTGGCACACGCTCAGCTTCGCGCAGAGCTACTCCGATGCCGTACTCCTGGCCGGAATCCAGACTTTCGATGGAAGCGATCCGGCGGCCCTACGGTACAAAAATCTCACGTCGACCGGTGCGGAAATAAAGGTTGAAGAAGAAGCTTCCGGG
>JAPULZ010000093.1 GCA_027294455.1 Gemmatimonadota bacterium
CAGCCTGCAAGTAGTCCAGCGTCCTGCGGATGACCGGCCAGAGCTGCCGAGGAATCGAGCGGGCGGCCTTCGTGTTCCGCGTGTGAAAGATGTCCTCAGTCGTGACATCACCGAACGAACGAATCACTCCTCAATTATACATACCTACACGGTATCCGATGATAGTGTCGGCGTCGCCCGGTGTCTGTCGCAGAACCGAACCAACGACGGTAATTAGCTCGTTCAGCCTGTTCAGGGGCACGGCCATCTGCCTGGCCGCCTCGGCCTGAGTCATTCCCAACGGCTTCAGGAACTCTTCCAACAGCATCTCTCCGGGATGGGTTGGCGCTCGGTTGCTGGGCATCATGGCTGATTCCTCAGTGATAGTCCTCACAGCGCACGTCAAAAGCGTGCCCGCCCTCGAATCGGAATGTCATCCGATACTGTTCGTTCACGCGTACGCTCAGCACGCCTCTGCGGCTGCCTTTCAGCATCTCCAGGCGATTGCCTGGCGGATATCGCTGTTGCTCCAGCCGCGTGGCAGCCTGCAAGTAGTCCAGCGTCCTGCGGATGACCGGCCAGAGCTGCCGAGGAATCGAGCGGGCGGCCTTGGTGTTCCGCGTGTGAAAGATGTCCTCAGTCGTGACATCACCGAACGAACGAATCACTCCTCAATTATACACACCTACACGGTATCCGATGATAGTGTTGGCGTCGCCCGGTGTCTGTCGCAGAACCGAACCAACGACTCTGATTAACTCGATCGCTTAGGAAATTGTATCAACGGCCTGCCGGGGAAATCTGGCATGGTAGCTGCGTAAGGAATTGTATTCAGCGTGTTGTGGCGTCGTAGACCGCGTGATCACCGAACGAGGCGAAGATACGGCGGGTTCGGATTATCGCGGGACCGTTTGGGGGGCTTGGATTCGTCCCAGACAAAGTTCCCCCCGCATTCCGGGCAATACAGCATCGGCGCCCGGCTCGGTGGGGTGGGAGGAAACGCGTCGACGATAATGTCCTCGACCCAGTCGACATGGTCACACGCGTGGCAGCGGTAGCTGTACCAGGTGCTGGGCCCGGTCCACGGGTCCTCGGAGTCGGTCGGGGGAGGCTCGCGCGGTGGGCTCATGTGGGGACTCCCATCCAGAGGCCAGGAAATCATAGAGGATGCCGTGGGCTGGATGGTAGATCACCTCCAGGTCCATGGTGTCGCCGCACGTGGGGCAGCGCAGGGGGTCGGTGCCGAACGTCTCGGTGAAGCGCTGGGCAAACGGCTTTCGCGGGACGACGCGGTAGCCGCGTGAGTCGCTGCTGGCGTCGGCCCGCGGACGGGCCGCAAGCGTTTGGCGCACCGTTTCGTAGCGCCGATGACTGTGTAACCCGTAGTAACGGATCCGCTGGAAACCCTTGGGCAGGATGTGTTGCACCATGCGCCCGATGAACCGGAGGACCGGCAGCGTCGTGTGTTGGATCGCCTGGGTGCGATGGTCGCGGTACCAGTAGGTGACGGTCTGCCCATCGTAGCGCTCGATCCGGTGCACCGAGATGGGCGGCGAGACGAGGTATTTGGCCAGGTATTCGGCCAGCCCCTTCCCGCCGGGCGGCACGTCGCCGGGTTGGACGTTGGCGACGAAGCCCTTGGGGTAGTGCGTGAAGCCGTGGTCGATATCCGGGCCGATGTTCGGGTCGTCGATCTGCTCGCGGAGCATGGTCAGCAGGTGGTATTGCCAGGTGCGATGCAGCAGATCGAAGGGGATGAAGCGGATCGTCTTCCATCGGCCCTGGGGATCAATGCCACCTACGGGAACTAGGATGTGCAGATGCGGGTTGTAGTTGCCGGGCCGCCCGGTGGTCTGAAGGACGATGACGGAGCCGATGTCGAGGTCGACGTGCGTGCAGGTTGTGAAGACATCGTGCAGACACGCATGCCCGGCGCGCATCAGTGGGGACAGCAGGTCAGCCTGACGATAGAACCACAGACGCAGATACTCGGGGACGGTGAGCACAATGTGCCGGTAGACCACCCCGGGAAAGAGGCGCCGCCCGATGAACTCCACCCAGTGGTCGGCGTAGACTTTGGCGCACGAGAGACAGAAACAGCTTTTGCAGCTGAAGGCGATCTTGCGTGTCGCGCCGCAGCTGAAACACCGGTACTGGGCAAAGCCCATCTTGTCGGGGTCGCCGCACGCGAGCATCTTGGCGATGACCCGATCGTAATAGGGTGTGTCGAACCGTGGGTAGGCCGCAGTGAAGGTGTCCCAATGGTCCCGGAAGATCTGCTTGAACGAGTCTTTGTCGAAGCGGTCTTGGGCCCGATTTGGCAGCAGGGCCTCGTTGCGGCCCAGCGCCCGTGGGGGACCACACGCTTCGGTGAGGCTGCTGTCCACGTTACCGGTCTACCACAGATCGGGCACGACCAGTGCGTTCAACAGCGGGTTCTCGATGAGCCACCACGATGGCGTGCCTGACAACTGGCCTGGGGCTGATTCGGAATCAAGTGTCGTCCGGGCCTCAACAAGTCCCGGCGAAGCCGGGTTAAGTTCTTCAGCCTGTTCAGGGGCACGGCCATCTGCCTGGCCGTCTCGGCCTGGCACTCGAGAACCGGGCCCTGCGGGCTGCCGCCATTGCGGCTATACCGCCGCCAAGGCGTCATGAGAAACGCGTAAGTGTTAGTGGTAGGCGGTGAGCACCTGCTCGAGACGCTCGCTGACCGCGTGGCAACAGCGCAC
>JAPULZ010000094.1 GCA_027294455.1 Gemmatimonadota bacterium
GAGTACGCGGCCATCGATCCGAAGGATGGGCTCCTCATGGGTCCGGGGCTCGCTGTGCCGCGGGTGTTGCGGCAAGCGGGTCTCGAGCTTGCCGATCTGGACCTGGTGGAGATGCACGAGGCGTTCGGCGGACAGGTGGCATGCAACCTTCGGGCGTGGGAGCAGGGATGGAAGGAACCCGCCATCGGCAAGGTCGACCCCGACAAGTTGAACCAGCTCGGGAGCTCGATCGCCGTCGGTCATCCCTTTGCGGCGACGGGCGCGCGGATCGTCACGACGTTGGCGAACGAGATGAAGCGTCGCAACGCCAGGTATGGCCTCGTGAGCATCTGTGCGGCCGGAGCGCAGGCTTCGGCGATGATTCTCGAGAGACCCTAGCGGAGCGGTCGGGCGGGAACGTCGATTGGCGGGCTCGCCATGGGCCAGCCGAGACCCACCGAGATCTCCGGCCCCTTGACTAGCAACGTTAATCTTCATAGGTTGCCAGAGACTAACAACGCTAGTCTTCTCTAGGAGCGCCGTCATAACACTCGACCCAGCCGGAGGGTTCCGTGAAAACCATCTGTGTCAAGAGACGTATTCTTCGGCCGCAGGGCCGTGCACTCACACATGTGCTAGTGGCCGTCTCGGTCTGGGGTGTCGGTTGCGGCGCGGGAGCTGAGCAGGAAGCCAATTTCGGAGAGCCCGATTATTCGGAACAAAGCGCCGACGCTACGCTCCACGTTGCCGGCACCATGGAGCTATCCAACGAACTGATATCGTTGGGTGGTGAGGGTGGGGTTGCGGTCGATGAGAGCGGCACCATCTACGTTTCGAATTTCCATTCGAGCGTTTGGAGCGTCACGCCGGCCGGGGTGGTGACTCTCGTGAGTGACGACTTCCAAACGGCTTCCGGAAACACGGTGTTGCCGGGAGGGGTGTTGATGCAGTCCGACTTTCGCGGGAACAGAGTGGTCACGATCGACGCCGGTGGTGAATTGCACGACTTCTCCACCGAAGGATTGCACGGTCCGGTTGGGGTAGTGCGTGCGCCGAGCGGAATAGTCTACGTCGCGAATTGTCTCGGGAAGTACATCGCCAGCATCGCACAGGGCGGGGGACCCGCCCGGGTCTTCGTGGAAGACGACAGGTTCGGATGCCCCAACGGGATCACGTCGGATGCGGAAGGCAATCTCTACGTCGCTGACCTGGAAAATCCCATCGTGTTCAAAATCACGCCCGACGGGTCCATGACGGAACACGCAGACCTCGGCGGTCCCGGGAACGGCCACTTGGCATTTGTGGGCGACGCCCTGTACGTCACACAACTCCGCGCTCACCAGATCGTGCGTCTGGACGCGGACGGAAGCCATCGCGTGGTTACCGGCACCGGGGACAGAGGATTTGTGAACGGACCGGAGGGAACCGCGACGGTTTCCTTCCCGAACGGCATCGCCGCTGATCCGTCGGGCACGGTTCTGTACTTCAATACCCACATGGGTGTGATGCAGGGAGGTAACCGCGGCTCAATGATCATGCGGAGGTTGTTGGTGCCGACGGGCTGACCGCCCGTAGCGGGGTTGCACTGAGCCTGCCAGCTCCTGGTGCGCGGCATGTAGTCTCGCGTCTTCATGGCAATGGAACGAAAGAGTCTCGTGAGCGACCAGCGAGATCTCCGGCCCTTGACCTAGCAACGGTTGATCTTCACATAGGTTGCAAGTACTAACAACGCTAGTCTTCTCTCGGAGCGCCGTGTGCCGAAGGAACTGTTGGGGGAATTCGAACATCACGTGCTGCTGACGGTCCTCCGCCTCGGCGAGGAGTCGTACAGCGTGCCCATCGTGACCGAGCTCGAGGAACGCACCGACCGTGCAGTGGCGGCTGCTGCCGTCTACATCGCGCTGCGCCGGCTCGAGGCAAAGGGTTTGGCGGAATCGGAGCTACGGGCCGCGGCCGCCGACCAGACGGGCCGTTCCAGGCGGTATTTCCGGGTGACCGAGGACGGCGCAAAGCAGCTGCGGGAGTCCCGGAGGCGGTTCGACCGGTTGTGGGAGGGTCTCGATCCGGCGATCGGATGACTCGATGACGAACCGCACCCGTGTGCCCGCTTCCCCCACTATCGCCCGGAGCGTCCTCGGGTTCTTGCTCACGCGCGAAGATCGCGAATCGGTCGTCACCGAGCTCGACGAGCTGTACGCGATGCGCTGTGAACGGCAATCGGTGGGTCGGGCCCGGTCGTGGTATCGCCGTCAAGTCATGCACTTCGCCGTGCAACTCTTGCGACACGGACGGCGGCGATGCCGTCGGTCACCATTGCACCTCGCCTCTGGGTTTGCTTCCGGGGGTGGCGCCTATCACAGGTATCGAAAAGGAGTCGGGGTCACGATGTGGAATCACGTGAGTGAACTGCGGCAATCCTTCCGACGGCTGCTACGGGCCCCCGTGTTCATGGTCGTCTCCGTGCTGACCATCGGCATCGGCATCGGCGCGTTCACGGCGATTTTCGGACTCGCCGAAGCCGTGCTCCTGGAGCCCATGCCCTACCGCCAACCCGATGATCTGGTGTGGGTCTGGCGCAACTACTCCTGGGCCAATTTCCCGCGCGGCTGGCTGGCCGGTCCCGACATCATCGGACTGCGCGAGCAAACCGACGTCGTCGAGAGTGTCGTCGTGGTGCAGAGCGGCCAGCTGAACCTCACCGGTCCCCAGATGGGCGCTCCCCAGCGGGTCGACGTCATTATCGCCTCGCACGAGCTCTTCGATCTGCTGGGGGTGTCTCCCATCCTCGGTCGCGGTTTCACACCCGAAGAGGACGTTCCGAACACCAATCGCGTCGCCGTGCTGGGGTTCGATTATTGGCAGCGGCAGTACGATGGCGATCCCGATATCCTGGGGCAAACGATGTTCCTGAACGGCCAGTCCACGACCATCATCGGTGTGGCTCCGGAGCCCTTCCACTTCGTCCGGCACTCCAGCCTTGGGGAGCCGACTGGCGGGGACCTGTATCTCAACCTGCCATTGGACATCGCCGAGACCAGTCCGTTCAACGGCTCCTACGCGGGATTGGTGAGGCTCCGACCCGATGTGCGCCCCGACCAGCTCCAGGCCGCGCTCGCCGCCGCGGCGGAAACCTCGGACCTGGCATTCGACAACCGGGGACTCCGCCTGTGGGCCACCAACCTCAAGGAAGACCTTACCGCGGGGGTTCGCCCGGCTCTCGCCGCTCTCGTGGGCTCCGCCACCTTCCTGCTCCTGATCCTCACGGCGAATCTGGCCACCCTCCTCATCGGGCGCGCCGCGGTGCGCGAGCACGAGCTGGGAGTCAGATCCGCGTTGGGAGCCGGGAGGGGACGCATCCTCTCCAGCGTGCTCAGTGAGAGCCTGATCCTGGGAGCCTTGGGGGGCGGGTTGGGAATCGTGCTTGGTTTCTTCGGAACCAACATCGTGCTATCGCTCGCTCCTGAGAACCTTCCGCGACTGCAAGAAGTGGGGCTCGACTCGAGTGTCTTGGCCGTCTCCGTGTTCGTCTCGTTGGGGATGACGCTGGCGGCCGGACTGACCCCCGCCTTTCAGGCGTTGAGGGGGAATCTCCCCGCCGCCATCAAGGAAGGTGGCGCGCGATCCGGGGGGAGTATCCGGGGTGCACGTACCCGCAATGCACTCGTCGTCGCACAAGTCGCGCTTTCGCTGATGTTGTTGGTGGGTGCCGGACTAGTCGCACAGGCCTTCGCCGGTCTGCTGCGGGAAGATCCGGGGTTCGATCCGGGCACCACGCTGACGTTCAGTGTGCCACTGGCGGCGTCGACGTATCCAGACCGCGCCTCGGTACAGGGTTTCCACCGGCAATTCCGCGAGCGGCTCGCGAGCCTTCCCGGCGTGACAGCGGTCGGGTCCGCCAACGCACTTCCCCTCACCATGGCCACCAACCAGACCGGCGTGCGCTTCCCAGGGGCCGAAGGGAACACCGGCGACGACAACATCGACGGCCCACTGATCGACTGGTACCGGGTGGGCGATGGATACTTCACCGCGGCCGGCTTGCGTTTGCTGGCGGGGCGGTGGTTCGAGTCTTCGGACCAACCCACCGGCGACGAGCGGCCTGCCGTCGCGATCATCGACGACGTGTTGGCACAGCAATTCTTTCCGAATGGCCCCCCGGTGGGGCGGCAAGCGGTGTTCAGGGGTGACACGTTGACCATCGTCGGCGTCGTCGATCACGCTCGATTCTACAACGTGCATTCGGACGATCGGGGGCAGGTGTACATCCCCGACCTCACGCGCGGTATGGCGTACGCGCTGCGAACCGGACTGGACCCGACGGTGCTCGTCGGGGGCGCGCGCCTGGCGCTTCGCCAGTTGGACCCCGAGGTCCCCATGTCGGACGTGCGAACGTTGGACGCGATCGTAAAAGACTCCCTGGGACAGCAACGGTTGAGCCTCACGCTCATCGGCGGTTTCGCCGTGGGCGCGCTACTCCTCGCGGTGCTTGGCCTCTATGGGGTGGTGGCGAACAACGTCGTCCGACGTACCCAGGAGATGGGCGTGCGCATGGCCCTGGGTGCCGACGCGGCACGGGTACTCCGCTTGGTGCTCGGCCAGGGACTCCGCCTCGCGGGGATCGGCGCTGCCGTGGGATTGGTGGGGGCGATCGCGACATCACGCTTCCTCGAGGGTGTCATGGTGGGGATTGACGCTAACAATCCCGTGATATACGTGGTGGTGGCCGCCTCGCTCGTGGCCGTCGCCGCGGCGGCGTCTTACCTGCCCGCGTGGCGTGCCACCCGGATCGATCCGGTAGAGGCATTGAGACCAGAGTAAGGCGGTCGTGACCGCCGACCCGCCCGCTACAGGGCGCGTGGCCGTTCGAGCCCCATCTTCTTGACGCGCGAGGAAAGGGTCGTGGGCTTCACGCCGAGCAGATCGGCGGCGCCGCCGGGGCCGTAGATCCGCCAGTTCGTTTGCCGCAACGCGGCCCACAGGTTCTCGCGTTCCCGACGCCGTAGCTCTGCGTCGGGAATGACTTCGTCGTCCCCATCGGAGTCCCGACGGTCGCTCGTGTGTCGGGGCTCGCCTGCGCTGGACAGATCGAATCGCAGGCGGCTCCGCCCCCGTCCCCCAAGCTGCGTGATCAACGCTCGCTCGATGACGTTCTGAAGCTCCCGCACATTTCCCGGCCAGTCGTACTCCTGGAGCCGGCGCACCTCCGCCGTGGTGAGATGAGCCACGGGAAGGTTGAGCCGGCGTGCCGTTTGCTCGAGGTAGCGGGTGGCGAGGAGGGGAATGTCCTCCCTCCGGTGACGCAGTGGGGCAACCTCGATGGGAAAGACGTTGAGCCGGTAGTAGAGGTCCCGGCGAAACCGGCCGGCCTCGACCTCCTGTTTCAGGTCACGGTTGGT
>JAPULZ010000095.1 GCA_027294455.1 Gemmatimonadota bacterium
TGACCGACGACGAGAGGAGACTCTACGCGCGGCAGATGGAGACGTTTGCCAGCCAGATGGAGCTGGTGGACGCGCAGATCGGCCGTGTCGTCGATGCGCTGGAGCGAATCGGCGAGCTCGACAACACGCTCATCTTCGTGACATCTGATAACGGAGCAAGTGGCGAGGGGGGACTCGCCGGTACCTTCAACGAGACCTACGTGCTGAACGGAATGCAGACACCGCTGGATGCCAACCTGCGTCACTACGACAACTGGGGCGACGCGACCACCTATCCACACTATCACGCCGGTTGGGCCATGGCCGGCAACACACCATTCCGCTATTTCAAGCAGAGCGAACACCGCGGCGGCCAGCAAGATTTTCTGGTAGTGCACTGGCCCGATGGCATTCAAGCTCGAGGAGAAGTTCGTAGCCAGTACCACCACATCAGCGATATCGCCCCGACCATTCTCGAGGCAACCGACATCTCCGTACCCGAGGAGTACCACGGCGTGCCGCAGCAACCGATGGACGGCACGTCGATGCTCTACTCGTTCGCCGACGGCGACGCTCCAAATCAAAAAGATCGCCAATACTACGAAATGTTCGGAAACCGCGCGATGTGGTCTGAGGGCTGGAAGGCGGTGACCCTGCACGCGAAACGCATGCCGTGGGACATGAACGTCACCCTACCGTTCGATCAAGACGAGTGGGAGCTGTACCATGTGGCGGAGGACTTTTCCGAGAGCACCAACCTGGCCGATCAGTTTCCGGACAAACTCACCGAGCTCCAGGAAATGTTCGACGAGGAAGCCTGGAAGTACAACGTCTACCCGTTGTACGACGACATGATCACGCGATTGGCCAAGCAGCAAGATCGGCTCTTCGGCGACCAGCAGGAGTTCGTGTACTACGCTCCCGGCGCGTTCCGCATCGCCGAAAAAGCCTCGGCGCCGGTCAAGAACCGCTCCCACACCATCACGACGACCATCGACCTGCAGGGGAACGAAGAAGGCGTCATCGTGGCAGTCGGCGGCATGACCGGCGGTTTCACCATGTTCATCATGAACGGCCGGTTGTACTTCGACTACAACTTCCTGGACGGCGTCTACTACACGCTGACCTCACCTCCCCTCCCGCGGGGAACCACGGAGCTGAAGTTCGAATTCACCAAGACCGTCGAGTTCGGTGGTATCGGCGAGCTTTTCGTGAACGGAGAGAAAGTCGACGAGGCGGACATGCCGCAGATGCACGTTAGCACGTATTCGCTGGCGGAGACGTTCGACATCGGGCGCGATACCGGGACTCAGGTGTCGAAGCTGTACGACCATCCGTTCCCCCTCGTCGGAGCGTTGGACAAGGTCATCATCAGGTTGACCAACTAGTCACCGGACGATGGGACCAATTGAGTGGAGGATAACGTGCATGAACTGCCTTAGATCACTGGGATCGCTCGTGCCGCTCGTGGCCCTGCCCCTGTCCGTCGCCGGACAGGGGCAGGAGCAGGACCTCGCCGAACTCAACAAACAACTCAACAATCCGCTGGCTTCCATCTGGAGCATCCAGTTTCAGAACAACACGTCTCTGATGAGCGGCGACATCATTGCGAGCACGGAGGTCCAGAATGTGCTCAACTTCCAACCGGTGCTACCAGTGCCCATGGGATCCTGGACATTGATCTCCAGGCCGGTCTTTCCCATCGCAACGTTGCCAAACTTGGACGCGGCCACCTTGCCGGACGTGGACGGGCACACCACCGGTTTGGGTGACATAGCGCTCGTGACTCTGGCCGGCCCTCCCCTCTCCGGAGGGTGGGTTTTCGGCTTTGGCCCCACGTTTCTCCTGCCCACTGCCACCGACGATAGACTGGGCCAGCACAAATGGCAGGCGGGGCCCGCCGTCGTGGGCGTCAAGCTGTCGCAGCAATGGGTGATAGGCGGATTGCTCCAGCAGTGGTGGTCGTTCGCCGGAAGCGATGCCTACGCAGCCACGAGCCAGATGAACCTGCAATACTTCATCCAGCGACTGCTCCCGAACGCCTGGCAGATCGGGATGACCCCCAACATCACCGTGAACTGGAAAGCGGACGAAGGAAACAAGCTGACCCTACCGGTGGGCCTGGGCGTGGGGAAAACGACGCGCCTCGGCAAACTGCCCACCAAGCTGCTGCTCGAGGCGCAATACGCTCTGGTCCGGCCCGACAACTACGGGCAGGAGTGGAATTTTCGCTTCGTGATCACACCGGTCTTTCCGAATCCCCTCAGCCGCTAGGTCGCTTCCGTGGCCCGGGCTGCCACCGGTTGGTTCGTCTTGCTCGTCCTGGCGGGCGCAGTACCCCTCCAGGCCCAGAAGACCGATGTGGTCACCCTCGAAAACGGCGACGAGATCACGGGTGAGATCAAGCAACTCGATCGGGGAAAGCTCGAGTACGGCACGGACGACATGGGCACCGTCGAAATCGAGTGGAACAAGGTCGAGAAGATCGCGAGCATCTGGTTCTTCGAGGTGGAGCTGCGCTCCGGCCTGAGGTATTTCGGCACCTTTCTGGACGGCGCCGAGCCGGGAACACTCATCGTGGCACTCCCCCCGGACCGGGATACCCTGTCCCTCGCATCCATCATCCGAATCCAGCCCATTCAGGTGTCGTTCTGGCAACAGCTCGACGGATTTGTCGACGTGGGGTTCAACTATGCCCAGGCCAACCGGAACACCCAGCTGACGGCAAGTGCGCGTGCCAGCTACCGGGGGCGCCGATGGGGCAGCACCACCCAAGGCGAGACGTACTTCCAAACGCAGACGGATGCCGGTGGAACCGGCCAAGCTACCAGCCGTAACTCGGCCCAATTCTCGTTGGAGCGTTTTTTCGACCAGAGTTTGTGGAGCGCCGTGGTTTTCACCTCCGTCGAGCAGAACGCCGAGTTGAACCTGGCCATTCGCGGCCGGCTGGGCGGCGGCGTCCGCCGGACCATGCAACAGTCGAATAGCTCGATCGTGCGGATGGCCGGCGGCGTGTCCCTTTCCGCGGAGCGGTTCACGTCAGATACTGCCGCGGCGGGCACGGAGAGTACCAATGCCCTCAACCTCGAGGGATTGATCCAGTTCGAGTGGGCTGTGTTCCGGTTCGATGCGCCGGAGCTCGACCTGCTCACCACGGTGCAGGTCCTTCCCAGCATCACAGACCTTGGCCGTGTGCGCTCCGATATCGACATCCGGGTCAGTTACGAGCTGGTGAAGGACTTCTTCCTGGCCCTCACCGGCAACACCCGCCTGGATAGCCGCCCGCCGTCCGCCGACGCAACCAAGGTCGATTTCGGCACCAAATTCACCATCGGATGGTCGTTCTGAAGCCCACTCCATGGGACCAAAGTCCCATATCGCTTGGCCTACCCCAATTCTAATTTCCTGGCGTTCTGGAGTCTTGGTCCATCGGACGGACAACCCGGTCATCACCACCAGACGATACGGTATCCCAATCCATCATGAAAAAACTACTGCAGACGACGGCCACCCTCGGAGTGGTCCTGACGGCATCGACCCAGGCCCTTTGCGCCCAGGCCATCCCCCGCGAGGAATACCTACGGTACATGCCCCTGGAGTACATCCGACTGACCGAACAGACTCGGGCGAGCAATGCCCTCTTCCTCTACGGAGACCGCTCCAGCCCGACGTATCGGGACGTGGCCCCCGTCGACGGCGTCGACGATGCGAGACACGCGGTGCTTCACGACCTCAGTGTCCGCTTTGCGCCCTACATGGTGCGCAACACCATCGACCGGCCCATGGATTTCAAGAAATTCATGGAGTTCAGCCGGGCGTTTAACCTCTACGTGCACACCTGGGACATCAACGGCCAGACAAAGCAGCTCGTGCGCGAACAAACCGTCGACTTCGTTTCGATACGGTCGAACCGCTGCACGGCGACCGATCCCTCGACCGCCACCGAGCAAGACGACTGCTTGCTGCTGTCGCTCCTCGAGGAGTTCCATCCCGACGGCCCGGCCTACACGAACGGTTCCATCAGCGAAGACGCCGAGCTGTTCAAGGTGATGTATTGGGATTTTCCCGGTGAAGGGCCAGCCACGTGGCGCGCGGAATATCAGAACGCCATCTCCGGTGCATTGAACCGCCGCTACGAGGATTTCGCCAAGATCTACGCCCACCCGTTCGTCCGGGAAGTCAGCTCGAATCTGAGCGGCACAGCAGGCTACGAGTTCGTGCTCCAGTACTGGTTCTTCTATCCGACCAACGACGGGGGCAACAACCACGAGGGCGATTGGGAACACATCAACGTGATGGTTTCTCCCAAAAGCAAAGTGACGGGCCTGCTCACGGCCGAAGATATCCAAGCGATCCTCCGGGCGTCCGACGATGCCGGCGACCCCCTGGTGATCAAACGCTTGGACTCGTATTTCCACTCCAAGGTCATGGTGCTGGACTACGCCTCACCCAATGTCTACCTGCCGAGGGCCGAGTGGGAGGACCAGGTCAACAACATGGTGGAACACCGCCAGGGCGAGAAATGGATGGCTCGGCGCATCCGACAACTCGCTTATTGGGACGGCGAGGAGACGGTGGTCAACAGGAACCCCATCGTCTACATCGGGGCGGACAACAAGGGCCTGGACCAACTCCTGGCTGCTCCCGGCGGCTCGAATCGGGATTCCCACGGCACGTTTCCCATGGCAGGGACCTACAAAGGCGTGGGTGCCGGCGGAGCGTCCGAGCACATCGGCAGTTACTTCAGCCACCGGAACTACTTCAGTGACACGACCCGCGGCCTTCCCGAAAAGGTCGAGCGGTTCGACCTGCCGGAGCGGATCGAGCTCGTACCCGATTGGGAGCGGGTGATCGACCTCGCCCGGACCAACGCGGACGTGCGGGCGGAATGGAGCTGGATGTTGCTACCGATCCGGTGGGGGTATCCGGCCAGCGTATCGCCGTTCGCCGGGATCGTGTCGCATGCGGAAACGGGAAACCTCGCTCCCCCGGGCTCCAACTACAACAGGGGGTGGAACCGCACCGGCCAGAATGCGGGCTTCGGATTGTACGAGCCGCACCGATTCGTGTCCGTGTTTCCCCTGGGAATCGAGGACAGTTTCGAGAACAAGCTGGGATTCCTGAATTTTCTCGTCGCGCCGTTCGTCATACTCCCGCCGTTCGACATGGCGTGGCGCGTGCTTGGCGCCCCGGTCCGCGCGATCACGGGCAAGAACAAACCGCTCTTCTACGAGGCCGACGACATCCCGTTCCGGTTCCTCGGTTTGGGAATCGGCGAGGCCGCGGTCTCCATGAGCGGCGATTTCGCGTTCCTACACCTCAACGATTCCCAGGTGGTCGATATCCAACAGGCCCTCATGGATGCCGGCCTCAGCACCGACAACGACTCGCTTTCCCTCGGGGGTACCGACGCGGAAACCATCGCGGCACCCATATTTACGATATCGCTTTTCCTGGGGAAGAGACTGGTGACCGTGAGCCGGCTACGACACTCGCGCTCGAATGTTTCCATGGTGATACTGAGCCCATCCCAGAGCGGCGGCACAGGATCTCTTTCGATCAACTCCACACTCAACATGTGGGAGTACCAGGGCAGCTTCCGCTACAACCTGGGGACCGGCGGATTACAGCCATTCATCAAGCTCGGATACGGTCTCAGCTGGTATCGCCTCGAGGAGACGGAAGCCAACGGCGAGCCGCTGGCAACCCCGAATTCACCCTGGGTGCGCCAGCCGATGCTCAAGGGCCTCAAGAACCTCTTCCCGAACACCTGGCATGGGGGCGTGGGTCTGGAGTGGCTCCCCATCAAGAGTAGCGCGCCCATTCCCAGGGGAATCGACCTGGGCATCGAGGCGGAGTTCACCCTGTTCACGCACAGGTTGGGCTTGAGCGACATTACTGGTATCGAAGGGCTCACCCAGCTCTCAGATTTCACGATTTGGCGACCGGCAACGTCTGTTGGGTTGGTGATCGGCTTCTGAGCTGATCCGTCAGTTGATCCCGATCTCGAAGCCGAAGATCACGCGTATGCTGCGGTAGACGAAGACGGCTTCGAAGTTCGGGTCCTCTTGCTGGAGGACGTCGGTGAGGGCTTGGTCCACCTTCCGCCCCCATGCGTAGCCGAGGCCCAAGGTGAAGCGAGCGGGCCCGAGGACGAAATCCGAACCGGCCGAGATCAAGCTGATATCCAGGGGAAGGGCGGAAAGCCCGGCCCGCTCGATGTCCTCGCTCAGTCCGCTGTTATCCGTCGAGTAGGATGCGTATGCGCTGACGCTGGGTGAAATTGCGTGTTCGAGGCCGGCTCCCCAATTGAGCACCTCCGCCAACTCCTGCACCGCATCGACCGGAACCACCTGCGCCGGTGCCTGCGAGACGAAATCCTCTCCCTGAATCACGACGTACGGCGCCGTGGCCTCAAACCACTCGGCGCTGGCGTGGAGTCGAGTCTTCCCAATCCGCAACGCGCCCCCCGCGCCCACCGACAAGGGCGATTTGAACTCTGCCGGCAGGTCCGTCTGCACGCTGGACGCCAACGCGGCGGTGTCCGGGCTCACCGTACTCGTGTTGAATGCGAGCTGGCCGCTGCCGGAAATGTGAATGCTCGGCGTCGTCACAGTCAGGCCCCCGCTAAAAGGCCCCACGGCGGCGAACGCGCCGAACTTGGCCAACGTGCGCGTGGTGGAGTACTCCCCCCCTCGAATGTCGAGGCTCACGAAGCCGGTGCCGTCCGTGGCGATCGACTGGTTGACCGCCTCGGCCCGCCGCCGCTGGCTTCGGAACGCGGCATACCAGGTGACGCCCAGCCCGAAGTGGGACCCAAAGGGTTGAGAGTACGAGATTCCGGCCCAGAAATCACTGAACTCTCCTTCGAATTGCACACTGGCGGCGCGGTCCTGCAATTGGAGAGATGGGTCGAGCTCCGAGCCCGACTGGATGACAACTCCGGAGAAATCTTGGGTGCCCTTGACCCGCGTGAGGGCGGAGTACGCAAGGACCCCACTCCCAAACACTCCACGTTTCAGCGTTCCGGCGAGCAGTGAGGGACGCAGGCCGGATTGTGACGTTCCGAGATTGACCCCCTCACCCCCACCGCCTTCGAGGGAAATACCCGACCGCTCGAACACATTCGCCGTGATGGCGAAGGTCAGGTCCGAGGCCAGAGCGAGGGCGCCCGGGTTGTAGTACGTGGCACTGATGTCTTCCACGCTGCCGATCACCGCCCCGCCGAGGAGCGAAGACCGCGGGCCGTATTGCAGCGTCCAGTAATGCGCGTCCTGTGCCGCAACGTGCTGAACGGCGAGGAGAAGACCAACGAGCACGAGGGCCGCGGCGCAGAATCGCTTACACCGCATGTTCACCTCCCCGCCGGTTCATGGCGGATGTCGCCGGGGTCAATCCGTACCGCGGCCCGGGGGGAAATCGGCGAGCATCTCCGCCACCACTTCGTTGGCGCGCTCCTGGGCCTCCTGAGGCGTCCGCCGGGACTGGGAGAGCTTGGCCTGACCGACCGTCCGGTACACGAGCTCCTCGCTGCCGGCATCGATGAAATCGATGAGCAGCATGCCCTCATCCCACTCCCGGGTGGTGGTGCGGGAAGTAGAGGTACCCATCCCCCAACCACCACCGCCGTACCGGCCCCACCCGTAGCCGTAGTTGTTGTTGATGGTCTCGTAGCTCATCTTGCCCTCGATCGCGGCGTGCCACGCCACATAAACATCCGGCGAAGACGACACTTCGCGAAACCCTTTGGCCTGGAGGACGGTGTTCACCGCCGTCTTGAGGCGCCCCATAACGATCGCGTTGTAGACGCGGGGGTCGTCGTCACCACTCGGGGTGCGCTGGGCCCATTGGTAGGTCCGCATCGACGCGAAGTCTGCCTGCGGATCGTAGTCCGTGTCGACCTTGAGCCCCCCGCCACAACCCGCCAGGAACGCGGCGGTGGCGAGGCAACTGATAACATTTTGACTAATCATGAGAAAACTCCTTGCAAGTGCTAGATAACGGTCGCGGGCGTGCGCTTGATCCGACGGGATCCGGCTCGTCCCAGGTAGTGTAGGCCGGAGACTGCCGGGCCGATATTGGACCTTAGTCCCACGTGCCCTTGGCAGGTCCAGAGGGTCCGGCGCGTGCCGGCTGAGGCCGGCGCCCATTGGACCAAGGTCCCATACCGCCACTCCACGACCCTTTCTAGGATTCCAAGGTTCACCCACACTTGTGAGGAGCTATATGAGTCCCACGCGTCTAGTTATTTTCGCGGCCATCCCCTTCGTGCTGGCGTCCGGCCAGGGCTTCACCGACGCCGACGCCCAGGACCGACCCAACATCCTCGTCGTCTGGGGCGACGACATCGGCCAATCCAACATCAGCGCCTACACCAAGGGGGTGATGGGTTACCGAACTCCGAACATCGATCGGGTCGCCAACGAGGGAATGATCTTCACGGACTACTACGGCGAGCAGAGCTGCACGGCCGGCCGCTCGTCGTTCATCATGGGCCAGAGCGTCTTCCGCACCGGCCTCAGCAAGGTTGGGCTTCCCGGCGCCGACCTCGGGATGCAGATGGAGGACCCTACCATCGCGGTGCTGCTCAAGGACATGGGCTATGCGACGGGTCAGTTCGGGAAGAACCATCTCGGCGACCGCGATGAGATGCTGCCGAGCAATCACGGTTTTGACGAATTCTTCGGCAACCTGTATCACTTGAACGCCGAAGAAGAGCCCGAGAACGAGGACTACCCGACTGAGGAGCAATGGCCCGGCTT
Organism: Gemmatimonadota bacterium; assembly: GCA_027294455.1. Classification (GTDB taxonomy): domain Bacteria; phylum Gemmatimonadota; class Gemmatimonadetes; order Gemmatimonadales; family GWC2-71-9; genus B3T1B10. The sequence continues at coordinate 8,742 of JAPULZ010000095.1, forward strand.
CAGCGAACAGTTCGGCCCTAGGGGCGTGATGCACAGCTACGCGGACGGGCGCATCGAGGATACCGGCCCCCTGACCAAGCTGCGGATGGAGACGGTGGACGACGAGACCGTCGCCGCGGCGCTCAGGTTCATCCGCGACGCGAACGCGGCGGGGACGCCGTTCTTCGTGTGGTGGAGCGGCACGCGGATGCATTTCAGGACCCATGTAAAGGAAGAGCTGCGGGGGATCTCCGGACAAGACGAGTACTCCGACGGGATGGTCGAGCACGACATGCACGTAGGACAGTTCCTCGATCTGCTCGACGAGCTCGGGATCGCCGACAACACCATAGTGTTCTACAGCACGGACAACGGCCCGCACTACAACACGTGGCCCGACGCCGCGGCGACGCCGTTCCGGGGCGAGAAGAACACGAACTGGGAGGGGGGCTGGCGCGTACCGGCGATGGTGCGCTGGCCCGGAAGAATCGAAGCCGGTTCGGTCTCGAACGAGATCATGCACCACATGGACTGGTTGCCGACGTTCGTGGCGGCGGCCGGGAACGACAACATCAAAGAGCAATTGCTCACCGGATACGACTCGCCTGCCCTGGGCCGTTCGTACCGCGTCCATCTGGACGGATACAACTTCCTGCCCCACCTGACCGGTCAGACGGCAGACGGGCCACGAGACGAAGTCTTCTATTTCTCGGACGACGGCGATTTGACCGCGCTAAGGTTTAGGGACTGGAAGCTCATCTTCATGGAACAGCGGGCGGAAGCTACCTTACTAGCGTGGCAGGAGCCCTTCGTCCCGTTGCGGTTTCCCTTGATTTTCAACTTGCGGCGGGACCCGTACGAGCGTGCGAGTATCACGTCCAATACCTACTGGGACTGGCTGATCGATCGGATCTTCATGTTGGTCCCAGCCCAGACCTACGTGGCAGAGTTCCTGGCGACGTTCCAGGAGTATCCGCCTCGCCAGACGGCGGCGAGCTTCAGCCTCGACCAGGTGCTCGAGAAACTCAAGCCAACCTCACACGAGTAGACGGCGTCCCACGTCCCATGTTCGACGGCCACGCAGGTCTGTCGCACATGGGACGCTTGGCTTACCCCACCCATAGTGAGGCACCATGTCGGTCATTCGCAGGCGGTGGTTCGTGGCTTCCCTGTCAGTCCTGGCAGCGGGATGCGACTCGAGTACCGCGTTCATCAACACCGATCCACCGAAGCTCGTGCTGCAAATCACCGTCGACCAACTGCGAGGCGACTTGCCGGTTCGCTATCTCGATCGCCTGGGCCCCGGCGGCTTCCGGTACCTGCTCGAGCGCGGCACCTGGTACAACAACGCCCACTACCGGCACGCCAATACCGAGACGGCGGTCGGCCATGCCACGCTGGTCACGGGGGCCGATCCGTCGCGCCACGGCATCGTCGCCAACGATTGGGTCGATCAGGAGACCGAGACCCTCGTCTACAACACCGAGGACGACCGCCACCATATCCTCGGCCAGCCATCGAAACCCCACGAGGGGGTTTCCCCCCGCAATCTCCTCGCCTCAACGGTGGGAGACGAACTCGTGGTGCACTCGGGCGGCGCCTCCCGCGTGTTCAGTGTGTCGGTCAAGGATCGGGGGGCCATCATCCCGGGCGGGCACGCGGGCAAGGCGTTCTGGTTTTCCAAGAGCACCGGGCGTTTCGTCACCAGCACGTTCTACCACGATGAATATCCCAACTGGGTGGAGGCCTGGAACGGGCAGCAGCACACCGATCGCTACAAAGGCACGTCCTGGACGCTTCTCGGGAATCGCGAGGATTACGTGTTTGGCGACCGCGACGATCGGCCTTTCGAGACCGACTTCGGCGGGTTCGGCCGCACGTTCCCGCATCCGTTTGGCGAAGGAAGTTCTCCCTACTTCTTTGCGATGCTCACGTTCTCGCCCGTCGGGGACGAGCTCACGCTCGATTTTGCGAAAGCGCTGATCGAACGCGAACTGGTTGGACAGGGCGAGGCCACCGACTACCTGGCCATCAGCTTCTCGTCCACGGATTACATCGGGCACTTGTTTGGGCCCTCGAGTCTGGAGAGTGAGGACAACATCCTTCGGTTGGACCGGCTTCTGGCGGAGCTGTTCGCATTCGTCGACGACAACATCGGTCTCGACAACACATTGATCGTCTTGTCCGCCGACCACGGTGCTCCCGAAGCGCCGGAACACATGGCGAGCCAGGGCCTGCAGACCGGCCGCACCGATTTTGATTGGTTTGCAACCGCCGAGATGAAGCGCGCTCTCCGCGAGCGGTTCGGCCGCGACGATTTGATTGCCTTTCACAGCCACCCCTACCTCTACCTGGACCTCGAGGCCATTGGACAAAGCGGTCTCCGGACTGAGGAGGTTGAGGCGTTCGTGGCTGAGGAGATCATGAAGCTGCCCGGTTTCACATACGCCTTGACCCGGAGCGACCTGTTGGCGGGCCGGGTCGCAGGTGCGCCGATCCAGGACCAGATCCGGAGGAGTTTCCACCCGACTCGGTCCGGCAACATCCACATGGTGCAAGACCAGTACTGGTTTCTCCATTCGGATGAGGATGCGCAACGGATCGGCATCGCAGCTATTCACGGATCTCCGTGGGTGTACGACACCTACGTGCCGATCTTCTTCGCGGGCCACGGCGTGCCGGCGCAGACCGTGACTCGCCGGGTCGGACCGCACGACATCGCCGCGACGCTGGCCGCGTACCTGCGCATCAAACCACCGTCAGGATCGATCGGAGATCCGCTGGTCGAGGTACTCTCCCATGGCCGCTGACGGTGTCAACGTCATCCTGCAAGACATCATCGCGCATCGTGACGCCCGCCGTCCAACGTCCATCCATCGCTCCCCGCAACCGGGACACGAACATTGAACATCGCACGATGGAAATCCGTGACCCCCGCCGCGCTGACCCTCGCTGTCGTGGGCGGCCCCCCGCAGCAAGTCGCAGAAGACCCCGGCTGGCCCCGGGAGATCCGCGTCGGCACCGCCACCATCCTGATGTATCAACCCCAACCCGAGTCCTTCGAGGGCAACATGCTGTCGGCGCGGGCGGCCATCTCGGTGGAGCGCTCGGAGGGCGCCGAGCTGCAGTTTGGCGCGGTGTGGATCACCAGCCGGGTGGAAACCGATCGTGATACCCGGATCGTGCGAGTGCTCGATGCCACCGTCAACCGGGTGCGGTTCCCGGAAGCTGCGATGGACCAGGAACAGACCCTGGCGGATTTATTGGAACGGGAGATCCCGCGGTGGGACCTGCGCGTCTCGCTCGATCGCCTGCTCACGAGCATCGAGTTGGAAGAGGAGCGGGTGGCAGCCACCGATCTGCGTGCGACCCCTCCGCGAGTGATTGTCGCCACCACGCCGAGCGTATTGGTCTCCATTGACGGAGAACCCCGGTTACAGCCTATCGAGAACTCGAGCTACATGCGGGTCATCAACACGCCGTTCACCATCATCCTCTCCCCCACCACGCGCACCTATTACCTCCACACGGGTGGGGAAGCGTGGTACACCACCGACGACATCGTTGGCGAATGGGCGCTCACGCAAACCGTGCCGCCTGACGTCGCCGCCCTCGCACCGCAGCAGCCCGCCGATGCTATTGCCTCCGAGTCGGATTCCATTCCATCCGAGCCGGGACCGCCTCCGGCGATCGTCGTGGCCACCGAGCCCACCGAGTTGATCGTCATGGAAGGCGACCTCGAGTACACCCCGATCAGCGGAACCGATCTGCTCTACGTCGCCAATACAGCAAGCGACGTGCTGCTCGAAATCGGCGAGCAGCGCTACTACATCATCTTGTCGGGCCGGTGGTACGCTAGCGAGTCGCTCACCGGAACGTGGACCCACGTTCCTCCCGATTCCCTGCCGGCAACCTTCGGGCAGATCCCGCCAGAGTCCGAAATGGGACACTTGTTGCTGTCGGTCCCCGACACCGAGGCCGCCAACGAGGCCGTGCTCGACGCGCAGATTCCTCAAACCGCCGCCGTCAGCCGGAGCGAGTCGCACCTCGAGGTGACTTACGACGGCGAGCCGCGGTTCGAGCCCATCGAGGGCACCGAGATGGCGTACGCCGCCAACACGAGTTCTTCGGTGGTAAAGGTGGGCGAGACGTACTACGCGTGTGAGGAAGCCGTGTGGTTCGTGGCTGACAATCCACACGGGCCGTGGCTGGTGGCCGACCGGATAGCGGAAGAAATTTCCACGATTCCACCCAGCGCGCCGGTCTACAACGTGACGTACGTCCACGTATACAACTCGACGCCCGACGTGGTGTACGTGGGCTACTACCCCGGCTACATGCACAGCTACGTGTACGGCGGGACCATCGTCTACGGTACGGGCTACTACTACAACCCGTGGTA
>JAPULZ010000096.1 GCA_027294455.1 Gemmatimonadota bacterium
GAGCTGCTTGGCGGACTAATCAATAAGTATAGGGCAGACGTCCCTACTCGTGTGGCGCAGGGGTCTACCAGGCCGCTTGTCCATGCCCAGTCGCGGAAATAGGTTGCAGTGGCTCCCCTCTCTCAGCCACAGAAGGTTTCATGTGATGTCAAACACAGAGGGTCTCGCTGCGGGCCCACGCGCGTGGTTGTTGCTCGGGTTGCTGGTGGTTGCCGGAGCCGGTCCGCGCGAACAGGCCGCTCCGCCCAAGCTCGTCGTGATGCTCGTGGTGGATCAGATGCGCGCCGATTACCTCACACGGTTCCAATCCCACTACACCGGGGGTTTCGCTCGTCTCATGAAGCACGGCGCCGTGTTCACGGACGCCCATCATGAGCACTTCTTTACCTCCACGGCTCCAGGCCACGCGACCATTGCGACGGGGGTTCACCCGAGCCGTCACGGAATCGTGAGCAACGATTGGTGGGATCGCACCGAGCGCAAATGGGTGTATGCCGTCGACGATACCGCAGCGCTCATCGTCGGCGCGCCGGATTTCCCGGGACGATCTCCGGCCAACCTCTGGCGTGAAGGCGTTGGAGACTGGCTCAAGCGGCAGGTCCCCGAGAGCAAGGTCTATGCGGTGGCCCTCAAGGACCGAGCTTCAATCGTGCTGGGAGGCCAGCACCCCGACGGGGTGTATTGGTTCAATCCGAGCAGTGGCGCGTTCGTGACGTCGACGTACTATCGAGCTTCGCTTCCGGATTGGGTGCTCGAGTTCAATCGGTCCGGGCGTGTTGATGCGCATGCGTCGGGGGTGTGGACCCGGGTACTCGCCGAGGAAATGTATGCCGAGTCGCGGGAGGACAACTTCCCCCCGGAGAACGACGGCATCCACGTCACCTTCCCCCATGCCCTGCCGGGCTACAGCGACTCCACGCCGCCGTTTCCGGGAGAGTCGTATTACCGCGAATTGATCCGTACACCGTTCGGTGACGAGTTGACCCTGGCCTTCGTCGAGCAGTTGATACTCAACGAGGGCGTGGGTGATGACGCCGCCCCCGACCTGCTCTTCGTCAGTGCCTCATCCGCCGATTACATCGGCCATCGGTATGGCCCGTACAGCCAGGAGATACAGGATTACTATCTACGCTTCGACCGGGCTCTCGGGGAGTTTCTCGAATTTCTCGATGAACAAATCGGCCGGGAATCTTACGTCGTCGTCTTGTCGTCCGACCACGGGGTGCTCCCGATGCCGGAGGAACTGCTGCGGCGGGGCACCGACGCGCGACGCCTCGATGCTCTCGACCGGCAGGAGCTCATCGTCACGCCGCTCCTCGAGGCCATGGACTCGCTCGGGATCAATGCGAACCCGCGCGTCCTGAGTTTGCTGTACGGCTTGGTGATGGATTTCCCCGAGGAAGCCGTCTCCGAAGACGAGATGGCCGAGCTACGGCGCGTGACAGCGGCCAGCATCCTCGCGTCGAACCTCGTGGCCGATGCCTACGCCATCGACGACGTCGATCTCGCAACGACCGACGAGTTTCGCCAGCGCCATTTACGCAGCTTCCACCCGAACCGTGCGTCGGACATCATCATCCGATTCAAGGAGCGGTACCTGCTGTATGGGGACTTCGGCACGACCCACGAGACCCCGTACCCGTACGACACCCACGTACCGCTCATCGTCGCTCGTCCCGGCACGGCGTCGGCATGGTACGATCGCCGCGTAGCGACCGTCGATATCGCGCCGACGTTGGCGGCGCTGTTGGCCATAACCGCTCCCGCCGATCTGGACGGCGTTGCCCTACGGGAGATCGTGTACTGACGGCTTGCCGTTCATCCCAAGAACGCCCCGAACAGGTCGTCCAGTCCCAACACCAAGATGACGCCGACGCCCACCGGGACGACGTACTTGATCCAGTAGTACCACAGCGGCCCCACCGGGCGGCCTTCATTGCCTTCGTTCACCGCGTCCAACGTCTTGCGGAGCTTGACGACCCATGCCAGGCCGACGAGGCTCAACGCGCTGCCGAGGGGCTGCATCGTGGAGCCCCAGAAGAGGTCACTGGTCAGGATGTAGTCGAGACTCCGCATCGAGACGATGCCCGCCAATAAGGCGCCCACGCACACCGCCGCCGCCGTCTTGATGCGCGGCCAGTGGAATGTGTCGACGCATGTGGTCACTAATACCTCGAATGCCGCCACCGCCGACAGGAACGCCGCAAAGAAGAGCAGTCCGAAGAACAACGCCGCGTACACCGAGCCCCAGGCCATCTGGGCAAAGATCGTCGGGACCGTGACGAACGTGAGCGGCGGTCCGCTGTTCAACTCGATGCCGAGCGACACAGCCGCCGGCACGATCACGAGCCCCGCGAGGATGGCCGCCAGGGTTTCGCCGACGCCGACGGCGATGGCTGCGGTCTTCAAGTTCGTGGTTCGGGGCAGATAGCTCGCGTACGTCAGCAGGAACGTTCCGCCGAGGCTCAACGAGAAGAAGACTTGCCCCAGGGCCGCGGTCACGACGCCGATGTTGATCTTGGAGAAGTCCGGCAACAGATAGAATCGCAGTCCCTCGCCCGCACCCGGAAGCGTCAGCGAGCGTCCGATCAGGACGAGCAGCAGGAGAAACAGCAGCGGCATGCCGATGATACTGGTGCGCTCGACGCCCTTCCGGATGCCCAGCGCCAGCACGACGAACACCAACACGACCACGATCGAGGTCATCACGAACTGGCCCGCAACGCCGGCGAGCAACTCGTCGAAGAACGCCGCTGGCGTGATGGCGCCGACACGCCCCGCCACGCTGACGAGGAAATACCGCAACACCCAGCCGACGATGACCATGTAGTACGACACGGCCATGAAGACCGTGACGAACAGCGCCCAACCCAGCGTGCGGCCACCTGGCATGCCGATCTGCCGAAACGCCCCGACCGGCCCACGTCGCGTCAGCCGGCCCAGGGTCAACTCGGCCATGATGGCGGGAATGCCGAACGCCCCGAGCAAGACGAGGTACACGAACAGGAAAGCTCCACCGCCGAACGCCGCAGTCATGTAGGGAAACCGCCAGACGTTGCCCAGCCCGACGGCGACGCCGATGAACGTCATCAGCACGCCGAAGGACGAAGAGAAATGGGGCCGGGGTGCGGTCACGGGATGCCACCCCCGAGGATGATCTCGAGTTTGGCTGCATCGATGTTGCCTCCGGAAACGACACATACCACGTTGCCGGCCCCCGCGGCTCCCGCGAGCGCGTTCGCGACCGTGGATGCCCCGGCCCCTTCGGCCACCACCCTATTGCGTTCGATGAGCGTGCGAATGGCCGCGGCGATCTCCTCGAGGTTGGTGACGAGGGATCCGTCCAGCAGCCGGCTGGCGAGCGGCCACATCTCGGTGAGCACGCTCTTGCCGCCGATGCCGTCGACGAAGCTCGGAGACTGTTCGATCTCCATCGGGCGGTTCTGTTCCAGCGACGCCGCGAACGGAGCCGCCGTATCGACCTCGCACGCGAAGATTTTAGTGTTCGGCTTGAGTGTCTTGACCGCCGACGCGATCCCGCAGCTGAGTCCGCCTCCGCCGTAGGGAATCAAGATCGTATCCACGTCGGGCAAATCGTCCAGAATTTCGAGCCCGATCGTGCCGTTGCCAGCCATGACGTCGGGGTCGCTCACGGGATGGATGAACAGTGCGTCGAGGCCCGGGATCTCGTGGGTCACGATGGCCTGCCACCAATCGTCGTAGGGCACTTTGATGATGTGCCCGCCGAGTCGCTTCACCGCATCGAGCTTGGTCTGCGGCGCTCGCTCGGGCACGATCACGTGACACGGCACGCCCATGGCCCGCGCGCTCCACGCGACGCCCTGCGCCATGTTCCCCGCGCTGGCCGTGCACACGCCCTTGGCGAGCGTCGCCGGGTCGCATTTGCGCATCGCGTTGCAGGCGCCCCGCAACTTGAACGAACCGATGGGCTGGAGGTTCTCGAGCTTGAGAAAGACTCGCGCGTCCGTCTCGACGTTGAGCTCGAGGAGTGGCGTGCGAACGGCGCTGCCGCCTATGCGCTCAGCGGCGGCACGGATTTCGGCGAGGGGGATTTGCTCAAGTGGCTGCATGCGCGAGACCCCCGAGATCCACGGGAGTGCCCGAGCCCTCCTTCAAGGCGCGGTGATACACGTAGTAGGAGGCGGCCAAGTCCTCCACCGCCAACCCCAGCGACTCGAACAGCGTGATCTCGTCCGGTGTTCGGCGGCCGCCGATTTTGCCCAGCAGGATATCCCCGATCTCTCCCACGATATGATCGTCGTCCACGGCGCCTTCCTTTTTGGGAAAAAGGAAATCGCCGGCCTCGTTGATGGTGGATTCCTTCCGGTCCACGAACAGTCGCGAGCGCACGACGGCAGCCGTGTCGAGCTCACGCGCGTACCGCACGCTCGAGCCCACCGCGTTGATGTGACAGCCCGGGGCGATCCAGTCGCCGTGGACCACCGGCTCGGTGGCTGTGGTCGTGGTGCAGATGATGTCTGCGTTCTCCACGGCGGCCTTTGCCGATTCGGTCGCGGTGACCTCCACGTCATGGCGCTCCCCTTGCTCCCGGGCGAAGCGTTCTCGGTGCTCGGCGTGCGGGCTGTAAACGCGCACGCGGGTGATGTTGCGCACGACGCACATGGCCTCCAGGTGGGTGCGAGCCTGGACCCCGGAGCCCACGATAGCGAGATCGCTCGCGTCTTCTCGGGCCAGCAACTGCGTGGCCACGGCTGTCGCGGCCGCCGTGCGGATGGCCGTTATCTCGCTGGCGTCGAGAATGGCCACCGGGAGGCCATGCGTCGTGTCGAACAAGACCACCACGCCTTGATGTGAATCGTATTTCGTGCCGTGGTTGCCGGGGAACACGGCGACCACCTTGAGTCCCAGCACCTGCGGCTCCGCCATGAATCCAGGCATCATGCCCAAAATGCCGAGGTCGTTTGGTAGGCGGATGCCGTTGCGGAGCGGGTTCACCGCGTCGCCGCGGCCCAACGTCTTGAGGGCCTCGGCCATGAGTTGGACGCACTTCTCCATCGGCAGCAGGCGCCGGATCTCGACTTGAGACAGCACGAGCGTGGACATGGAACACGATCCGCGGATGAGAACGCGGGAACATGCTGCTGCGCCAAGGGGGTGTCAAATGCGCCGCGCCCGGCTCGCGGCCCTGTGGTACGTCAGGGTATCTTGGGAGGGAAGGCGAGGAGAACGAATCAGAGGAGGGCAGATGCGCAGGAAGAATTCAGTTTGGTTGGGGGTCGTCGTGGTGGTGCTGACCCTGTCCGGTCCGGTGCCGCGGGTGCAGGCGCAAACCCCGGACGAAGCCGCCGTGGTGCGGGTGGTGCACGATTTGTTCGACGGGATGCGGGAGAAGGACTCCGAAAAGATTCGCGGCGTGTTCGCTGAGGGGGCGCGGCTTGGTGCGCTGAATCGGGAGGGCGTCGTCAGCTACACCGCGGCAGAGGACTTCGCCATGCGCGTCGGGCAAGGTGCGGCAAGCCTCGACGAGCGCGTGTGGGATTGGGAGGTCCGCATCGACGGCAACCTCGCTCAGGTCTGGACGAAGTACGACATCCTGGTCAACGGCGAGTTCAGCCACTGCGGCATCGATGCCTTTCAGTTGTTCGACACGACTGACGGGTGGAAGATCTTCCACTTGGCCGATACCAGGCACACGGGCCCCGACTGTTGGCGCTACCCCGCTAACGACTGACGGAGCCGGTCTCAGGGTGAAGTGCGTGACGCCGTCCAAGGCGTCGCTGAGTTGTCTGAGGGTGGGGGACTAGCCGATCTGCACCATGCGATCCAGCGCCGCCATGGCGGCCACTCGGGTCGCTTCGGGGACGGTGACCACGTGTTGATCGTGGAGCAACGCGTCGCGCAAACCCTCCAGCGTAATCGTCTTCATGTACTGGCAGACGGCCTGCGGGTCGGCGGCGACGAACTCCTTCTCGGGTATGAGCTGCCGCATGCGGTGCAGAATACCCACCTCGGTCGCCACGATGAACGTCGACGCATCACTCGACTGGGCGTGGCGCACCATGCCCTCGGTGGACAAGATGTGCAAGCCGTTGGAATCGACCGCGCCGAGTCCTGTCTCGTAAATGAGTTGCCCCGCGCAGCCGCATTCGGGGTGCACGAGCACTTCCGCGTCGGGCAGGAGAAGCCGTTGCTCGTTGACCGTCTTCGCGTTGATCGCCTTGTGCACGTGACACTCGCCCATCCACACTTCGACCCGCCGGTTGGGTCGCATGCGCTTGATGTGCGCGCCCAGGAAGAAATCCGGCAGGAACAAGATCCCGCGATCCTTGGGGATAGCGTCGATGATCGCGAGCACGTTGCCGCTGGTGCAGCAGTAGTCGAGCTCCGCCTTGACGGCGGCCGTGGTGTTCACGTAGCCCACGGCGATGTGGTCGGGAAACTCCGCCTTCCACTTGCGGACGTCTTCGGCCGTGATCGTGGCCGCCAACGAGCACCCGGCGCGCAGGTCGGGCAGGAGCACGCGCTTGGTTGGTGCCAGCATGGCCGCGGTCTCCGCCATGAAGTGCACACCGCAAAACGCGATCACATCGGCTTCGGTCTCCGCGGCCGTGCGCGACAATCCCAGTGAATCGCCCACCAAGTCGGCGACATCTTGGACTTCGGGACGCTGGTAGTTGTGCGCCAAGATGACCGCATTCCGGGTACGGGCCAATTCCCGTATCTCTTCATGCAGTCCGACCACTTCCTGTGGATCGAGGGCAGGGCTCTCGAGGACCGGTAACGCGATAGTCATGGGGGGAATTTAGCGGATTGCTGGACGGTTTGCAGTGTTCCCGGATCACCGTGGTTGAGGTGGGAGAATAACGACTCCGGTCGCCGCGGGCAACATGCCCCGCCCACCGGCGTGATCGCGCTCACGCCCTTCGCCCGAGGCCGGTGGTAGGTTGAGGCGGGCTCCGCGGACCGGTGCCTTGCACTATTTGTCACATGCTGCGCCATCGCAGCGGAGGCTCCCATGAATGATCCAATGCCGGCGGCCAAAGGCCAGTCGATCAAGTGTACGCAGCACGGTTTCTATTACGACCCCACGGAATCGGCGGGTTGTCTGGCCTGCTTGAAGGAGCAACGCGGCACCGATACTCCCCGTCGTTCGTTCGTCTCGCCCCTGTTGTGGCTCATCGGCCTCTCGCTGACCGGTTGGGGTGGGTATGTCTTCATCGGCTCCTTGGCCGGCCGAGCACAGCGTATCCACGACGCCGCCGTTCCGGTCGAGAGCCACATCGATCCGGAATTGGTGCGCATCCGCTTGGAAGCCGTGGAGGCCCTCGTGTACGGCGACGGAACGGGCGAAATTGCCTATGGAACGCGTATCCAGCGCGCGACCATGCAGCTGTATTCCTCGGTGACGGTCCGGGCGCCGAAGCTGTTGGCCACGCGTTACGGCGGGCGCCTGGTCGGGTTTGCCAATGCGGCGTCCCACGAGGATGCGGAATACCAGAATATCGACATGGCACGGGTCCGGCGGGATTGGGAAGAGCTGCGGGCGGAGGTGTTCCGGGACGCGTCCTGGTTCCGCTGAGCTAGGGGCGGTCCTTCATCCAGGCTCCGTCGGCGATGAGCTCGGTGCAGACACTCTCGGCGGACCGACCGGCCGCCTCGGCGGCGAAATTCACCATCAACCGATGCCGCAGCACCGCGGGGGCCACGTGCTGGAGGTCCTCGAGGTCGGCCATGGGACGGCCATCCAGGGCGGCCCTGGCCTTGGCTCCCAGCACGAGATACTGGGATGCCCGGGGGCCGGCCCCCCAATCCACGAACTCTTTCACCAACGGCGGGGCGGCGTCCGAGTGCGGGCGCGTCATCCGGGCCAGCCGCACCGCGCTGCGCACCACCGTCTTGGGCGCCGGAATGCGCCGGACCAGGCGCTGCATGGCCAGGACCTCTCCGCCGTCGAGGACCGTGCTCAGCGTGGCCAGGTCGTCGCCGGTCGTTTCCTCGACGATCTGCTCTTCCTCGGCCGAGCTGGGGTACTGAACCTGCAATTCGAACATGAACCGGTCCAGCTGGGCTTCGGGCAGAGGGTAGGTGCCTTCCTGCTCGATGGGGTTCTGTGTGGAGAGCACGAAAAACGGTTCGGGAAGGTGGTAGGTCGTGCCGGCCGCCGTCACCTCGTGTTCCTGCATGGCCTGAAGGAGGGCCGCCTGCGTCTTGGGTGGGGTCCGGTTGATCTCGTCGGCCAGGACCACGTTGGCGAAGACGGGCCCGTGGACGAAGCGAAAGGCCCGTTTGCCGGTGGAGATGTCCTCCTCGATGATCTCCGTCCCGGTGATGTCGCCGGGCATGAGATCGGGGGTGAACTGAATGCGCGAGAACTTCAGGTCGAGGGCTTCGGCGATCGTGGACACCATCAGGGTCTTGGCCAGCCCGGGCACGCCGACCAGCAAGGTGTGACCGCCGGAGAGAATCGCCGTGAGGATGCCCTCCAGCACTTCATGCTGGCCGACGATTCGCCGACCGACCTGTTCGAGCAGTTTGGTCTTGGCCTCCGCGAGCCGGGCGAGGAGTTCGACATCGCCGTCCTGTACTCGCGTCACTTCTGCGTTCAAGACCGATCCTCGAAAAGGGTCATCCCAGTGTGCAACTCTCCTACGGTGAATGCCGCTGGAAAGTTGACCTGTCCGGTAGGGCAGAAGGCGTGAATCCTACTCTCCCGGAGGCTGTTCGGCCACCCTCGATTGCTTGCGAAATTTTTCACAAGCGATAAATTTCCAGCCGGTCCATGGAGGTCAAAGGCTCGCCACGTGGCGGTATCGGTGCCGGCTACAAGCTGGCTGGACTCGGGGGAACCTTTGCCGCGGCGATCGTCGGGTTCACCCTGGGTGGGTGGGCGCTGGATGAGTGGCTGGGCCTGACACCGCTCTTCACGCTGGTCGGTATGGCCGTGGGTGCGGTTGGGGGGTTTCTGAACGTGTACTGGAAGCTCCAGGCCGAGATGCAGCGCGACAAGGTCCGCAACGCCAAAAAGAAGAAGGGTTCTTCCTGAAGCTCGCCATGGTGGGTGGGGTTCTGACGGCGGGCGTCACCGGGATCCTGTGGGTGTTCTGGGGACCCTCGGCCGTGGTGCCGGGGCTCGTGTTCGGCTTGCTGGCCACGGCGATTCAGGTGGGGGCGGTGGTCGCGGTCAAGCCGGTTTGGGGTGCGCCGTTTGACGAGTTCTTGGGCCGGTGGAGCCTCGGGATTGGGCTCCGGGTGGGCGGCGTGCTCTTGTTCGTGATCGCGGTGGTGCTCGATCGCGAGCGCTTTCCGCCGCTGCCCACGGCCCTTGGGTATTTGGGCGTGTTGGTCCCCCTGTTGTTCGCGGAGTTACGGTTCGTCAAATGATGCAAGCTCCAGATATCGGCGAGGTGGTTCTCCATCATACGGCAGATGCCTATTCCATCGGCATCGAGCCGTATCTCATGTTCGAGTGGCAGCGCTGGCACGATGTCCACATCGGGCCGCTCACACTGAACCTGACGCCCACGCGGCACGTCATCTTCATGGTGATCGCGGCGTTCCTCGTGTTCTTGACCATGCGCGTGGCGGGTACCAAGCTGCAATCTCAGCGCGCGAGCGAAAACGCCCCCAAGGGGTTCGCCAACGCCATCGAGGCGATGGTGCTCTTCGTCCGCAACGACATCGCCATCGCGAATATCGGGGAGGGCGGCGCCAAGTTTGCGCCGTTCATCATGACCCTGTTTTTCTTCATCCTCTACATGAACCTGCTGGGGCTCCTCCCCCACGGCGCGACCGCCACCGGCAATCTGGCCATCACCGGCGGGCTCGCCATCCTGTCGTTCCTGGTGATCGAGCTCAGCGGCGTGGTGAAGCTGGGCCCTGCCGGGTACATGAGGACCATCTTTCCGAGTATTCCGGGCATCACGGGTGTCGCCGGAGTGGCGATGTCGCTCTTCATGGCGCCCATCGAGATCTTGGGCAAGCTGGTCAAGCCGTTCGCCTTGGCCGTCCGGTTGTTCGGCAACATGACGGCGGGCCATTTCGTCATTCTGTCGATGTTCGGGATCATTTTCCTGTTCGGCGAATTGGCGGTGTGGAACTGGGCGATCGGGCTCACGGCGGCGGGTTTGGTGCTGGGCATCATGATGCTCGAGCTCTTCATCGGGCTGTTGCAGGCGTACGTGTTCGCTTTGTTGACGTCGGTGTTCATCGGTCTGATACAACACGAGCACTAGGCGGGGCGGCGGACGCCGGCAGGCTAGACTAGTTGCATCGCGAGGGGGACGGCGCCCGGCCCCATCCCTTCGTACCCGGCCGAATGGTCGGAGAAACTCGCCGGCCTCGCGGCCGTGGGCGAGTCACCACCGAGACGCCGTTCGGGAGAGACGGTGGTCGACGTGGCGGGCGCACGCAACCGAGAATCTCCCAGATTGAATCAAGGAAGATCGAACATGTTCGACTTTTTGCTCATGCTTCAGGATGTAGTGCTGAACGCGGACCAGACGGCTGCCGTCGAAGTGGCGAAGAACACCAACGCGCTGCTGGGAGCAGGCATCGGCTTGGGACTGGCCATCCTCGGCGCCGGCATCGGCCTGGGCCGCATTGGCGGCCAGACGGCAGAGGCCATTGCGCGGCAACCGGAGGCCGGGGCCGAGATCCGTGGCGCGGCGTTGCTGATCGCCATTCTCCTCGAGGGTGCCACGATCATCGCACTGGTGTTCGCGTTGTTGTTCAAGTTGGCGTAGGTAGACACGCATCATGATTGCCATGTTGCTCGGCCTGCTTCAAGAAGCGCAACATCTCGGCCCGAGCTCGCCGTTCGAGGTCGAGTTCGGCCTGATTTTCTGGACCTGGCTCGTCTTCATCGGATTGTTCCTCGTGCTGAAGAAGTACGCGTGGCCGGCCATTCTGAGCGCCACTGAGGAACGCGAGCGCAAGATCGCGCGTCAGCTCGGGGAAGCGGAAAAGATGAACGCCGAGGCGATGGCGGCGCTGGAGGAGCACAAGCGGCTCCTGGTCGGGGCGAAGGAGGACGCCGCCGCGTTGGTGAATGAAGCCAAGACGGTCGCCCAGAAGGAACGGGAGACGATGCTCGCCAAGGCGCGGGAAGATCAGGGTCAGATCCTGGAGCGCGCCAAGCGGGAGATCGCCGCCGAGCGCGAACGCGCTCTCACCGAGATCCGGCAGGAAGCGGTGGATCTTTCCCTCGCCGCGGCTTCCCGCTTGGTGGACGCCAATCTCGATGACGAAGCCAATCGGAAGTTGGTGGTGGATTACCTCGGTTCGGTGGAGTCCGGTCGTTGAGAGAGCCCACCATCGCACGGAATTACGCGGAGGCGCTCTTCGAGTTGGGCGAACGCTCGGGTAATGCCGAGAAATTCGGGGATTTGATCGAAGGGGTCGGCGGGGCCATCGAAGCCGACGAGAGGATTCGCGTCGTGCTCGAATCACCGCGAGTGACCAAAACGCAAAAGACCCAGCTTTTGGCGAGGGCGCTGAAGCGACGGGCGCCGGAGTCGTTCATTCGGTTTTTGGCGGCAGTGGTCAAACGCGGGCGGCAGCGGATGATCGGGTCGATCGCGAGAGAATACCTCGGATTGCTGGACCAGAAATTCAATCGCGTGCACGCTAGCGTGGCCATGGCCCGGCAACCGGACAAGAAACTCCAGGCCGAGGTCAAGAAGCGTCTCACGGCTGTACTGGGGAAGGAAGTCATTCCTCACTACCGTGAGGACCCCGGCATCCTCGGCGGCGTGATCGTGCGTATCGGCGATCGGGTGATGGATGGCTCGCTGCGGCGGCGCATGAAGATCCTGCGGAGGAAGATGCTCTCCGGATGACGAAGCACGTTGGCTTCATCGGGCTGGGGGCCATCGGTCGTCCGATGGCCGAGCATATCGCCAACCACTTTCCCACCATGGTGTGGAATCGCACTCGCGAGCGGGCCGACGCGTTCGCCCGCGAGACCGGTGCGTCGGTGGCCGAGTCGCCTCGGGCCGTGGTCGAACAGGTGGACGTGGTCATCACGTGCCTGCCCACCTCGGCGGACGTATCGGCGGTGCTGGACGCGATCGGAGACGGGTGGCGGGAGGGACAATTGCTGATTGACGCCACGTCGGGGGACCCCGCGGGCTCGCGACAGGCCGCCGACCGCCTCGCCGCGTTTGGGGTCGGATTCGTGGATGCCCCGGTCAGCGGCGGTACAGCGGGGGCCCGGGCGGGCCGTCTCACCGTCATGCTCGGGGGCGAGGAGCCTTGGGTGGGGCAAGCCGGCGAGATCGTGGAGGTGTATTCTGGTAAGGTCGAGCACGTGGGCCCAGTGGGCGCCGCTCACGCCCTCAAGGCCGTGAACAACGCGCTGCTGGCCATCAACATCATGGCCGTCGGCGAAGGCCTGGCCGCTCTGGTGAAGCTCGGTGTGAAGGCAGGCGTGGCGCTGGACGTCATCAACGCCTCGAGTGGCCGTTCGAACGTCACGGAGAATCTCTTTCCCGAGCGGGTCGTGACCCGGGCCTGGCCCCGAACGTTCCGCCTCGCGCTGCTGGACAAGGATCTCGGGGTGGCGCTGAAAGTGCTCGAGGACAACGGGGTGCCAAGCGGCGCCATCCGGGTCGCCAAGGAGGCGTTCGGGGCGGCGCGGCCGGTCCTGGGTGAGGAGGCCGATCACGTCGAACTGGTGAAGGAGATCGAGAAGGCCGCCGGCGTGGAAATCACGTGAGGGGTGAACCAACGCCCTTTTTGGCTTGGTGACGCGGGGCACAGCAATCGAAGTCCAAAAATGCGTGTATTCACCGCGAACACGGCTCCGGCCGACAGGTAACATCCGACCCGCTGATGTCATCTGTGGAACGGTACCGTAGATCACACCGCCGTTTGTAAGCTCCGCTTGCTAGAGAGGGGAACGGATGTCCGGGTTTTCCAACAGCCTTCAGATGCTCATCCAGGGATTCTATTCCCTGTTGTGGATCATCATCGCGCTCGACGTGGGATCTCCGAGTGTGGATCTTCGTCGCATTCCCGATCTCAGCCCACAACAGGCGTTTCTGATTCTGTTGCTGGTGATCCCGCTGGCGTTCGTCATCGGCGTGATGATGCACACCTTCTCGCGACACCTTTTCCGCAAGGCGAAGGACGACTGGGCGCGCATCGTGCTCACGAGCAACCGGGTGCGACAGCGGTATACCGAGTTGGGGCTCGAAGACGCCATTCGGAAAATCGGCGGATGGTGGTACACCGACCTCGATGCCGCGGAGAGTCAATTGGATCGCACTCGGCGGGCCGGCGAGATAATGCACGGGATCGACTACGCGATCGTCACCAAAGCCCCGCACGTCTATCGTTTGATTCAGGTCTATCGCGAGCAGTACCGCCTGGCCCGTGGATTCATCATCCCGTCGGCCGTGCTGTCGCTCCTCGTGCCTTTCTGGGAGCCGGTAGCCAACGTGCCCAGCGGTGTCAGCGTGGGCCCCTTCAATCTTGTGGCCGTCCAGCTATTTCTCCTCACGGCACTCCTCGCGTCGTTCGCCTTCGTCTCGTTCCGGGAACGCGCGTTCCGATACGAGGCGGCCCGGACCAAGGCCTACATGGTGATGGCGGTCTCCAAGGACGACTAGCCGGCCCCACCCCCATTGGCTTCACCGTACTGGCCCCGCGCTGCTTGGCGGGGCCAGTTTTTTTCTCGCCCCCCGATGTAGACCCTCTTCAGTACTCTCAGTCGTCCCCGATTGCGGAACCGAAGCCCACCGAGTACTGAGTACGGCCTGCGGGCGAGGCATGCCTCGCCCCTGAGCGTCCTTCGTCTGGCGATGCGGACCGGGCATGCATTCCCTGTCCAGGTAAACACTCTCACCCGGCGGCACGTCATACACCCTGCAACGGCCGTCACGGAGTGGATTTGAACGATACGGGAGCGGTTCGCGATATCCCCGGGGCGTTGGTTGGGGCGGCCAGGGCGGGCGACGAGCTTGCGATGGAGAGCTTGCTGCGGTTGCTGTATCCGCTCGTGTCCCGGTGGATTCGCGTGAAGACGGGCAGCCCGGAGGATGCGGAGGACGTGACGCAGGAAGTGATGCTTCGGATCGGCAAGTACATCGACCGATTCGACGGGCGCGCCAAGGTGACCACGTGGGCGTACCAGATCACCGCGAACGAAGTTGCCGACCACTACCGGCGGTGCTCCGGCGGGGCGCCGCCGGAGCACGAGGCGTCCGTTCCCGCCACGCCCGCCATGGCAGCGGAGGAAATCGACGACCGCACGGCTGCGGAGCTGGTGAAAACGTTCTTCGAGGCGCTGCCCGGAAAACAGCGCGAGGTGTTCGACCTGGCCGACCTACAGGGGTTTCGCGCGTCCGAAGTGGCCGACATGCTCGGCATGAACGCGGCCACCGTGCGGACCCATCTCTTCCGGGCGCGCCGGGTAATTCGCAAGAAGATCTTGGAGTTTAACCCCGAACTGGTGGAGGCGTACGGCCGTGACATGTGACGTGGCCCTGGAACGCATGCTGGAGGCGGAGCCCGAGGAGCTGCTGCCTCAGGGCGAATCGGAACTGGCCGATCACACGCGCGGGTGCGCCCGCTGCCGATCGGTTGCCGCTGAGTTGACGGCAGGCGGGCGGCTGCTGGCTGCAGCGCTCGAGCGCGAGCCGGTGGCGGGATCGGTGGAATCGACACTCCCGGCCGTGCGGCCCCGGCACCGTTTCGAACGACG
>JAPULZ010000097.1 GCA_027294455.1 Gemmatimonadota bacterium
CGAACAGCTTGTCGTGCATTTGCTCGAACATGCCCTGTTCGTCGGCACACGCAGCCGCGTGATGTGCCTGGACCGCATTTCGGTGCATGCTCAAGGGGAAATCCCGGAACGAGAAACGCACACGTCCACTCGCCACCAAACGTTGCTTCACATCCTGGGTGGTCAATACCCACCACACGCGACACGCGGGACACTCGAAATCGGCATACTCGATGACTTCGACCGGGGCATCCGCATCGCCGACCACATATCCCTGCCAGTCACGCGCGGCTTCGATGGCAGTCATCTCAATCGGCCCGGTGGGGACCGCCGCCCCTCCACGCATCGCCAGGAACAACACGCCGGCGCCGCCAACCGCCAGCGCGCCAAGGCCGATGTAAAATTTCTTTATTCCAGCCATCGTAGGTCTTCCTCCGAATCTCGAAGCTCAAACTCGTCGCCATCGGGCAGATCCAGTTGATCCGCCGCCCTCTTTGCCTGCTCCACGACCCTCCGCGACGCGGCAATCTCGGGAGAATCGTACGTGCTCCGCACCTCATAGTGAAAGAGTTCGCTGCGAGCGTCCCCCATGAGTCGTATGAGTTCGGGCCCCGCGGCCGAGAGGTCCTCGTGGGCCATGAGGGTCTCGATTCGGGCCGCCAGCGCCTTCAGGAGTGTCATCAGGCGGGCAGCCCGCTCGTCATCGTACGTTTGATCGTGTGACATAGCCAACTCCGTGGTAACCGACCCGCTGGAACCGGTGAAGGTTCCGTAATGTAGCGCCAGCTCCAAAATGTCGCTCCGGGCCCGGCCTTGAATCGGGCGAAGGGCCCGCATAGACTTGGAGGCTGTATTTCGAGACTTCACCGAGAGGAGACGACGTTCGAATGTCCATTAGGAAGCCCGGAAACCGACCTGAAGCACCCCTTAGCGGATTCGACCACGCGAGAGACGAGCTGTTCAGCCATATACTTCGGTGTGGAGTCCTCGAGGCCAGCGAACAACACCAAAAAGACTGGTTCAACGATACGATGGAGTATCTCTCAGACCGGTACGACACGCTGACGGACCACGAGCTGGGAAGGGTGCGGCGCTTGGGTGAACAGTACTGCCGGCCCGTCATCAGGAACACCGATCCGGTAGCCGTTCAAAGCTGACGTCAAAGACGAACACCCCTCCAACTAACCGGCGACTCGGGGAGTCCTGGGTCCCCCCCCCCCACCTCCCAAAATCCAACTCACCTGCAACGATCAGGCACCACCACCAATCTCAACGTCGTAACTGATGGCTATGTCAGGCGCGAGTGTGTGCATGACCGAACAGTACTTTTCCACCGACAAGCTCACCGCCCGCTGAGCTTTCTCGTCGTCCAGTCCCGATCCGGAGATGCGATACCGGAAATGAATGGCGTCATACCTACGCGGATCCTCGTCTCGCCGAACACCTTCCGCTTCGACACTCAAGCTCGTCAACTGGACCCGCATTTTTTCGAGAACCAGCACGACGTCGGCCGACGTGCACCCGGCGGCCGCCAGCAACAACACGAGCATCGGACCCGGCGCGGTGGCGTTGTCTCCGTCGATTTCGATGGAGGGAGTCTCGGGGTGCGTGCCGCCCCCGTGAAACTTCAGACCCGTCCCAGCCCAGTCCAGTCGTACTGAACGCTTCGGATCGGCAGTCAACCACCCCTCCGAGTCGTCAACCCAAAGAAAAGACGGTGCCGATTCAACGCATCCTCGGCGTGATACTCGAAGAGCCAGTTCATGTTGTCTCGGAAGAGCAGCTCAAAGCCGAGTGCGAACTGCAGCCACGCTTCAGGACAGCTGGACACGACCTCACAGTCGTCGCGGCCGGCCAGTCCGACCCCCAGGCCGATGTACGGCACGGCCCTTTCACTGTCGACCGTGAAGCGGTAGAGCACCTCGGCGCTGACCACGTAGGTGTCGATCTCCTCCGTAAACCCAATTTCCACAGACGGCCGCAGCCGCACCTGGCTGGAGCCAAGATTTCCCAGATCGAGCGCCAAGCTGACGATGCCGCCGGCGTCGTCCCCGAAATCCCAACCCACCCGGGTACTGAATCCGTAGACGCCGATTTGGATCTTTGACCCCTCGGCCGCCTGTCCGCTGGTCTCAGGTGGGATGAAATCCTGTGCCGTCAATGTCCAGGCCGGCACTACCCCTATCCCCAGTAGCACCAACGACCGCAACACCATCACCGCCGACCGGACCATCGATTCGTTGCTCACGGACGCCAGACCTCGCGTGTGTAGTCGTATATAGCATACACCGATACCGCCCCTGTCGCCCACGCCAAGGGGCGCAGCAGCTCCGAACCGGCGAGAAACGCAACGAGAGTGAGCACCTGGAGAACGGTGACGGCTTTGCCCCCCGCCCGCGCCGGAAGGGTCGTGGGCCTGCGGAGCACGAGGGTGGTCAGAAAGGCCACCGCCGCCGTGATGTCGCGGATCATCACGCCGATGAGCTCGATGAGGGACAACATTCCGCCTCCCAATACCACCACGAACGCGGCCAGCATGAAGAGTTTGTCGGCCACCGGGTCCAACACCACACCCGCCCGAGATCCACCCGTTCGCCGGGCCCAAATGCCATCCACGACATCGCTGAACGCGGCGATGAAGACAATGCCCAATCGCACGAGCGCCCCGTCGAACATGACGAAAGCCACTGCCAGTGGTATCCGGATGGCCGTGAGAACGTCGGGAGCCTTGAACAGCGGGGCTGCTTGCTCGGCAATCGGTGTACCAGTAGCTTGCGGCAATCAGCTACCTCCCGCTTCGGAAGGGCGGTAAATGGATCTCAGCCTCGTGAAGAATGCACAGATCTTCGCGGACCTCGACGAAGACGAGGTCGCAGCGGTTGGAGAAATCTGCTCAGAACAGTCGTTCAAGTTCGGCCAAAAAATCTTCAGTGAAGGCGACCCCGGAAATCGTTTGTACATCATTTCCGAAGGAGAAGTTCGTATTTCCAGAGATGTACCCGGTTCCGGGGAAGAAGCCCTCACCGTCCTGAAACCCGGCGCCTGCTTCGGCGAAATGGCGGTGTTCGATCGCTCTGAACGATCCACCGATGCCATCGCCAACGTCGACTGTAAACTCGTGACCATCGCCCGCGCCGATTTTGAATTGCTCATGGACTTCAACCGCGACTTGGCGTACAAGGTCCTCTGGTCGGTGGTGCGGTTACTGTGCGAAAGACTTCGTATCACCAACGACAATCTTCGTTCTTTCCTGGCAATGTCCATGTTCTAGCCCCCGCACCGGCGGTCCCCCACCCCACACCACCCTCCCCTGACGGGCCCCTGCACCCCCCCCAACCACCCGACGGACAGACGGAAAGAACTTCATACGGCTCACGACTCACGGCTCACGGCTCACGACCCCCGACTCCCGACCCCCGACTCCCGACTCCCGACTCACGGCTCACGGCTCACGGCTCACGTCTCCCTTCTCCCTTCTCCCTCCCCACCACAACAAACTCCGCCCGCCCATCCGCTCGAAAGACCTGAGCGGCCACCCGCCGCACGTCATCGGCGGTTACGGCGCGCAACCGGTCGGCTAGACCGGGCAGCGACTCTAGGTCGCCGTGGATCCACGCGTCGAGAATCTCACCCGCCAATGCTTCGGTGCTCTGCAGCCGTAGCTGCAGCGCACCGGCGGCGTAGTTCCGCGCACGCTCGATCTCCTCGTCCGCGATGTCGTCGACACCGGTATCTGCGAGTTTGTCCAACATCGCCTCCCGAGCCTCGGCTTCCCGGCTCGGCGACGTGGCGATATACGTGAGCATCGCTCCCGTACGGCGCCTCAGCCAGGGCAACGCAGCCACCGTGTAGGCCAACGAGCGCGCGTCGCGCAATTCCCGGAACAGCGATCCCGCGAGCCCGCTCAGCAACGATCCCGCAATAATGAGAGGAAACCGGTCCGGCGACTGATACGACGCGCTCGGAAAGGCCATGGCTATCGCCGACTGTGCCTTATCACGCGGCTCCTGGTCGCGCCCGGCGTGCCACGTGCCGACCGGTATCACGGCCGAGGTGCTCTGTGCGCTTCGCCACGCATCGAAGATCGAGACGGCGTCGATCAGCTCCTCATTGGGCAGATCTCCCACGGCGACCACCGTCATGCGCCCCGCGCGTAGTACGGCCGCCCATTCACGAACCCGCTCGTCGCTGAGAGTGGGAACGGTGGCGGGGGTCCCCAGTGCCGGAAGCCCGTAGGTCGAATCGGGCAGGGCGAGGGCCAGCACCTGCTGGATGGGATACCCAAACATGTCGTCGCGCCGTCGGGCGGCATCGCTGGCCTGAAGCGAACGCTCGATCGCGAGTCCTTCTGAGGCCAACCCCGGCTCGGTCGCGACCGAGAACAACAGCCGGGCGGCCTCTCGAGCCGCTTCCGGTCGGACGGTCATTCCCCAACCAACGGCGTCGGCGGACGCAGACGTGCCGATCGACCCACCGAGGCGCTCCGCCGCGAGGGCCAACTGCTCCGCGTCCAATCCGCCGGCGCCGCGGACAGCCGTCCGGGCAAGCAGAGCCGACAACCCAGCCGTCTCCGACGTCTCGCCCGCTCGCAGCCCCAGCACGTACGCGCCTATGAAAACCAGCCCCGACCCTGGTTTGGATCGCACGAGCAAATCCGCGCCGCCGAGGACCACATGATCCACGTTTCCCACCGAAGTCGCGGTGTGCTGCGCCCGTTGGGGCGAGGGCGGGGGCGCGGGACCGGAGATCGGAGGCGGGGTGATACCGGACATGGCGATGGGCTCACGCACTCCCCCCTCCCCGCCCTCCCTCGGAGGCCAGTCGCGCTGCTCGAAGCTCGTCTCGAATTCGGGTCCGCCGTACATCACGGCGGAGGGTTCGCCGGCCGACAAGAATTCTTGGGCGGCCTGCCGGACCTCGTCGGACGTGACATCCAGCATGCGGCGGTAAAACTCGTCGGCCAGGGTGTACGCTCCGAGGGCCTCTGCACTCGCCCACAGGCTGGCGCGTCCGTCCATCGACTCCACACGGCGCGACCAGCGGACCGTCGCGAGCGCACGAGCCCGATTCATGTCCTCGGCGCTCGGGCCCGCCGTGGCGAGTTCGGCGACTAAGGCTATGCCGCGGTGAACCGCTTCGTCTATGGTGGACGCGTCCCCTTCCAAACTGACTTCGAAGACGCCAACCTCGGACGTCGTGTGATGAAACGCGCGCGCACTACTGGCGAACCCGGGCGTTCGCACTTCTCGCGTGAGCCATGAGCCCCGTCCCGACCCGAGGATCGCCGCGGCGAAGTCCAGCGCCGTTGCCGAGGGGTGCAACTCGTGGACGGATCGCCACCCAAACACCGCCCTGGGGCGCACAACGTCGCCGCGCAAGATCCGAATCGCCGGCGGCGGCGGATTCGTCTCCTCCGGCGCGGGATCTTCATGCGGAGCATCGGTGGTCCAGTCCGCATACGCTTCGCTGGCCACGTCCAACGCCCGCTCCACGTCGAGCGCCCCGACCAGAGCAACGATGGTGCGCTCGGGCGTATATCGCGTGCGGTGGTACGACCGCAGGTCGTCGGCCGTGAGAGCGCGCAGGCCCTCTTCGGTGCCGATGCGCCAGCGCCGAATCCGATGCTGGGCGAACAGCAGCTCGTAGAGGGTTTCCCCGGCCACCGCCGATGGCGTGTCCAGCTTCCGATTCGCCTCTTGAATGATGACTTCCAGCTCGCGAGCCAACTCATCCGCGTCGAGCGCCGCGTTCATGAGTGCGTCGGCCTGCAAGGCAACGGCCCGCGCGAGCGTTCCGCCCCCGCCCCCGCCCCCTTCGGCGGCAGGTAGCACCGTGTAGT
>JAPULZ010000098.1 GCA_027294455.1 Gemmatimonadota bacterium
CCTGGTAGATTTTCCCTACGTCGTGCAGTAGCGCCGCAGTTGCAATCTGGTCGATCTCCTTGGCAGAAAGCCCCATCTCTTCAGCGACGGTGCGAGCAAAACGCGATACCCTGACCGAGTGACCCGAAGTGTACGGATCACGCGCTTCAATCGACTTAACCATCAAGACGAGTGAGTCGCGCTGCTCCTGCTCGAAGCGCAGGGTCATCCAATAGTTATGTCGAATTAGGAGCAATGGAATCACCACCAAGATGGGACCCCACAAAGGCAATTGCACGTATAGGAACGTAAGGAGCAGTGCCATCGAACTGGAAGCGATGTCGTACAAATGGTTGTCACCAACACGCCCCCAAGCTTCCCGTATTCTTGTTCTCGTGCTAAGGGCGATCGCGATCGCAGTTGTCCCTTGATTGAGGGAAAAAAATACGACCACAGCACCCAAAAACGCGGGGACAACAGGATTAAAGGCGACTAACGAAACGTGACCACCAAGAGCTAAATAGAGATAGGCGGCGGAGCCCACGGCGAGGATCTCTTTTGACGTATTGTGGATGACTTTGAGAGCCCGCTTGCGCCGCAGGACTGTTTCCGCCAAGAAGTTGGTTACCCCGGCGATAGCGATTGCCCAGGCGGGACCGACTAGCATGGCTGCGGCCAAATACGGGATGAATACAATGGAGCTGGTGACCGTACCTACACGAAGGCGGTAAGACCCCGCTTCGGAAAGCAAGGTCATGAGTAGGAGAGTCGCGACCGCGGGCAACAAACCCGGTGCTGCGTATCTCGTCCAATCCGCTCCAGCGAGCAGGACTATGGCGAGGACGGTCTCGGCAACGACGAACAGCTCTATACTGCTGGGTTTGCGCATAGTGCTGAGGGGAGCACCCCGAAGAGCTACCAGTTCACAGCTCCGCCACCAAAAAGCATACTCAAGAAGTCAATAATCCAACCCATGAGCGTCACCTCCTCTTCTGCCAAAAAGCATTCAAGAAGTGGCATGCCTCACTATGGCACACCCTGACGCTTCGCTCTTACAGCTGGATCCGCTCCGCTACGCTACGGCTGGTAGCTCCGAACCGGGGCACCCCCTTTTCATAATCCTTTATCTAGAATGGTTAAGACGCTGATAGCCTTATACTTAGACATTTTCCCCCAGGGAAGGGGGTACACAAAGTGGGATGTTGGGACGACTTTGTCAAACCGCCGTCCAACTTGTTTACAGCCGCGAGGTCAGCCAGCGGTTGGTGGCGTCCAAGACGGCCAGCGCGCCCGCCTGCTCCACACTCCTCTTCACTTCGCACGATCCCACATGTAGCCGTGCCTCACGACCTTGCAGAACGTGAATGCCGACGAACGCCAGGCGCGCGTCGAACATATCGGACAGCTGAGTGCCCGCCAGGTCGATCGTCCCATCGGTGACCAAACCGTCTAAAATCGATACAGTAGCCCGCGCAGCCGCCAGGAGACGCATCTTGTCGGCGTCTCCGGCGTTCTCCCGAGCAGAAAGCTCCTGCCCGTCCCGCTCCATGGTGACGGTCACGGTGACCCTGTGGGGGGTCTCGGTAGGGGTGACCTCCACCCTGCGGAACACCAATCCGCGCTTCCGGGCCCGCTCGGCCACGGCCCGGTCCTCCATGGCCTCGAGCGGCAGAATGTCCGCCGTCTGAGCCACGCTGATCTTCCGGTGGTCGATCTTGATCCCGAGCTGGGCCAGGAGCGCGCTTTCTACGTTCCGGACGACCTGCTTGGGAGTGAGGCCCGCCTCGGTGAGGATGTGGACCTCGGTGATCTCGCCGGTGCCCGTCGCCACCACCCGCGCCGACAGCACGCCTTTGAGACTGGTCAGGAGCACCTCGGCACGGCGAATGCCCCAAGGATCGGCCTGGGCCTCACCCTGTGCCTTTCGTGGTTGAACCGGTGCCTCGCTCGCTGTCGCCTGCACGGGATCCTCTTTGTTGGGTTTCACGTTGCTCCCAGTGTGTTTAGGTGTTCTCAGCACCCAAGAGGTTACACGACCCGGTTTCCACCCGTCCCCTTCGCCTCGTACAGCGCCCGATCCGCCAACTCCAGCACGTCGGGGTCGTCCAGGTCGAGGTCGAAATGCGCCGCCCCGATCGAAACGGTGACCATCCCCTCCGGGTACCCGGCCCTCGTGCCCGCCTCCTCGATGGCGTGACGGATTTGCTCTCCGACTTTCCGCGCACCCCGCAATTTGGTGCCGATGAGCAGGACGACGAACTCGTCACCCCCATAGCGGGCGGCCGTATCGGTGCCTCGGACCGTCTTCGCCATGGCGTCCGCCCCGAGCTGGAGCACCTCGTTCCCCTCCTCGTGCCCGTAGCGGTCGTTCACGGCCTTGAAGTTGTCCATGTCCACGAACAACACGGCAAAGGAAACCCCGGTCCGTCGCGCCCGGGCTACTTCCTGCCGCAACCGGTCCCGCAACACCCGGAAGGTCGCCAGACCGGTCAGTGCGTCCACCGCCGCCTCTTCCTGCGCCTGCTGCGCCCGCCGCTCCTGATACGGCGGGCACTGCCGTAAGTCGGCCCGGCCTTTGATATGCGCCGACGCAAACTTGCGACAGGTCCCGAACCCGCACGCACCGCAATCCCACGGGGTCCCGTCGGTCGCCAGACCGATACGCTGGATGACCGCCTCGATCTTCTCTTCCGACACCCCGGGGTGCCCGTTGGCAACCGCGGTGAACTCGGCCCCCACGTCCACCTCGATCTCCGGCTCGATGACCGGCTCGGGACTCCTCGTCGGCTCAAACGCCTGCACTACCTTGCGCCGGTGATACAACTCGTCGGCCGGACCCATCAACGGGTGAGCCAAACACCCCTCGCACGGCAACAGGTCTACGAACCCGAGGTCGATCTTGTCCACCGCGACCGCCCGGGCAATGGTGGGAAGGTGATTCATCCCACGCATCTTTCTGAACCTGGTGCTGGCCTGCCGCTCGTTTTGCAACACCGAAAGCGGCATACCCCCCGCGGTGCTCACGTGCCGGCGCCGCTCCTCCGGTATGCGGTCGAAGAACGGCGCTTCCTTCGCTACTTCCACGCGGCGCACCCGGAACAACTCCTCCAACTCCTGCAGCGTGATCGCCGCGTCCACCGACGCGCCGCCCTCGGTGAGACACACACCCACGTACACGATCTTCGTGTCGGCCCCGTGTTTCGCCCGAATGTACCCGGCCTCCGCCTGTACCGGCGTCTGCACCGGCGCCAGGTAGGGAACCAGTGCCGGGTACTCGCGCCGAATCGACTCGACCACCACCGGACACGTGGAACGAATCATCGTCCCACTGCTTCCCTTGCTCCACAGCTGACGGTACCGCTCGGCCACCAACTCATCGCCCAACACCCCCCGGTACACAGTACAGAATCCCGCGCGATAACACGCGTTTACGGTCTGCTCGGGCGTCTGGGGATAAAAGTGTACTTCGGCTTCGACGCTGAGAATCAGAACGGCGTCACCCGCCATCACCAACTCCAGCGCACGACCAAAGTCGCCCCGAACATCGATCGCCGTGTGCGGGCATGCCGGGACACAAGCACCGCAGCGAATGCACGCC
>JAPULZ010000099.1 GCA_027294455.1 Gemmatimonadota bacterium
GGGCGTCGGTTGGAGGGGTTCGATGAGCTGCTGTCGTCGAATCTCCTCGAGGCCGAGCTGCGGGCATCGTTTGTCCGAGAGAACGTCGAACCCGATGCTTCATATCTCGATGCGATCGGGTGGATTCTGCCGGATCGGCCCTTGAGCCAGGAAATGTCTGCGGTATTGGCGGCGGGTTATCTGCGCGGCGCCGATCTGTGGCATCTCGCTTGCGCCCTCTACGTAGTCGATCGGCCGCAAGACATGTCGTTTGTGACGCTGGACGGTGAGCAGTGGGCCGTAGCTGAAGCACTTGGGTTTGCCACCTAAACCCTGGCTTGCCTAAACCGTCACGGACGCGCAAGCCGGAGCGGAGCGACGGCGGGCTATTCGATGGTGGACGCCGCGGGTATCGGGGGACACATTCCCGTGAATGCGGCCGCGGCGGCTCGCTCACGCGAAAGGTAGGACCCCATGAACAAGGCGCTCTCGATCATTGGCGTAGGTCTCGTGGTGTGGACCGCGGCGTGCGGGGGGCCGTCGGTGGGCACCATTGCCCCGGACGCGATCTATTTCAACGGCAACGTGTTCACTGCCAATGCCGACTACGACGTCGTGGAAGCCGTGGCGATCGGGGACGGAAAGATCGTGGCGGTAGGTTCCAACGAGGGCGTCTTGGCACTCGCCTCCCCAAGCACCGAGCGGATCGATCTCGAGGGCCGCACCATGCTCCCGGGCTTCTACGACAACCACGTGCACGTGGGCGGTGGCGGCGGTGGGTTGATGGAATGGAAGGGTGGTTTGATCTCGGAGGTTCCGGAGTGGATCAAGGGCGTGACTACCATCGGGCAGCTCCAAACCGCGATCCACGAGCGAGCGTCCAGCTTGGGACCCGGGGAGTGGGTTCGAGGCTCGTTGAGCCGCGAGATCTGGCCCAACCAGACTCTCCCCACCAGATGGGACCTGGACCAGGGCTCCGCCGACAAACCGGTGCTGCTGACCCGGGGACCCCACACGACCGTCCTCAACTCGAAGGCATTGGAGTTGGCCGGGATCACTCGGACCACTCACGTCCCGGGCGGCGGAGAGGTGGGGAAGGACGAGAAGGGCGAGCCGAACGGCCGGCTTTACGACGCCGCGAGGCGCTTGGTGGCGGGCGTGGCGCCGTCACGCCGCGGCGGGCCGGTGGACGACGACACGGCCGTCGAGAACATGCGGAGGAGGCTCGAGCAGTTCGCCAGCCAGGGTGTGACGAGCGTCAACGTGGCCGGCGTACGCCCCAGCGGTGTCCGGCTGTTTCAGACCCTGTACGCGCGCTACGGAGAGGAGCTTCCCAGGGCGACCATACAGCTCCGAGTGAGTCCCGGCTACGACTCCTACGACGATTTGGAGAGAGGTGTGCGGGAAACCATCGCCGAAATCGAGTCGTTGGGTTTCGTGACCGGCTTCGGGGACGACCGTTTGAAGCTGGGAGCGATCAAGATGAGCATCGACGGCGGCCTCAGCGCGCCGGTCTTCTGGTCCCTCGAGCCGTACGAGAGCCGTCCCGACTTCACCGGCGTGATTCGGATTCCCGCCGAAGTCTTCTATCCGGTCGCCCGGAGGGCGCACGAGCTGGGGTGGCAGCTCGGGATTCACACGATGGGAGACGGCGCGGTGAAGATGGTGGTGGATCAACTGGAGCGGATCCTCGAGGAGATGCCTCGGGAGAATCACCGCCACTACCTCCACCATGTGGCCGTCAAACCTCCCGAGGAGACGATCGAGAAGATGGCCCGTCTGGGGATCGGCGTGTCGAGCCAGCCGAGCTTCACGGTGGGACTCGGCGCCTTTGCGGTCGAGGCGCTCACCGGCGAGCGGGAGGCCACCATGAACCCGACCAAGTCCTTGCTCGATGCCGGCGTGTGGGTGAGCTGGGGCTCGGACGGCGCGCCCTACGGTCCGCGCGTGAGTCTTTGGACCGGCATCACGCGAAAGGGCTGGGACGACGCGGTCTACGGCGCGGAGGAGGCGGTGAGCCGAGAAGGGGCGATTCGCCTCCACACCTGGGCGCCGGCGTACCAGACGTTCGACGAGAACAACCGGGGTACGATCGAGGTGGGGAAGTTTGCGGACTTCGTGGTTGTGGGAGAGAACATCTTCACGATCGATGCGGATCGTATCCGGTACATCCCGATCCTCAAGACGATCGTCGGCGGCAAGGAGATCTATACCGCGGAAGAGGCCGCGCACTAGCAGCGCGGCCCGACCAATGACCGCGCCAGCTCGATTACATCTGCTCCACGCGTAGCTCCGACACGTGCACTTCGAGTGCGTGATTCAACCGCAATCCCACGATGCCGTCCACGTCGAGTTGATTGCGCGGAAGGCTGGTCAGCTTCGTCCCGTTGACGTAGAAGTCAACCGACTCGGCGCCGCAGACGACCTCGAGCACGTTTTTCGCCTGCTCGCCGTCGCCGGGGTATTTCATGATTGCGTCAGTGGTGGTCCAGTCCACCACCGTCTCCGTGCTGCTTCCCTTGCGCCGTTTGATGAGGTACTCGCCGGTATCGCGAATCACGAAATAGGAATACGCCTGGCCGTCGCCCTGCAGATCTCCCCCGCCGAAGAAAACTCCGTAGGCTTCACGATGCCGCCTGCCGGGATCGAAGAGAAAGACCGTGGATGTCAGCGTGTACTCGGAGCGCGCGGTCATCGACGGG